>NZ_MTAV01000186.1 GCF_002154695.1 Nostoc sp. T09
CAGTACAGTTTTATTCCTTCTTCCCTGTTCCCTGTTCCCTGTTCCCTCCCTACGTAAATATTTTCAGTAATCAAATCGGATTGCTATATATTTAGGAATTGTCTGTTTAACCAAATTTCACCTTTAGATTGTAATTAGCTAAAATGCGTTAAATCGATAGATTTACAGCCATTAGGCAACATAAACTTTATTTAAAAGTTAGCTAAATTGTTGTTTACCTAAAAATTATGCAATTGTAGCAAAATAACTCTGAGCATAAAAAATAGCTGTTGAGGTCGACTGTTTCATTATTTACTTAATTTCCCAAAAGAATTAGTCGTTTTTAAAACTGTGTTAGATTTCTCACTACATGAGCAATACAGTTTTTTCTCATCACCCCTTGCTAGACTCATAAGAATATGCGATACTCTTTGAAATAGCCTAAAAATACACTATGTCTATCGTATTATCGTAGTTAATCAGTATACCACTTATAGGACTCATATTTGATTTCTGAAATACTGTAGGGTGGGCAATGCCCACCCTACACTTAAGATTAAAGTGTACGGATTTTTTTCAAGAATCAAACCGGATTCCTATATGCAGCTATTATCGTTAATCTCAAACATTTATACCTCCGTTCCTGTGTAGCAGATAGATATTCCAATTTATCTGCTACCTTTCTCAAATATTTACCATAGTGATTATTTAAATTATTCAATTTAACTCGGATATTAAATTTTTTGTGTCAATCTAATTATGCCTAAGAAAAAGTTTTTCATCATATTATAAATATGCCAACTTTCTCCTAACCTCTGCTTGTAGTAGATAGGTATTTTGTACTTATCTACTACTTTTTAATACATACCTGTAGAAAATCGTGATATGAACGAATACTCCAGTAAATCAGCAAATAGTTTTGTCTATTGGCTCAATCAGGCAAATCTTTATGAAGCAGGAATCTGATTTTCTCTCTGAATTATGTGATTTTTTATATACCCCCAAAACCCTAATCTGGTGGGCAGTGCCCACCCTACATATACTGACTCCCCTACATATATGTAAATTTTTTCAATAATCAAATCGGATTACTATAGCGCTCCTATTTGATTTTTGAAATTCTTCGGGTCAGTAGGAAATAAGCAATATATTTTTCACGAATGATTTAGGAATGCTATTAGTACAGTGTGGCAGCAATAACATCCAAGCTGATGTTAATCAAGCTTAAAAATTTTGCCAGATCCAACACATACATTTTTTCTTACCATTAATTTTAGAGATTTGTTTCAGTAGAGCAAAAAAGCAGTATGATTTAGACCCATCCGCAAGCGCTTGTTATAGATTTAGCATAATAGTAACAAGTAAAAATATGCTGTAATTTCTTGCAGAGGAGCATTTATGGCGATTCTACGACTAGAAAATGGCACATTGTACAAAAATTTAGAAGACATTACGCGAGAATTGGCATCCTTGAATATTCAACTCAATCACTGGACTGTGGGAAGCGATCGCCAATTACATGATTTACTAGCAAAAGATAGCCTCAGCGAAGATGAAAAAGAACAAGTACTCCAAGCTTTAGATGGCTATTTTGAGCAATTGCAACAAACAGCAGGCTATCAGTCCCGCGATCTCATTGTCTTATATCCCGAAATTCCCAACCTAGATGAGTTGTTGGCAAAGTTTGCACAGATCCACACCCATGCAGATGATGAAGTCCGCTACATCATCGATGGCGAAGCAGTTTTTGGCTTTGTGCGTCCCGATGGTAGTCAAGTAGAACTCACAGTACAGCCACAAGAATACATCAACGTCCCAGCTAAAAGCGAACACTGGTTTCATCTAACTCCAGCAAAGCGAGTTAAAGCAGTGCGCTATTTTATTACTACTGAAGGCTGGGTTCCCCAGTACACAGCTAAAGAAATTCGCATTCCTCAGACTGTATTAGCTTGAAAAATATGGTTCTTCAGTACCTAGTATGCTAAATTTACGTGAGAAAATCTCAAAAAGCTTGGTAT
>NZ_MTAV01000187.1:0-2098 GCF_002154695.1 Nostoc sp. T09
CTACTCTTCGAGAACGGCTTTGCCGAACGGGAACGACTTCGTCGAACGCTCGTAATGACGGAATTCCGTGACTTTTGCGTAAGTCCTAACAAACTCAACTTAAGATAACTTTGTGAGAAAACCCAAAAGGCGTTTGGTATTCTCTGTGAGCAGTGTGCGACGATAAGCATCTGCTGCCTTCTTAATAGCTTCAGCCTGAGTGGGATAGGGATGAATGACACCGCTTAACTTATTCAAACCTAACTTACCCACAATTGCCGTAGTCACTTCCGAGATCATCTCACCTGCATGACGAGCGACAATGGTAGCACCGAGAATTTCATCAGAACCTTTTTTGTGGTGAATTTTGAGAAATCCTGATTCTTCACCATCTGCGATCGCTCGGTCTACACTACTAAAAGGAATTTTAATTGTTTCCACATCCAAGCCTTTCTCCTTGGCTTGCTGTTCAGACATTCCTACTTGAGCAATTTCTGGGTCAGTATAAGTAACCCAAGGCATAACTAAACTGCTGAGTTTGGAACGTCCTAAACCAAAGGGAGAAAATAGCGTATTTTTAATAACAATGCGTGCGGCTGCATCAGCGGCGTGGGTAAACTTCCAGTTCATGCAGATATCGCCAGCTGCATAAATCTTGGGATTGGTCGTTTGCAGGTAATCGTTCACCTTGACACCGTGCTGCTTATCGTACTCTACCCCAACTGCTTCTAAATTGAGACTTTCTACATTAGGAGCGCGTCCCGTACCTACTAAAATTTCATCTACAGTCACAGAATCTCGATGACCGTTAGAGGAGAAGTAAAGTCGCTTACCTTCGGTGACAGTTACCACCTCTTCTAATTTAGAATTTAGTACTAAGCGAATTCCTTCTTTAACCAAAACTTTTTGCAGAATTTCGGCAGCTTCCGCATCTTCTTTATTGAGAATATGAGAACTGCGATGGAAAAGTACCACTTCACAACCCAAGCGGCGGAAAGCCTGCGCTAATTCACAACCGATAGGACCACCACCAATCACTGCTAAATGTTCCGGTCGTTGAATTAAAGAAAAAACCGACTCATTGGTAAGATAACCAGCTTTTTCAATTCCCGGAATTGCAGGTTGTGCAGCTCTAGCGCCAGTAGCAATTACGGCTTTTTTAAAACGCAGGGTTTGGTCGCCAACTTCCACAGTATTTTTACTTGCAAACCGACCGCTACCTAAGAATACATCGACTCCTAATTTTTGAAAGCGTTCAGCCGAGTCATGAGGACTGATACCAGCTCTGATACGGCGCATCCTTGCCATCACTGCGGAAAAATCAACATCAATAAGTTTGGGAATATTAATTCCCAATTCCTTACCATCCCACAGTTCGCCTACCACACGCGCAGAGCGAATGATAGTTTTAGATGGAACGCAACCCACATTTAAGCAATCTCCACCCATGAGATGCTTTTCTATCAAAGCCACTTTTAAACCCAAACCCAAACCCGCCGCACCCGCAGCTACCACTAATCCCGCTGTTCCCCCGCCAATCACTACCAAGTCGTAAACATTCGCAGGTTCTGGATTTATCCAATCTGGTGGATGCACTTGAGAGACCAAAGCCTGGTTATACTCATCCATTGGACGAACTGCGACTCTCTCGAATTCTAAACTGGACATTGGTCTGACCTCATTGCATGGGTATTGGGGATTAGGAATCGGAGATGGAAATTATTTTCCCAGTACCATAATGTACAAGGATTACAGCTTCAGAAATGTTTATCGGTTGGATAATTAACAGATAAGTAGCTCAACCTAAATTAAATGTGAAATGTCATTACGTTGGCGGAACGCCTTCCGGTAGGGTACGGAACGCAGTGAAGCGTTCGCGTAGCGTCTCGCAGAGAAGTAATCGCAAAGACTCTATTTTATCTTTTTCAATGTTGACCTACTTATTTTCCCAGCCTCAGTTTAATTATCAGGACTTACGCAAGCAAAATTTGTCATTGCGACCGGAACGTAGTGTAGGGAAGCAATCCCAGAATTTCAGGCGATTACGTCGCTACCCTTGGGGAACGACTTCGTCGAACGCTCGTAATGACGGAATTCCGTGACTTTTGCGTAAGTCCTA
>NZ_MTAV01000187.1:2108-4879 GCF_002154695.1 Nostoc sp. T09
AAATTCCGTGACTTTTGCGTAAGCCCTAATTATTAATTACTTCATCCTCTAAAGCTTTCCTTGCTATCCGGGTGATATAAATTGTGACGGCGACAGTAGCAATAAAACCAATAATCCGAATTGCCCATTGCACAGTGGGGTTGGTAGGTTGAGCTTCAGTACCAATTCGAGCTAGATTCCCAGCCAAAGAACCAATGTACACATACATGATTGTTCCCGGAATCATGCCCACAGAGCCAATAAAGTAGTCTTTGAGAGAAACTCTTGTAATCCCAAAAGCGTAGTTCAATAAATTAAACGGAAATATTGGCGAAAGTCGCGTTAACAGCACAATTTTTAATCCAGCTTTACCGACAGCGTTATCAATTGCGGCGAATTTTTTGTTATCTGCTATTTTACGGGCAACCCAGCCTCTTGCTAAATAACGTCCAACTAAAAAAGCCGCAGTCGCTCCTAAAGTTGCACCTATAAATACATATACAGAACCCCAAACTACACCAAAAACAACACCAGATCCTAAAGTCAAAATAGAGCCTGGTAAAAAAGCGACGGTGGCAATAATATAAAGTGCAATAAAAGCTATAGCTCCTAGAGAACCAAGGCTATCAATCCATTGCAAAGCGTCTTTTAAAGTTTCTTGGGGGTTAAAGGTATTTGTAGTAGTAGATGCTTGGGCTAGGTCTGTATTAGATAAGAAGACGATATTTAGTAGCAGCAATGTTAATACAATTACTTTTTTTACACGCTGAAAATATCTGCTCTTCTTGGACGAACCGCCAAGGAAGAAATAGGTAAGTGGTTGGAAAAGCTGCTTAATTGTGGTTCTTTGTATCATGATTTATTTCGGCTGTCGCTACACTTTCTTTGAGAGCTTTCTGAGCAACTCTTGTAACATAGATAGTCACGGCAACTGTAGCAATACACCCCATCATTTGTATTACCCATTCTCCTACTTGAGCTTGGGTATTCGCTGGTTGATGAGGCGTATTCAGCATGGCAAGATTACTAGCTAAAGAGCCGATGTAAACATACATCACAGTACCCGGAATAATACCGATAGAACCTAAGATATAATCTTTAAGTGAAACTTGTGTCACCCCAAAAGCGTAATTTAATAAGTTAAAGGGAAAGATAGGGGAGAGTCGAGTCAGCAGCACAATTTTCCATCCTTCTTTAGCAACTGCTAAATCAATTGCTTTAAATTTAGGATGTTTGTCAAGTTGTTGAGCCACCCAATCCCGTGATAGATAACGCCCAATTAAAAATGCTAAAGTAGCTCCAATAGTTGCCGCAATTATTACATAAATAGACCCCCAAAAAACGCCAAATAGACAACCTCCTTTTAACGTTAAAATAGAACCTGGTATAAACAATAAGGTAGCTAAGTTATAAATCGCTATGAAAGCAATGGGACCAAAATAACCAAGATTATTTACCCACATCACTGTGGTATATAAAAGTTCTTGAATGTTCAGATGTTTGCTCGTAATTATAAGCGTGGCAACTAGACAACTTAATAGTAAAAGCCTGAGTTTAGTATATAATTTACGCTTGTGCATTTTCAGTTGCCAGCCTGTTTACTGTTCACCGTCTTGCTATCTTCAACCAAGATATTCCACTTCCATGAGAATCAGCTTAATTCTTCCTAAATTTTTCTTGGCGATACCAGCTACGAATTCGCTCAGGTGATACTCCCAGTAAATAAGCGACAATTACTATTTGATTAATCAAGGTAGTTTGAAAAATTCCCTTACGCAACCATCGACGGGCTGAGGTGACAACTGGTTCTGTAATAATCGCGATTCTACCGTTAGATTTTAAACGGCGTATGAGTTCAAAGTCTTCCATAATTGGCAATTCAGGAAAACTGCCAATTTGCTGAAATACCTCTTTGGTAATGAAAATTGCTTGATCGCCATAAGGCATTTGCAAAAAATGCGATCGCCAATTTACTCCCCATTCCACCAGTCTGATACCCCAACCCGATGCATCAATCCGCAAGTTAAACGCACCCGCAACTGTTCTTGATTGTTGCAGTGCAGTGCGAATCATGGCATCAAAGCCAGGAGGTAAACGGGTATCTGCGTGGAGAAACAGCAGAATCTCACCGTTAGCAGCTACAGCACCCGCGTTAATCTGCACCGCCCGCCCAAGAGATGACGAGATAACTTTGACACCTAATGACTGCGCTATTGCTACAGTGTCATCTTGAGAGCCGCCATCTACCACAATTACTTCTGTATTTGTACTCGGTTGGGTAGTAGCTAACGTATCTTTAATATTTGCGGCTTCATTGAGAGTCGGAATGATGATAGAGATAGTTGCAGCGCCAAGATTTTGATTCATAATTGCTGAGTTTCTTTTCTGGCTGCTTATTGTACTTCTATCCAATCCCTCGCAATAACTTTCTCTAACTTCTGCAAGTTCTGTCGTTACTTCAGCGCACTCTGCATCTAATCATGAAAAATCGCATCGAAGAGCGATCGCTCTTTTCGGGGATTGCTTGGCTGGCAATGAGTTTTTATAATTAGGCGATCGCACCACACAAAAACGAACCTTGAAGCGGCTTTCCTCAACTCAATAGTGGCTTTCCTCAACTCAATAGTGGCTTTCCTCAACTCAATAGTGGCTTTCCTCAACTCAATAGTGGCTTTCCTCAACTCAATAGCGGCTTTCCTCAACTCAATAGTGGCTTTCCTTAACTCAATAGCGGCTTTCCTCAACTCAATAGTGGCTTTCCTCAACTCAATAGTGGCTTTCCTCAACTCAAT
>NZ_MTAV01000188.1 GCF_002154695.1 Nostoc sp. T09
TGCTTGGCGCTCGGCGCGGTGTAGCCGCGCCATTGCTTGTGACAGTTGCGTAAGTCCTGATCTTTTAACCTTTGGCTTACTTTCATCCTTTCTCGGCTTTTTCTCCTCCAAGCTTTTGACCTTGACCAACACCGGAATATATTGTTGAATCAGCCAAGTTACAGTCTCAAGCGTTGAGTTACCTTGGTCAATACGGGTTTTGGCTTGTAAGCCAATTAGGAATAGTTGCATTGCCAGTAACAAAGCAATAGTTTTACCGAGAATATCTTGGCGTTGGGGTTTCATGTGTTTGTCCCTCAAAGAGTTGGTAGCTAAAGCATCTCGTTGAGGGTATGACCGTAAGCAAATACCCCAATCTCGGAGAAAATGCTTTAAAATCAGGATTTAAGAAGCTTGGGGTAGCGAGTTTTTATTTGGGGTAGCCCTAAACTTTCTGGTCGATTATGGAAATGCAATGCCGCGAGATCCTAGTAAAGGCCCTGTAATTCAAAAGCGAGTTAAGCGTCTGTTGGCGGCGTTGCTTTGTTTCGCGGCTGGGGAATTTGGGGAAGATAAGTTTGATATTGAGTACGACTGGAAAGAAGCAGATAGTGCTAACCCCAAGCTGACTATGAAAACAACTCTGCGTACTTTGGAGTTTTTAACTGGTGCAGTCCGGAACCCCACCCCTAACCCCTCCCCGCAAGCGAGGAGGGGAAAAGATGATGGGGAAAAGCAGTTAACTAAAGCGCAAATCCGCGAAGCGCTGAATTTGCTCAAGGATTTTGTCAAAATTCTCGAAGATAACCGGATTCAAACTCAGGGTTATGATGAGTGGCACTTTACTTTAAAGCTATGGTCAACGGATAAAGAAAAGAACCTGAACCGATTGGATGAAGTATGGCAAAGCAACAGGCCAAAGAAGTCTAAACAACTAGAAGCGAATTACTCTGAAGATGAGGGTGTTGCAGTTGTACCCCAAACTAAACTTGCAATATTTCAAGTGCCACCTTTACCTGCACACTTTGTTGAACGCCCAGAATACAGCGATGATTTAAAGACTCGCCTCCTCACAGAAGATAATCGCACTTTGGTAATTACAGCGATTCACGGTTTGGGTTCTGTGGGGAAATCGACTTTAGCCGCAGCTTTAGCAGTAGATACAGAGGTACAATCTCGGTTTTGTAACGGTATTTTGTGGGCTACATTAGGTCAACAGCCAGATGTGCTGTCTTTAATTAGTGGCTGGGTGCAAGCATTAGGAGACTATAGCTTTAAACCTACTAGTGTGGAAGCAACTACCAACCATCTGCGGACGTTGCTTTATAACAAAGCCGTGTTGCTGGTGGTAGACGATGCGTGGAATACGCAAGATGCACAAGCGTTTAATGTGGGTGGGGTGCGGTGTCAGGTTTTAGTAACAACTCGTGAAGCGGCAATTGCCGATGCCTTAGCAGCCAGCATCTACAGCCTGGATATTATGAAACCAAGCCAGGCTATGGCATTGCTGACGAAGAAATTAAGACGCGAGATTATAGGTGCAGAACGTCAGTCAGCCGAAAATTTAGCCAAAGGTGTTGGTTATCTTCCCCTAGCATTGGAACTTGCAGCTGCGGAAGTTGCTAGTGGTACGACTTGGGATGAACTGTTGGCGGATATTCGGCAAGAGGTAGCGAGATTAACAAGTTTTGACCGACCGGAAGCCGAAGAAATTACCGATGAGGCCAGTTTAAAACGCCTGAGTTTAACGGCATCATTAAATTTGAGTGTCAAGAGAATGCCACCAGAAAAGCAGCAGCATTTCGCTTGGTTAGGGGTGTTGCCGGAAGATGTCAACATTAATAAGATGATGGCGGCGACGCTGTGGGCAATGGATGAGCGTGATGCTGCCAAGATATTGCAATATTTACGGAATAAAGCATTGTTATTAACAGGAGTACCGCTTGCTGATGGTACGCCTACCTATCGGTTACATGACTTATTCC
>NZ_MTAV01000189.1 GCF_002154695.1 Nostoc sp. T09
TGAATTAACTTCAGGGTTCCCGGAATCAACTTCAGGGTTGACGTTTCCGTGTTTCGCGTAGTCTGTAGCAACTTCAGGGTTCCCGGAATTAACTTTAGGGTTGACGTTTCCGTGTTTCGCGTACTCTGAATTAACTTCAGGGTTGACGTTTCCGTGTTTCGCGTAGTCTGTAGCAACTTCAGGGTTGAGGTTAATACAAACAGACTGGAGTTTTAAAGTTCACCAACAGTTTTAAACCCTAGAAATCAGATATTTTGAGACTCTCATAATTATAAATTGCGATAAATTACTGGAATTTTGAATTTTTTCAGAAAAATCGACAATTTCACGTATGACAAATTTTTAAATCATTGTCCACTATAGAATTATGAACAATTTGAAAGTAGGGTGTAAATTATGGCAAGAATAAAACGCAGTTCACGTATTCTAAGCAAAGCTGAAAAACGTCTAGCTAGTATTGAATCTATTAATTCAAGCCTAGATGTAGGAGAAGGGTTGACAGTCCAAGGTTATAACGAAAAAATTGAAAAAATGCGACAATCTCTACAAGTATACAATCGCGCTCTTTCTACTATCGATAATTTATTAACCCAACTCATCGAAAACGAACAAGATCTAGCAGACTATTCTGAAAAAATTTTGCGTGGTATTGCTTATAAATTTGGTAGCAATAGCCATGAATATCAGATGGCTGGAGGTACTCGCAAAAGCGATCGCAAGCGTCCTGTGCGTCAAAGTCCGGTTGTGCCTACTAGCCAAGAATAGGGCGGGATTTCACAACCAATTCGTAATTGCGAAAGTCTCATACCAATTTGAAAACAATAGTACAGATGGGTAGGCGCACAGCAATGTTCATCTGTGTCAACTTAACGTGAAAGGCTTTGTTGCTCCAGATATTTGATCCCCCAACCCCCTTAAAAAGGCAGGGGGCTAAAATTCTAACTCCCCCTTTTTTAAGGGGAGTTAGGGGGTTTATGGTGCTAAGAGACAGAACCTCAAAGACTACTAATGAGCAATGTTGCGCTATAGACTATGACAAACAATCTTAAAAGTAGCGATTTCCATTTACCTTATAATCCAAAGCTTGTAGAAAGAGCAAAAGAACTTCGCAAAAATATGACCACAGCAGAAAAAAAGCTGTGGTATGAGTATTTGAGGAATTTTAAATTTCGGGTTTTAAGGCAACGACCAATTAATAATTTTATAGTTGATTTCTATTGTCCTAATTTACAACTAGTGATTGAAATTGATGGGGATAGCCATTTTACAGATGAAGCTCAAGACTATGACATAGAGAGAACAATAATTCTAGAAGGCTATGGTTTAAAGATTATTAGGTTTACAAATAGTCAAGTTTTAAATCAGTTTGATAGCGTGTGTGTGCAAATACAGGATTTAATCACCCCTAAACCCTAAACCTCATTTTTAAGGAGAAACTTTCTTAAAGTCTCCCCTTTGTAAGGCTACGGTGTATATACAAGTCTTATAACCTAGCCCCACAACGTTTTGATCCCCCCTAGCCCCCCTTAAAAAAGGGGGGTAAAGAATCAAAGTCCCCCTTTTTAAGGGGGATTTAGGGGGATCTAGATATGTGCAATTTCACATTAAATTGGTATTAATAATGTTTAATTATTTGGATTTTGCAAAAAATTTCTAGCTACACGATTGAGAAAACTTAAGTAATCATCAATTTCTTCGTAGCCATCTAGTTCTTGTTCTTCTTCTGAATTGAGTGAATAATTTTGCTGTTTGGCTAGTAAAGCTGCAATGCGATTTTGGATAATACTAGAGGTATTCCCTCTTGCAACTCAATGCTGATTGCACCTTCTAAAAGTAAGGTAGCAGGTAAATTATGAAGCGTTGGCAGCAATGGAGTTGTCATAGTAATTCTATGAAATCTTGTAAGCGATCATAGCGTATATCTTAGATTTACCACTAAAAATCACGGCTAGAAAATGCCAAAATTCTATAATTCCTCGTTAGATAATAATGGCTCAAATGATTGGTAAGCGTCATAATTCCGAAAGTGTCGAGCATATAAATCAACAACATCCTCAGATGAATCAATGTCATCATACAAAACTGAATTAATATCTACTACTTGTAGCAAAGACCAAGTAATAATTTCCCCATTTTCATTTATATAGCTGACGCTCTCATTTTTTCCATGATTTAAAGCCTTGGCTTTTGCTGACTCTAAAGAAGCAGCTTTAATTAAAACAAAAATTTCTTGGTACAAAGGTTGATAATCAGGTGCATTAGAGGATGATTTATAGAGAATAATAGCAATGTAAAATGATTCTGATTTATTTGTACTTTCAGGTTTAATTTTATATTATCCAAAAATACAATATTGCCTACAAAATAGTTTCAATAAATAGAACGGACTAAATAAACATAAAATACTATGTCATTGCGTTTAATTATGCCTGCCTACTTATCTAGATTGGACACAACAGACGGTAAAACCGACAATTAGATGCTGGAAGCATCCGGTACTTTAGATAATTGATATTTATCTTCACTCACTCTATTTCCTCCCAATCCTCAATCTGCAACCCATTCACACGATTAAACTCTTTTGTATTATGCGTAACTAATATCAAATTATTCGCCATTGCAATAGCCGCAATCTGCACATCATAAGGGCCAATCGGCGTACCACTAGCAGCCAAATCAGCCCGAATTCTTCCTGCTATCCTTGCTGCTTCTGAATCTAAATGTATAATATTAAACTGACTAAAAAAACGTTGCAATATTTCTAAATTTCTCTGGTGTTGAACGCTATGGTAAGCACCATAGTAAAGTTCTAATTGGGTGATTGTAGAAATTACAATCTCTTCTGGTTGTTGGGATGCCAGTCGATTTGTTACCGCAAGACTGCTATTATTGATTAAGCGGATACACACATTTGAATCCAGCAGATAAGTCAAAATAGCGGCTCCCTAATTTCATATTCTCCCTGTTCTGGTCGTTCTAGAGGTTCTCCTACCCACCCACCAATTACCTCCTCAAAAAACCCAGGCATCCAGCCCCGTTGCTCTGGTGTTTTTAGCTGAGTTGCTGTTTCTAGTGGTTGATAAATCACCATGATTTCTACTTCTTTATCTGTGATTCCTACTGGGATATCTAAATGTAAAACCCCATCTGCCCCAACACGCTTTTTTAATTTAATACTGTGCATAGCTGATTATCCTTTAGATAAGTAGATCGGACTGCTCTAAATATAGGTATTCCCTCTTGCAACTCAATGCTGATTGCTCCTTCTAAAGGTAAGGTAGCGGGTAGATTATGAAGCGTTGGCAGCAATGGAGTTGTCATAGTAATTCTATGAAATCTTGAGAGTCATTATAGTGTATATGTTTTTCACCGCCGAAACCAACCAGATACCCAACGCCACAACCGCCGCCACCACCCCCAAAACCCACGCCGAGAAACTACAGGCGCTTTTGGTTGCGAAAGACGCTCAATTCTATCATTGCAATATTGCACATCAGCATCAAGTCCCATTTCCTGATATAGTTCACGCGCATTGCGATAAGCACCCAGCGCGTCTGCTTCTCGGTTGACGTTTTTTAAAGCCACACCTAAATTAAACCAAGCGTTTGCTTCACCTCGAATATCGCCTATCTCCCTTTTTATATTCAAAGACTGCTGGAAGAACTCAATCGCCCGTGGGTATTGTCCCAGGGAGTTGTAAGCATTGCCCAAATTGTTTAAGGAATTACCTTCGTCCTTGCGATCGCCGATCTCCCGTGTGATATGCATTGACTGCTGGTAGAACTCAATCGCCCGTTGGTACTGTCCCAGGGAAAGGTAAGCACTACCCAAATTGCCTAAGGATTTACCTTCGCCATTGCGATTGCCAATCTCCCTTGATATTTCCAGAGACTGCTGCAAGAACTCAATCACCCATTGGTACTGTCCTAGAAAGTGGTAAGCATTAGCCAAATTGTTTAAGGATTGAGCTTCGCCATTACGATCGCCTATGTCCCTAAAAATTTCCAAAGACTGCTGGCAAAACTCAATCGCCTGTTGGTACTTTCCAAGAGAGTAGTAAGCAATACCTAAATTCATTAAGGACAAGCCTTCAGAATTGCGATTACCCATTTCCCTAAAAATTTCCAAAGACTGCTGGCAAAACTCAATCGCACGTTGGTACTTTCCCAGGTATATGTAACTAAGACCTAAATTCATTAAGGAATTACCTTCGCCATCGTGAGCGCCAATTTCCCTAGCTATTTCTAAAGACTGCTGGTAAAACTCAATCGCCTGTTTGTACTTTCCCAGGGAGTCGTAAGCACTGCCCAATCTCATTAAGGATAAGCCTTCTGTATAGCGATCGCCTATGTCCCTAGAGAGTTCTAAAGACTGCTGGTAAAACTCAATCGCCTGTTGGTAATTTCCCAGGTGTTTGTAAACAAGGCCTAATGAAGTGAGAGAAGTCCGATAATTCCAATTTTGTCTATCTCCAATTTCTTCCCATTTACTTACCAACTGTCCGTATAAATCAAGTTGAACAGTGTAATAGCCCCGTAAGGTCAAAAAATCATCGCAAAAGTTTAATACATCAAATGCCGAGTCATAATTTTTTAGTTGATACCAGTGATAGAAAACTTCTAGATGTTCTTTGATATCTTCTTTAGTCTGCCAGGGTTTTTGTTTCTGATTTAAAAGATAGTAATAAATTGCTTTTTGATGCGCCTCTGTCTGATTGCCAGCCTTATACCGCACATACTCCAAAACCACTGGCTGAAACTCAAACTGCCGCTTACCATTCAGCTTTTCTACCACCAAAGAACGCTTAACAATATTTCTTAATTCTGCCTCAATCTCTGCTGCTGAACTTCCCGGCAAAACAGCTACTGCTGCTGCACTGTCAACTGCACCACGATAAACACTAATATTCAGCAATAAAGCCTTTTGTAACTCATTCAATCTATTAAAACTGGCATCTAATACCAACACCATTCCCACATTTTCCCGGCGATGTACACCTACTACTTGAGGATCTGTCAACAACTGCCGCAAGTTCCCTAAACCTAAGTCTGCTAATCTGCTTAAATTTGGATCTTGAGGATATTCTTCTTTTAATAAATCACCTACCAATCGCAACAGTAAAGGATGTCCATCTACCAATTCAACAAACTCAGCTAAATCTCCCTGAATCCCTAATGCTGTTAACAGTGCTACCCCTTCATCTACTTGCAAACCTTTCAAAAGTAGCCACTCAAAACCTTTTAATTCTGGTCTTTCTCTAGTGGTAACTATTACCTTACTATTACCGCCAAATTCCACCCAAGTGTTGAAAAAATCACCGTAGAATAGACTTCCCCAGTGTCTATTAGGTTGTAATAAACTCTCCAGGTTGTCAATAATCAGTAAAAATTCACTACTGCGTAAACACCTCACCAGCGCTTCTACTAACTGCGCTTCTTCATCTGGAATCGGAAAACCAAATTCACTGAGTACTTGACGGGCTAAATCGCTAAAACTTGCCCCATAACTAACATCACCCCAAAATCGCTTGGGGAAACCTGCTATTTCGTTATAAATTTTCGCAGCCAGCATCGATTTACCTGTGCCACCGATGCCTTCTATGCCAATTAAAAAGGTATTGTTATCAGTTAACCATTGCTGTATTTGGGCGATTTCTGTTTTTCGTTCTTGCCAATAAGCCAAACTTTTCTGAGGGTTCCCAGCTTTGAGAACCCCAGGCGATTCAGCTTTGGTACTGCTTTCTAGATGAACCAGAAATTGAACTTGTTCTGCTGTGAGATGAAAATTTTCTGCATCAACATGACCAATTTGAGTTAATTTACTCTCATCTTGGGCAGTTCCCTCTAACTTGATAATTCTTGGCTGATTGGGGTTTGGTTCTTCCACCATAGGGAATATTGCTGAGTGAAATGATGAATCTCACGCAGAGGCGCAGAGGCGCAGAGAGTTAGGAAATTAAGGTAAAACTCAGCGTACCTTTGCGTTACCTTTGTGCCCCTCTGCGTTTAAAAACTCACCTCGTTAGCCTCAATCTTCCCTACTTGCTTGACGCTGCTGTTGTCGTAAGCATTAGCACTGATGGCAATATTATCACCAAGTTTGTCAGCCGATGCTTGTAAAATCTTGGCGATTTCCTCAGCCAGTACTGTATCTGCATCCAAAATCTTCTTTAATTGCACTCGCAAGCTGGCTTGTAAATCCTCATTATCTGGATTCTGCGCTACATCCGCCGCCGCTTCTTTCGCTGCTTCCTTCGCCTCTACTTTGGGATGTAACTTAGCCCAAATAGCTTTTGCTTTATTCCAACCATCTTCACCGACTTTCTGTGATGCGCCTTCTACGGCTTTACTACCCACATTCAGCAAAAATGGCAGACAAGGCGCGAGAAATTTAACAATTAAAGCAATATCCATACATTTACGCGGTTTAACTACTGTTATTTATACAATGGTATGTTAGCGCATTTCCCAAAATAGGTAAGACATTGGCAATAAGTAGAAAGTATACCTGACGCAAAAAATAGATTTTTATTGTTGCGTTAGTGGTGAAAAAATTATGGTTCAACTACGAAGAAACTAAGAAAAAAATAGTCTTGTGTGCTAAGATTTGGGTTCGTTTTCTATCAACTTTAACAAACGCAAATTGCTAACTCCATCTACCCAACTGCCTTTATATGGCAAAAGAATACTAGTGACAGCACCAAGAAATTACGCCTCTAGGTTGTCTGAAGAAATCGTCAAAAAAGGTGGTTTGCCATTACTGATGCCAACTATTGAAACCACTCTGTTAACAGATAACGCTGAGTTAGATGCTGTTTTAAAAAATATAAATCAATTTAACTGGATTGCATTCACCAGTAGAAATGGTATTACTGCATTTTTTCATCGCTTAAATGTTTTGGATATCCCGACATCAGCACTAGAAAATTGTCAACTATGTGCCATTGGCAAAGATGCAGAATTATTATTATCTGTTTCTGGAAGAGTTGATTTGATACCGAAAGAATCTAGCCCAGCAGGAATTGTGGCTGAATTCTCTCAAATTCCTCATATTCATGAGCAAAAAGTACTAGTACCAGTTCCAGAAGTTGTGGGTATCTCAGAGCCTAATGTTGTCCCAAATTTTATTGCAGATTTGCAGAGATTGGGTATCCAGGTAACTCGCGTACCTACATATATTACTCGCTGTTTAGATAAAGAAATTTATGCAGTTGAATTAGACTTACTGCATCAAGGAATGATAGATGTAATTGCTTTTAGTAGCACAGCAGAAGTAGAAAGCTTTTTAACAATGATCGACTCGAATAATGATTATCAGCGTTGTATTGTTGCTTGTTTTGGCCCTTATACAACTGCTAATGCCCAAAAGTTGGGTGTAAATGTCTCTATATTGTCACAAGACTATAGCTCATTTGCGGGATTTGCGGATGCGATCGCGCAATTTTTTCATGAAAAATAAGATTCCCAACTTCTTGTAGGATACTGCTGGTTAATCAAGGGTCTTACCCATCATTTAACGGAAAAACAACAATTTTACAAATGCGATCGCTTAATAAAATTGTCTCTTAAAACTTTTAAAAACGTTTGCGTTTGTTACTCAGTATTGGTAACATTCAGGGAAAAGGTTTGGTAACTAACCAAACCTTGTAATATAGAAGTGAAAGACTCAATTCAATTAAATCATCCTTATTATTCTAAGTACATCTACCTTTAGGATGTATGCATATATGGTAAAAACTGATATTGCAGTTGCTGTCTAGTCTTTTGTATTTGCCCTTTGCAAAGCTGTGGATTGGATGAGCGAGGAAAGCGTCCTAGCCAGAAACGCTTTCCAACTGGATTGACTTGCAGAAAGAGATGGCGAGTGCTGCGCCACTACACCACTCAGGGCTACTAATTTCCTGCCCAATTTAGACAAAGCTGACGGAAATGATCGCCGCGCACTTCAAAATTGGAATACTGGTCAAAACTGGCGCAAGCAGGAGATAGCAACACTACGGAAGCTTGGTACTTTTTGGCTAATTCTGCGGATTTAGGGATTGCTTTGTCCATCGTTTCCACGATTTCATAATTAGAATACCCTACCTCTTGCAGACGTTGGGCAAACGCAGGTGCAGCGTTACCAATCAATAATACGGCGGCGGCTTGCGCTTGAATTTTTGCTAACCAGCCTGTGTCATCCCCAGCTTTGGCTTCTCCTCCAGCAATCAAAATGGCTGGACTTTTCACAGATGCTAATCCGACTTCCGCAGCATCGTAGTTGGTAGCTTTGCTGTCGTTGATAAAATCAATGCCTTCCCAAGTGCAGATATGTTCTAAACGATGGGCTACGCCTGGAAATTCGCGAATTGCACGGGAAATGGCATCGCGATTAATTTCTGCTAACCGCGCTGCTGCAACTGCCATTAATAGATTTTGTTGGTTATGTTCTCCTACCATCCGCAAAGCAGACACTTCCACAATAGGTTCTGGTGTGGAGGTTGCAGACAATTTTTCTATCACCCAACCATCTTCGATATAAAAACCCTTATCACCAATCAGGTAATCTTTACCTTTTACACTTGTCCAATAGGCATCAGGCCAATCACTCAAACCCACTTTACCCAAGTACGCATCATTGCCATTGAACACTTGCAATTGAGATTTTTGCAACAGTTTGGCTTTGATGTTGTAGTAATTATCTAAAGTCTTGTGGCGGCTGAGGTGATCTGGTGTGAAAGTTGTCCAAACACCAATCCGAGGGGACAGAGTTACAGACGATTCGATTTGATAACTACTGATTTCTCCAATCACCCAATCAGGAAGTTTTTCGGCTAAGGCAACTTCACAAGCAGCATAGCCAATGTTACCGCAGGCAGGGGCGTCTAAGCCAGCAGCTTGAAAAATCGCCGCAATCAAAGCAGTAGTAGTAGTTTTACCATTAGTGCCAGTAATTCCTACCCAGGGTAAAGATTGCAAATATCGCCATGCAAGCTCCATTTCCCCAACAGTTTCAATCCCTAATTCTCGTGCTTTGACTAATACAGGAATATCCCAAGGCACACCAGGACTGACAACTATTAATTGCGGTAAATCGGCATCATTGAATTCTAGGGTATTCCCTAGTTTCACAGTTATGTTTTCTGTAGCGAGTTCTTGTTGTTGTTTCAGGAGGGTTTCGGAGGTGTTGCTATCACTTAGCTCCACCTCCCAGCCTTCCCTTTGCAACAATCTCGCCGCAGCAATACCGGATTTTCCTAATCCAATGACAGCAGCTCTTGGCATAGATTGATATGTAGCAGAGGACCCTGGTTAAGCACTACTGATCGTAGCGTCTATTGGCAAAAATTACACCTGATTTTTGTTTATTTAGACTACAAATTTTTGACGATCGCACCAAAGTCAGCTAAAACACGGGCATGATTACGTAGTAATCCCAGTAAATTTAACCGATTACGCTTAATTTCTGGATCGGGGTCCATCACTAAAACACTATCAGCACCATCAAAAAAGCTACTAACAGTAGGAGCAATTTTACTTAATGCTGTTACTAACAGCTGATAATTTCTAGATTGCTGTGCTGCCTGTGTTTGGGGTACTAATTCCACTAAAGCATTGTAAAAAGCTGCTTCCGAAGGCTTTTGGAATAGTTCTTGACGAACTAAGGTAGTTGGTTCCAACTGTTGTGTATCCAAATCTCCTTGAGCTGCTAAACGCGTCGAACGGTTAACGGTTTCATAGATGGTATCTAAAGTAGCATCACGGCGAATTTGTTGTAAGTATAAGGCGCGATCGCGGACATCTAATAAATCCTTTAATGCCCGTTCGGTATATTCGGGGTCATTCTCTCCTAAAACGGCATTTACTAGGTCATAATCAATCTGCTTTTCTTCTTGCAGTAGGGTACGGATACGTTGTAAGAAAAATTCTCGCAACGATATCATCAATTTGCTTCGATCCTTGTTAGGATGTTGCGCTACAAAATCTTCTGTAATTTGTTTTAACAACTCATCTAAATTAATTTTTAAATCAGATGACCATGTAATTTTAATTACAGCATTTGCTGCCCGACGCAAGGCAAAAGGATCGGAAGAGCCGCTAGGTATTAAACCTAGTCCAAAAATACTGACTAAGGTGTCTAATCTGTCTGCTAAACCGACAATTTGACCTGTACTAGTTTTGGGTAAATCATCATCTGCTCCTTTAGGTAAGTAGTGTTCATAAATTGCCTTGGCAACTTCTGCTGTTTCACCACTAGCTAAAGCATATCTCTCACCCATTACTCCTTGTAATTCGGGGAATTCATAAACCATTTGGGTTACCAGGTCAGCTTTACATAGCAATGCGGCTCGCTTTGCATCAATTGTCAATTGAACTAGTTCATGAGATGTTATTGTCCCAGAATTTGCAAGCTGCTCTATAATTTGCTCAGTAATCTTAACGATGCGATCTACCTTGAGCCGTAAAGAACCCAAGTCTTCTTGAAAAGTGACTTTTTCTAACTGTGGTAAAAAGCTTTCTAAAGGCTTGGCTAAATCAGTTTTATAGAAAAACTGCCCATCGGCTAATCTGGCTCTGATGACTCTTTCATTCCCAACAGCAATTATATCTGCTTTGCTGGGATCGCCGTTAGAAATAGTGATGAAATTGGGCAATAATTCTTTGCTATTTTCTGCTTTGAATACCGGAAAATAACGCTGGTGGCTCACCATGACAGTGGTAATCACCTCAGTCGGCAAGTTTAAAAATTCGGCTTCAAATTTACCCACAACAGTGGAAGGATACTCTACTAAGTTAGTGACTTCCTCTAATAAATCGGGGTAGATTTCCGTATAACCATTTAACTTCTGGACTGATGACTTAACTTGCTCTTGGATCGTAGCTGCTCGTTCCTTGGTATCAACTACAACATAGTCAGAGTGGAGGGTGGTAACATAATCTTTAGCTTGGGGAATTGTTACCGTTTCTGGATGTAGAACACGATGACCGCGAGAAATGCGATCGCTTTTCACTATCTTAGAAGCATTCACTAATTCAATCGGCAATACCTCTGCATCTAACAAAGCTACCAGCCAGCGAATTGGGCGGGAAAATCTTACATCTCCATCACCCCAGCGCATCAATCGCTTGCCTTCTAAACCAAAAATCCATTGGGGAACAAGTTCTGTTAATATATCCGCCACCGGACGACCGGGAATGCTTTTGTTCACAAACACAAAATCGCCCTTGTCAGTGGGTCGAATTTGTAGCGCTTCGATTTCCACACCTTGCTTTTTCGCAAAACCGACAGCCGCGGGTGTGGGTTTGCCATCTTTAAAAGCTGCTTGCGCGGGGGGGCCTTTAACTTCCTCTTCCCGGTCTGGTTGTTGAGATGGTAGACCTTGGATGAGTACCGCCAAACGCCGGGGAGTACCATAAACTTCCACAGTGTCGCTAGTCAGGCTGTTTGTTAAAAGACTTTGGGGAATGAGCGATCGCCACTGTACTATCGCATCACGGAGAAAGCTTGCAGGTAGTTCTTCTGTACCAACTTCTAATAAAAATGCAGGCATAGGACAATATTTTGTAAAACAGCCAGTTTCAACAGTTTACCTCGCCGATTATGCTGACGGGTTGACTTTTACTTCTGTACTTTCCAGACTAGTTTTCCGATTTTTGCCAGTGGTCTTGTGTTGACTAAATATACCAGACAGATTGATCTACTTAGCACAAATGAAATCGCATCTCTTAATTTGGAAAGCCGTCACAGCAGCTACTTTGACATTATCTACCGTTGTCAGCCCCATTGATTTAACTCCCGTCACCGCTAACCCTACACCCAAAACTCAGCAACTTAATCAGCTAATCCTTACCTTATCTGGCCATACAGCGCCAATTCGCACCATAGCCCTCAGCGCTGATGGGCAAATTTTAGCCAGTAGCGGTGACGATCAAACAATCAAAGTGTGGAACCCGACAAATGGACTTTTACTCACTACTTTAAAGGGAAACTCAGAAGGAGTACATTCTGTTGCGATTACCCCAGATGGACAAGCATTAGCCAGCGCGAGTTTTGACAAGACAATTAAGCTGTGGGAACCAAAAACTGGAAAGTTAATCCGCACTCTGACTGGACATACAAATCAGGTAACCAAAGTTGTCTTTAGTCCCGATGGCAAAACTTTGGTATCTGCGAGTTATGACAAGACAATAAAGCTATGGAACCCGAAGACTGGGCAATTAATTCGTAGCTTAAAACCTGGGAAAATTTCCACAGCCATTGTGATTAGTCCTGATAGCAAAACCCTGTTTAGCGGTCTTGAAGATGGCAGAATTCAATTATGGAACCTCAGCACAGGAAAACTGCTGCGAACCTTGATTCCGCCTCGTCCCGTAAATCCGACATTTCCCAATCAAAAGGCATCTGGTGTTGTGTCTCTCGCCATCAGTGCTGATGGACAAACCCTGATAAATGGCGGTTACAATGACGCACATCAGTCACTTCAAGAAACTGACGGAAACAATGTTAAGGTGTGGAACCTGAAAACAGGGAAACTAATTCACAACTTCTCTATTGGTATTGGTAGTATTAATAGCGTTGTTATTAGTCCTGATGGCAAAACTTTTGCTATTGGTGGTTATTCCCATAAAGTCGAGTTATGGGATTTAAAAACAGCAAAATTAGTGAATCAGTTGAGTGGTCATGCGGGTGGGATTTATGCTTTAGCCATGAGCAAAGATGGTAAAACTCTCATCAGTGGTAGTGGCGACAAGTCGATTAAAGTTTGGCGGGTTTCGCCTTAGATATTGTGGGAACCTAGGGTAATCTGACAAGTATAGATTTTAAGGGAGGCAAGGCAGACAACAGAGCATCTCTGCCTCCTACTTGATTTTTCAGACAGCTAAGCATGGGAAAATCCCACAACCAAACATGATAATCAATACCCCATGCCTAATTTTCAAGCTAGTTTTGTGATAATTTGCGATCGCTTCCGAATTATTTAGCTGACAAGTTGGATTCTAGATGTGTTGTCATTTAGAGAGTTACTAAGATGCCTACTGATTACGTTCTATTTGTTCACGGAGTCAAAGTTCATGACCAAAAAGAATTTGAGAGGTTATCCACTATCTTGCTGAATCGCATTCGGGACTCTATTAGCGATAAGTCTAGAGTTGTGACGCCAATTTTCTTTTTCTGGGGGGATCTGAATTTGGCAGCACAAAGGGAATTAGTAGCAGGATTAAAAGCATCACCAAAGTGGAACGATTTTTGGTTTAGAGATTTTCGGACAGAGCAGATTCTTGAATTTGTAGGTGATGCAGCGCTTTACTTGAGTCGGCATGTTGGTACACAGGTGGTACAACGGTTCAAAGATAAGGCTTTGGGTGTACTAAAAGGTGGTAACACGAGCGATCGCCTACATATAATTACCCATAGTTGGGGTACTGTCATCTTATTTGACATTCTCTTCGCTCGTCGCTGGGAAGACCTAATGTTGGATGCTGAGGTTCGTGAAAGTGTTAAACAACTCCGTAATACCCTTTTTGGTATCGATCCCAATCCTCAGTCGGGAATTCCGATAGCTAGTATCCAAACGATGGGTTCACCATTAGCACTGTTCAGTCTGCTGAATATCAGTGGCAATGTCAACGGAGTTAGTACCCACGATCTTACGCCTGAACTCAGCAATTTTTTAGAAAAGTTATATACATTGAGACACAAGCCTCTTCCTTGGCGTAATTTCGCTCATCCTGGCGATCCCATTGCCTACCCACTAGAAGGGCTGAAGCAGATGCTTTTAGATCACAGCGCAACCTACGTAGATATCCAAGATGTTATTTCCGAGCAAGGTAACATCTTTAACCGTCCTTTTAGCCAAAAATTAGTTCCATTATTGTGGGGTGGCGAAGCACATAACAGTTACTGGGATAATCAATTGGTTGGTAAAACCATTAGTGAAATAATTCGCGCAGCAGCTTAGTAAAATATCCAGTGGCGTTTACGCCACTGAAAAATCACGTTTGATTTTGTGTCTGACAGCTAGTTTATACAAGATATGATTTTGCCATTAACTTTAGGTTTATCTTTCATCTGCTATTTGTAGCAAGTTTAAAAGTTAAACCTGTTGCAGATTTTATATAAAAATATAAAACCAATATAAATAAAATTATTTCAAATTCAATAGGTAACGCCTATTACAGTCTTAATATAACTTTATCTCTTATTAGTACATTAAGTCTGCATCTCTTCAAGCTCTTAGGAAAATGCTTTGATTAAGAACTTCATAGCTTTTATAGCTAGTCTAATTTTTAGTATTGCAGCAGCAATTATACTCGAAGCTTTAGTCAAAGAATTTAAAGTACCTACATTTACAACTTTGAGTATAGCTATTTTTGGTAGTTATATCTTGATAATGTTTAGTATCATACAGAATCTTATTGCTAAATCTAAGAGAGTTAAATAAACTATAAAGTTGATTTAGCAACCTGTCTATCAATGAAAATGCCACTCCAAGGAGTTTTTGGAGTGACCTCAAGCCCTAAGATGATGTATTACACAAGAAATTATTATCTGCCTAATACTAGTATTATTTGCTCTACCAAAAGAAAGTAAGTTTTAATGACCTTATCTATCGCAAGTAGTAGTTAAAGTTCAGTAATTAGTGTAATAAAACAGTTTTATAGGCTGATTCTGCTTGCTTACACTAAGCATAGGGAAAATAAACTACGCTCAAACATAATCTCTAGCGCCACAGTATTACAGGTTTTTTTAAGACGTTCCAAGGACCGCTTGACCAACCGTGATTTCGGAAGAGAAAATCTAGAACAGTAATTTAGTGAACTTTCGGCGCAATTACCGCGTTGAGTGCAATTTGAGAATACTATTTAAAATAAAATCCCCACGTTGGAAGTGGGGAAGGTGAACCAAAGGCGATCCTATAGTACAATTGTACTTAAAAGATTCAGATATGTCATCTGGCTTTTGGTAAAAGTTCTAACTTTTCGCTTACTTGCCACAGGCGCACGCTGTTTTCTCTACGAAAAAAGCCCCTAGTCAGCACGATGCTGAAAGGGGATAAGGGAGTAATTGAAGTGGTTACTGCTAATCTTTAGGTAAAGCCAATGATCAAGGCACCACTGACTTGTATCAAATAACCGAAACATTAGAGGGTAGAAGCACTGACAACTTTCACTACATTAGCATTAAAAATTACAAATGGTAGAAAGTAATACTACTACTTCTGGTTCCGGGATAGGCTGTTTCCGTTAACTAAAAATTTTCCAGGTGCAGAGCGCTATGCTTTTCTTGATCTCCATCGCCATCATAGAGCCAGCTATTTGAGAGCAAGTTTTAGGATAAAACCTGAAAAAACTCGTTGTTTCAAAAAATAATGACAATCACAGCCTTACTGAAATTAATGTAGCGACTGCAAATCTGGTATATAAGTTACTGAGATACTTGTATCCTGGGAAGGATGCTGCCAATTAACAGGAAACCTCCCAAGTTTTCTCACTCGATGTCTGCATTCAGCAAGCATCTCCTCTAGATTAAATTGGATTTATTTTGTAATTTGTAATATTCCCTGCTCTGCATCTAAAGTTACCTCTACACCCACTGGTAAAGCTGCATTACAACTATCGTGACCAAAAGGTAACCCAGCAACTACAGGAATACCCAAATCACCCAAGCGATCGCGCAAAACTTCTTCGACGCTAAAGCTAGGGACGTTTGGTGGCGCTTCACATCCAGTAAAACCCCCTAAAGCAATTCCTCGAACTTTGGACAAAGCACCGCTTAAACGCCATTGGGTTAGCATTCTGTCAATGCGGTACGGTGCTTCTGACACATCCTCAAATGCCAAAATTACACCAGCAAAATCTGGTTTGAATGGTGTACCTAAAAGATGAGTTGCCACCGTAAGATTACCTGGGAGTAAAATTCCAGTAGCTACACCGCCCCCCCAACCATTACCTTTAAGAGGCTCAAGGTAATGGCCTTCAACCCAATTAAATAATCGCTCACGTGACCAGTCTGGTTCATTGGCAAGTGTCGTTAATACAGGGCCGTGAACGCTAGAAATCCCTACATTGTATAGGCTCCACAACAGAGCAGTGATATCCGAAAAACCTATCAGCCACTTGGGATTGTGAATTGGAGATAATTCGGTTTGCCAATGCCAATCTTCGAGGATGCGGGTGCTACCGAAACCACCTCTAGCGCAGAGGATACCTCGACAATCTGGATCTTCCCATGCCATAGCTAGTTGAGCGCGACGATCTCGATCTTTTCCTGCTAAATATCCCCATTTATCCGCAATCGAAGAGGTAACTTCTACTTTGTAGCCACGCGATCGCCAAATTTCTATACTTTGATAGAAGGTTTCAAATTCTCGCAAAGCACCGCTAGGAGCAATTACACGCAGCAAATCGCCAGGTTTGAGAGGTGGAGGTAAGATTTTAGATTGCATAAATTATCTACTAGTACTAAAAATTACTACCTTTATGGTGCTAACAATGTAATGTAAGGATTGACCTTTTGTTTATTTTTTTTATTCAATGGAAATTTTATGCGCCAAGCAATGAGAGTTAGTCTGCTACTAGCATTTGTAGGAAATTTGGCATGGGCTTTGAGCGCCAAGGCAAATTTTAACGGCAACCTCACCGTAGAAATTGATGGATTTAAAAATAAACAAGGGCAAGTCTGCGCCAGCATCTTTGCCAAAAGTCAAGGTTTTCCTAACAATCGCGATCGCGTATTACAAAGGCAGTGTACCAAGATTACCGACATTCCTGTAAAGCTTAACTTTGAGAATTTGCCAGCAGGTAGTTATGCCGTTGCTGCTATGCACGATAGCAATGAAGACCTCAAACTCAATCGCAATAGCCTGGGGATGCCCACCGAAGGCTTTGGATTTTCCAAAAATCCTGAAGTTAACAGTAGTGCTCCCAAATTTAGCGATGCAGCAATTGTATTGGCAGGCCCAAATACCAGCATTCAAATACATTTAAAATATTTCTGAGTCAATAGTCATTTGTCATTGGTTATTTCTCCCTTGTCTCTCTTATCGCATTTCTCCCCATCCTCTCCCACACTCCCCACACTGCCTTGTCCCCCCTGATCCCTTGTCTGACTCATCCCCCCCGCACCTTGCCCTTTTTTATCTTTGGGCTGGCGTTCTGGCAGGCTCTCTGGCTCTGATACTACACGGATGCGATGAATCTGATTGAGAGCATATCTTGCTGTTGACTGCACTTCTGGATCTGGGTCTTCCAGTGCATGTCGTAACATTTGGCTAATTTGGGACATCATATCGTAAACGCGAGTTAGGTCACGAATGGCATTTTGCCGTACTTGTGGATTTTCATTTTGGATGGAGATTGCTAAAGCACGGTTCATTGGTTTTAGTGTGCGGATGCTGATTTCGCCTAAAGCTGCCAAGATTAAGCTGTGTTCTTGAGAATCTGCATTCATCATTAGGTCTACTAAGGGCTGAATTGCCCGTGAGTCTCCTTGTTGACCTAAATCCCAAATAGCCTTGTGTCGTTTTGCGGGATCGGAAGTGTATAAGTCTTTAATCAATTCGTCAACTATATTGACTTTGGCCAGACGGGAAGTTTGTGCTGGAGGCAACAATTTTGGGGTAACAGATGCTGTGGCTGCCGAGGAATTGCTTCCATCTGAGCTGGCGTTAGACTCTGCTGATGGTGGTGCCATTGCGTCTTTGTCAGCTTCAGTCTTAATTTCACTATCTAAATTTTCTGAATGTTGCGATCGCTTGACCTGACCAAACCATCTCATACAGTAAATAACCGCGCCAATACTTCCTAAAATCCCTAGTCCTAATAGTGACCACCAAATCAAACCTGGCTTGCTTGGCTTGTTTTGAGTACTAGGTTTGGAAGTAGGTACAACAGAAGGAGTAAATGGTTTTTTCGCAGCAATCGCTGCAAGCAGACTTTCCTGCGTCGTGCTGCCAACAATACCGTCTGCTAGCAAACCCTGGGCTTTTTGAAATTGCGATACAGCAACTTGTGTAGTTTCTTTGTACTGCCCATCTACCACACCATTGTAATATCCCAACTGTTTTAATTGGGTTTGCAGAGTTTGTACATCCGCTCCTGTACTACCGGGTCTAAGAGTAGTCGGCTGGACAACTTTAGTTGTATTGGCTTGTGCCAGTATGAAGATACTCGGCTTGGAATCAGGTATCGCGGATTTCGCGGGACTCTGGTATAAACCCAGGTATATAAAACAGGCCAAGATAGGGATTGAGGAGTGGCATAGCCTCATATTACTAGTTTTGAGCAACAGGTATTTTTGAATTATTCGATACCACGATAACTTTAACTTGTCTAAAAGTTAACTTTTATTCTGAGAAAAAATTGCGATCGCATCTTGCTGGAGTTTAGACCAAGCAACAAAAAACGACCCAGCAAAGCTGAGTTGAAAAGAAACAAGCTTCAGGCATGAAAATCGAAAATCCTCAGTAGATTCTGGTTGTTCTTTGCGGGGTTTAGTTGTAGTTTTTTTGACTGTGGGATAGAGAGTTATACGTTGTCGTGGTTGTCCGGTCTTCCAGCCTAGAGACTTTCCACGAGGTTGAGGCGGACAGGCAGGAAGGAGTACCAATCACCGCTAAAATGGTGCCCATCGCCTGGGCAGGCATTCTAGCGGTGATTATTGTCTAATGACTTTTGCCCTTGGTATTGGGTTATCCGCAACGATATCACGCGCTAACCACAATTCCCAAGTCATCATTGGTATCAACTCACTTCAACGCTCACATTGATTGCTTAGGGGTACTGAGCTTGGGTAATGTCCAGCGTAAGCGTTGCTTCAAAAAACGATACCAATGCTCAACAGTAAAGCGCCGCAACTAGAGTTAATAAGAATGCAGTTCAACAGATCGCCAGTAACTAGCCGTCAGTTGGTGCACCTTTTCCGCACGTTGTAAAATTCCCTCTCCTGGTTGCCATGCTTGAAAGTCTGCTTTACCCGCCTAGTCTAAAGCGCGACGGGTTCATTTCTTGGGCGATCGCTTGTGTATCATGGGGGTGTGGATGGGACGAGTAAGGAAATACACAGCACCAAACGCGGCTTTACCATGAATATTCAAAATATTGAACCCACGCCTGATCGCATTCATCGGAGCAACTAGAATCTTGGCTTTGATTTGCCCAAAAGTCTCAATATCTGCACGGTTTAGCACACCTTTCTCTGGTTGTCTGACGAGTTCTCCTGGCTGATCATCCAAACTGTCAGGTACTAAGTGATAAACAACATCCTGCATACTTGACCAGCAGTTATGAATTTCGTTTGCTGCCCAACGGGCTTGATCTTAGGAGTTAACCAGCAACAGAAGGCGATCGCGATCCCTCCAGTGATTATTAGCATCATTATCGCCAAGATGTTTCAACTCTCGAAGTTCTCGCCCCAAATGATCTGTACCGTTACTGCCAACGAGCGATCACGCTATTTCCTGAAACAAGCCCATTTTTTGGCGTTCAGGTTTACCAGAAATCCGGAGGGGTTTGTTCTTTTAGTTGAATTGGGGAAGAAATTTGAAATTACTTTGAGGGATCGCATCTCTCGCCCCCTGTTCTGGCATCAAAACACCCTGCGGATTACCAATGTGGAAACAGGAGAATCTCACAACTAGGACTTTGCAGAAATAGCCCGCAAATTAGAGCCACTGTGACCGCGAAAAATTACATTTTGAACAAAGATAGTTCAAATGTATTATTATTCATAGATTAAAAGTATTATTACCTAATCTGACTTCAATCCAAGCCATCTTAATTGTATGCGCCAAGTTATCACCAATGCTCCACCAAGGTCTTGGTTTGCTTCCAAGACAATCTATGAACAGATCCAATACTACTTCCCAACGTGTCAATCAAAAATTCGTATTGCATCTGGTTGGTTTACTGTAAACGGCTGGGATCTGATTCGAGATGTTGTCAAAGGAAGATATGTTGATCTGTTGGTTGGAATTAACGAACAAACTCAAAGACAAGACGAAAAACACGCACAGCGCCTTTTAATCCAAGAAATCAAGAAAGATTTAGCAACAGGATCATCAGCAGGTAATCGCCGTCAAGCTGTAGTGGATCTAGTTGAGAAAATTCGGAGCGGTGAATTTCGGCTCGTAGATGCACGTGCTATGAAACATCATGCAAAACTTTACTTGGTTGACTGTGAGGTTGCCATTGTAACTTCAGCAAATTTAACTAAACATGGCTTCATGAAACAGGTTGAAGTTGGTGATCTACCGACTCAGCATGAGGAAGTTGTAAAACTTGTCAAGGAATTTGATGGATATTTTGCCGAAGCAGTAGATTTAACTCAGAGACTACTTAAAACTCTCGAAGATTGGTTGAAACTTGCTTCTCCGTGGGATATTTACCTCAAAACCTTGCTTGCTTTTGAGGATATAGAAATTGATCAAAGATATACTCCGCCAACGAATTATCAAAGAGCAATGATTGCTGAAGCTTTACAAAAAATAAGCGATCACAGCGGAGTTATGTTGGTTGCCTCAACAGGCCTTGGAAAAACCGTTGTTGCTACTCACATCGCTTTGAAACTTTTTAGAGCAGATGAAATTCTACATGTATTGATTATTGGGCCAAAATTAGTAAAAAGGCAGTGGCAGTCTGAATTTATTGATGCAGGTATCCCTCAGACCTATATCGGCTGTCAAGCTTTAGATAAAGAAGATCCAAGTTATGATTATAATCTCGAATGCTTTCTCGAAATCGAAGAAAAAATAAATAAGCAATGGCTCATTATTATTGATGAATGCCATCTATTTAGAAATTGCCATGATAGTGCAGAAGGACCTAGAAGGCGATCATTCCAAAGATTAATTTCCCGAATTGAAAAAAGCGGTTGTAAAGTCTTACTTCTCACTGGCTCACCTTACTCTAAAGATATTAGGAATCTCAATCACCAACTTCTGCTTTTACCTCATACTGCGGAAATTCCAACTTTGTCGCCTAAACAAAATAAGAAAAGTTTCAATTGGCATACCGATAGTATAAAAGGATTTATTAACTTGCCTGTTGTGTCTCAATTAACTACACCATATGTTGCACAACAGTATGGACAGAAGCTAGAGACTGGCATATCTATTGAGTTTGGACAGCAAAAACGATATATTCCGCTGGTCAAGTTATATCGAGTTAATTTCCATTTATTCATGGAAAGTGAAATATCTCAAGTTTTTAAGGATGGTTGCTTTACCGTCAATGATCCTCCAGCGTCACGCAAGTTTATAAAAACGCAAGCAGAAGTTGCTTGGGTCAGTTCGCCGTGGGCACTTCGCGAAATTATTAAAAAGGTTATTAATACCCCAGGCAAGCGAAACTTGTCATACGAATTTGGGTTTGAAATGTCTCAATGTCAGCGCCGTGAAATATTAGGGCCTCTCCTAATTCGATTAAACCAAATGCAGTTTAGTGATGATCATAAGCTTACATCTCTATGTAACTTTCTCCAAGAAGCTCACTTTAATAGTAAAAAAGTTATTATTTTTTGTGAGCGTCGTGCAACAGTAGCTTATCTAGTTGAAGCCATTAATACTTTATTTCCCAATTTGCGAGTATTTGGCACAATTAAGCAAGCAAAAGGTCAATATTTTCATAGAAGCGAACGAGAGATTTTTCAGGCAATTAAAAAGTTTGCTCCAGTGGCAAACCGAGCCGAAGGAAAGTACAAAGAAACTTACGAAATTTTTATTTCAACCGATGCTCATGGTGTTGGCATTAATCTACAAGATGCACCTGTCGTTATTAATTACGATTTAGCTTGGACAGCTATTGAACCTACACAGAGAGCAGGCCGTGTTCTCAGACCCTGGATTGAACCGCGTACTGTGGAACTTTACACTTTTGTTCCACCGCTAGAAAGTGATGCTTTACGCGATTTAGGCATTGCAAAACGTTACAGCAACCTGGCAAATCGCCACAGTCAATCTCAAGAAATTATGGAACTTCCTGTTCTATCTATAAATGAAAAAGAAGAAGTTAATTTTTTCAAGAATGCGTCCAAAGTAACAATTCAATCAGGTGTACTTGATTTAGAAGCTTTAGTTGATGACAATATATCACTATATTATCACCATGCATCTAAGCTGTATAATAACCGCGACTATGCCCGAAAGATTCGTGACGATATTATTAGTGCAAAAATTTACTCAGGACGAACAATTTTGATGTACGTCTTGTTTAAACACGAAGATGAATACAAATGGGCTGTTTATGAACCTAAGTCAAAAAGCTTGCGGAACATATCACGTGATCAATTACTTGATTTGCTTGAATGTGAGGAAGATACTGAACTAGCCCTCGTTAATGCTGATGAAATTGAAGAACTTAGCTATGCTTGCATAAAAGAGTGGTCTAAACAAAATAATGCTAATTTAGATGATGTTGTTAGAGAATGTGCAATGTATCTCAAACCAGCACATCAAACTGATGATGTTGAAAGTTTAGCTAGATATTAGTACGTTATATCTACTGGCTATAAGTGCTAGCTGCTGAGTTATTCAGAATTACAGAAGCGGATCAATTGCATACACCTGAAGAGATCGCCATTCAACTACGCGCTGACAAAAACCTTGATCCTGCGATCGCCAATGCTTTAGCATTCCTAGTCAAAGCAGCGTATCGCGATCTGTCTCAAAATGACGGCGAATTGAAGCAAGATTCCTCAAGATATGTCATTAATTCAAAGTCAATCGCCTGAATTTAGACAACGCTGTGAGGCGATCGCAACTGAACAACGAAGCTTGCTTCGAGTGCGAGCATTTGAACCATTACCCCTAGTCACTCTAGCAACCAAGTTAGGAGCAATACTTCTAACACCCGATCGAGTTCCAAGTTCAGAGGCACAGCAAATTACATTATTTCTAGCTAGCGATGAATGGTCAGCAGCGATTATAGGCTATAGCCTACTCTGGATTGTATGTAACCCACGTCATGTACCTACACGGCGGGAATCTAATTTTGATGCATGAGATAGCTCATCTGCTACTTAATCATCAACCTGTTGGCTTTGATCCCGTAACCGGGCAACCGAAACGTTAACAAAACAATGAGGATAGAGCAACTTTTCTGGAGGATATTTGCAAACTCCTAAAGGTGGTTTACGAAGGGCGGCACAACGAAAGATGCTGTTACCTCAAATTGCAGCACATTTTGGTGCTAGCGAATCGATGTTACAGTTTAGCAGCAATGTAACTGGTGCGCCTATCCAATGCTAATGCCTTATTTGTTTGCCTTAATTAACACATAATGAATACTGTTCGTTTCTAACTAACGATAAATTATTACTTAAGATAAGGCTATTATTTGTTTTTTCTACTTTTGGTTAATTAATGCTTACTACTAGAATTTTTATGGCAATTATACTGATTAAAAAATCAGGATTTTGGATAATGTCTTGGTCAACTATCGGTTGTTGTCACAGAAAATATGAATATTTATTACAGAAATTTTATAAAATTACATACTTTGAGATGAAATTTTTAGATAGAAAAAAGTTTTATATTTATGAAAATCCTCAACAATAGCTTATTTTGTCGTAAATTTTATAAGTAATAAAAATATTTGCGTTGCTTTAGCTTTGACCAAAGCCCAAGTTGTTTAAATCAAAAATTTATTATTTGCTGCCTAGCTTTGCTGACAATATATCAAGGGATATACATCAGCGCTTGAGACGATCGCGATATTGTAAACAGCAGATTGATAGTCTAAATAGTGAGACTAAGAACGTGAAGTATTTTTTCCTATCTGAAGGATGGACAGTATCTAGAGTCTGGGCATCTGATGGACTCTGGCAGATCACCGCATGGCGACGCCAACCAGATATTCAGCGTCTGAATATTTGTCTGATGGAAAATAACGAATTGTTGTGGCTTTATCGAGTTGAAGAGGCCGTTTTAACCGTAGAAGTGAAGCCAACAACACCAGCACTGGCAACTAATACAATTGGTCAAGTAGTGCTGAAGCGTTTGATGACAGCCGAACAGGTAATAGAACGCCTGGGTACAGCCGAGGCCAAGTGTCAGCTGCAAAACATTCAATCGGTGGCGCAGTAGGGAAGCAGGGTGCAGGGGTGCAGGGGTGCAGCGGAAGAATCCGCCTCATCCTCCTCACCTCCCAATTTCCCATAAGAATACGCAAACTGGATGTATGAGAGGGATTGGTAGCGAAAAATATCATAGATGCTACGCGATCGCATCTATTTACACGCTTGCAAACAATTCCATCAATAGTTACACTTTTTAAAATATTCTCATTTTTGCTTGGCAATTGCCTAGCACGCTTGACTACCTAAAAGCCTCTTAAGGTGTTTACTTACTCCTTAGAAAGGCAAAGTTTTTCGTAAGAGAACTCTAAGGTAGTTCAATATTTAGAGCGATCGCTACCCTATGGGTAAAGACCGCTTAGCGTGTCAGCATTGCCAGAGCGCCCACGCTGTCTGACTTATAAGACTAAGCTGTGGTAAAAAAGACCCTGGCAATAACAAAAAAACTGAGAGAAGTCCCAGCGGTGATTTCTGCCGCGCATAACTTCCGTAAGAAAATTGCTTTGTAAACTAACTCATCGAGGAGGAGCGTAGTCGATGGGACTACCCTGGTACCGAGTACATACAGTCGTTCTGAACGATCCAGGACGGCTGATTTCTGTACACTTGATGCACACAGCTCTTGTGGCAGGCTGGGCTGGTTCGATGGCACTATACGAACTAGCTGTTTATGACCCCAGCGATCCAGTTCTCAACCCAATGTGGCGTCAAGGGATGTTCGTGTTACCCTTCATGTCACGTTTGGGCGTCACTCAATCTTGGGGTGGTTGGAGCGTTACTGGTGGACCTGCAACAGATCCTGGTTTCTGGTCATTTGAAGGCGTTGCTGCTGCTCATATTGTCCTTTCCGGTCTGTTGTTTTTAGCTGCCGTCTGGCATTGGGTTTACTGGGATTTGGAACTCTTTAGAGATCCCCGCACTGGTGAACCTGCTCTAGACTTGCCAAAGATGTTTGGCATTCACTTGTTTTTATCTGGTCTACTCTGCTTTGGCTTCGGCGCTTTTCACTTGACTGGACTATTTGGCCCGGGAATGTGGGTTTCTGATGCCTTTGGAGTCACAGGTAGCGTCCAGCCAGTAGCACCAGAATGGGGACCAGATGGCTTTAACCCCTTTAATCCTGGTGGCGTTGTTGCTCACCACATAGCGGCTGGGATCGTCGGCATTATTGCAGGCTTATTCCACTTAACAGTCAGACCACCCGAACGGCTCTACAAAGCTTTGCGGATGGGGAACATTGAAACTGTACTTTCTAGCAGTATTGCTGCGGTGTTCTTTGCTGCCTTCGTGGTCGCTGGTACTATGTGGTACGGTAACGCTACCACTCCAATTGAACTGTTTGGTCCTACCCGTTATCAATGGGATCAAGGTTACTTCCATCAAGAAATTGAGCGCCGCGTGCAAAACAGCGTTGCCAATGGTGCAAGCCTATCGGAAGCTTGGTCACAGATTCCTGAAAAACTTGCCTTTTACGATTACGTTGGCAACAGCCCTGCCAAAGGCGGTTTATTCCGTACAGGTCCAATGGATAAAGGTGACGGTATTGCCCAGTCTTGGCAAGGTCACGCAGTATTCAAGGATGCTGAAGGCAGAGAATTGACCGTGCGCCGTCTGCCCAACTTCTTTGAAACCTTCCCAGTTCTCTTGACCGACGCAGATGGTATCATCCGCGCTGACATTCCTTTCCGTCGGGCAGAATCCAAATATAGCTTTGAACAATCTGGTGTTACTGTTAGTTTCTACGGTGGCGATCTGAATGGGCAAACCTTTACAGATCCAGCCGAAGTGAAGAAATACGCCCGTAAGGCTCAAGGCGGTGAAATATTTGAATTTGACCGGGAAACCTTGAACTCTGACGGTGTATTCCGCACTAGCCCCAGAGGTTGGTTTACCTTTGGACACGCTGTATTTGCTCTGCTATTCTTCTTTGGTCACCTCTGGCATGGTTCTCGGACAATATACCGAGATGTATTTGCTGGTGTGGAAGCGGATCTAGAAGAGCAAGTTGAGTGGGGTCTATTCCAGAAAGTGGGTGACAAGTCAACCCGCCGTAAGGAAGCTCTCTAACTTCAGTGCTGAGTTATGAGTAACGAGTTCTGAGTTAAAGCTCTGACTCAGCACTCAGAAACGCCAGATGCTACAACGGAGGGAACCTCAACGGACAGTTTGACGCCACTTGCTTTAAGCCGGGAAACCCGTCCAACGCAGTGGCTCCTCAAGTCGGGTAACCCTTTCGGCAATTGCTCATGGGGGACTCGGGGTCCCCTCTGGGGATTGGGGGCGAACCCCCAAGACCGCATTGCCTCACCACGCAACTGTCCTCCCCAAGGCACTGGCTCCTCAGTACTCAAAACTTTAATTACTGGCTGGATAGGCAGGAACTATTGATATGGAAAGCGTTGCGTACATCTTAATTTTCACCCTGTGTATAGGAGTTCTCTTCTTTGCGATCGCATTTCGCGAGCCTCCCCGGATTGCGAAAAAAGATGATTAGAACATTATTAGCAGACGTGTAAGGTAATATAAACATAAATATCCGCTGCTATCTCTTTGGTAACAGCGGATATTTATGTTTACTTCCTCTTGAGTTAATTTGCTAGTCAAAAATTACACTAACTTCAATCACTTTTATTAGTGATAAATCCTAACCATACTAAAGAATCAGGGAAGACTTTGGTGTAAGCTAGAAGCTGGGTCAAATACTTTAATTATGAGTAATTTGATAACAAATTATGAATCTTAAGGTTGAAACCCTTGGCGCTAAAGAGCAACTTCTGATAAATGACTTGTCACTAGACATTATGATATAATCTTCTATCTGGAAGTTGATATGTGTTGTTACTAGCTTTTCTGCGCTAGGATGAAATAGGTTTAGGCTGGCATGATAGCGCTTGCCTGATAATTGCACTCGCGACAAAAAATTACGGAGACTAGAACCAGGAACAAATTAGCATGGTCAATCAGAATTTAACCGCTACAGAAATTGGATTTACTCACGAAGATTTCGCTGCTCTACTTGATAAGTACGATTATCACTTTAGCCCTGGCGATATTGTACCAGGAACAGTTTTCAGTATAGAGCCGCGCGGCGCTCTGATTGACATAGGTGCGAAAACCGCAGCATATATACCTATACAAGAAATGTCTATAAACCGGGTCGATGCCCCGGAAGAAGTATTACAATCTAACGAAACGCGCGAATTTTTCATTCTTACTGACGAAAACGAAGATGGTCAGCTGACCCTTTCAATTCGTCGGATTGAATATATGCGGGCTTGGGAGCGTGTGCGCCAGCTGCAAGCTGAAGATGCCACTGTGCGTTCGGGTGTGTTTGCCACTAACCGTGGTGGTGCATTAGTGCGGATTGAGGGATTGCGCGGCTTTATCCCCGGTTCCCACATCAGTACTCGCAAACCTAAAGAAGAATTGGTAGGCGAAGAACTACCATTGAAATTCCTCGAAGTAGACGAAGAACGCAATCGCTTAGTTCTATCTCATCGTCGGGCGTTAGTTGAACGGAAGATGAACCGCCTCGAAGTTGGTGAAGTGGTGATTGGTACAGTGCGCGGTATCAAACCCTATGGTGCCTTCATTGATATCGGTGGCGTTAGCGGTCTATTGCACATCTCTGAAATTTCTCACGAGCATATTGATACACCTCACAGCGTGTTCAATGTCAATGATGAAGTGAAAGTTATGATCATTGACCTGGATGCAGAAAGAGGTCGGATCTCCTTGTCAACCAAACAGCTGGAACCTGAACCAGGTGACATGATTAAAAACCGCGATTTGGTTTATGATAAGGCAGAAGAAATGGCAGCTAAGTATCGGGAACAAATGCTAGCTAAACAACAAGGTGCTACTGCCGTTGCCGCTGAAGCTGTAGTTGAAGAAGACATCCCAGCAGCTATGGAAGAAGACATCCCAGCGGCTATTGAAGAAGACATCCCAGCGGCTATTGAAGAAGATATCCCAGTAGCTATTGAAGAGTAATACACTGGTATTTGTCTGTAATTAAAAACATGAAAGTTTTTGAAAAAGGGGGATTTTCCCTCTTTTTTTATGCTATCCATAGCAATTATTTAGGTAATTACCAGAAAGAAATGACCAAGTTTGCGCCTCATTTAAAAACTATGTTGCATCAGGTAGCGATCGCCTGCGAAATCCTGCTGATTTTAAAGCCGCCTATCTCCAGCACGATGTTGTAATTACCTCCTTTACTTTGGCTGGCAAAGATGCAAAGAATCAAATTTAATAAATAACTTTCAGCCAACCAAAAACTTGCTCAACCGTCAAATCAAGTGTTAATAAATTTGGGATTGGTAGAGATTCAGTACCTGTTAACTCTAAAGGTTCCTGCCCAGGAATAAATGCTAAAATTAATCGCTCATCTGGGTCAATTAACCATCCTAGTTGAGTACCATACTTGAGGCAGTGCAAAATATTGCTAATGACTTTAGTAGCTTTTTGCTCAGGTGAAAGGATTTCTACAGTCCAATCAGGGAAAATTTCAAAGGTGTTGGGTACTTCACCATCTGCTTCAAAGGGAATTCTATCCCAGAGAAACACGGTAGCATCTGGAATAATTGAACGTCCTGTAAAGTTAGGAATTAATTTGTTAAGAAGTTATCTTATTCGAGAACTTAGAAATAAAAACTATAATCAGAAAAAAAATAATGATCAATCTGCATTCTTTACTGTCGGACGTGATACGTCACCTCATCTTAGTTTGGCCTTAAATATTCTCTGTTATTCAGGCATATTGGCTAATAAAGGCACTATTGCAGTTCCAGGTAACAAAACTGGGAATAGATACATGGTTCATCTTGCAATTATGGTGACAGAAAAAGCATTCTCTACTACAGATATAACAGAAGCAATTAAACTCCTAAATGTGAGATATACAAAGAATTTTCCAGGAAATGATACTGAGTTTGATAAATATCTAAGAGGTTGTTTGAAAAGTGGTTTGTAGTGTTTTTAAGCACATTTAGATCCCCCCTACCCC
>NZ_MTAV01000190.1 GCF_002154695.1 Nostoc sp. T09
GCCAACGCCGACGCCAACGCCGACGCCAACGCCGACACCAACGCCGACGCCAACGCCGACGCCAACGCCGACACCAACGCCGACGCCAACGCCGACACCAAATATTCCACCTTGTAATTTCCAGTGTCAGCAAAATACACCGACTAACCCTAACCTGAATATTCCGAAGAATAATGTTACTATTCTTGATACAAACCCCACACCAGAAGATAAATTAACAGCTAGAGTTGCAGGCTATTTAGGTGTATCTAATCCGCGGCTCAAATCACCGGATGAAGCTAAGGAAATTGCTGTTCAGATAGAGAAAGCTACAGGTGTAAAACCTGCATTTATCTACATTAGTTTTGTACCTATAGAAATTCCACCAGATGGACTTTTAGGAGGAATTTTAGGCGGGATTAAATCTATTAAACAGTTGAATACCACAGCCGAGAAAGACACTGAACAACTGGAATTAATAGTAATAACTGGAAAGGGCAACCCTATACGCCAGCGTATTTCAGATGCCACAAAAAGCAATGTTTTGAAAGTAGCTCAGGAATTCCGCGACCAAGTTGTGAATCCACAAAATCGTCGCCGCAACACTTATTTATCTTCATCACAGCAACTTTATCGTTGGATAATTGCACCAATAGAAACAGATTTACAGGCGCGAGGAATCAACAATCTAATTTTTCTTCCAGACATTGGCTTACGTTCAACCCCAATGGCAGCTCTTCATGATGGTCAAAGGTTTTTGGTTGAAAAATATAGTATTGGCTTAATGCCAAGTCTCAGCTTAACTAATACTCTTTATACAGATATTAAAAAATCCCAAGTTTTAGCATTGGGAGTTTCCCAGAGTACCCAAGGGCAAGAACCTTTGCCAGCAGTCCCAGTTGAGTTATCAACAGTAGTGTCAAAACTCTGGCAGGGCAAATTACTGTTGGATAAACAAGCAACTTTAGATAATCTCAAGGCTATCCGTCGTCAACAACCATTTGGCATTATCCACATGGCAACCCATGCCGATTTTAATGCAGGCGCTTTGAGTAACTCCTATATCCAGTTGTGGGAAGACAAGTTACGTTTGAACCAGATACGACAATTACGTTTGAATGAACCCCAAGTTGAGATGATGGTGCTGAGTGCTTGTCGTACTGCCTTGGGGAATGAGGAAGCAGAGATTGGGTTTGCTGGTTTAGCTGTTCTGGCTGGTGTGAAAACTAGCGTTGCTAGCCTTTGGACAGTCAACGATGTGGGTACAGCAGCGTTGATGACAAAATTTTACGAAAGTTTGAGGACTGCACCGATTCGAGCAGAAGCTTTAAGACAAGCTCAAGTAGCTATGGCAGAAGGAAAGGTTTATATCAAGAACGGTCAACTCCAAGGTTTGGAACCAATTAGAGGTTTGCCTTTGCCTACCGAAAGCAGCGATCGCCCCGATCAATCTTTATCCCATCCTTATTATTGGGCAGGATTCACAATGGTTGGTAATCCTTGGTAAATTGAATCAAAAATTGCTGCCTAGCTCCCCGACTTTTTTAAAAAAGTCGGGGAGCTAAATCCAGAAAATATTGCGCGATCGCACCTTAAATTACTCCCGAAGTTGCAGAACTTACTCCCACAGTTGTTGTAGCAAAGCTGTAAGTCCTGTCGTTATATCTACAGTGAAGAAGTGATTCTACAACATATATCAGTAAACTAATACCATTTTGAAAAAAGAATGCAACAGATGAGTAGGGGCACGGCGTCAGTAAGATAATTTGATATACCAAAAAATTGTGGGTGCCGTGCCCCTACAAAGAATTTATCTGTCGCAAACATTATTTGAATTGGTATAATTTCCTAGATTGGGAAATGTTTCATTTATAGAATTGGTGAAATACTGAATTTGTTTTTCGATAGCAGACATAGGCTTTTTAGTAAGCCTAACTTCAATTTTGAAATTTTGAGTTACTAATTTAACAAGATGAAAAACCACCTTACTCATAGCTACTTTGAGTAAGGTGGAAAATTCAGAACCTATAAAAGAATTGAATCACGCATTGAACCGAAACATCTTGCTATCAAAACTTAGAATTCAAAGCTAAATATGTAGCTTGTTTGACTCCTGAGTTTTAAATTCTGATGTGTAACTTGTCGCTTCTTCAAACAAGAAATCAGCAAATGCATCTGCCAACTTCATATCAGAAAGTCCTTCGACAAATAAAAACTGACCTTGGGGATTGACTTCTAACCAAATAGGTTCGCCGTCGGTATCCAATTTCAAATCAAAGATGCCCATCCGTAGACCCAGTATAGTCATGAATTTACGTAGACCAGCCTCAGTTTCCTTTGGCAGTTGATAGGGTTCTACAACTACCTCATCGAGATGAACACGCCAATCCAGGCGATCGCAACTGATTAAAGCTGCGTAAAAGCGATCGCCAAATGCATTGACTCGCAGATGACGAGTACCAGAAATCATTTCCTGATAAATCGCTGGCGATAATCGTAATGTCCGGTCGCTGGATAACAAAGCATCGTTGACCTGGTGGGTGGTTAATGGGGCTTTAGTTGTACCCGCGACTGTTTTAACGATCGCTTGGTTATTCAAAGCCCTACAGAAATCGCGGATAATCCCAGGGTCTTGACTCACCAAAGTTTTGGGGACGCGTAAGCCCGCTTGCAGTGCTGCTCGTAATTGCGACAGTTTGTTTTCTGCTTTGCGGCTAGCATCAGGATGATTAATCCACACGCCCCGAAATTCGTTGAGCATAATGCCAGTAAAACTCGCCATACAATCATTCAAAATGACATCTATGGCTGCCTCATCCACTACATCAGGTGGTAGTTGAGTTTGGTGAGATTTTTTCCATGAATTCCCACTAGGTCGCCGCCACCAAATGACATCTAGCTCCTGCACATTTAATTCTTGTCCGCCTAAAGCGGGGAGAATTAAAAAAGAACTGTTACAGCCTGTCTCAGCAGGCTTTGTAAATTAGCCTCAGGCTTGCAGCTTCAGGGAGTTCAAGGGACAGGCAAATTGAATGAAGATTTTTCTTACTTGTGTGTACACTGTAGACCGCTTTGGTGAACAGGGGAAGCAGGGGGAGAAGAAATATGTGAAACTGAAGCATCAGGCATATTTACGCCGCTATCAACTTAAGTCTAGATTTGCATCAATCTTTCTTTAAGAATGCTATCTATGTCTTGACTCATTCACTTTCCCTAGATGCGGCCTCATTAATTTGATTGTTTTGCAATTCCCGCATAAGTGAATCGAACTCGCTAGTGTTTGCGCCTCTAATAAATAGGGACTGGATTTTATTTGCGATCGCACCTATATCTTTGGTCAACCATTTACTGAGATTTTTGACAAAGTTTTTGAGCTTTTCAAACATAGCAAGTTCTGCCGTGGAATATTTATTTTTATATGGATATACCACTTTGCCTTTTTCGGTTTCATAGTACTCTTCTTCAGGCATCAGCATTGATTTAAGTGGGTCTACCTGTCTTGCCATGTCTGCTTCTGCTTTTTTATGGCTGAGAAATAAAACATCGTAAATTTTGTTATTCCACACAGCCCAATAATGATTTTGGAAGAACCAGCGCTTCCCATCATCGCAATTAGGTTCTTTACCGCGTCCTTCGTATTTTGTCTTGCCAGCTTCACTCAAAAATGGTTTCGCTGTACTCTCAATATTGATATTCTCAATAAAAAAATATTCCTCAGCTACTTTTTTAAAAGCCCGTGCTAAAGTTTGGCAATCTCCTTCCTTAGTACCTTTTAAAAGGTTTTCATGGCTTTTACTTACCATTGTGTATTTAAAGCCTATCTTTTCAAAATTATTGAAAAGTATTTCTAATATTTTCTCTTGAGGTAATGTCTCGTCTATACCTTTTACAAGTTCATTAGCTACTTGGTAATCTTGTAAAAATTTCTGTTTTTTATCTGCTAAAGAGTTTTGCGATGCCTGCGGCAAGTCCTGCGGTTTACGTACTTCTTCAGAAGTGGCTTGTGAGTTCTCTCTGGCTGGTAATACTTGGTCTTGTAAACTAGCTGTATTCATCTGGTTGACTACAGTAGCGGCTACCTTGTCGGCTTCCTGCTCATATTCGTCTCCTGGTTGACTAATAGTAAGCTTAGGTTGTATCAAATCGACTGTTCCCTGAGGACGATTTGTGGCTATTTTGCCAAAGTCATGACCAAAACCAGACTCCTGTTCAACTCTGTTTTGTAAGAAACCATTCATCTTAGCCTGCAATACAGTGAGTCGTTCTTGTCCTTCAGAGGTAAGGCTACCGTACTTTGCCTGAATTTCTAGTTTAGTTGCCTCTATCTTGTGCTGTTGAAATTCTTGGTTCTCAATTTCTACTTGGGTAAGAGGTGTATTAGAGCGAAGTTTAGCTTTGTCAGTAGACTGGTGCGATGCTAACTGACTTGACTCTAACTTAGAAGTTGATGAGTCAGCTTTTTTGTGGATTTGCAGTCGTTCTTTCATCGCCAATCTCACAACTTCAAACTGGAGGTTAAATTAATTATGTCATTGCCTATTGTCTAACTCTTTTAGACTTCAGTCGAATTTCTAGTTTTAGCACTCGGCTGTTTATGAGTAAGAACTCAGCACCCTGGAGTCAGAAGTCAGAATTTAGAAGGAATTCAGTAGATTTAGTTAATTGATTTCTTAAATATTGAATTCTTAATTTTTGTTATGCAAATTTACCGCTATCTTCGGTAGGATTTGATTGCAGGCTCCCTTCAGTAGGCTGACAGTTCATCCTATGGCGAAAGTAATTCAATTGTCTCTGCCAAATTCAATCAAAGTTCACAAGCGGAATTTCAAATTTTTACGTGTTCCTTTCTACTTTCTCATGGCTTTGCTGTGCAGCCTCAGTTCACCGATTATGGCAGCGGTTCCTGCAATTAACGCTGCTTCCCACCCGATAATTAACCAAATTACTGCCCCTACCTCCCAACTCCAGCAAGGCAAAGTGCTTTACGATACAGGTAGGTTTGCTGAAGCTGTGCAAGTTTTGCAGCAAGCAGTCAAGGCATACCAAAATCAAGGTGATACTCTCAGCTTAGCGGCAACTTTGAGTAATCTTTCTCTCGCTTACCAGCAACTCGGTAAATGGACAGAAGCCAAGCAGGTAATTATAGAAAGCTTGAATTTGCTTAAAGGTCAACAAAATAGCGAAAGTCTCTTAGTATTCGCCCAATCGCTGGATATTCAAGGACGCCTGCAAATGGCCACAGGACAGCCTGAGGCAGCTTTAGCAACTTGGCAGCAAACAGAAAAGATTTATACTCAACTAAAAAATCAAAGCGGTTTGGTAAAATCGCTCATCAACCAGGCGCAGGCATGGCGAAGTAAAGGATCTTATCGTCGTGCAGTAGAAATACTGTCGCAAGTCAATCAAAAGCTACAATTGCAGCCAGACTCGATAGCAAAGGTAGTCGGATTGCGATCGCTCGGAGATACTCTGTTGGTAATGGGCAATTGGGAAAAGTCTCGCGCTATCTTAGAGCAAAGTCGAGAAATTGCAGAACATTTGCAATCAAATGCAGATATAGGAGCAAGTTTTTTCAGTCTGGGGAACAACGACCGGGCACAGCAGCAAAAAGCAAGTGCGATCGCCAATTATCAAAAAGCTGTGCAAGTTTCTCCCTCACCTTTAATAAAAGCCCAAGCACAGCTAAATCTCCTCAGCCTACTGATCGAAGATGGGCAATTGACAGCGGCTAAAACTCTATTACCATCAATTCAATCCCAGCTTGCACAACTCCCCCTCAGTCGTGCTACTATCTACGCTCAAATTAACTTTGCTCAAAGCCTCAACAAAGTTCTCAGTGCTGAGTCCGGAGTACTGAGTACAAATTCTCACTCAACGCCCAGTATTCAATACTCATCAATGAGTTCTCAAGGCTCAATACTCAGTATTCAATACTCATCAATGAGTTCTCAAGACGTAGCGCAAATACTCGCCAAAGCTATTGAACAATCCCGCAGTTTGGGCGACCAACAAACAGAAGCTTATGTACTCTTGAGTTTAGGTAACTTGTATGAGGAGACACACCAGTGGTCAGAGGCGCAAAAGCTGACCCAGCAGGCGTTAGTTTTGGCTCAAACGAGCAATGCACCAGAAATAGCCTATCGCGTGGATTGGCAGTTGGGCAGATTACTCTGGGCGCAAAAAGATCTTAAAGGAGCGATCGCAGCCTATGATGCGGCGGTAGATACTCTTCAATCACTCCGGCGTGACTTGGTAGCAATCAACCAGGATGTACAATTCAGCTTCCGCGACAGCGTAGAACCAGTCTATCGACAGTCAGTAGAGTTATTGCTGCAATCCCAAGTAGGAAAACCAAATGAAAAAACATTAGATAAAGCACGCCAGCGAATAGAGGCTTTACAATTGGCAGAATTAGATAACTTTTTTCGAGAAGCTTGTCTTTTAGGTCAAAGTGTGGCTTTAGATAAAGTCGTAGACCAAGATAATCCGACCGCTGCCATTCTCTATCCTATTATTCTCCCCGACCAGATCCAGGTAATTGTCAAAATTCCTCAACAACCCTTACAGCATTACAGCACCACAATTTCTCAAGCAGAAGTCAACAAAATATTAATAGAACTACGAAAAAATCTTGTCAATCCTGCGGCTACCAACGCCGTAAAAACTCAATCACAACAAGTTTATAACTGGCTGATCAAGCCTATTGAGTCAGAATTGCAAGCAAAGCAGGTAAATACCTTAGTGTTTGTACTAGATGGAGCTTTACGCAATTTACCAATGGCATCTCTTTATGATGGCAAGCAATATTTAATAGAGAAATATGCGATCGCTCTCAGTGTCGGACTCCAACTCCTAGACCCTAAACCCTTAGTCAAACAGCAAATCAGAGCGCTAACTGCTGGACTAACTCAGCCCCCACCAAATTTCCCCAATTTTTCACCGCTACCTGCAATTAAATCGGAAGTCGATTTAATTACCAAAGCCGGAATCTCTACAATCAGTCTCTGGGATCAGCAATTCACTTCATCGGCACTAGAAAAAGAAGTTAGTACCGTTACCTTTAACGTGGTGCATCTCGCAACTCACGGTCAGTTTAGTTCCCGAGCTGAGAACACCTTTATCTTGGCTGCTGATGGCCCAATTAATGTTACGCAATTCGACAGTCTGCTCCGCAGTCGGGATGAAAGCAAACCGCAAGCAGTAGAACTATTATTTTTAAGTGCTTGTCAAACAGCTGCTGGAGATAATCGAGCCGCCCTTGGCCTGGCTGGAGCCGCAGTCAGAGCCGGAGCACGCAGTACCTTGGCATCTCTATGGCAGATTGATGATGAATCAACAGCTTTGTTTGTCGGTGCTTTCTATAAAGAACTTAAAGAAGGTAAAGTTACCAAAGCCGAAGCTCTCCGCCACGCCCAAATCAAATTGCTGCAACATCCCAACTACAATACACCTAGCTTTTGGTCTGCCTATGTTTTAATTGGCAATTGGCTTTAGGAAATTGGGCATGGGGCATTAGACTTCTTGCAGAAGTCGGTAAAAGGGAAAGGGGAAAAGGGGAAAGGAACTCAAAACCCTTTCCCTTTCCCCCCTCTTGCAAAAATATATTTTTGCAAAAGGTCTATTGATTACTCATGATTCTGCTTGTCTTATGTACTCCAATACAGTTCAATTAACGTTTTGCAAGCGAATTATGAATCAATTATGAAATCTTATTTTTGCTCCCCAAAACTTAATAATTCAACAATTTATGGCATAAATTTTGAGAATGCGGCCGATATGTGTATAGCAGCATCGCTCACTGGGAACTAAACCTATGACTAACACCACCTATCAGCAAGACAATTTCGCTGTACCTTTGCCGATCGCTCAAGCAGCACGCACAACAGCCCAAACGTTTGCCAACCAGCAGCCTACTCCAGAAAAAGCAGAGCAAGTTAGGCTAAACACTATAGCTGTGTGGGTGGTGAATGAATACTTACAAATGATGGACATTGCTACCAACCTTACAGCTAGTGATAGTTGGAACCCTGTGATGCGCCTATTTGCGGATGTAGCGGACTTGGAGATGCCCACAGTGGGGCGTTTGGAGTGTCGCCCTGTAGGTACTTTTGAACATACCTGCTCTGTACCCCCAGAAACTTGGGAAGAACGAGTCGGTTACGTAGTTGTGCAAATTGACGAATCGCTCCAAGAAGCGAAGTTACTGGGTTTTGTGCCCAGTATTGCTACGGAAGAATTACCTTTGAGTCAGTTGCAACCTCCAGAAGCATTCATCGAACACTTAGGACAACTCAGGCAATCTCCAGCCAGTGCCCTAGTGAATTTGAGCCAATGGTTTGCTGGTATATTTGAATCAGGCTGGCAAACTATTGAAGCCTTGTGGAACTCCCAGGAACCGGGATTAGCTTATGCTTTTCGCAGCCCTGAGATTTTTGAACAACAAACGTCCAACCAGCCAGACGCAGTCACAAGACGGGCAAAACTGCTTGATTTGGGAATCCAAATCGCTGACCAGCCCCTAATGTTGATTGTAGAAATTAGCCCCCAAGCTGACCAAAAAACCAGCATTCGCCTCCAGTTGCACTCAACAGGTAATCAAATTTATTTGCCACAAGGAGCGCAACTGACAGTTTTAGATGATTCGGGAGCAGTATTTCTAGAAGCTCAAGCTCGAAGTGCAGACAACTACATTCAGTTGCAGTTGAGAGGTGATACTGGAGAGACATTTAGCGTTAGGGTGGCATTGAATGATATCAGTATTACAGAACAGTTTGTGATTTAAGGGTGCAGCTACTCCTCATTTGATCAGTAATTGGTGCTGATAAGTGTTATATTTTATACTTTTAAGACAAGAAAGATTCAAAAAGCAAAATTCAAGGCTGACTATTTTGAATTTTGGAGCCACTGCGTTGCGCGGGTTCCCAAGGCACTCCGTTGGGCGGCTCCGCCGACTTGAAGGAAGTGCCGCCGCGTTGTAGCAAGTGGCGTGATTTTGAATTTTAAATTGGAGCGTAGCGACTGTCATGAGTAAGTTAGTAATTCTAAAATTTGCAGATGGTAGTTTTGAGCAAGGGTTTGGTGTGAGCCTGCAAATTGGTGAAGAATGCGATCGCCCCGCCACAGAAATTACGGGAAAGCTGCCTCCATGTCCGGAAATCCCCCTTTACTACAGTCACTGGCAATCTAGTTATCGACGTTTAGGTAATGGTTACCGCTTAGATGCAGAGAAGGTACAGATAACTAATGTGTCAATGACACAAGACTGCCTCAACACATCCCATATTTTACGAGCACGCTTTAATACCTGGCTGCGATCGGAGGAATTTCGTCCGCTGCGAGAAAAATGGCTGGAAAGACTAATGCCTTCAGACGAAGTGCGGGTAATTTTGCAGGCAGAAAACAGTCAATTGCAGCGATTACCTTGGCATCTTTGGGACTTACTCGAACGCTACCCTAAGGCAGAAATTGCCTTGTCATCACCAAGCTATGAGCGCGTTCACAAGCCACGTACCCCCAACCCAGCGGTAAAAATTTTGGCAATTGTGGGTAATAGTCAGGGAATTGATACCAACGCTGACCGAGATCTGCTGCAACGTTGTAAAAATGCCGATGTCTGTTTTTTGGTAGAACCAGAACGTAAGGAATTAACTGACCATTTGTGGGAAAAAAACTGGGATATTCTCTTCTTCGCCGGACACAGTTCCAGCCAGGGAAAAGATGGCAGTGGGCGAATCTATTTGAATAAAACCGATAGCTTGACGATTGGGGAGTTAAAGTATGCCTTGAAAAAAGCTATTGAACGCGGCTTACAGTTAGCAATTTTCAACTCCTGTGATGGATTGGGGCTGGCACAAGAACTCGCTGATTTGCAAATACCCCAAATGATCATTATGCGAGAACCTGTCCCCGATCAGGTAGCTCAAGAGTTTTTAAAGTACTTTCTCGCTAGCTTTGCAGGTGGTGAATCTTTATACCAGTCGGTGCGACAAGCGCGGGAACGCTTGCAAGGACTAGAGGATCGATTTCCATGTGCGACTTGGTTACCTGTGATTTGCCAAAATCCAGCACAGCCGCCATCTACTTGGGAGGGACTAACACGTACCATAAAACATATCACCCCAAGTTCACCTCTGTTTAACAAACGCGGCTTTCCAGTAGCTTTATTCTCCAGTCTAGTGATGACTGTCTTAGTTTGCGGTGTCAGGTTTTTGGGGCTGCTGCAAAGTGTAGAACTTCAAGCCTTTGACCAGATGATGCGATCGCGTCCGGTTGAGGGGCCAGATCCCCGGTTGCTGTTGGTAACAATTGACGATGCAGACTTGGCAGTGCAACGCCACAATCGCGAGGAGTTAAAAGGAACTTCGCTTTCAGATAAATCTCTCAAGCAACTGCTGCTCAAACTGCAACAGTATCAACCCCGTGCAATTGGTTTAGATATCTATCGTGATTTTCCTGCCGAAGAAAAAGATTTAATCCCCTTGCTTCAGCATACTGATAATTTAATAGGGGTTTGTAAAGGAAGTGATACCACAGAAAAAACTAAAGGCATTGCATCACCCCCAGAAATACCGAAAGAACGCTTAGGATTCAGCGATTTTATTCACGATCCCGATGGAATTGTGCGCCGCCATCTGTTGTTCATGAGTCAAGAAGCGGCATCATTATGTAGTACGCCTTATGCCCTCAGCGCCCAACTAGCATTCCGCTATCTCTTACCCTTAGGCATTCAGCCAAAGTTTACTGCCCAAAGAAATTTGCAACTAGGCACTACTGTTGTGCCACGGCTTTCGTCTCATGCTAGTGGGTATCAAAGCATTGATGCCAATGGCGGTCAACTTTTACTCAATTACCGCTCTACCAAAAAGATTGCTGAACAGGTGACGCTCACACAATTATTATCTGGCCCCATCAACCCCAACGCCATCAAAGACCGGATTGTGTTGATTGGTGTCGCTGCAAAAGGCGATTTCCCAGACTACTGGGCTACACCCTACGGAAATCAATTAGACGCCCAAATGCCAGGAGTAATAGTACAAGCGCATCTAGTCAGCCAAATCCTCAGTGCTGTTTTAGATGGGCGTCCATTATTAGGGGTTTGGTCACTTTGGCTAGAATTGCTCTGGATTTGGAGTTGGGCTGGTCTTGGGGGCGTGCTGGCTTGGCGATTATCTTCTGTTTCTGGATTGATATTGGCAATTAGTCTTACCTCTGGCGTTTTGTATTTATTTTGCTTTGGTCTGTTAATTTGGGGTTTTTGGGTGCCTTTTGTACCGTCAGCTTTGTCATTCATAGGGACAATTGGTGGAATCTCAGTTCAAAATTCAAAATTTAAAATTCAAAATTCCAGATTAATCCGGGAAAATATTTAAGGCGGGGCCAATATTGTGGCTAGATTTCATCTGCTGATTCCCTATAAATTTTATGAATTCACTTTTAAAACCTATAAAACTGCCTTTAGCACTAGCTGTTGCTTGCACTAGTATGCTGGCTAGCCAGACATCAATCTTGGCAGATCCAACAACCACTAGACAGCCTAGTAATACAGCGAGTTTAGACACAACTATCCACTTCAATCCGCCGCAACCGCCACCAGAACCGCCTCCTGGAGGTCGGGTTTTGGGAGGAGCCAAGCGAGGTACTTGTCCGCAGTTCAAACCTCAACTGACTGCCTTAGTACCGTTTACTCAAAAATCACCCACAGATGTAGATGTTTGGGGATTGACGACAGCGGCGCACCCAACTTTCTGGTTTTATATACCACTACCAAAAAATGCGACGTACCCAGCTGAGTTTGTGCTGCAAGATGAAGCATCAAACCCCATTTATCAAACGGCGATCGCCCTCCCAGATCAACCTGGAGTCATGGGTATTTCTCTGCCTAAAACCGTTGCGCCAATGGTGCTGAACAAACGATATCGCTGGTTTTTCAGCATCTACTGCGACCAGGAAAAACAATGGCCCCCGGTTTATGTTGAAGGAGTTATCCAGCGAGTAAACTTGAGTCAGGCGATCGCCCAGCAGTTAGAAACAGCCAAACCTCAACAGCAATCTGCCATCTATGCTCAAAATGGCATCTGGTACGAAACTTTAACAACACTAGCAAAACTACGTTTGAAGAATCCTAACGATAGCAAGCTTCAGGCAGAATGGCGCAATTTAATCACCAGCATCGGTTTAAGTGACGTGGCAACACAACCCATTGTCTCACAGTAGCTTTAGCTAATTCGGGCATTCATCTCACGCTCAACTTTACCTGAGCCGTGGAATGAATGCTCAGACAAAAATCAACTAAATGATTTAGAGCAGCAATGAAAGCAATCAAAGTCATGGCAACCATTGATGAGCAAGGACAACTGACTTTAGATCACGCCTTAATGATCGATAAAAAGAGTCGTGTTGAAGTAATTGTCCTCATACCAGAAGCATCAGAAATCAATGAATATGATAAATCTGATGAAAATACTAACAATAAACTCTTGTAAAAATCTGAATAAGTTTAAAATAAACCACAGATAAATAGAGATAAACACCGATATTTATCTCTATTTATCTGTGGTTTGATATCAAAAATATAGACTTATGTAAACGGTCTAATGTTCTCACTTTTAACCAGAAAATTGTGTTCCTAAAATCAGCGAGCCGACTGGTTGTACTATTTCCCCAATCTAGAATACTGAGGACGACAAGGACTACCTAAGCAAACTTGCTCTGATGGCATGGAACTAAAAACGCTACTACGAGCGCCAATCACAGCATTAGCCCCGATTTCCACTCCTGCCCCAACAAAACAATCCGCCGCCACCCAGACCCCATTACCGATGGTGATACTCGCTGTTTTCAACCCAAAAGCCGGGTCACGCAGATCATGGCTACCAGTACAGAGATAAGATTTATGGGAAATTACGCAGTGTTGACCGATGTGAATCTCATCCAAACTATATAAAACTACGTCATCACCAATCCAGCTATAGTCACCAATAGTAATTTTCCAAGGGTAGGTAAAGCGAGCAGTAGGTCGAATCAATACACCTTTGCCAATTTGCGCGCCAAACAGCCGTAATAATGTACAACGGACGTTATTTAACGGTTGGGGTGTCAAGGGAAAAGCGATCGCCTGCACAAACCACCACAGCAAAATATACCAACTAGGACGCCCCCGATCAAACCACGATTGGTCATAGTTGCGTAAGTCTACAAAAGATTCGTCATTTGTCATTTGTCATTTGTAAGAGGGAACAGGGAACAGGGAACAGGGAATAATTTTGAATTGTTTTTCTCCCTCATCCCTACTAAATCTAAGTTGCAGTTTGCCCGATTTCATGCGGTAAAGATGATGGTAAAGACTTAGATTTTTCAGTATTTAGCGTACCGCCACAATCACGTAATTCGTAAAGTTTCGCCCCAATTTGATATTCATATTGGCTCAACAGGCGTCCATAAATATATCCAGCTTTGCCATCTAAAAAACCGCGCTGAATAATGTAGAACAGAATAAACCGTAACAAGGGTTTAAATGGCAGACGTACCCATACTTTTTTTAAAAAGCGCTTGCGTTGTACGGCATCACCAAATAGATTTGCACCAATAGTTCCACCATCATCTTGATTGGTGAGCAGATTGTAATAAACACGAGCTTCCCAATTGGAATAGCGGTTATGTCTTTCTAACCAATGATAAAGGTCGCGGAAATCTTCATGGAGCATATCGTTTTTGAGATAACCGACTTTACCTTGCAAGATAACGTGTTCGTGAACTTCATTATCGCCAGTATTGGGAATATCTTCAGTATGGAGATTTTCGTAGCGACCTTGTTTATGCTTAAATAAACGCAGATTCCAATCAGGATATTTACCACCGTGGCGAATCCATTTGCCTAAGAAAAATACACGACGATTGAGATAATAGCCAGAATATTCATCATTTTCAATTACTTGAGCAATTTCTGCCCATAATTCCGGAGTGATCCGTTCATCGCAATCAACAATTAGTACCCATTCATTACGAAAAGGTAGATTGTCTAAAGACCAATTTTTCTTTTTTGGCCAGCTACCATTGAATTTGAATTGAACAATATTTGCACCGAAACTTTCAGCAATGACGACGCTATTATCAGTACTTTGAGAATCAACTACAAAAACTTCATCAGCCATCTCAAGGCTAGTCAGGCAAGCGGGTAAATTTGCTTCTTCGTTTTTTGCTGGAATTAGTACAGAAACGGGTATTTTAGATGACATATAAGATTTTATATATTATTTTTTATCTGATGTAGATAAGAGTCCTTGAATAGCCGCATTTAAATAACCAATCTGACCATAAGCATAAACAAGTTTGTCAAAGCGTTCTGCTGGGTCAGAAAAATATTGCAATGATTTATACAAGCCCCGCACAAATCTTTCGCTACCTCGTTGCAACTGGCTGATACCAGCTTTACCAGCGAGTTGTTCGCGATAACATTCACTGATACCTTGCCACCAGCCTCGGTTTAAAAACCAGGAACGTTTCAGCCGTTCTGGGGCAACATTGTGAGCCACTAGCGCTTCGGGAAGATAAGCGACTTGCCATCCCTTTTGCAGGGCACATTCTGTCATTTGTAGTTCTTCATTGGATAATAAGTTTTTGCCGACTCGACCGAGATGGGGATCAAAACCACCAATCTCTGCCAAAAATGAACGGCGTATAGAGTAATTCAAGCCTCTGGGGGTTAAACCTGGCTGCTCAATATAAATTTTGCGCTCACCCAAATCATATGCACCCAAATTGGCGGCTAATCCAGGGGATAGCCACCGTGGTTGTTGAACGCCTTGGGGCCATAAAAGAGTGACCTTACCACCAGCGATCGCTAACTTAGAGTTATTTTTGTAAGCATCATCAAATACTTGCAACCAGCAGTTGCTAGCGACTGCATCATCATCTAGATAGGCAAGAATGTCACCACTAGCTACTTTTGCACCAGTATTGCGAGCTACAGATAAACCAATGATGGGTTCAAAGACATACTTCAGGCGCGGATCGTTGGCTCTTTGTTCGACAACTTCACAAGTGCGATCGCTCGACCCGTTGTCTACTACCACGACTTCAAAGTTAGCCGCAAAATCCTGTGCCAAAAGACTATCAATCGCTGCACCTAAATAGGTATCTCGATTGTGAGTACAGATAATGGCAGAGATTTGGGTATGGGGCATAGGCATTGATTGTGGGTTTTGTGAGTTGTCAGTTGTCAGTTGTCAGAATTGACCAATGACTACTGACTAATGACAACATCTAAATAGTTACCTAATGCCTGCTAATCTATCCCAAAAATTACAGACCCACCAACCGCGTTTTTTCGGAAATAATCTTGAGAACTTCAAGCTTGTTGAATGTGACTATGTAAAATCACCAGAGTTTCCGCTAGTTGGCTGAGTCGGGTTTCTAGATACTGCTTGCGTCCTAAAAGTTGACGTAACTTTTGGTAACGCGCGATCGCCATACTCACAGCCGGAACCTGATCTGGGGGACATGGACGTGTCCAAACTTTACCTGAAGCATCCAAACCGCAAAGACGGTAGCCAGTACCTGCGGAGTCATAGGATACTTTTGCACCCGCGGCACAAATTTCTTCTACATAGTCCATAAGGCGATCAACTTCTGCATGGCGTAATGTGGCTTTTCCACCCTGATCTGTTTCCTTAGGATTGGATTCTAACCAGCCATTGACAATCGGCCCTTCTAAATAAATATCTTGAATTTGCTTGAGGATTTTTTGTAGTTCTTTCTCCCACCCAGCAACATGGTCTTGAATCTCTTTTAATAGATTCATTGCCAATCCTGGATTGGCCCCGTGGCGATGGTTACTAAAGGTAGGCGTTTTGAATTTAGGTAGGCTAGGTGTTTTGCCACCAATTTCTTGTGTTGAAAAAGCCTGCACACCGTTATGGTGGGTAAATAGATTTTCGGCGTTAGAAAAGTTACCCTGAGAATCTGCACTTAGGTCGATTGTCTCTCCCGGTGTATTTAGCTCTTCCGGTGGTGGAGTAGTATCACCATTTGTAGATTCAGTTGTCCCAACGCTGATTCTAAAGGAGAAAGGCCGCTTTGGCGGATCACCTGCATCAGTATTGTCTGCGGTACCTTTAGCCCCTAAATCGTGTAGAGTTGCCTCAATGCGTTTCCAGCCTGCTTTCATAAAAATATCCTGAAATTTGCTGTCCCCAGTAGTGTTAAATAATTCAGAATGGGGTTGTTGGGATTTTTGGCTTTTGCCAATTTTGCATCAATGATGCTGGTGCTAATTTTATCTCTTAAAAGATATTTAAAACCAACAATTTCATCCCTCAAGGTAAAAATTTGGTTCAGACATTGTAACCCAATTCAATTAAAGATCGTAAGGAAAGGGCTTTGGGTAAAGTTATTTTAGTCACAGGACCAGCCAGATCTGGTAAAAGTGAATGGGCAGAAACTCTCGCTATGCAATCAGGGAAAGCTGTTGTTTACGTGGCAACAGCTGCTGAAGATCCAGCTGATGAAGAGTGGCAAAAACGCATTCAACAACACCAAAAACGCCGTCCTCTGGAGTGGTCAACTCTCTGTGTATCTGTGGAACTGACTGCTACTCTAGCCGAGGTCAAGCCAAACACCTGCCTTTTAGTTGATTCTTTGGGAACTTGGGTAGCTAATCTTCTAGAGCAAGACGAGATTAGCTGGGAAAAAACCATAGCAGAATTCTTAGAAACTGTACAGTTAGTTGCGGCTGATATGTTATTTGTAGCCGAAGAAGTTGGTTGGGGTGTAGTGCCAGCTTATGCTACGGGTCGCAAGTTCCGCGATCGCCTGGGTTCTTTGGTACGCCAGTTAGGAGCGATCTGCGACACTGTTTATTTAGTTACCGGGGGTCATGCCTTAAACCTCAGCACTCTCGGTTCACCATTACCACCTTCAAGGGGATGAGCGTGCAGGGGAGGACAAGGAGGACAAGAGGGAGAAGAACTAATGACAAATGACCAATGACTAATAACTAATGATAGATGAGTAGATCTTCTTAATGGTTTATTCAATATTTAATGACCCAAAATCCTAAGCTTAAATCTAGAATTAATATTATGGCAACCGAACAAGACGTTAAAAGATATTTAGCCTACTGGTTTCAGTTAGGCAGACAGGTAATTGCAGGCAATGGTAGGGCATATTTGTTGCCACAGCCAGTGCTAAAAGGCGATCGCTATAGTGAAGAATTTGAAGACTGTTGGCAGCAAATTCGCTCGCAGGTGGGTGATTGTCATCTAGAAGGAACCGATGAAACAATTGCCGAACTCCTATCACCAGCATGGGAAATGCTCCCTTGTGGTCGTTGTGATATGCCAGTACCTATGCGAAATCTCGGTATGCCAGCCTTATCTTGTCCCTGCAATACTTTACCTAACTGGCCTAATACAGAACTCCCCTCACCACGCAGCCCAGTTAGTAGTGAAGAGCAATTGAAGTTAATTCGCGATCGCCTTTGGAAAAAGCTACCTTCATCAAACCGCTAACTTGTGAAGTCGTTAAATTATTAACAAACCATCAGAGGATTTTAATTGCTGTTCTCCATCGGGTCTATGGGGACGGCATAAGTAAGTTGACTGCTGAACGAAAAGCATTATAGAGATTGTACTTTGGCTGCTGATGATTGGCGATCGCTAAATACGTAGCTAAAGATTAAAGCAGTCAACTTAAGATGAAATCGGCAGTTCCTAACCGCACGCCAGTGGTCTTATTGACGACATCCTACAAGGAAAACTGCTGTAAGCTTTACCATAAAAATTCATTTCACACTACCGCAATACCCCTACAATAAAAACGTCAAAAACCGTATTTATAATTGTTAGTAATTCTAAATGTCCTGACCGCTCATTTTTGACGCTTAGGAGAAAAGTTAGAACTGAATATTGGGTTTTTGCTCAGTTAAAAAACACGGTTTTTAACCATTACCATAAAGAGCCATTTCACACCAGCGCAATACTCCTGCAACAAAAGCGTCAAAAACGATATCTATATTATTAGTAAATCTAAATATCCTTCCAGACAGCAAATGCAAAACCAACCACGCGACGGAGAACACTTATCAAACGGCAATTCCTTTAACATTTCTGGCACCAAACGCCATCATCTCGCACCTTGGAAAAAGGCAGCTGCCTCTCTATCGCTGGTGCTGCTGGGATCTGGGATGACATTAGCAGGTGGCTATTTAGCGGGACAGCCTCAGAAGCTATCTCAGAGTGCGTCGAATTTGGCAGTTAGTCCAGTAAATGCTGCCCCTCCATTACCAGCAGCTACAGACCCTAACTTTATTACAGAAGTTGTGCAAAGGGTAGGACCTGCTGTAGTGCGGATTAATTCTTCCCGCACAGTAAAAGCTCAGTTACCAGAGGGATTTAACGACGATCCATTTTTGCGCCGTTTCTTTGGTTCTCAACTACCACAAGGAAACCAAGTACAACGGGGTACAGGTTCTGGCTTTATTATCGGTAACGATGGTCGGATTTTGACCAACGCCCACGTAGTTGATGGTGCTGATACAGTGACAGTCATCCTCAAAGATGGGCGCAGCTTTAAAGGTAAGGTGCTGGGGAAAGACGAATTAACAGATGTTGCTGTGGTGAAGATTCAGGCAAATAATTTACCAACAGTGACTCTAGGTAATTCAGACCAACTGCAACCAGGACAATGGGCGATCGCGATCGGTAACCCTCTTGGCTTAGATAATACTGTAACTACCGGAATTATCAGTGCTACCGGACGGACTAGCAATCAAATTGGTGCTCCTGATAAGCGAGTGGAATTTATTCAAACTGACGCAGCCATTAACCCCGGTAATTCTGGTGGGCCTCTACTTAACGCCCGTGGTGAAGTAATTGGCATGAATACAGCTATTATCCAGGGTGCGCAAGGTTTGGGATTTTCTATCCCGATTAACACAGCACAACGTATTTCTAATCAACTAGTAGCTACAGGTAAAGCGCAACATCCATATTTAGGTATTCAAATGGTGGCTTTGACACCTGAGTTAAAGCAAAACATCAATTCAGATCCTAATAGTGGTTTGAGTGTTGAGGAAGATAAAGGTGTTCTAGTTGTAAAAGTAGTGCCAAATTCCCCAGCAGCTAAAGCCGGAATCCGTGCTGGTGATGTTATCCAAAAACTCAACGGTCAAACAGTTACAGACGCTAGCAGTATTCAAAAAGCTGTAGATGATAGCCAAATTGGTGGCGATGTGCGCTTAGAGTTGCGTCGTAATGGACAAAATGTCAACTTAGCTGTACAACCTGGTGCTTTCCCAAATCAAGTGCAATAGACCTATATTTTTGAGATCGAGCCACAGATAAACACAGATAAACACAGATATTTATCTGTGTTTATTTTTGCTACAGTGCTAAATTGCTAATCAACCACTAACACAGCCGAACCCGTAATTTTCCCACTCCGAAGGGCATCTAAAGCTTCATTCGCCTGAGATAGGGTAAAGGTATTTATCTCTGTGCGGATGGGAACTTTGGGTGCTAAGGCGAGAAACTCTTCTCCGTCTTTGCGAGTGAGATTGGCAACAGACCGTAATACCCTTTCTTCCCAAAGAATTTCATAAGGAAAAGCCGGAATATCACTCATGTGAATGCCAGCACACACGACTGTACCGCCTTTAGCAACCGCACGCAAAGCAGCCGGAACTAATTTTCCTGTAGGAGCAAAAATAATCGCCGCATCTAAAGGTTCTGGTGGTAATTCCTCTGAGCTACCTGCCCAATTTGCACCCAACTGACGGGCAAATTCTTGACCTTCAATATCACCAGCACGGGTAAAAGCAAATACTTGACGCTTTTGATAACGAGCTAATTGAATCAAAATATGGGCAGCTGAACCAAAGCCATAAAAACCTATTTTTTCAACATCACCAGTCATTCTATAGGCGCGGTAACCAATTAATCCACCACATAATAGAGGTGCAGCTTGCAAGTCAGGAATGCTGGGGTCTAGGGGAAAACAAAAGCGATGGTCAGCTACAGTGTACTCTGCATAACCACCATCAAGATTGTAACCAGTGAATTCGGCATAATCACAAAGATTTTCACGACCAGAAACACAGTAGCGACAGCGATCGCAAGTATGACCTAACCAAGGAACACCAACCCGTTGACCAATTGTAAATTGCTGAACGCGATCGCCAATCGCTTCTATAGTACCGACAATTTGGTGTCCGGGTACTAAAGGTAGCTTTGGATGAGTCAATTCTCCATCAACTATATGCAGATCTGTGCGACACACAGCACAAGCATGAATGCGAATCAACACTTGCTCTGGATTGGGTTGAGGTACAGGCAAGTCAGTTAATCGCAGGGGTTGATGCGGTGCCTCTAATAGCATTGCACGCATAATTAATTCAGCATTATTTCAGTAAGAGCGTGGCAAATTTCTAGCTAGTACATATTTGAGAAATATTACCCGATCATAAATATCAAAACATAGATTAGGCAACGTTAGATTTAGTCCTAACGGCAAACTTTTAGCTGCCATTAGTTTTAACGACAGTGTGAAACTTTAAATCTGAATTTTCACTTAACTATTTTATTAAAGCGCATCTGTCTATGGTTGCAAGATTACCTTATTACCCATCCTCAACAGGAAGAAATATGAGAGTTATACAAGAAATTAGAATAAGTAATTTCTCTACAACGTTTTTCACTGCAAATTATTTTTGTTCTGGGTGTAGCATTAGCGATCGCATTTCTCCTGAGGAGCACCTGATAACTAATGGAGAAAATGCGATCGTTATGGCGTACAGAGTTGAATCAAACCTTTTGAATCCCCTCTATTAAACCGCTGTAGCTTCTGTTAAGTATTGTATTTCTGTTTGCGTTGTCGGAGACTGCTCAAAAGTAGATGCGATCGCATGAGACTTGATAGAAATATTGTCCACTGGTGGATTTTGGGTACAACAACCGTCTGTCCACAGTTCGCCTGATTTATGCTGACATACTTTTTTTATTTGCTGGCCCATAAAGAGTAGCAATTTTTTCCAAATGCTGTAGTGTGCCTGTTGATCATAGTATTAAATGGTAAAATCCGGCAACAAGCGGTAACGAGTGGTAATACTTCTATAAATGCCTAGGGGAATCTACGCTTCTGGCTTGAAAAAAGGTGTAGGGAATATTCCTTTTTCATACTTGGTTGTGGATGCAATGCGCTTGTAGTGTTCGGCTTAAAAATACTACTTCGACGAATATCGATGTATACACCCTAACGACGGCAATTGCTATCCTGCGGGAAGGCGCTACATGTCTATATTTGTTTAGCCCTATACTTCTACTTTAAGAGGCTATTTGCTGAAAGTATATGCACCCTACTTCCTCTATCTAAGAGTTAAGAGTTCTGATGGAATGCGTTGACTTGGCAGTAACATGTGGTCAATTATTTGATTTCGTAACTCCTTAGTAGAGTAACTATCACTTTTTATACATTTGAGTAGCAAAATATTCATATAAAAATAATCTTTTAAAGTCTGGATTTCCTGTTGCGTAAACTTAACGTCATTCCAGCCAATATTTAAATATAGTCTCATTGCCGATCGCAATCTATTTGCCCAGTCTAGCCAATCTGATTCCGGAGCTTGTTCATCAGGTAGACTTTCTTTTAAGAAAACAAGAAAATCTGCTAAATCCTCATTGGTGTTGTTTTCGTTTTCAACAGAATCATTTCCATGATGATAGCTATGCCCATTGTGAGCACCAATTTGCATAAGAGGATAATCTTCGTGTTGCGGGATATTTTTATCTTCTTTGGTAATACTGATGACGTGACTATCCTTATCAAAACTTACTGTGCTGCGTAGTTGAGGCATTGTAACGGGATCATCACTAGCAGGAAGTTCTTTTTTTAGCAGTGGACTCAGTTTTTGAGACACAAATCCCTTTTCACGAGTTTTTGTAGAGACTAACTTAGCATGAAAGTCAACTAAATTGAAGGCAAAATCAGATAGTAATGACCGAGGATAAATTCGTTTTCTTTCTTTATTTACTTGCCTCAAGCTGACGGCAAGTTCCTGCGCCAGGTTATAATCAACCTTTGTCTGTAAATTGCTGTAGAGTTCAAATACCTGATCGACCAACAGATAAAACGCTCTCCATGAACTAGATTTAACAGCATGTAAACTAGTTACATCGTCCAGCCAAGTCAACATATCTTGCAAGGCTTTGTTTTCTACAACCAGCGTATTGATTTGGCGAAACATTAGTTTGAGAAATTCATCGGTATTTGCGAGCCGTCCAGCAATCATGAGAAACACTTCTCGCCATTGATGATTTGTTAAGTGCTGCTTAATAACTTCGTTTAAAGTTTCAGTGTTGCGTTTCTCCACTATGTAATGAGCAACGAAATATTCTTGAAATGTAAGATGAGAAAATGAGTATAAATCTTTGGCTTGCTTAATCAGTAGTCCATGATTTGCCTCAATTGCTCTCAAAATATCTTGGCTATCATTAACCAGAGTTTCTGGAGCTATTTCTAGAATATTTTCAATGTAATTTTCAATTATTTTTTCTAGCTCTCTTTGCTGCCAAAAATACTTTTGTGGTTTTTGATTAAAAGCTTCATAAGCTATCTGACTCAGCAAGTTAACTTTTCGCTGATATGCTAGGTTAAAGTTGTTAAATGAATTCCGCTCTATTCGCCTACTAGCATCCCATTTTCGTAAAAGTATATTTACAGCATCCTCTGTCAGTAAATATCGATTTCTAGGAAAGTCATAGTTATCCTCAAATACCAAACACAACATAGTCAGTAGCAACGGACTTGTGGTTAGTTCTTTAAGAGAACTATTTCTTTCAATTTCAGCTACAAATTTCTCTCCTAACTGTGGTTCTTGAGATAATTCAAACCATCTTTTGACAAAAAGCAAAACTTGATTTTCGTTAAAATCTGCTATTTCTACCTCAGTAAAGTATTCAAATGTATAATCTGAAGCTCCAGAACGGCAGGTTAATACAAAAATATTTTTGGAGTATTGTTCTACCAATGCATTAATATTCCGATAAATTCTGCTGCTTTCTGTTTCTGCAACTTCATCTAATCCGTCTAACAAAATTAGGAAACGACCTAGCTCTAGTAAATCTTGGACAATTTGAGATGGTTCAGAAACGAATTTAATAAATTCTCGTTGGATTAAATCAAAAAGATTTGGTTTATCTTCTGCGTCGGCAAATTCTTTTAATGAAATAAAAATTGGAATAGGTTGCTTTTCTAAATTAGCAGAATACATTGCCAGGTGTTTAAGAAATGTAGTCTTACCAGCTCCCGGACTCCCCCATATAAGAAGCTTTTGGTAATGATTTACTGCATCAAAAGCCGCCATATTTTTGGTACTTACCCGATAATTAAGGCGACTAAAGCTGATATTCTCACTTGATAAATTAGTTAGTATTTCTTGAATCGTTTTCTGCTTTTTAGCTTTAACACTTTCTAGAACATTTACATTTGTATAAATACTCTCTAGTTGCACAGGCTGAGTCATAGTAAGCACTTTCATTGTGCCGCACTTTGTCCTGATATATTCTTGGTAACGCTCAATCCACTCTGTGTTGACATCGGAATCTGGCTGTTCTAAATTTTCTAAAGCTGTTTGTTGCCTTAAAGCTTCTTGATAACTTTCGCAACCTAGTAATACACCGCATAAGAAGTTAAGATTTTTTTCTTGCACCTTCATTGGTTCAGTCTTATTAAAGAAGTTGCGAACGGTTTTGTCTGAAATTACATCTTTGCTACTGTTTGTTTTATCTTGATAAATATGATTAAGCTCGGCAATTAGTAACTTAGGTGAACCACCAAATTTTTCTGCGTACGCTTGCTTTAATTTTTCCCATACTTGTTGCTCGACTACGATTGCTGTCATTTCTATGTTCTCTACTTATTTCAATCTTTGAGTATTCTAGAGATTAGAGCTTATTTATGAAGCAAATGATAGGTAAATAGTCGTTTTAACATTGAATAATTGATGCCTAATAACTATATTGTTATTAATTATCAAAAGCTCATTGTCATCTTTACTCATGCTGAAAATATGGTTGGTACGCTCTCTGACAAAATTCAAAAAAAAGTAAAGTAAGATTTGCAATTATTTTGGAGATCCGGAGCAGCTTAAGGTAGAGGATTAGTTGATTTGTAAAAGTCAAGAGCGTTTGATAAGCTCTCCTTAAGTTTCGATGTTGCTAATTTTGTAGGCTTTATAGGGTCATTATTTAGATGTATTTTAACGTATAAATACTCATACTAATATCTAGCCATCATCTCAAGCTTTAGTTTTATTTTTACTTTACAAAGAAGTACTTGGTAGTGCTTGAGTATGCTCAAAACTAGTTATTAACATTCTCATATCATGTATGTGCGCATCATCGCTGACGATATCCACTAAAAGGCGCAAATATGACCTATAGCAAAACCAACAACGTTGCAGCGATAATCTCCTTGGCGAGTGCGTCTCTGTGTTGATAATAATTTATAGGATTTTCAGCACCATGAATTACCAAAGCCAGAATATTAATCTGCCTAAGCCTTGATTTGGCGATCAAAAACACAGGCACCTTTTGGCATGGCAACGGCGAAGTGTTGATTTGGTAGGGACTATTTTGATTTTCTTACTGACTTGGGGGGCGTTCGGTGTGCGCCAAAGTATTTCTCACTGCGATAGCGCAGCCATACCCGCAAAACTTGCGGAATCTGCTCTTTTTGTGCTTTTGAGAGTGTGTTGTAAAGGGCTAACGCGCGATCGCGCTCACCCCGACAAGCAGCGTTGTTATGAGCATCCCAATAGCTGCGGGCTACCCGAATTCGCCGACAAACTTCCTTAATCAGGGCTTCTCCAGTGAGTGGAGCGTCTTGCTTTGCCATACTCAGATGCTATAGAGTTCTAATGCTATCGTAGCGAGCCACACTCATCCTCACAATCGCAACCGAAATTGAGCCAAACCTGCCGGACTAGTTCAACATCTCGAACTACCTTTGGTAATTCCTGATCTCATAACTCAGGCTGTTGTGTCCAATCCATTTCCCCATGCGCTGCTTTGATCGCTGGGACTGATTTGCCAACCTATTTCACACTTCTGGCTAATAATCATTCAAACTGCATCTTTGCGTCTCTCAGTCTCCGCGTACCCGCGTCTTTCTGATGCTACGAATTATGCAACTTAAAGGCA
>NZ_MTAV01000191.1 GCF_002154695.1 Nostoc sp. T09
AAATCAAAGATAGCCAGGCGGTAGCACCATTGATTCAAGCTTTGCACGATCCAGATTCTGAGGTGCGTAGTCGTGCCGTAAAAGCATTAGGACAAATCAAAGATATTCAGGCGGTAGCACCACTGATTCAAGCTTTGCACGATCCATATTATGAGGTGCGTATGTTTGCCGCAGATGCATTAGGACAAATCAAAGATAGCCAGGCGGTAGCACCATTGATTCAAGCTTGGTACGATCGAGATTCTGAGGTGCGTATGTTTGCCGCAGATGCATTAGGACAAATCTGTAGCACTGAAATACTTCCTGAAATGTGGAAGTTACGATTAACTGGGGTAGACGCTGCAAAGAATGTCATTTCAAAGATTCAAGAGCGTTACAAGTTTTATAACCATGAAATTTTTCATTCTGCCTCAAGTGAAAACGCAACTCAAACAGAATCAAAAACAATGCAATACCAAGATTTTCAAATATTAGTTGATAAAAATAACCAAATTCGCGCCTCTTCAGAACAAGGTGATGTTTCGGCTGAATTCCACTTAGACATAAACGAAATTGAACTAGCCTTAGAACTAATTGAGTTGAACAAAACAAATGATAAATTACTCAAAAGATTAGGAAACCAACTTTACCAAGCGCTGTTTCCCAACCAAATTAACGCTCGCTTCCACGCCACAATGGCAGGGGCACAAGCAAATCAAGAAAGCGTTCGTTTGCGCTTAATATTTCAATCTCCCCAATTAGCCGCACTCCCCTGGGAATTCCTTTATGACGCAGAAACCAATACTTTTTTAGGAAACAACATCCAAACAGTGCTTTCTCGCTATATTGATGTTCCCCTGCTAAAACGCGATATCATAACCGCCAAGTTACCCCTGAAAGTGCTACTCGTAATTTCATCTCCTACTGACTTAGCTACATTAGACGCAACTGGCGAAGCAACGCTGATTAACTCAGCCCTGGAAACACACATTAAAGCAGGTCAAATAGAATTAGATATTATCAAAGAAGCTACCATCAGCAACATTAATCAAAAGCTGCGCGAAAAACCCTATAATATATTCCACTTCATCGGGCACGGTGTTTTTAAAGACAACAAAGGCTACATTGCGCTGGAAGATAACAATAAGCAAGCTAAATTGATGGATGAAGAGAGTTTCGCCAACTTTTTCTTAGGCTACCGCAGCTTGGGGTTAGCTGTACTCAATTCCTGTCAAGGCGCAGAGGTGTCAGAGCAGCAAATCTTTACCGGAATCGCACCCAATCTCGTACAACGGGGAATACCTGCGGTAGTTGCGATGCAATATTCTATCTTTGACAGCACCGCCAAGATTTTTGCTGATGAATTTTACCGCACCCTTGCTCTCGGCTATCCTGTAGACGCTGCTATTCAAACAACCCGCAACGCCATCTCTCAAGAAGTTGGATTAAATAAACGCGACTTTGCGACACCAGTACTTTATATGCGTGCAAAAGATGGCATCATCTTGGATGTTTCCACATAACATTATGTTTGGTTGCTGAGAATGGTATAAATGGTAGGGTAGCGAAGCGATCGCAATGTATTCATAGAGCTTAAGCAACAATTTCCGCCCTTAATCAGTCAACTTCCTGCATGAACGCTGATTCTCAAGACTACCTAACAATCTGTGACTGACACCTTTCAATTAATTCAAGCTTTGCACGATTCTGATTCTCATGTGCGTAGAAATGCCGCATATGCATTAGGAGAAATCAAAGATAGCCAAGCAGTAGTACCATTAATTCAAGCTTTGCAAGATCCTAATTTTTGGGTGCGTTGCTACGCCGCCCAAGCATTAGGAAAAATTCAAGATAGTCAAGCAGTAGCACCATTAATTCAAGCTTTGCACGATCCTGATTCTGATGTGCGGAGAACTGCCGCAGAAGCATTAGGAGAAATCAAAGATAGCCAAGCAGTAACACCATTAATTCAAGCTTTGCAAGATTCCGATTTTTGGGTGCGTGGTAGTGCCGCAGAAGCATTAGGAAAAATTCAAGATAGCCAAGCGGTAGTACCATTAATTCAAGCTTTGCACGATCCTGAGTCTTGGATACGTAACTATGCCGCAAAAGCATTAGGAAACTTCCAAGGCAGCCAGGTGCTAACATTATTAATTGAAGCTTTGAATGCCCACAATTCTGATGTGCGTCGCAGTGCCGCAGATGTATTAGGAAACATTAAAGATAATCAAGCGTTAGCAGCATTAATTCCAGCTTTGCAAGATCCTGATGATAAGGTGCGTAGCAGTGCCGCAGCAGCATTAGGAGAAATTCAAGATAGTCAGGCGGTAGCACCTTTGATTCAAGCTTTGCAAGATCCTGATTATTGGGTGCGTTGCAGTGCTGCTGAAGCATTAGGAAACATCAAAGATAGCCAAGCGGTAGCACCATTAACTCAAGCTTTGCAAGATGATGATGCTGATGTGCGTTTGAGTGCTGTTTATGCATTAAAGAAAATTAAAGATAGTCAAGCGATAGCATCATTGATTCAAGCTTTGCAACATCCTGATTGTGATGTACGTAGAGTTGCCGCAAAAGCATTGGAAGAAATCAAAGCTAGCTAGGCAGGCGGTAGCGCCATTGATTTAAGCTTTGAATGAGCCTGATTCTTCTGTGCTTACTCGTGCTGCAAATGCTTTAAGAGAAATCAAAGATAGCCAGACGGTAGCACCATTGATTCAAGCTTTGCACGATCCTGATTCTTGGGTACGTAGGATTGTCGCAAATGTATTAAGAGAAATCTGTAGCTCTGAAATACTTCCTGAAATGTGTAAGTTACGATTAACTGAGAGTGAAACTGGATGTTGCTAGCTCTTGCATAACAGCTGTTGATTACGCTTGCTTCAATTGCTGGATGCGTTGTGGTTCCTTTCCCAACCAATCGGGATTCTCGGCAGTACCGTCGTAAACTGATGTGGTTTTGAATGGCTCAAACTCGCCGCGTGATGCTGCTTTGGCTGTTTTTGCTAAGAGCGATCGCACCTGTTGCTCGTCCATTGGCTGGAATGTCCGCACTGCTTCAAAGGCTTGTTCGAGAATCTCCATGCTGTCCATTCCTGTAATTACAACCGATGTGGGCAGATTCAAGGCATAGTGTAAACACTCAATTGGCGTGGCGGTATTTGACTTTAACAGAATACCGTTTGCCATGCTTTTCATCCCCAAAACGCCAATGTTTTGTTTAACTAGTTCTGGCACAACCAGCTTTTCAAAGCTGCGGTAGTGTGCATCCATGACACTCAGCGGCATCTGCACTGTATCAAATTTAAAACCGTTATTAGCTGCAACTTCTAGCATATGCAGATGAATATGAGGGTCTTTGTGTCCCGTGAAGCCGATGTAGCGGAGTTTGCCAGCATCACGCGCCTCAATAAAAGCAGCATTCGCTCCTTCTTCATCAAAAACTCGATGGGGGTCTTCGTACCTGATGATTTCGTGGTGCTGGACGAGATCGATGCAATCAACTTGCAGACGTTGAAGTGATTCGTCTATTTGCCTTGCTGCTTCTTTCTTAGATCTACCATCGATTTTCGTCATCAGAAAAACTTTGTCTCGGTAGCCATCGCGGAGCGCTTTTCCCATGCGAATCTCGCTAGCCCCATCATTGTAATCCCAAGAGTTATCCATAAAGGTGATGCCACGATCAATTGCTGTACGCACAATCCGCATAGCTAGTTGCTCATCAACGTGCTTTAAGCTGATGTGCCAACCACCCAGTCCAATCGCGGAAACTCTCTCTCCTGTACTGCCGAGAACTCGGTAGAGCATTTCTGAATTTGACGTACTTTGTGACATCTTTTCTCCTTTTATGCCAGCTATTGGTTAAGCACATATAGCTGTGAGCCAATTCAAACATAGAGAAAAGTTCACTATCACTTCCTAAAGGCACAGTTTCTGATGCGATTGCGGATAGACAGGAGAAGTCAAAATGTTGATGACAATTTAGGATGTATGCAGTAGAAGTTGAGTTGATGTTTCCTTTTTTGAAGTCAGCCAGTAATTTTCCTGAACCATAAGGAAGATGAAACCCAACTGCGATCGCAGTTATAACAAAAGACTACGATCAAACAATTAGTAATTCGTAAGCACAGCTATTTTGATTTATTTTACGCTTCAGACACATAACTGCACCAAACAAACAGATGAGCCATTGATTAAGGAGATGATGGAATGAAAACAAGAAAACTTGGTAAACAAGGGCTGGAAGTTTCCGCACTAGGGCTTGGTTGCATGGGGATGTCTGAGTTTTACGGTGGATGTGACGAACAAGAAGCGATCGCTACTATTCACCGTGCTCTGGAATTGGGAATTAACTTCTTGGATACCGCAGATATGTATGGCCCGTTCACCAATGAGCAGTTAGTTGGCAGAGCAATCAAAGACCGTCGAGATCGGGTAGTGCTTGCAACCAAGTTTGGCAATGTCCGTAGTGAAGATGGTGGATGGAAAGGTATTAGTGGAAAACCGGAATATGTACATCAAGCTTGTGATGCTTCGCTCAAACGTCTAGGAGTCGAAGTCATCGACCTCTACTATCAGCATCGAGTTGATCCAACTGTGCCGATTGAAGACACTGTAGGGGCAATGGCAGAATTAGTGCAGCAAGGGAAAGTGCGCTATTTAGGGCTTTCGGAAGCTGCTGCGGCGACGATTCGACGGGCAAATGCAATTCATCCAATTACTGCATTGCAAACAAAGTACTCCCTGTGGAGCCGCGATCCAGAAGATGAAATTTTGCCCACTGTGCGCGAGCTAGGTATTGGCTTTGTGCCTTACAGTCCTTTAGGACGTGGTTTTTTATCAGGTGCGATCGCTAGCCCAGATGACCTGGCACCTGATGACTATCGCAGAACTGCACCTCGCTTTCAAGGTGAGAATTTCGCCAAGAATCTGCAATTAGTCGAAGAAGTCAAAGCAATTGCTCATCAAAAAGGTGTAACTCCGACTCAGCTTGCTTTAGCATGGCTTTTAGCGCAAGGAGAAGACATTGTGCCCATTCCTGGTACAAAACGCCGCACTTATTTGGAAGAGAACGTTGCAGCCACCGAGATTAACCTGACTTCAGAAGATTTAAATCAACTAGAAGCAGTTGCCCCAAAAGGTGTAGTCGCAGGCGATCGCTATGCTGATATGAGCAGTGTCAATCGTTAAACCAGAACTCAGAATTCAGAATTCAGAATTCAGAATGCAATCAGTGGGGGATTTAAACCCGTCACTGATTGAAGACCACCAAATCATAGATTTGGTGGGGGACTTAAACCCATTCATTCGCCAGTCGCACAGAATTCAATTGGAGAATTCTGACTCCTGACGGATGTATTCTTTATTGTTAAGGTGATTTCTGAGAAAGAATTTACCAATAAATGTAAAATACGTTCTTGATGACTAAGGA
>NZ_MTAV01000019.1 GCF_002154695.1 Nostoc sp. T09
ATGGTTAGACGACTTGCATGATTTTTTACCTGCTTGGACTTTTCAAACAACCTCTTAGAAATAAATAGTTTTCAGCATTTAGCTATAAGGTGGGTTAGACTCACCTTATAGCTCATTATCTTATTCACCACCATCTTCAAATTAGAAAAAAGTTGCGGAACTTTTGAGAAATTCTAAGTCAATATATGCTGGCTGTTTTCATTACGATGTTTTTTCAGATACTCCATGAATGGTGTGCCGCCCGTGCCAATATCAGTGTCGTTGTTTAACTTTGCAGTTTGTTGGTTAATGTAAGAAGCAGCAAATTTGAGATGCTGAGTCCGGAATTGTTCTATGAGAGCAACGCAGCCATTATATAAATCCTTCAGTTGAGGGACTTGATCCATGTGGTTTTTAACAAAATCACGCAGCGTTGAAAGGTTCTCTACTTCTTTAATAAAGGCTCTGTGTTTAGGTGGCATATAATCCCGCATTTCTATCAGGTATTCCCATAACGGGTCGCCTTGATGGGTAATGTTGAACAGAGCATCCATAGTAGGTACGATCGCACTTTGTGCGCCTGTCTCACCACGAAACTGCTGGGGTTGTTCACCGTAAGCCTCTACACCTTGATATATCAATCCTTCGGGCAATGCAGGGTTGTTTTTCCAGGCGTGAATGTAAGGACGCACTCGATTGTAGTACATATAAGGATCGCAGGCTTCTGGCATCCGGTTCATGGTGGTGTTAATGTTTATCCATGCCTGCTTGATATCCTTCAAACCAGCAATGACAGCAGTAGTGTCAGCTTGAGCAATTCCTGCCAAAATCACGGGAATTGCTGCTAGTGCGGGTGCAGCTTTAGCTTCGATTTCGATATGAATCAGGATAAACCAGTCTTCATCCAACCCACCTAAAAAGTTTTGCCACACCATGATATTGCCAATTTCAATAGGTTCGGTTTCGTGAATCCGTACCCAGTTATCCAAAGCATAGGAAGCATAAGACAACACAGGCGGCCTGCCCAGTTTTTGAGAAATTTTATAAAAAGGTACAGCAATGTTGCAGGGTAGCACTTTAGCGGGTGTTGGCTCGCCCCAAACATAGGCATGGGTTAGGTAGGAATATATCTGCATTGCCCGACGCAACTGCATTTGATTTAATGTTGCTCGCTCTACGTCTACTTTCAGGATGCTATCAAGGACGTGGCGAATCTTCCTGGTAGCCATCCACTTGGGTAATAAGCCCACAGTTTTTTGGACTTGCCAGAAAATGTCTGGTAATTGCGCCTCGGCTGGAGAATTCGTTGGTAAAAAACCAGTTTCTGGGCTAACTTCATAATCCTCCAGCTTCAGAGGATAGACAATTTCTTCTTTGGGTGCGATGCTTTCGGTAACCCCCTCAGTGTACGCAGTCATAATTCTTTTCCTCAAACCAATTTGTAGCTTGGTAAAATAGCTTGGTAATGTTCGCGTAGCACACGACGCATGACTTTATTAGATGCAGTACGCGGCAATGTATCAATAATTACGAGGTCTTGAATTTTAAATAAAGGATTGAGTCGCTGACGAATTGCCGTTTGTAAGAAAGTTTTTAGTACTTCTTTGTCATGCTGTAGATGAGTTTCCAGCACAGCGTAAATGACTAACTGGCTAGGCCCACCTTCAGGAGGTGAATAGGCGATCGCCACAGCTTCAGAAATTCCCTCTACAGAATTGACAATTTGCTCAATTTCCACAGAGCTAACTTTGATACCGCCTAAATTCATTGTGTCGTCAACTCGACCTTGGGCGCGGTAGTAGCCATTAGACAAACGCTCAATTTGGTCACCGTGACGGCGGAGGGAAGAACCAGGGGTATTAGCAAAGTAAACTTGATGGTGGTTTTTGTTCAGTAATTCGGTAGAAAGTCCTATTGATGGAGAAACGATCAACACTTCGCCTTTATCAGCAGGATGACCTTCTTCATCAATAATGACAAAATCTAGACCTAAAGTAGGTGTAGTAAAGGTTGAAGGTGCAGAGGCTTGTACCAGCGTACTAGTGATATATGCCCCGCCAATTTCTGTACCGCCACAATATTCCACAATTGGTTTGTAGCCAGCCTTAGACATCAAAAAGAGCATATCTTGCTGATTGGAACACTCACCTGTGGAACTGAAAGCTTTGATATTACTCCAATCAAGACCTTGCATACAGGCAGTGGTTTTCCAAACGCTGACTAAACTAGGCACTACACCCAGCATAGTGACGCGAGCATCTTGAATAAATTCACCAAATCCCCGTTCTGTAGGTGTGCCGTAATACAGCGCAATGGTTGCTCGATTCACCAAACTGGCATAGATTAACCACGGCCCCATCATCCACCCCAAATTGGTGGGCCAGGCTACCACATCACTAGGATGAATATCTTGGTGTAAATGCCCATCCACAGCACATTTGATCGGGGTGGTTTGTGTCCAGGGAATTGCCTTCGGTACTCCGGTAGTACCTGAAGAGAACAGGATGTTAGTATGAGCCGCCGGATGGGCGGGAACAGCATCGAACTGTTCGTTGTTACTAAGAAATTCCTTCCAAGTCAAATCGCCAGAACGCAGTTCCACAGAGTGTCCCAGCACGATCGCTTGCGGTGCGTTGGCATCAACCACTTTGCTATAAAGGGGCAATTGCTTGCCGCAACGCCAAATATAGTCTTGAGTAAAGATAGCTTTCGCCTCAGACAGGTGCAACCGCATCGCAATTTCCGCAGCCGCAAAACTATCGGCAATGGAAACAACCACACAACCAGCTTTGACAATGCCCAAATAAATTGCCACCGATTCAGCAGTCATGGGCATAGCAATTGCGATCGCATCCCCAGGAACAAAGCCAGCGTTTACCAATCCATTGGCGACTCGGTTAGTTAAACTGTGGAGTTCTCCATAGGTAAGGGTAGTAAGCGCACCGCCTTCTTCTTGAAAGATAATGGCGATCGCATTTTCATCTGCTAAAAAACAACTCTCAGCAATATTCAGGCGCGCATCCACCAGCCATTGGGGAGACTCTACACCTTGCGACAAATCAACAATTTCGCTGTATGGCTTTTGCAAGCGGATACCTAATCGTTGAATCATCATCTCCCAGAACTCACGACGATGTTCAGCTGACCAAGCGTGCAGTTCTGCGTAGGAATTCACTTTTAGGTGTTTCATCAACGCCGCGATGTTGGTTGCCTGTATCTGCTCGTCGGTAGGGAACCAAGCGGGAGGAGGCCCTTGGCTGGTTTTCCAGTCAGCAAAAGTGGTTTTATAAAGTAGTTCGTGGAAGTTAAAAGGTTGGTCAGGTTTAAGGATGTGGTGGGTAAGATACTGCCAGCACTCCGAGGCAGGCAGAGAAGATAACCACTGATTGATTTGTGGTAGCATTGCGACAGCCGTTTCTTTTGCTATGCCGCAACTGATAATTTGTTCTAGCGACAACTGCTTTGTCATCGCCTTTTACCTCTTATAAGAATTTTGGATTTTAGGTGTTGCTGATTGAGAGTAAGAATTAAGTCTCACGCAAAGGCGCAAAGACGCAAAGATAAGAGTTTTAAGGATTTATCGCAAGTAAATTTACCAAAATAAACAACCCACAAAGGATGCTAAGGACACAAAGAAGGATTTGGTATTGCATATTTGCAAACACTTTTCATGTATTTCTTTCTTCCTTTGCGCCTTTGCGCCTCTGCGTGAGGTAATTCATCTCCAGATTCAGCAAATAGTACTAAGTAAAAACTCTCGTTACTCTGTCTTCGTTGAGACCATTCCAAAAGACGGCGATCGCATCTAAAATTTCTCGCCCTCCTTGGATGAATTTGGCTCGCTCAAAGTTGGGCTGAAAATACACTTCTTCCAGTTCTTCTAAGGTATGTCCGGCGTGCTGTCCTTCAACGCGGTTGTGCCAAGTGAAGAATGCTAAATGCAGTTGCGGATGTCGTGTTTTTTTTATGCCCGTCAGTCCGTCTTCCAATTCTTGCCAAAAGCCTGCTGCTGCCCAATTCTCGACGGCAAAGCTAGCACCCTCAGCTATTTGGGGGTCATCGCTACCATATAGACGTTGCAACTCGTCGCAAAAATGCAGAGTGCTAGGGCGTCCATGCTTGCGCTTACCCAGTTCTTCGTAGTGCAGCCCCAATCCTTCAGCCACACCTAACAGCCATTCAAAATGAGCAGCCCGAAAACGGCAGATACCACCGTCTACAGTGCCCTCTGTACTGACTAGTTCGGGGTCGCCTTCTTGGTCTTTTTCTTCTTCTGTTTGAGAGGTGCGATCGCCTGCATTTCTCCCAGACTGACGATAAATTACGCCCAACTCGTTTAACAAAATCTCTCGACTAGCCCGCGACTGCTGGAGTGTAGGCGAGTTGATCGCTTTCAATAAAGCTGCAATTAAGAATTGGTTGGAGAAAACCGAGAATTGTTTGATGAAGTGCCGTAATTCTTCATCTGTTGCCGTACCGTTACTAAACCACCGAGTATAGGTGTTGTTAGTGATGATGCGGTGCTGCAAAAATTCATGTTCTACTTCGGTAAGGAAGTCACGGAAGCTGTCCACTTGAGCCTGAGTCAAATCGCCTCGCTGCAAGCGTTCCTCAATGCGCGAGGAAATAGTTAAATTGTTTGGTGTTGCAAGAACTTGAGTCATAAACACACCTCGTTTGAGAAACTTACGGCTTTAAACCGTGTACAGGTTCTCCTATATGTGAAATCCAACTGTAAGAATAGTTTTTGTCCTCCAGCGCCAAGGCATACTTCGTTAGTTTCAACGGACGAAATGTATCAATCATAACCGCAAGTTCATTCGTCCGCTCTTTACCAATCGACCCCTCGTATGTCCCAGGATGGGGGCCGTGAGGAATGCCGCTAGGATGAACGGTAATCGATGCTCGCTCAATTCCTTTACGAGACATAAAGTTGCCTTCTACGTAGTAGATCACCTCATCCGAATCAACGTTGGAATGGTTGTAAGGAGCTGGAATCGATTGGGGATGATAATCGAAAAGGCGTGGTACGAAGGAACACACCACAAAACCCGGAGCTTCAAAGGTTTGATGTACAGGTGGTGGTTGATGCAGTCGCCCTGTAATTGGCTCAAAGTCTTCGATATTGAAGGCAAAGGGCCAGAGATGTCCATCCCAGCCAACCACATCTAAGGGATGATGACGATAAAGATAACTGGTAATCCGGTTTTGCGCTTTAACTCGTACCTCAAACTCCCCTTCTTCGTCATGGGTAATTAGCTCATCAGGTGCGCGAATGTCACGTTCGCAGTAGGGAGAATGTTCTAGAAATTGACCGTAACGATTGAGGTAACGGGCTGGTGGCTCAATATGTCCGTAAGCTTCGATCACAAGCATCCGCTGCTCAATTCCAACGTCGGGAATGATGCGCCACATTACGCCTGTGGGAATCACCAAATAATCCCCCACTTGGTAACGCAGAATGCCGTATTGGCTTTCTAATATACCGCTACCATCGTGGATGAAAATCACTTCATCACCGTGAGCAAATCGATACCAGTAATGCATGGGTTGGGTGGGACAAGCCACCGAGATGCAGATATCTGCATTAGCCATTAGCGGAATACGAGATGCGATCGCATCCCCACTTGCTGCTACTGTTGCTGTCCGTAAGTGGCGGTGCAGCAAAGGGCCAGGTTCTTCATGAAGCAGTTCCACCGTTTGTTCCAAGAAAATTTTCTGAATTTGAGTAGGTGGACGCAGGTGGTAAAGCAGAGATTGCACACCTGAAAAGCCGTGTATACTAATTAACTCTTCGTGATATAAAGAACCGTTGGGTTGACGAAATTGTGTATGTCGCTTGTGTGGAATTTTGCCCAACTTATAGTAATAAGTCATATCGTTTCGCCCCTAGACGCTTACGAGATTTCCTCGCCGTGCTTGTTCGCGTTCAATAGCTTCAAACAAGGCTTTGAAGTTTCCTTCACCGAAACCACGCGCCCCGTGTCTTTCAATTACCTCAAAAAACAGTGTTGGTCTATCTTGTACAGGTTGGGTGAAAATTTGCAGCAAATACCCATCTTGATCTCTATCCACCAAGATGCCTAACTCTGCCAACTTATCTATAGATTCGTCAATTTTCCCTACCCGTTGTTCCAAGTTCTCGTAATAGGTTGGTGGGGTGACCAAAAACTCCACACCTGTTGCTCTCATGCAGGTAACTGTCTCAATAATATTGTCAGTTGCCAACGCCACGTGTTGAACTCCAGGCCCAAAGTTATATTCTAGATACTCTTCAATCTGGGATTTGCGTTTACCACCCGCAGGTTCGTTAATTGGGAATTTAATTTTACCTGCACCATCCTGCATCACCTTGGACATTAAGGCAGAGTATTCTGTAGTGATGGTTTTCTCGTCAAAATGTACTAAAAGATTAAAGCCCATTGTGTCAGCAAAAAACTGCACCCAGCGTTCCATTGCACCCAGTTCGACGTTACCAACTATGTGGTCAATGGCTTTCAGTCCCACTTCTTTACTATTGAGGTGGGTCTTACCTTGAGGCTCGAAACCAGGAGCAAACACACCTGCGTAATCGCTGCGATCGATGAACTTAATTAAAGTGTCACCGTAGCCACGAATCGCAGCATAGCGTAATCTGCCATAGGCATCTTCTTCTTCAATAGGAGCAATAACTCCTACCGCACCACGACTAGTTGTCTGTTCGTAAGCGCTAACAGCATCCGGTACTTCTAGGGCGATCGCAGCTACACCATCACCATGTTTCAGTACACTTTTGGAAATGGGATGATCTGGACTCAGCCCTGTACTTAAAACAAAGTTGATATTTCCTTGTTGCATCACATAAGATGCTGTTTCGCGGTAGCCTGTTTCTAACCCTCTATAAGCTATGTTAGTAAATCCAAAACACTTGGCATAAAACAGCGCTGCTTGCTTGGCGTTACCAACATGAAATTCCAAGTGGTCAATGCGCTTAATTGGGCAAAAATCGTTAATCATATATTACTCCTTCTAAAAAGCTTCTTTAACTGCTGAACTTCTTGCCAAGGTTGGTTTAACAGCAGTTTCAACAAGCTTAAATGCAGACAGTTTCAGGTCTTTCATTCCTTAACCAAACATGGTCGGCAATGAACACCTTTTCTTCTACACTGCCTGTGCTAACGATGTAGGCACAGTCTCCTAAAGAAGGAGATTTATATAGATAAACATCTCCCCTTTGGCAAGTTCACCTGATGCCTTTGCAAAAATCTGTCTTTATTTGCCGAAGTTTGAGTTTAGATTATTAACTCTACTCTCCTAATTTAGATTATAAATTTTACTTACAAGCATATACAAGTGTAAAATATTAACTTTTAAAATAAATTTAGAATGTAGTTTTAACTACCCTCTAGGGATATTCTTAAAAATAGCAACAAAAAATGCTATTTCCTTCTACGTATAGGAGGAAAGTTGCTTTGTGCTGTCAACTGAAGGTGCTCAGTATGAAGTATGAAATTAACCCTTTCCTTCTGCCTTCTGCCCTCTGCCCTCTGACTTGTAAGTAGGGAACAGGGAACAGGGAACGGGGAACAGGTAAGAACTACTTACATGCTTGGCGATGAAAATTTTTTCATGGGGACTGCCTTCTGCCCTCTGCCTTGCTTTATAAGACTGGAGAATGTGAAAGTGAAGCCAATACTCAAGAACTTGGAACAACTCCAACAATTGGATGACATAGACCGACAACTGTTGTGTCTGTTGCAAGAAAATAGCCGTACAACCATTGTTGAATTAGCCCGTCACGTTAATCTCTCAACGCCTGGGTTACAAAAGAGACTGCGAAAGCTGGAAGAAAAAGGCGTAATTGATCGCTATGTTACTTTAGTGAATCGAGAGGCGCTAGGTTTAGACTTGCTGTGTTTTGCCCAAGTTACCTTGGCAAATCATCAGCCTGAATGTGTAGGAATATTCTGCGATCGCGTCAAGGAGCTACCAGAAGTTTTAGAATGCCACCATCTCAGTGGAGAATTTGACTACCTATTGAAAATGGTTGTTCCTAACCATCAGCATTTAGCAAAGTTATTGTCAGATAAAATTACCCGCATTCCTGGTATAGATAGAATCCAGACCAATATTGTTCTTAATGAAATCAAAGCTTCAACCTCGCTACCATTGGATTAAATACAGCAGGTGAAATCCGATGGTTGCATCACTAGAGGCGCTTCTTTCATCAGTTGTGGACTACGCTGGACTGTTTCCGCCAGCAAAGTTGGAATTACAGTCAGCAATGGCAAATTATGCTCAATATCAAACAACTTCCTATACTTGGATGTTAGGACGCTTTATTTTGCCAATTTCCCGGTTGCACGAGTTTGAGCAACTTTTACCGGAGAAACCAACAAAATGGTCACTGAGCGTAATTATGACTGGAGATGTCCAAGAGGTGACCGCACAGCTACAGTCATTTAACAACCAGAAAATTGGCATTACGTCCCTAGAGTTTCCGCCACTTCCACCCACTGAAATCGAAACAATACTTTCTTATCTTCCTGATGGAATAGAATCATTCTTTGAAATTCCTTTTAACAGCGACTTCAAGAGCTATTTATCAGTTTTGCAACATACTGGTGCAGCCGCTAAAATTCGTACTGGCGGCGTAACAGTTGATGCCTTTCCGAGTTTGACTCAACTGTGCCAAAGTATCTTCGCCTTTGCAGAAGCTCAAGTTCCCTTTAAAGCAACCGCAGGACTGCACCATCCATTACTAGGCAAACATCGGTTAACAAGTGAGCCAAACAGCCCTGTCAGCATTATGCACGGTTTTTTAAATGTTATAGTCTTGGCAGCACTTGTTTATCAACACAAATCAACGCCAGAGACAGCCTTAGAACTACTCCAAGAATCATCCAAAGAAAATTTTAAATTTACATCTGATAGTATTTCTTGGAAAGATTACCAACTGAATATTTCAGAAATTGAGGAAACTAGACAGCGTTTCTTTCGTTCCTTTGGTTCCTGCTCATTTCAAGAGCCGATAGACGATCTTAAGGAACTCCAATTATTAATCTAATTAGCACTCAAGTTATGACTATATTCTACTTTGTGTGTTTGCAAAAACTTTTGTATATAGCAATCCGATTTGATTACTGAAATTATTTACATAGGGAAGGAACAGGGAACAGGGAAGAAGGAATAAACTGTACTGAGTTTTTTTCAAAAATCAAATATGAGTCCTATAGGTATTGAAGGGTTATACTTACCATTTACCAGTATTTGTAGAGTGGGCAGTGCCCACCAAAACCTTGATCTTGATACAGTGAGCGCTGCCTATTCCACGGATATTTCAAAACTTAAGTATAAATCCTATACTTACCATTTATCAGGGATTTTTGCTGCATAAAAAAACAGCATAAAACCTACTATATAAATGTAAACCTTAAGAGGTTATTGATATAGTCATACCAATTGGTAATCAATAATTTGTAATTAAAAAATTCAGATTTAATCTAGTAGATCGCGGCATAAATCCACCCTATAATCATAACTCAGAACTCACGAATTCTGAATTATGCTGTAATTTCTCATCCAAAAAAAATAAAATCGGTATGTGTCCACGTGGTGTTACTACCAGTCGCTCAACTCAAGCTAAACAAACAATTGCTCCGAAATTGTGGTTGTTACTTGTGGGTGTCAATCAATATCAGGATGAACAACTTCCTTCTCTACGTTATTCAGCAGTTGATTGCCAGGTATTAGCTGAGGCTTTAGCAGGTGCAACTAAGGAACAGTTTCCCCAAAGACAGGTAAAAATTTATCACGATTTTGCTAACCAGTTACCACTATTAGTAACTGTGCGCGAAAGTTTACGGCAAATTGCAGCTGATGCACAACCGATTGACACGATTTTATTCTATTTTTCCGGTCACGGAATGCTACAGCCAAATACACAGGAAGCATTTTTGTGTTTGGCAGATACGCAAAAAGATAGTTTAGAAAATACTGGTTTACCTGTTAAAGAACTGTTGACACAGTTAAGTAAAAGTGGGGCGCAAAATCAGTTATTGTGGCTGGATGCTTGCCATAGTGGGGGGATGACTCTTAGGGGAGCCATAGCAGAGCCATTACTAAATCCTACTCCGCAATTGGTAGACGCTTTACAACGTAACGCTACAAAAGGTAAAGGTTTTTATGCATTGCTTTCTTGTGATGTTAATCAGCAATCTTGGGAGTTCCCTGAACTGGGGCATGGGGTATTTACTTATTATTTAATGCGGGGTTTAAATGGTGATGCTGCTAATGCCCAAGGTGTAATTTTTGCTGATGAGCTTTATCGCTATGTTTATCACCAGACGTTGCAATATATAGATAAAACCAATCAACAATTACGATTAATTAATCAGCAGAAGCGCGGCAAAGGTGACACTCAACTTTTTAGCGAGTATCCCCTGCAAACACCGAAGCGTATTGTCGAAGGAGTCGGGGAATTGCTTCTAGGCTCAATACCTGCAATCGCGCAATCACGCCCTTCAAGAATAGCACTGGTAATTGAGGGATTTACTGGTTATCAGGCAACTCTAGATTTGAGTAAAGTCTTGGTTGGTGCTGGTGATTTCGAGTTGGAATATTTGCCTCGTTCAGGAGAAACAACCGCTAAGGATATTCGGGCTGCAATTCAAGAATGTTTGGGTTCAGTAAATCAACAACGCCACGAAATAATTGAAGAAACCTCAACTGTATTTTTATATTTACGCGGAAGTTTGGAAGAAACCCCGACTGGGGAAGCGGCATTATTAATATCAGAAGATATTTGGCTAAGCCGTTCTTGGCTAAGGCAACAATTACGCCGTTCACAAATTGCCCAACAAATCATTATCTTAGATTTTCCGGTAGTTGCAACTGCTGTTTCTTCTCTCCATGAGTGGGTAGAAGACTTACAGTTAGAATCGGAAAAAGGGCAATGTATTATCGCTGCCACTTCCCCAAAAGATAATTCGGAATTTTTTGCACAAACGCTGATCGAAACTTTAAAAAATGCTAATAACCCAGCAGGTTTATCTGTAGCTGGTTGGATTACTCAATTACAAGTTCAACTGGCATCACAAACACAAAATACCCCGTTTCTATCACTTAATTTTTGGCTATCAGGAACTCAAGGTGTAATTGAAATCATCCCTGCCACAACTGGCGCACGCAGTTATAAAAAAGCAGCATTAGATTTAAAAATTTGTCCTTACCGGGGATTAAGAGCTTTTGCTGAAGAAGATGCTCAATATTTTTTTGGCAGAGAATCTTTAACTCAGCATTTAATTAGTCAAATAGCGCATAAATCTTTCTTAGCTGTAGTGGGTGCTTCTGGTAGTGGTAAATCTTCTGTTGTGCAAGCGGGATTAATTGCCCAATTACGTCCAGGTAATTGTTTACCTGGAAGTGATTCTTGGTTAATTAAAAGTTTGCGTCCCGGTGCGCGTCCCTTGGAAGAGTTAGCGAGACGATTGGAGGAGGGAGGGGGAAGGGGACAAGGTAGTAATCTTTCTCCCTCATCCCCCCACACTCCCCACACTCCCTCCTCTCCTCCATCGCCCCAGCTTGTACTAGAGGGAATGCTATATCAGGGGGTGGAAGGCTTTGTCTACTGGTTGCGTAGCCGACCTGAGTCTGTGGTGGTTTTGGTGGTAGACCAGTTTGAGGAATTATTTACCCTTGCACCTATCGAAGATAGACAGCGGTTTTTAGAATTGGTGTTGGGAGCAATAGAATATGCTTCTGATAAGTTTAAATTAGTCATTACTTTGCGCGCAGATTTTATCGCTTCTTGTTTGGAAGTCTCTGCACTGGCGACTTTACTGCAAGAATTTAGCGTCTTAGTTCCGCCTCATCTGAGCGATCGCGATTATCGTCGTGTCATTATTAATCCAGCGGAACAAGTGAGTTTAAAAGTAGAGCCAGAATTGGTAGAAGTTCTGGTACAAGAGTTAAACCACTCGGCGGGGGATTTACCGCTGTTAGAATTCGTACTAGAGCAGTTGTGGGAATTCCGGCAAGAGGGAGAACTGACTCTAGCGGCGTATCAGCAACGAGTGGGTGGTATTAAGGGCGCGCTGGAACGTAAGGCCCAAGCAGTTTATGAAAGTTTAGATAGCCAAGCTCAAGATTGTGCGCGATGGATTTTTCTTTCTCTCACCCAATTAGGGGAGGGTACAGAAGATACTAGGCGCAGGGCATTGAAATCAGAGTTAGTAGTGCAAAAATATCCGGCGGCGTTGGTGGAAAGAACGCTGCAAGTGTTAACTGCTGCGAAGTTAGTGGTGGTGAATTTGGAAGAGGAGGGGGGGAGTAGGGGACAAAGAGACAAGGGAGACAGGGGGGACAAGGGGGATTCTGCGATCGCTTCTCTTCCTGCGTCGGCTGTGACTATTGAAGTGGCGCATGAAATTTTGATTCGCCATTGGTCAACTTTGCGATGGTGGTTGGAGGAAAATCGTAGTAGGTTGCGATCGCAGCGTCAAATTGAACAAGCGGCAGCTTTGTGGAAATATAATCATGAGCAAGCTGATTTTTTGTTGCATGGTATCCGTTTAGCTGAGGCGGAAGAAATTTATGTTAAATATACAGAGGAATTATCTCAAGATGTTCAACTTTTTATTGCTGCTTGTTTAGAAGCAAGGCAACGACAACAAATTGAACAAAAAAAGCGACTCCGACAAGCTCAAAAAGCTGTTGCTGTTATTAGTGTATTAGGTATTGCTGCTAGTGGTTTTGGCGGTTTGGCTTATTTCCAAAAACAAGCGGCTCAGTTACGCGAAATTTCTGCTTTGAATGCCTCATCAGAAGCATTATTGTTATCAAATCAGCAACTTGAAGCTTTAATTGCGAGTGTGAAAGCTGGGCGAGAAATCAAGCAGGTATTTGCGCCAGCTAAAGATATACAATTAGCAACTGTAGCAACTCTTCAGCAAGCTGTTGAGCAAACTCAAGAACTCAACCGCTTACAAGGTCACAGTCAACAAGTTAATGCTGTTACTTTTAGCTCCGATGGTAAAATTATCGCTTCTACTAGCGATGATGGCACAATTAAATTTTGGAGTTACAATGGTAAATTAATCAATACTATTACTGATACTAAAAATAGATTTACATCTCTGTATTTTAGTCCTGATAGTCAATTTATTGCGGCTGCGAGTACAGAGAAAAGCATTAAATTATATAACATCAATTTGGCAAATTGCCCGCAGGCTAGAAGCCTGGGGCTACATAAACAAAGCCTGCCTTCGCAGGCTGAGATATCTGCTATAAATGGGAAATGTTACCCATTAATTAAGAGTTTCACAGGACATAATGATATTGTCAGCAATGTAGTTTTTAGTCCCGATGGGAAGACGCTTGTTTCTGTTAGTCGAGATAAAACTATAAAGTTATGGCGCATTGATGGCAGTTTAATTAAAACCTGGAATGCCCATAATGGCTGGGTGAATACTGTTAGCTTTAGCCCTGATGGTCAAGTTATTGCTTCTGGTGGTGAAGATAATTTAGTCAAGCTTTGGCAGATTGCAGATGGTAAGTTACTGCAAACAATGACAGGGCATAAAGAACGGGTTACTTGTGTGAAATTTAGCCCTGATGGTCAAATTATTGCTTCTGCTAGCGGTGATAAAACTATCAAGTTTTGGAATCGTCAAGGCAAAATTTTACAAACTATTGAAGGTAATACAAATCAAATTAACAGTATCAGCTTTAGTCCAGATGGTCAATTAATTGCTGCTGGTGATGCTGATGCTATGTTGAAAATCTGGAATATTAAAAATAAATTAGGTATAGAATATAAAATCAAACAAAATTTGAGAGGGCATGGCGCACAAATTAATCATATTAGCTTTAGCCCGTCAGGTAAAATTATTGCCTCTGCTAGCGTTGACAAAACCGTTAGGCTTTGGCGAGTAACTAATTCTAAACAAACCCAGGATGAAGGTAGTTTTTATAGTGTGAGTGTTAGTCCTGATAACAAGATGTTTGCTGCGGCTGGTTGGGACGGCACAATCAAAATATGGGAAAGTAATAGTAAATTTATAAAATCTATTTCAGGGAATAAACAGATAATTTATGCTGTGGATTTTAGCCCCAATAGTAAAATTATAGCTAATGCAAGTGATGATAAAACAATTAAATTATGGAATATAACCAATAGTTCTCTACTTCAGACACTAATAGGACATACAGCGCGAGTAACTAGCATTATTTTTAGTCCCGATGGTAAAATGCTAGCTTCTGGTAGTGCCGATAAAACTATTAAGTTATGGCAAATTGTAGATGGAAAATTACTACAAACTTTCAAAGGACATACTGATGAAATAACCAGCGTTAGTTTTAGTATTGATGGTAAAATGCTGGCTTCTAGCAGTTACGATAATACTGTCAAAGTTTGGAAACTTGATGGTAGTCTTGTCAGAAGTTTGCAAGGAAATGGACTGGCGATCGCATCTGTAAAATTCAGTCCAGATAACACAATTCTCGCTACTGCTAGTTTGGACAACAATATCAAAATTTGGAACGTCGCCGACGGAACTTTAATCAATACCCTTGCAGGACATACCGACGGCGTAACTAGTTTGAGTTTTCTACCAAATAGTCAAATACTAGCTTCTGGCAGCGCTGACGGTACAATTAAGCTGTGGAATATCAGCGAGCGCACTTTACTAAAAACTCTATTGGGTCATCCTGGGAAAGTGAATAGCATCAGCTTCAGTCCCGATGGTAAGACGCTGATTAGTGCAGGTGAGGATACTGGGGTAAAGCTGTGGAATTTAGATTTAGACGATCTGAAGCGGCACGGATGCTTACAAATCAAAGATTATCTGCAAAATAATCCCAATGTAAGCGAGAGCGATCGCAATATCTGCAAAGATTGATTGATACAGTTATGAATAAATAACCACAGATGAACACCGATAAACACCGATATGGCGTTGCTGATTGATGGGATGAATTTTGTTTGACTTATTACTTGGTTTTAATCCCTGATAGGGATTTTAATTAATTGCAATTTATCAGGCGATCGTCACTGTAGTAGCCATTTTGCACGTTTCAATCCCTAATAGGGATTTTAGTTAATTGCAATATTTATTCGATTAATGGCGTGAAATGCCGTTTAAGTTTCAATCCCTAATAGGGATTTTAGTTAATTGCAATTTATTTTCAGTGAAAACCAGGCTAAACCAGCAAGTTTCAATCCCTAATAGGGATTTTAGTTAATTGCAATGCATTTTCTATTTAAATTGTTCAGGCTATTTTTCGGGTTTCAATCCCTAATAGGGATTTTAGTTAATTGCAATATTTATTCGATTAATGGCGTGAAATGCCGTTTAAGTTTCAATTCCTAATAGGGATTTTAGTTAATTGCAATCTAGTCGAGCTATCAAGTTTTTTAGCAATTGTTTTGTTTCAATCCCTAATAGGGATTTTAGTTAATTGCAATTACGGTTGGAATTGCCATATTGAGCCAAAATTACCCTGTTTCAATCCCTAATAGGGATTTTAGTTAATTGCAATTCGCGTTGCATCTCCTGATGTTGACTTGCTCGTGTTTCAATCCCTAATAGGGATTTTAGTTAATTGCAATTGGATACCACTGTAAGCTCTGCACAGTTTTATCCCGTTTCAATCCCTAATAGGGATTTTAGTTAATTGCAATGAATTCATCTTTTTTACAAAGGCTAGTTCATGCGAGGTTTCAATCCCTAATAGGGATTTTAGTTAATTGCAATTTGGTGAAGAGAATGTTGTTGCAACCACCTTGTCACGTTTCAATCCCTAATAGGGATTTTAGTTAATTGCAATGCTGTAACGTTGTCGGCAATGGATATCCCCATCTGCTCAGTTTCAATCCCTAATAGGGATTTTAGTTAATTGCAATCTTGTTTTGTTACCAAGCCCAACCATTATTTTCATGTTTCAATCCCTAATAGGGATTTTAGTTAATTGCAATTTCCGTGGCGGCTCCACTTAATTACTCGCTTAGCTTCTTTCGTTTCAATCCCTAATAGGGATTTTAGTTAATTGCAATCTAAAGCTTTTTTAGATTCATCACTACCTGGATTGTTTCAATCCCTAATAGGGATTTTAGTTAATTGCAATGTGCAGTTCTTAAAGTTTGCTCGTAATGATCCACTACGTTTCAATCCCTAATAGGGATTTTAGTTAATTGCAATACTGCCGGGGGTGGCATAGGGGTTACAGCACAAGGTTTCAATCCCTAATAGGGATTTTAGTTAATTGCAATTTTTGGGATTTTGCAGCCTCAATTGGCACGGCTGGTGTTTCAATCCCTAATAGGGATTTTAGTTAATTGCAATTGAAAAAAAACGGGCTAGTTTAGAAAAGTCTAAGCTCGTTTCAATCCCTAATAGGGATTTTAGTTAATTGCAATCTACAACATCAATAAAGATAAATTAGGACGCAAATCTGATGTTTCAATCCCTAATAGGGATTTTAGTTAATTGCAATGTAAATACCCAACTCAAAATCAACAGGAGAAAGATAGTTTCAATCCCTAATAGGGATTTTAGTTAATTGCAATTATTTATTCCCCGTCTTTCTAAATTCGGAGTTTCGTTTCAATCCCTAATAGGGATTTTAGTTAATTGCAATCGGTTTTAATATTTACACAGTTCTTAGTCTTCTAAGTTTCAATCCCTAATAGGGATTTTAGTTAATTGCAATGCATTTTCTCTTAGTAGGAAAGGGAGGCTGTTGCTGGTTTCAATCCCTAATAGGGATTTTAGTTAATTGCAATCACTTAGCTTATATTTCCCTAGCTTCGGCAATTAGTTTGTTTCAATCCCTAATAGGGATTTTAGTTAATTGCAATTTGCCAGTTTGCTACAAGTAACCAACTTGATGGCGAATATGTTTCAATCCCTAATAGGGATTTTAGTTAATTGCAATAAATTAATTCAACCACTAAGCTCAATAGAATTAGTTTCAATCCCTAATAGGGATTTTAGTTAATTGCAATCTGCCTCATTAACAGCAGCGAATGCTTCCATTGGTTTCAATCCCTAATAGGGATTTTAGTTAATTGCAATTTGAATTGCCAATAGCTCTGGCGTCCAGGGAATCGCTGTTAGGTGGTTTCAATCCCTAATAGGGATTTTAGTTAATTGCAATGCTCCTAATGATATTGATGCTCAAGCTAAGGCCAGTTTCAATCCCTAATAGGGATTTTAGTTAATTGCAATTTGTAAATCCCGGTGTAATTTGCCCATACCGATGTGTTTCAATCCCTAATAGGGATTTTAGTTAATTGCAATCTGTAGCTACAGCAATTAGGCAAGATGGGGCAGTTTCAATCCCTAATAGGGATTTTAGTTAATTGCAATTATATTGCGATCCTCCCTACCCACACAGCACCCGGGTTTCAATCCCTAATAGGGATTTTAGTTAATTGCAATCGCCCGCAGTTGAAAGCATTGATATATTTGGTTTTCAAGGTGCAGTTGCGTCAATCTCCAATCAAAGTAGCTTTTTGGGCATTGAGTTGTCAAGGGTGTCATGAGTAAAATCACTCCAAAAGCTTGTGTAGCAAGGCTTAACGAGTTTGCGTCAACCTCAAAGTTGGTGTAAAAGGGGTCAAAGCTAGAGGGAGTAAGCTTTTGAGGTGCAAAATTTTTCTTGATTTTTTAAACACCTAGTGGTTGACGCCAGCTTACCTTACCATCACTTTTACAATGGGATGTTTTAGCCATTCATTAAAATTGTTCCAAAATTACTCTTCAGTTTTGAGAGATAGAGAAATAATGAAAGGATGCTTCTTTTCTATCATGGCAGCAAGCTGTTCTCAATCCTAACCCACTTGTGTAGAAGCTAATGAAAGCAGGCATGACACGGAGACAAAAAAGTGCAAATCACTAAGCGCAATGTCGAGTTAAGAGTAAATGACAGTTTAATGCGTGTCTATGTAGCGGCTCCCAAAGCAGCAGGAGTTTACCCAGGTATTGTATTTTATAGTGATATTTATCAGTTAGGTAGTCCGATCGTTCGTTTAGCTAACTACTTAGCAGGATTTGGCTATGTAGTAGCAGCACCAGAAATTTTTCATCGCCTTGAGCCAATTGGTACAGTTATTGAACCCGACGATCTCGGTCGGATGCGAGGGAATGATGATGCACGCCGAACTGCGATCGCAGATTATGATGCTGATTGTCGTGCAGTTATTGAATTTCTCAAAACAGAAAGTGCCGTTTCTCCAGATAAAATAGGTACTCTCGGCTTTTGTATTGGTGGACATTTAGCTTTTCGAGCAGCTTTTCAAAACGAGATTAAGGCTTCCGTCTGCTGCTACCCTACCGGTATTCCTAGTGGCAAGCTGGGTCAGGGGATAGCTGATACAATCCATCGGGTGAGTGAAATCAAAGGCGAGATGCTATTGGTGTTTGGTACTCTTGACCCTCACATCCCAGAACATGACCGACAAAGCATAATTCAAGCTCTTGAAAATGCTAATGTACCTCACAAAGTTCTTCAATATGAAGCAGAGCATACTTTTATGCGCGACGACGGTTATCGTTACGATTCAGTTGCTACTACCTCTGCTTGGTCGGAAATAGTAACTTTCTTGCAACGTATATTTGCAAACTGAAGAAGAAACTTTCAGCCGGAAATCTCACTGGGCGATCGCTTAGGCAGGCGATCGCGTTTTGTTGAGGTTCGCAGCAGGCAACCAAAATAACCGACAATAACTAAGTGCTATTCAAACCTTGAGGAGTAAATTTATCATGTCCGGTCTGCTAAGAGCATTTGCCCAGAGATTTCTGCTAAGTATAACTTTTGCAATATTCTTAACCCTGACTAGTAGTTTAATATTTCCTGCTGCTGCTTGGGCTGTGTCTTCTAGCTTGGGAGTTAATAACGCTCATCTTAGTTCTTGTCCGGCTTCAGACAACTGTGTTGTCAGTCAAGATGCTGATTCTAAACACGCCATTGACCCGATTGCTTATCATGTAGACCGCAATGCAGCTAAAGAAACCTTATTAAAAGTTCTTACCGTTGTTCCCCGTACAGAAGTTATAGAAAATACGGATAATTACATCCATGCTCTTTCTAAAAGCCGCATCTTCAAATTTGTTGACGATGTAGAGTTTTATTTCCCGCCTAATGAGTCAGTAATTCATGTACGTTCGGCATCTCGCGTGGGAGAGTCGGATCTCGGCGTTAACCGCAGGCGTTTAGAGCAAATTCGTCTCGCTCTGAAAGATTTAAATATTTGATTTCATCTGACTTGAACTGCTGTAATTGCTACCAGTCTTACAAAGAGAACCGATACAAAATATTTCCCTCTTCACTCACTTCAAAAGAAGCATTGAGTTCTTTAGCTTTCTCATCTAAATATTGTTTAGCTTCCTTAATTGATATTTCAGCATTTCTCGCCAGTTGAAAAACCGTTACACTTCCAGCATTATTCTCTATTAATTCTAAGAACACTAAATTAAGACGCTTTTGTTCTGATGCAACAAGTAATGCTTGTTCTTTTCGCTTCTGCTGTGCTAAAGACCAAATCAACCCACCTCCTACAAATGTTGACGGAAGAGTAAGAATAGTTAAAGCAGCTATAGCATCGTGTTTATCTTTAGGGGTAGTTTTGGGATTGAGAATTTCCACCATCATCCCAACAGAAAATGGAATGCCAAATAATAGAAAACATATTGCCAAAAATTTCTTAATCAGTTTCATACAAGCTTTTTAAGGTACTACCAAATATTGAATTTATGAACTATGCAAAATTATTGAACTCTGTAATCTTGTTCAGTTATCCATAACCAATACTGACTACTTCGCGTGTACATAGGGAAATGCAGAAATCATATCTCTTCTATTATATAGCGTATAATAAAATACTTTGACAATATAAATATTGCTGGTGTTTCCTCTGTTAAAATGCTGTGTTTAGGCGATCGCTGTTGGTGGCTCATATAAAAGAGGAAAAACAAAGGGTTTGATTCTTCCCTTAGTTTTTCTCAGCCAAACCTGGGGCGGATTTCAAGCAATAAACGAACTGAAATCAAAGATTTGGCATCAAGCTAATTAGAATAAAGGCACATTTAACCCTATATTTACTCCTACAGAAAAGTTGTCCAAATCTACCAATGGATCTGATGAGGAGCCGAAAAGGTATGATGCTGAACCACTAATAAATAAGTCGGGGTTAATGTTGTAAATTGCTTCTAAAGCTATTTGATTTTGAGTATCAAATCTTTCTTGTTGGGTGAAGTCTTTTAAATTTAATCGATAGTCTAATGCACCTTGCAGTTGGGGTGTAATGTCATATCGCAAACGCGCGCCTAAGGTGTTAGCTACACGATTTTGGTCGCTGGGTGTGGCAAAGCTGGCTCGCAGTTCATAAAATGAATCGAGTCTGAGGCGATCGCTTAATTGGTCTTGTCGCCCGACACTTAAGCGAACCGAGTCATCTAATAATAAGCGATCGCCACTACCATCTCTGTAAAGTCTTTCCTGAACCCATCCCAGTTGACCATACATTCCTCGTGTGAGTCGTTGTTGTATTCCCACATTAAAGTTGAGGTAGTTGTAATTAAAGTCTCCTTGATCTGCATATCTCACCAAACCCCCACCCACAGCAGTCACTAAGCGGGTATCTTCTGCTAGTTTAGGTGTTGCTAGTAAGGTAGCACCATTGATAAACACCGTATCACTCGGTTGAAATGCTTCAAAACCCGTAATGTTAGAACTGGTAAAGGCAGAGGAACGCAGTAATAACTGCACATCAGGCTGACGGCGTTGGGGTGGTTGTTGTGGACGAGGAGGGATAATTTTAATTTCGCCTAATTCTGCCTCAACATCTTGTTGATCAGTCGCTTGATTTGAGTCAGCAGGAGGGAAATCTGCGGGATTAGTTGGGTCACCTGGAACTACAGGAACTTGAGCCTGCTGTACTTCTGAAAGTTTACCGTTTTGCTGATGCTGCCAAGATGAGTCAGTAATTAGTTCTGGTGTTGCTATTGTTGGCGCTGCTGTAGAATCTACGGATTTTATGCTGGTGGAAGGCGTTGACAAACTAACTGTTTTGGGAGTACGGGATTCAGCCACATTATGCTGAAAGTTGCAGGTGAGCAAGGTAGCTAACGAACAAAGCGCAATTGGAGACACAGGCATAAGAAATTTAAATTATAAATTTATACACTAAGCAACATACCGCAGAGAGCACGTATCTATTGTTGTTGTGGTAGAACAATTACCCCAGGCGGCTGTGTTTGTGGCTGTGGTTGTGTCTGCGGTTGTGGCTGTGGTTCCTCTCTTCTTCGTGGAGTTACAACATTGCGATCGTCTTCAAATCTCCGCAGCGGGTCATCGGAGTTAGTGGTGATACAGTTAGTTGAAAGTGTACTGGCTCCACTGCGAGAATTGAGATTACACAAACCTTCAACCCACACTCTTTGCGTTTCTAATCCTGCTAAAGTTTCCTTTCTGACTTTATTGAGAACTACCTGTACATTGGCAGATTCTTGAGATACTAATGCTTGTTGTCCTGGCCCTAAGCCAGCAGCCAGTTGGCTTGTTTGGTAAAACTTTTGTAAGTCAAAGTTTTGTACTGGACTGATTACCCCGTTGCTGATTGTGACTGTTTGACCAGCTTTTAAAATTTGGAATTGAGTACCATCCAAATTTGATATTTTAACTGGCAGATTGGTTAAATTAAAAGCTTGGGTAATATTAGTTGCGCTGTTATGAGTTACAGCTACAGCACCACTTGTGGCTGTTGGGGGTAATATATCTGAACCTGGAGGCGGTGCTGCTGCAATTACGTCAATGCGGCTTTGAGGAGTTTCGATTGTAGTTCCCGTACTACCAGATGGAGTGAGGATTAAGGCAGTACCATTTCTCAGTTCAAAAATAGTTTCTGCTTTGTAAACGCCACCAGGCAATTGAAAGCGACGTATTCCTGGCTTAAACCGAAAAGTAGCACTAGAACCAATCCTAGCTAGAGAACCTTCATTAAATAATAATTCAGCGCGCGATCGCGATTTTGTCTGAAGTGCATCTAGGGGAACCAACACATCTGCTTTTTTGGCAGTGCGCGGTGGTTTATCTTTCAGCAGCAATTGCACTTGATTTAACAGCTTGTAAACTTCTGCACGGGTAAGTAAATCTTGCTGCGCCAATGCTGGAGTTATCCAAGATGCTGTGAGAATAATCCCCACAATTATATTTTGAGCTAATGACCGCATCTACCACTCCATCACAACTTTAAATAAAAATCCTAAATATAATTAGAACATTTGTTCTTACTTTGATCTACAAACAGCGCTCGCCTTTTTCCAGATAACTGTTGTTACGTTTGGTAAATTCCTTAATTGTAGAGGTAGTTTCAAGTTTTCTCGATCAAAGAAAGCCTGATTTTCCTGTTGATATATAGGAATCCGGTTTTTTTTGAAAAAATAATCTACTTTTCTACCTGCCTTGTTTCTTGTTGTCTGTTTCCTTTCTCTATCTTTTGGTGTACCTTTGTTTAAGAAAATGTTGCAACTTCTGAGTGCCAATATTCAAATAAGTAAAGTTTAGTTTCAAGTTAATCCATCGTTATTTAAGAGTGCTATTTTAATAATATGAAGCTAATAAAGCTTCCCTGGCAGATACAACAGCCAAGTAGGTTAAGTCCCAGTTAGTTAAGAGGTAAAAACGCTGTTACATCATCTGTCTCGTCAACTAACAACAACACCCAACTCGAAAGCTGATATTTCCTCAATTTGATAAAGAGGGGGTAATACAACTAAAACTTAATTACATTGCGAGGATGTAATTAGTCAGTGTAGCCCCGTGTGTCAAGATAAAACAGAGGAAATCACTAGGCAAGTCGTAGCTTGGGTGTTGTTGTTTTTGGGTAAGAATTCAGCACCCAGGAGTCAGAAGTCAGAATTTAGAGGTAATCTAGCAGATTAGTAAATTGATTCATCAAATATTTCTCCTCATTCTTTAATCCTTCTGGCTCCTGAATTCTAACTCCTGAATTCTTACGTTTTTGGTATTCTTTATATTTAGCTCATCAATAATAGAAGTAGCTGCTCAATCTGCTAATAATTTTTAGCAGTTTTTTTGTCTATGTATTAGAAATTAGACAAGATGTAAAGTAATTGTTGCAGTTTATGAGTCTCACTCAATATTCACGTCAACTTGATATTCTTATCCTGACTGATTTTCGCCCTCTTTACAAAAAATTGAGATGCTCTCCATTGAATTTGGGTATTTAAGATAAGAAGTATTACGCAACCTAGCTTGAATGAGATGTTATGCAGTACAAATCAAAATTTTGTATTTGAAAAATTCAACTCAATCAAACTAGCAATCCATCCAAGCCACTACTAGCTGAGTTTGTATTAATTTAATCAGCAATTATGTGAAAAGCCGTAAATTTTTTAGTAATAAATATTGAGATGCGAGTAATTATGCGATACTTCCTCGCTTTCTAGCTTCTTTGTAAGAAGTGCTGACATTTTTCAAGCCTGCTCTAATCATTTGCTTTTCTAAGAGAGCAAAAAAGCGTGCTTTATCGCCACCGCGTACCACAGCCTGATTATGCGCTTCTGCGATTGCTACTGGGTAACCATATCCTTTTTGTACCTGTGCCAGCATCAATCCTAAGGCTTGGTCAAACATAGTTGTATTTTCTGCTACCCATTGCGGGACTTCTATCCGAGCAATTTCGGTGCCTACATGGATGTAACAAAAATAGATTGTTTGGTCTTCATACAAATCTAAAATCCGGGCATTACTTCGCCACAAGGGGCCGCGCTGTCCTGGCTTGAGTTCAGTTGCCCAAAGCGAAGTATCGCGCAAAGGTTCAAAGATTTTACAAGGTATCTTTTCTAGCTGATTAGGGCAATAACTTATACAGTCTGGTACTGGATGGGGACAAGCTAACAAGCGTAAAAAGTTCATGCCTTCAACGTTGCGAGAAGCGCTAAGATAGCCCATCAAAGGGATTTGAGCATTGCGCATCTGCTGCCAAGCTTCCAATATGGGTGGTAAGATGCGATCGCGGGCATCAATGGGCAACTGTTCCAAAAACCAGTAAATTAAGGAACCATCAACCATTGCTAAAGTTGGCGCTTCTGTTTTCACAGCGCAAGCCAATTCTGCTAACACTGTGGCTTCACTAGCTGTGCGGCGATAACCCATCCATTCCTCGGTTCTAATTCCCCACTGCCGAGACATATATAAATCTTCTGGACGGTAAAATACCTCTGGCAAACTATCTAATAATGGGTGGAGGTTTTGTCCGTAGTGCAAAACAACTCTGCCAATATTTAGCAGATAGCAGTAAGCAATTTCGTGATGGTTAGGTGCAATTTGGGAACCATCAGTAGCAATCACAGTATGAATTTTCGGGGGAATTGGAATATCAATGCAGGTTTGGAGTGGTTCAATCGGGGTAGCATTAGCAAAGAGAATGCGATCGCGCCATTTTTCCTGACGATCAATTAAATCTTTTTGAAATTCGTAAGCTCTTTTGAGATGTTGTTGCGCTAATTCTAAACGCTGGCGGCTTGCAGCAGCTTCTAAGGTAAGATGCTGGCTTAAACCTTGCATTTGCCGCGCTAGTTTTGTGAGGTCAAGCATAGGATTTTAGATTTAATCTTAAGCGAAAATTGCAAATTTGGGTTATTTAGTCTTTGGATTTTGAGAAATTATCTTAAAAACTTAACGGATAAAAAACTAGAATAGCATCCCAAAGGATGAACTAGCTTTGCAATTAAGTATCTATCCCTTTATAGTAAATAATTGTTCTCTTTGTCTTTAAGAAATCAGCATCTTTATTATTGGCATTATACTAATAATAGTATATAAAAACCCTTGCTATACAAGGGTTAAATGTAATCGTGTATCATTTTTAAGTTTAGGCAAACTGACCCAAATAGTAAGCTTTATCCTAAGGAAGCTGTTGACTATTCAAAATAGCTTTTTAATACCAAGCAGAGAAATCTTGCGCAAACTGAGAAAGTGTTAATAGCTGAATTTGCTGGTCATTTTGGGCAGTTTCCAGATCGTGTTGGGTATTATAGCCCCAGTCTCCCAAGAAGAGTTTTACATCTGTAAGGTCTGGTTGTTGTTGAACTAACTGCAATGTTTTGAGCCTATCTTCTACAAACCAGAGACTAACTGGTTTTTGATCTGCTGTCTGGATTAATTCTCGCAGAATTTCGTATTTAGGACGCTTTTCTTCTTTCCCAAAAATCGCTTTTGCTGGTAAATCTACTCCTTCTTGCTGTAAGAGTTGCTGAACGAAACGCCCTTCTTTAGTGGTAACGATGTACAAATTGACAGTACTGGCAACAGTTACTTTGATTTTGTCTATTACACCAGGATAAAATCTATGCAGACTTAGCCACCCATCTAAATCTGTAGCAATCCATTGATCTCGCAAATTATCTAGTTTTGCAGCAATTTCTCGTGCTTGTAGCTTTTGGTCTAATAAGATTTGTGGAGCAATAGTTACCCATTCATGAAGAATCTTTTCGTCAGAAATTCCGTCTACCAAAGCTTTGATTAATACAGGCATTTCCCAACCTGTTTCAATCACAGGTCGCAACCGATAAAATCTCGAAGCTAAATTATTGGCTGGTGTATTGTTAGCAGGCGACCAAAGTTGACAATAGGTGCGCCATGCTACCTCAAAATATTCAATTAATCCATCGCAAATCACTCCATCAAAGTCTAGGGCTAAAATTGTGGGACTACTTGCGGTCATGTTTTTGAGGATGAAAACTGCTTTAGGCTAGCTTATCCGATCCTACAAATATTTTTCTGTATCCGCGCTAGTTTACAGATTCATCTGAGAAGTCTAAAGCTTCTTGCTCAACATCCTTTGAACGGAGAATGTCTAGCGCATCTTGGTCTGCCATTTCAATGATTGCTACTATATATTGCCGTACCTGTTCAGCAACATCAGGCTGCCACTGACGCAATTTTGTGTCTAAGGTTTCCACTAAAGCGTCCATTGATACCTCTACCATTAATGATTGTGGTGTCTAGTACCATGTTAGATTATCTGTGCTAGAGGTTGCTGGAAAAGTATTCTGCTCAATATCAAATCCTCCAAAATGGAAACTCCCAAACCCTTTGGCTGCATGGAAAAAGAGGTATTTACAGTTTTCTCTAAGCAAAAAAATAGAGGGTTTGAAATAAGTATAGGGGTATAGTTTATAACTTATAAATCTCTTTTTTAGTTATACGGACTGTTGTTTAGTTTACTTAACTAACATCAGTTTTTTCCGATGAAGAGTAAATCTAATGTGTCTAGGAAGAGATAATAACGCCAACACAAATTATCCGGACAATAATAAAATAATTACAGACAGAGAAAGAAAGTTATATAAGTTACTAAAGTATATACGGAGGATGCTGGAAATTACATAGATGAAGGCTAGGGATAAAGCTTGAACATGAGAAGGGTGTTAATGGGCTGTCTTTATATCATTGGCAGCATATTACAGCATTCTTAATCATTAATTGTCATATTTATTTGCATAGATTATAAATCGGGAATGCAGATTTAAATTCAAAAATGAGAATATGCGATCGCAACATGAACCTGAGGTTTTCTCTGCTGTAATTAACGATTATCTGAGCAAGGGAGAATATCTCATCGAAACGTCCAGTAAGATTTTTTCTCCTACTGGTATGGGGGAAATAATTTCCTGGGACAAGATTAGTTTTGCAAAACTCTCAGCCTGTAGATCGTTTTTTGACGGTTCCTACAAAGTCCACAAGGAGACTTACGACGATTGGGTATTGAGTAACAATCAATCTTGCTTATTAACTCCATTAATCGCAAATCCTCAAGTCACACTAATTTCTCAAGCGACGTGTGACCAACTTTTTGATGAACAGAATCAGAGGTGGTCAGTTTTTCATTGGTTGACTCGACCAGGATTTTCTCAAGATTTTTCCCAAGCATTGATTCAGATAACTGCCCATTGTCCAGCCGGTCCACCTCAGTATGGCAGCATACTCTATCTCGAAAGAACTAGTAAGCAATGGGAAGTTAAGTCATCTTATGGTCTGTACAATCAATAAACTTGCCCTGAATCATAACCAATACGTACCTAAAAATACAACTTTTGCGTACAGTTTCTCCCAGAATTTACATAATTATAGTCAGATATACAGGCAGTGGAGGGTGAGGTACATCTGCACTTTCACGGTTGGTCATAGCTAAAATAAAAGCGCCAGTGAATACGGTGTAAAAGCTGGCGCTGGTGTTATCGGTATTTGTGAAGCATCATCTTACGCAAAGCGTTGATGATGCGCTAGGATGTCAGCCCCCCTAGGGGTTTGACCCCTAATGAGTGCTTATACTAGTGGTTCATCGCAAAAGTTATGACGAGTTGCGGGAGGTCAGATCCCCGACTTCTTGAAGAAGTCGGGGATCTGACCCCTCGCGAATGACAAATTACGACTATGCTGTTTTAAAAAATCGGATAATTTCGCGGACATGATCGAGAAATTGCCCATCAGTAGAAAGTTGCGCGATCGCATTTCTGGCTTCCCGCGATAAACGTTCATGTTCGGTTTGATTTGTAGCGCGTAATTCTTCTAAATTAGCGACAATTCTTGCTAAGTCACGGCGTGTTTCTTCGCTAAACCGTTGTTGAGTTGCAACAATTGAGTAGGGTTGTTCTGTATCGAGTTGTTCTTCTAAACGCTGCACTTTTTGTTCTAATACAGAAAAGCGATCGCGCAGTTCCACAATATCTTCACGAGGATATTTCCATTCTTGGCGAATCATCGTTAACCGCGCGTACAAATATTCGTAAGCACGGATGGCTGGACGGAGGATAGTTAATAATAAAGCTGCACCGGAACTAATGTAGCCTACAGTACTAATCCCGGTAGCCGCGAGTGTATATAAACCAACGGCTGAAAATAAATGCAAGGCTAAGGCAACCCAGAGCGATCGCTTTGCCAAAAGTCTGACATACTTTAATTGTTTTTCATCTACTGGAATGTGTTTTTCTATCGACTGCGCTGCTTCTGCTAAAACTTCTTTAGCCTGAAAATGCACATTCCAGGGTACGGTAACAATTACCAACAGCCACCAAAAACTCGCACCACCAATTACCCAATCAAGGAAGCTACCAGCGGGAATGTGCAACCATTGCAGTAAACCAAAAGCCGTCAGCACTAGAACCACAATTCCAATAATGGAACTAATGAAAAAGTTAATATACATCTTCCCTTGCCCCCCAGCGAAACTATTACCTCGATGATGGCTATACCTGGTCAGTTACACGGATATTATGTGATGGTTTTTATAGTTGCACATATAGCTAGAGGATCAGATAGCTATGCCAAATTGGTTCGGTATTTTTTCCCACCCTTTCTGGGAGCAGCAATCGCCAAGTTTTCCCTTCTTGCTGTATTTGTAAATAAACTTCAAACGGTTGTTGCAGTTGCGTCAAGCGTCTTTTTGGCAACTTAATTATTAAGTCATAGTTTCCCCGCACCCGAAAAGCTGGCAAACTTTCGATTGTGAGAGGTTTTTGTTCGGTAATTGATAACTTTTTAATATCAAAGCCTTGGAAGTCTAGATCTAGCTTTTGGCTAAGTTGTTGCTGAGTTTGTTCTAGTTGCAGTGCGATCGCTTTTTGCACTAACTGGCTAGTTGGTAGCAGCCCAATACTACCACAAGCTGTCAATAGCATTAATACAATTGCCGTCAAAACTAGTGCAGCTTGGCGAAGATAACTATTTACTTGAAAAGGATTAAACAGATTGTAAAATAAACTCTCTTTCCTTCTGCCTTCTAGCATCTTATTTTTTGCATACTACACTCCAGCGATAGTATAGCGGTTGATGACTCGCATTCTCTATCACCATGTCAAAACGAACTATTGGTCTTGACGAACAACTCTACAGTTATCTTTTATCAGTTTCGCTGCGGGAGTCAGAAATTCTCCAGAAGTTGCGCCAAGAAACGGCTACGCATCCTCAGGGTACAATGCAAATTTCCCCCGAACAAGGGCAGTTTATGAGACTGTTAATCCAGCTAATTGGAGCCAAGAAAACCCTGGAAGTTGGAGTATTTACAGGTTATAGCTCACTCTCTGTCGCCTTGGCGCTGCCTGCTGATGGTAAGATTATCGCTTGTGATGTAAGTGAAGAGTTTACTGCGATCGCTCGACGTTATTGGCAACAAGCAGGAGTTGCCGACAAAATCGACCTGCGATTAGCACCTGCCTTGGAAACTTTAGATGAGTTGTTGGCAAAAGGACAAGCCGAGACCTTTGATTTTGCTTTTATCGATGCAGATAAAGAAAATTATGACGGTTATTACGAACGTTCTTTGCAATTGATCCGTCCGGGGGGATTGATTGCGATCGATAATGTTTTATGGTCTGGACGAATTGCTGACCCCCAAATTCAAGATGAAAGTACCCAAGCTATTCGTGCTCTCAATCAGAAGTTACGTGACGACGAACGGGTAACGCTTTCCTTGATTCCCATTGGTGATGGACTGACTTTAGCACTTAAACGGCATTAGTCCGTTTCATTCCAATTTTCAACTAAAATCGTATCCTTCCGTAATAAAGAGTTTAGTCCTGATTTTGAGGGCTAAACTCCTTACTACAAACTTCCTAAATATGACTCTATTTGACGCCAAAGATAATGGGTAATAGATTTGACTTATTACCCATTAATCAACAATTAGAAGTTATAACCAACTCCTAATGTTAGACCTACGCTAGTTTCATCAAAAAAGGCTGCATTAACAGCACCTGTAGCTGTAAAGCGAGAACCTAAAGGAATGTCTACACCACCAGTTGCCATAACAGCAATATCGGTGTCCCCAGAAGTATCAATAGCTACACCAGCACCAATGAAAGGAGATATCGAGAAAGTTTGTCCAGATACAGGAGCTGCTTGTGAGGCAAAATCTAAAGTCACAGGCACTAGAACTATTGTCTCATCTCCAAAAACTGCCGATGGACGCACTGATATATTACGTGTTAGACCAAGTTTGCTGATTACTGAGATGTTACCTACACTCAGAGCGTTAGCACCAGTTAAACCAATGTTACCAGCAACCCCTATATAGCTAGGGCCACCAAGGGTCCTTCTACCTGGTGAAACTTGACCAGTAGTAGTTCCTCCTTGATTAGTACCCGGTTGTTGACCAGTGAGGTTAGGTGGAATCAGGACTTCATTAATTGGATAGATAACGCCATTGCTAGCTTGGACATTCGTTTGAAGAACTCTTGCATTGTTGACAGCAATTTGATTACTAGCGCTATCAACTTTAATATTTACAGGTGAGTCTTCAATAGTCTTTAATTCCCCAGTTGACAGTTGACTAGCGGTTATTTGACCGGGAACCACATGATATCGCAAAAGCTTAATCAATGTTTCTCGATTCTCTGGTTGCTGTAACTGCTGGAGAGTGCCAGGAGGTAATGCCGCAAATGCTTGATCGGTAGGAGCAAAAACAGTATAAGGGCCTGCTTGTTGTAAAGTTTCTGTTAAACCTGCTGCTTTTAATAAAGAAGTCAAGGTTGTAAAAGAAGGACTAGATGCAGCCAAGGAAACGATATCTGTACCGCCAGTAGTGCCAGGTTGAGTACCACCTGCAACAATATAACTAGCGGCAGGAAGATTGCTAGCAATGGGTTGTACCTGTCCTTGTCTCACCAAAGCTTGATACAAAAGTGCTGCTGCTTCAGCACGTGTCAGAGTCCTTTGCGGATTGAGTTGTCTAACTTCTGGATAGTTAACAACAATATTGGCTTGTGTTGCAGCTGCCACATTATTCACTGCATAATTTGGGATTGCTGAGGCATCTGTGTAGTAAGTGTTTAAAACGTTAGATGCATCGCTACTAGTCAAACCCAAACCACTGGATAAAGCAACGATCGCCTGTACTTTAGGAATTTGTTCATTGGGCAAAAACCGATTTCCTGGATAGCCTGACATAAATCCAGTTTCGTATGCTACTCGAATTGCATCCGCTGCCCAATAGTTAGCTGGAACATCTGAAAATCCACCAGAAGCTAATTGCCGAACTGTGTTCTGGTTGAAAGCTTTTTGAATCATTGCAGCAAACTGCGCACGAGTCACAGGTTGATCCGGCTTAAAGGTACCATCCGGAAACCCTGCAATCACGTTTCTTTGGGCTAACGCTGTAATGAATGGACTTGCCCAGTAATTTGAACCAACATCAGACAAGTTAGATGTTGTGCCAGGTGTTGTTGTACCTGGTGTTGTTGTGTCTGGTGTTGTTGTGCCTGGTGCTGGAGTAGTATCTTGAGCCGAAGCAGGAATAGAAATTACAATAGGAGTTAATGTGGCAGCTAGTACTCCTAAAGCTAGCAAACTGCTCTTTACAAATGAGCCGCGAAACCAACTAAACATGAAAATATCCTCCGAAAACAAGTAGAGTCGTTTCTCAATTCATTGATTAATTATTGGAAAGTGCTCTATGCAAGGTTAAGTAGGCACAGATATTGAGATGATGACTAGGTTTGCCTTTTGGACAAAACTACGAATGCGAAGTGTTAAATCCTTAAAGTCTAAAAATCTCCCAATACATCCACCTGCCCTTGCATTTCATACCTTCTTGTCAGTTGTTTGCCCCAGAGAGCAACCCTAAGTGTGTGATGAGAGTTAAGCTTTTCAAGAATCACAGATAACACTCAGCATCAAAAAGCTACTAAAGGTATCTGAGATTTTTCAACAATCAAGAAAATCTTAGTATAAAGTCATGACTTTATCAGTTTTAGTAATGTGGTCTTATACCCAAAAATTTGGTATTTATTAGCCGTCTTACCTTCTTGAACAAGCCTAATCACATCAATCTTGAGTTGCATGAGTCTAGTATTAAGAGCCGAGAATGTGCATTATCCACATAGTTAATATTTTTAATCTGACATCTGAATTCAACAACTAGCTAGAGGCTAAATTTTTAGAGAGTTTTTTCCCTCTTTAGATAGTTGACAACAAAGGTAAATCTTTGAGCATGGCAGCGAATAGACAAGCTTAGACCAGAAATTGGCGATCGCACTTCCAAAGTTAAACCATGATTAATGTCTAGTATCGCTTAGCAAAATTCACTCATTCAAAATTCAAACTTGAAAATCCTGATTTTATAAGCTTTTAAGCTTTGTTAGCTTGGTATATTTCTTTTTTGTCTGCTATCCTAATAAGTTTATAGATATATAAACTAGATTATAAAATAGATTTTTCCACTTAGGTGTTTTCTTGGTAATTCTCTAGAGAAAAGAATTTTAGATTTACAACTTCATCCTTATGTAATTGCAATTCTGACAAGCTGGCATCCTGCTGAAGATTGATAAACACTACCACATCAATCTCATTTAGGGCTACAAATACAGCACAAGGTATTTCAGCACAAAAAAGAGAGTGCCTTTTTTGACAACAAAATTTTTGAAAATATTTTTATCTCATATTAAAAGTAGTGGCTGAGTGTTCGCAGAGGATGCGATCGCACTCCTAAACCCTACCCTCTACTTCTTCCAAGGTAGCTTTGTCCCCATCTCGGTCAATGCCGAAAACACTAGATATATGACAAGCAGACCAGCAGTGATCAGAAAAAGCACAACGTCATTATTCATTATCTGTATATGTGCATTTCTTACCAACTGTACCAATTTTTGGGATCGCTAACAATTATCAAGCTAATTTCACCTCAGTGCGCACAACTCCCGCACGTTCATGACGAGCTAATAGTTTAACTGTGCTACCTAGGGGTCCACGTACCACCCATTCTACCTTTGCCCGGTCTTGAGTAGGGTCGCTCTGCCTCCTAGTAGGATGTGAAGGTTGATAGGCGCGTCCCTCTAATTGTCCCAAGTCTTCACGGGTTTTCCCTGTTTCCAAAGTTGCACTATCAGGTAATTCAATTTCACAGATACAGCCTCTTACCAGCTTTTTCTCCAAGGCTTTTTGGGTAACGTAGCTAGGTAGCCAGCCTGTATTATGCACTACCAGGCGCACTCGATACAGATCATTACCTAAGTTGCAGACACTGGTTTCATAAATCTCTAAACGAGGGGAGATTAATAAATGCCAAACTAACCAATCTGGAAAGCGGGCTATTTCCTTCTCTAAAAACTCTGGGGGTGGATTACCCCACGCATACATAGTATTCCATCCACCTAATTCTACCTGACCAAGTTGGGGATGCTCGAAGGCATACCAGTCAACATATCCCTTACCTGAGAGTTGTTCATCGTTCCAGCGCAACAGCTTCAGTTCATCTTCTAATGGGTGTTCTCGATACCATTCGATGTATTTATAATCTTTAATTCCGGCTTGGCTTTGCGGACTCCAAACTTCTACTGTCCAAGTAAATACTCCCCGCTCGTCATAACCCCAATCATCGAAAGTACCAGAGATAAAATCTTTGGGATCGTAGCGAAAGTCATGAAAAGCAGAAATAGCTGGGTATTCAGTAATTTCAGTACCTTTTTTACCGATGTATTCATAAGTGCGGAGGTCTTTGACAGGGAATTCCTCATCGCTGTGGTAGCTATAAGGACGGATGAGTACACCGCTAAAAGTGTGAAAAGATACAGCCCCAGTAATGTTAGGATGAGTAGTTATAAATTGGACAAGCGATCGCACTTCTGTTTCTGATGTTGGATAAGGGCCAGCCCCTGGCTGCTGAAATTCTTGTCGCCACATAACCGGAAAATTGCGGTTCAAGTCTAACCCCTGTTGGGTCGGCTGGATATTAATCTGCACTCCATCGTAATTTTCAATATGTCCTTCTGGTAACAGTCGATAATATTGACCACCAATTTCTGTTGGTTCACGACGTACCAATAAACGCGGTTCTGTGGGGCAGATTTTCCAAGCACCATTGGCATCGGGGATGCGCATGAGTAAAATCCGACCATCGCCATCTATATCTTCCATGACTAAACCATCGTTGCTTTCCCTACCTTCAGGATAGGGACGGGTAGCAGAACGAATAAATTTAGGTTTGTCAGCCAAGGCCCACTCCGCACCATCAGGGTTAACACGCGGGCAAATATAGAAGGTGCGAGTGTCTAAACAACGAGTAATATCTGAATGAGTGCCGTAGCCTGTAACTAATGTTTGCAGCAGGTACAGGCAGACAATCGACGGTGCTAATTCTACGGCGTGGATATTGCCATCAACCCAGAGAGCAGGTTTTTCTTGGTCTGATCCGGTAGCGAAATTAGTAACAGTCAGAAGCCAGATGTCACGACCTTCATAACTCTTGCCGATGCTTTCTATGCGTATCAGATGAGGAAATTCCTCAGCATAACTATGCAAGATGCTTGTCAGGTCTTCGTAACGGTAGTATTTATTAAACCGAACATCTGGCATAACAGCCCTCTCATGCGCCAGGTGAACATTCTCTACAATACCATTAGCCGGGCGATGCCTGCGGCGGGCTGCGCCAACGCTCTTAGTGCTGCTACTCGACAATAGACTCCTTGCATAAGTCAATTTTTTTGATATTGAACCACAGATAAACACAGATAAATATCGGTGTTTATCTGTGTTCATCTGTGGTTTTTTTATTCTTATTTTAATGTTGACAAAAATCCGGCTAATGAATAGCAGAATATCATTGGTGACATTCTGGTAAATTTTTACCTGCATAATTGCAATCGAAATAAATTAGAGCTTCCCTACTAGAGGTAAAATTTTTAGTTGTCTTATATGCGTTACTTTCTTGAATAACCTCCCTTAGCCAAATTTTCAAATAGTAATTACTGTTATCATCGCTAGACCATAATTCATAACGGTAATCACCGCCTGTCCCCTCGCTATTTAAGTAGTCGGCTAGTGCTGTATTTGATATTGATAGACAGCTAAATACAGCCATAACAGGAATGACAGCTACTTTTAGTATTTGATTTAATTTCATAAATACTCAAGAAATTTACTTTCTCTAGCTTCATTCACAGGTGGATATTTTAAAATCAGTAATAATGTTGAATATTATGTGAGGATATTGCAAGGACGGGAAGAAATGTTATTTTTTCCTATCTAGTCTCTAATTTTCCTGTACCAATAAAACTGATTTCACCTGTCGCTTGATTGGTTTTCTCAGAAGATTTAGCTTGCCGTAAAAGGTCTTGCCGTTGTAATAAAGTGAAGAAGAACTTCCTCCATCCAGATTCATCGCTTTTTTTGCACCAAGGGTTTTCATGAAATCTGCCAATTCTGGTAAGGACATCCCAGATTTAGCAAGACGGGCGTTTGGCTTTTGAGCTACCATTACTAAAACAATGCTCCCATCATCAGTAATCCCGACAGCGCTTCTAGAATTGGGTTGATTGCTGCCAATTGCATCTTTTCCATTGGCTTTATCTACAAAGGCTTCTTGTTCTGAGGTGAGTTCTGGTAACAGGCCTGGCCCACCGCCTACAGCATCGAGTAACTGACACCCTGCTAATGGTGACTCACTATGCAGGGCAATATCATAGGTGATAGTTTCACCGCATTGATAGCGGCGGAATTCTGTACGATTGAAAATTTTACTGAGGTAAGGTTTTAAGTTGGGATTGTTCACCAGCCGTTCATTATCTTTGGGATCGGCGACTACACGACCGGAAAGAACTACATGAGATGTAGATTTTTGATTAACTGGGTCAAAAAAGCCTGCGTTTAAGATTGCTTTCGCTTGATGTTTCTGGGCAAATTCTTCTACAGTAGCCACTTTAGGTGATAGTGCAAGTGTTACCAAAAATCGGCTATCAGTGGGAATTGACAGGATATGAACTATGCTTTGTGGTAGAGTTCGCTGCTCGTAGCGGATGGTTTTTGGTGGTGAAGGTGCAACCGTTGGTACTACTGATATAGATGAATGTAACTTAAATAATAGCGGCATCCCGAAGCTCACTAGTGTCAAACCCATCAGCCAGATTTTTCTCACTTGTATACCCCAATCCTTGAGCTAGATGAATATTACGATCGCAAACGAGCAAAGTCTTGATCCGAGTACATCTTAATATGGCGATCGCACCCCGATAGCAATCTTTCTAGGATTCAACTAAGAGGCTTTCGGTTGATACCACAGAATCAGCTGCAACTTTGAGCAGTAGTTACCCCCCTCACTGATTTCTGGCTCATGGTCAGCTATCCAATCATAAATTTGTGCAGCTTTTGCCAATGCTACCTTTTCTGAACGATAAAGCTTAGGGCTAGGGCAGAAGGCTTTGCCGTTGATGTGTATGGCTGCTATGTGCCAATAGTCGCTACTTTCACCCTCCGGTACAACTTCTAGAAATCCGTCACTGTACGGTTCGATTATTCCTATGTTCATCAGCAAATCAATCGCACTCTAAAAATATCTATCGTACAGTTGCAATTGATCGGTTGCCATCGTACTGCTTGGGTAAGAAGTAAATCAGTTTTATAGATGAAGCAAAGCCTAGGGAAACTTAACGCACGCTATTTTAAGTAATTCTCCAGATATAGTTCGCTCTGGCTAATTTTGTTCACTTTTGACAAAAGCTTACTTAATAAAATAGTCTTTTTAGCAGATGTTTGTGCTGGAAAATGGTCATATATTTATAGCATACAGTTCAGAGCTATTACTACACTAATAAAAGGAGCATTATTATATGCTTACCACCATGATTTTTTTTGCTAGTTACGCTGCTATTTCTACATTCTTTATCTCGACTGTTGAATAACAAAACACAAACTCCAAATATAGGGATTAGATTTGATAGTTGAAATACAAGTAGGGTGGGCATTGCCCACCCGATGGGGGTTTTGGTAAACTAGGCTATCCCTGTTAAAGTAGTTGCAAGATCCCAAAAATCGAAAAGTCAGGTTTTTGGCTCAAATGACTTTTTGCGATCGCCATTTTTTTAACGGAATAAATTTCAAATTTATGACAGGGATAGGTGGGCATTGCTCTACACTTGAAGCTGCAAATTTACGCAATTATTTCATAAATCAAACCAGATTTCCTTGTTAATCGCCTAAATAAATACCCAAACCCCGCGCAGTTTTCACTAAAGTATCTTCTGGATTGACAGCTCTATATTGAGCGATCGCCTCAGCAATTGGTACAGTCAGAACTTGGCGATTTTGCCAGGTTGTCATATAGTCATATTTTTCTTCATCTATGAGATTTACTGCTGCTACACCAAAGGCAGCTGCTACTAGTCGATCTAGTGGTGAAGCGGTTCCACCACGTTGGATATGTCCTAAGACTGTGACTCTGGTTTCTGCACCAATGCGATCGCTAAGTTGATCGGCTAAATATTGCCCAATCCCACCATATCGAGATTCACCAAAACGATTCGTCATGGTGACAGATTCACCCTCTTGAGTCCGAACTGCCTCAGAAACAATAATTAAACAATAGTTTTTGCCTTGCTCTTGGCGCTGTTTAATTTGGTAGCAAATGTGCTCCATATTGTAGAGAATTTCTGGAATTAAAATCACATCTGCACCCCCAGCAATTCCCGCAGCCAGAGCAATGTGTCCTGCATCACGACCCATCACTTCTAAAATCATGACTCGACTGTGAGATGCTGCGGTAAAATGCAACCTATCGAGTGCTTCTGTGGCAATATTCACTGCTGTATCAAAACCGATGGCATGTTCGGTAATGCCAATATCATTATCAATTGTTTTGGGTATCCCCACTAAATTGATACCGCCTTGTTGTGCCAAGCGGCGGAGAATAGCCAAGCTACCATCGCCACCAATCCCAATCAAAGCATCTAAACCTAGTTGATGATAGCCTGCAATAATTTCCTCTGAGCGATCGCATACACTACCATCAGGCATCGGAAAAGCAAAAGGATCGCCCTTGTTGGTGGTTCCTAACATTGTCCCACCAGAAGTTAACAACGGGTCAACTTGGTCAATTTCTAGTTTGGTGAATTGTGGTGGACGCGCCATTAATCCTACAGTTGCTTGACGAATTCCCAGTACTTCCCAACCTTTTCCACAAGCACAATGGACAACAGCTCTGATCACTGCATTCAAACCAGAGCAATCTCCTCCACTTGTAAGAATGCCTATCCGCTTACCTTTTCCCATCTATGGCTCCTATTTGATTTTTGAGAAAAACTACGTACACATTTACCTCCCTTGTTTCCCTTCTTTTCCTGTGGTCTGTTTCTACTTTGTACGTTCACGAATCAAATAGGATAGTGAAATATATTTATCAACAGATTACAGTGATTTTTAGGTGAATTAACTACATCTTTTTTTATCTCATGTATGGGTGCAAAAATATCAAGAATAATGCAAGATTATGTTCTAAATAAATGAAAACTACTGTAAACTTAGGTAAAGAAAATAGCCGAAAAGTTTAGGGTAATTTTATATAAATTGGGAAGCTATAAGCTTTATCTGGCAAAGCTTTGAGATTAATAAAGACTTTAGCTAAGAAAGAAAACTTAATATTAATAGTGAGTGCAATTATCATACTTAAGAGCGATCGCAGTTAGAGCGAATTTAGTGATATCATGTCCGGCAAATTACTTGTGATCTGTCATTGCGAGTGCAACGCAGTAAAACATTCGTCCTACAGCCCACTGGGCATCCTACGGCAGGCGTTCCCGCAGGGTAGCAACAGTTCAATTTTTCAGCTAAATCTCGTTACTTCATCCTGTTTCTGGCTCTCAGGAAAGCATAATTCGCTGCAAAAGCTTTAGGATACTGCACAATTAGCCGCGATCGCTCTTTCTCTCCCAATACCGTTCGGTTAAGAAATTTATTTATAGGGGCAAGCAGGGAGAGCAGAGGTAGAGGAAAGTGCTGGGGGAGAGAAGAACCATTGAAAAGTAACTCTTTTTTCTCCCCAGCCTCAAGAGCTTATCCGAACCATATTGGTTTCTCTCCCATCTGTTATAAGCACATCTTATAAATACCATCAATCTTTTGATGTCAAGTCCTGTTGACACTTTGTAACAATCTTGTTAAATTTAGTTACATAAGTTAACAAATAAAAAAACGCGCTATGTACACAACCGTTAATGAAGAAGGCATTTTAAATAACTACGCAACTGAACCCCAAATGTATTACGCTGAGTACCCTGCAATTTGGGAACAACGCAAATACGCTCTCCAAGGAGCATTCGCTACATTACTCGTTATTACTATAGGTTTGGTTGCCTTCAGCGTTAGCTAAGATTTTTTGACTTCGGTATCGGTATCTCTCATCGTCATTTGGTTTTCTCCCCCTCACCTCAGCCGCCAAGCTGAGGTTTTTTTTTGTTGGGTGCGATGAAATTCCCTTCCGAAGTTGTTTAGCAACGAAGCGGGAATTTATCAGATGTGAGTAATGACAAGGCTTCTAAATTTAGGGCTGTGAGTTACTTCAAATAAAACAATAATCCAATCCCCGCGATCGCTATGCCTACACCTGCGATCGCTCTGAGGCTCACCTTTTCACCCATTCCGATTGCGATGGGGATGACGAACAATGGGCTAGTCTGCAATAGTGTGGAGGCAATTCCCACAGATGTGAATTTAATTGCTGTTTGCTGCAACCAAATTCCTAAGAAGGTTCCACAAAAGGCAGCAAAGAAACTTGCTAAAATTACTCGCTTCGATTGCCAGTAGGGATAGGTAAATCTCATCTGCTTGGGAGCGGAAAACCATGCCCACACCAAAATCGTCAACACCGCTGCACTTAACCGCAACAAAGCAGCCCACAAAGGGGAAATACTCGCATTCGCAAATGCTGCACGGGATAGGATAGAGCCTGCGGTATTTGTGATTGCAGCTAACAAACCGAAGCCGATTCCTGGCCATAGGTGCGTTGAGTCAACCTCGCTTGTACCAGGAACTCGTTCTGTTACTACCCAAGCGACTCCCAAAATCGTTAGCAAAATTCCGCACCAAGCGCTGAGATTGAGCGTTTCTTGCAGAAAGATTGTAGCGGCGATCGCTGTCATTGGTGGGGAAAGAGTTCCCAAAAGTAAAACCCGTCGCGCCCCCAAGTAATTGATCGCAGCCAGGAAGGCTGTATCACCCCAACCAATACCTACAACACCGCTGAGAAAAAGTAAGCATACAGGCAAAACAGAAAGCTGCGGTGATAATTCGCCAGTCACCAAAATCGTCAGTAGCAAGAGAGCGATCGCAATTATCCCTTTAATCAAGTTCAGCTGTATTGGCGGAATACGTTGCCCTAGAAGACCATACACCACCGAAGCTACAGCCCACAAACAGGCAGCAGCTAAAGCCGCCACTTCACCTTTCCCATCCGTAAACGAGAGAATTAAAAAATTATTAAAAATAATCTGCATCCATGAAATAATGCTTGAAACTCTTTAATAATACACTACTGAATTTTCTCAAAATTAGCACTCAAAGGTTGCAAGTGCTAACTTGTAACTGAATTTTAATACTTATGATATAAGCCGAAATTCTACTTTTTGTGGATGCAAGTTACATAAAATTAGAGTCATAATTATTGCCATCAAAACTAAAACTTTCATATAATTGATTAACAAGTCGGAGGACTGGAATGAAATACACTTTTGACCTTGTAGGAGTATCTCCAGTTTTACAGTTCTTTAATCATCAACAGCAGAATCTTACAAAACCACAACATGAAGGTGTGGAATACTTAGGAACGCATATTTGTACATTAGATGCGTTCTTAGAATCTATAGAAACAGTTCCAGCGAAATGGGATTGGAACCTAGATCAAGTAGTAGACACCGTAATTCAATTTTGGTTAAATAACTCCGAAAGTATTAATTATTGGAAAAGACGTTTAACTGATGCAGGTAGAGATAATTTATTGGTAGCAAGAGTAGCAGATTTCACAGCTTTACAAGCTGAGTTTGAATCCCTCTTGGGGGAAAATTAACAAGAATAGTGAGCAGCAAAAATAGTCCTTTTGCATAAGTCGATGTTTTGGATATCAAACCACTGATAAACACCGATGCACACAGATAAATAGGGAGCATCCAACTTTTACAAAATCTAACAATTTTCCGTCATTGCGAGGAGGAACGACGAAGCAATCCCCGCCATTACGATTGCTAGCCTACGGGAAGCCGCTTCGCGTCTACGTTCCTCACAATGACATGTTAAATTTTATTCTTACCTCTTTAAACCTATCGGTATTAAAGGGTCATACCCACTATTCACCATGTATGCCGGAAGAAGTCGGGGATCTTGCTGCCCCGTAAAGGATTGGAAAAGCCCACCCCTACATGGTATGTAGGCAAATTTGACATCTTTGGAACTAACTCTACTGCCACTGCGTCTTGTTTGATCTGATACCATTATCATAATAGCTGCTCTATGTATGTCTTATCTACAGTCAGCAGCTAAGATGCTTACGAGTATTAGATTTTTCATTATAAATTTCTGAGATGTGTCCAGTTGGGGTTCGTACTAGTCACTCAACTCATGCCCTTGAAACCGGTGTAGCAAAACTATGGCTATTACTGGTGGGCGTGAATCAATATGAGGATGAACAAATACCTTGTTTGCATTACTCAGCATTGGACTGTCAAGGTTTAGGAGAAGCATTAAACGCCGCAACACAGGCTTTTCCGCAAAAGGAGGTGATGATTTACCACGATTTCGCCTCCCAACAGCCAAAGTTAGAAAATGTTCTTACTAGCCTCAGACAAATCGCCGCTGCTACTAAACCCATTGACACTGTTCTATTTTATTTTTCAGGACATGGGATGCTAGATCCATTGAGTCAGCAAGTGGTGCTGTGTCTTCAAGATACTCAAAAAGAAAAATTAATAGACACTGGTTTAAAGTTGCAGGAAGTTTTGCAACTTTTAGAGAGTTGTTCTGCCCAGCAGCAACTAGTTGTATTAGATGCTTGTCATAGCGGTGGGATGACGCTGTTAGGTGCTAGAGGAGAAACAGATGCCCAACTTAACCCTACACTAGAGTTGGTGGAAGTTCTGCGACAACGAGCCGTCCAGAGAAAAGGATTTTATGCGTTATTATCTTGCGATCGCGGACAGCAATCTTGGGAATTTCCCCAATTGGGACATGGCGTATTCACATACTATTTAATTCAAGGACTAAAAGGAGAAGCAGCTGACTCCCAAGGCGTGATCGAAGCTGATGGGCTTTACCGCTATGTTTATCACCAAACGCTGACATATATAGATAAAGCTAATCAACAGTTGCGAGTCATTAATCAACTCAAAAAAGGACGAGGGGACAATTCAATACATTCCGAATATCCCTCACAAACGCCTAAGCGTATTGTCGAAGGAGTAGGAGAAGTAATTTTGGGACTGAAATCCAAAAAAATAGAATCTACTCAACATCCGCGACAAGCATTGGTTGTAGAAGGACTTGCCAAGAGTAAAACTTCTTTAGCTTTGAGCAAAATACTTAGCACTGCTGGTAGTTTTGAAGTCAATTATTGGACTGTGCGCGGCAAAAATCCACAGTCAGATGTGCGTAAAGCCATCCAAAAGTGCTTGCTATCTCAATCTTTTACGGAATCAACCAATACCGCAGAAGCAGCCGCAACAGTATTGTTATATCTGCGAGGGCAAATTCAAGAGACAGAACAGGGAGAAGCGGTATTAGTTCTGTCTGATGATATTGTCATCCATCGCTCATGGTTGAGAAAACAGCTACGCCGATGCCGATCGCAACAAATTATCGTTTTAGATTGTCCGGTAGAACAAGGTGTCGGGAACGTATCGGTACGTGATTGGACCGAAGAACTCCAACTAGGATTAGACACAGGACAGTGTTTAATTACCGCTGCTGTACCACCTCACGAGAGTGAAAGATTTGCCACTATCCTTTTAGAAACTCTCAACCAAGGAACGCAGCGAACTGGACTCACCGCAGCAGGTTGGATTACACAATTGCAAATGCAATTGGCACAAACCGACATCAATTTCTATTTTTGGTTGTCTGGATCTCAAGGAATCATTGAAGTCTTACCAGGAAAAACCCTATTTGCTGGTGATAGTTTAAATGAACAGCCTGAAGATGCTAGCAGTCCTACTCTTGATGATTTGAGTTCTGAGGTAGGGATAGATTACACTCATCTGCGGGATTTACTCCAAGCCCAAAGATGGCTGGAGGCGGATCAAGAAACTACAACTCTCATGTTGAAGGTAGCCGGGCGAGAACAACAGCGCTACCTGGATCTCGACAGCCTTAAAAATTTTATTTGTAAAGATCTTTATACTATTAACCATCTTTGGGTAAGTTATAGTCATGGGCGCTTCGGTTTTAGCGTCCAGCACCGTATCTGGCAGAGTATGAAAGGTAATTCTGCTACTGACCCTGTATTAGCTTTGATGATTGGTAGCGCCAAAGTCGCTGCTTCAGAAACCTGTATTGATTTTGTCAATCGTGTTGGTTGGCGTCTGAAAGACTCTTGGGTTGATTATGACAATCTCATTTGGCAAGGAGAAGCCCCCATAGGACATTTACCTTATGTCGGTTTTATTGAACAGGCTTGGCGTGTCAAAGTTCTAGGTGTGTGGGAGTGGCATAGTGCGATCGCAACTGCTTCTTGGTGGGAATTGTGCGTGACTCTATTCTCGCGTCTTGAGACTTGTAAAATTGTGGATTCCATAGCAGATGATTTTAACCCTGATTGAGCCAGGAGGGTACAAGCGATCGTATCCATTTTGGAAATAAACGCAGATATATAAAGGAACTGTAAATTATCAATATAACCTCTGGAGATAAAGCATGAGCTAGATAAAAACTCTACTTTCGTTAACCAAGTTCCCGGAATTAGCTCAGAAAAAACTGTATCACCACACATACTGTTTTTTCTAGATAAAAAATCTGATTTTAACAAACACGCTTTAACTCTAAGTAATTTACCTTTGTTAATTGAGCCAGGATGATGCATCAAACACAATTACAGGGAATTTTTCAAGACATAACATTTAAATCTTGGGACTTAGAATATACCCCACATCCATCAGTACAGTCTAAATTTAAACGTTGTTTAGACATTTTAGGGAGTTTGGTCGGATTATTGATTGTAGCAATCTTGTTTGTGCCGATAGCGATCGCTATTAAAATCGATAGTCCAGGGCCAATTTTCTTTGCTCAAGAACGCTATGGGCTACAAGGACGCCCATTTCGTCTTTATAAATTCCGGTCAATGGTTAGTGATGCTGAACAATTAAAGTCTTTAGTCAATAACGAAGCGAATGGACTCATATTTAAAAACAAAAATGATTTCCGAATTACTAAAGTAGGTCGCTTTTTGAGACGCACCAGTTTGGATGAACTACCTCAATTTTGGAATGTTTTGCTTAATGATATGAGCTTAGTTGGAACCCGTCCGCCCACAGGTGATGAAGTTATTAAATATACAGATAAACATTGGCGACGTTTAAATGTCAAACCTGGTTTAACTGGCGAATGGCAAGTTAACGGACGTTCTCAAGTCACAAATTTTGAACAAATCGTTGACTTAGACTTGCAGTACCAGAGAAATTGGCATCCATTGTATGACTTATTTTTAATTGGGAAAACATTCTACGTCATCTTTGGCAAAATCGGAGCATTTTAAAAAATCTGTAGTGAAGTCTTTAGTCCTTGAGAACTAAAAGACCAAGATTCCCGACTTCTTTAAGAAGTCGGGAATCTTACTTTTTACTTACTTAACTAGCCCAAGTATCTCGCCATTTAACCGTACCTTTATCAGCTAAAATCCAGCGACGGCTAACGAGATTTTCCCGCAGAGGTGGTTGGTTTTCTCTCCAGAGAGCATATTTATAACATATCGCTTTTCCAGCGCTCTCATTAAAGGATATTTCCCCAAACCAAGTATTTTCATTTATATATTCTAAAGCGTAAGCTTTGCTAATATCCCAATCGCCTAACTCTGGACAATCACCTGTTACCACAACTGTATCGCCTGGTTGGGTTCTCAACCCATTTAACTGTGCCCTAACAATTGTTTTTCCCTTCACCCGTTCACCTAAATAACTAAGTACAATTAGTTCTTTCGGGTTGAGATTTAATCCTAATATTTTGCCATTTTTAACTTCTATTTGGCGCTGCGTTACTATACAGTTATATTCCCCATCTTCTAATTCTGTACTCTCTACATCAATAGTCGTTGCATCGCCTTTATTCATCGCTACTAAGCAACGATAATCGCGATAACTCCGCAGATAACAATAGACATTAGGCGTAATATATTTCTGTTTCTGACTTCCTAGAGAAACAGCAGGATTTAAACGCCGCAATTTAGATAATAATTGAATATCTTGGTAAAGCTGTGTATCTGTGTCCCATTTCTCCATTATCGGACGATTGTAAGGATCGTTTCCACCATGAGTATCATTGTGGAGATATTGCTCCGTCCCATAATAAATACAAGGAATCCCGCGACTAGTCATAATCAACGCCATTGCCAATCGTAGCAGTTGAGGATCGGGATTTAAGCTTTGAAATCGCGGCATATCATGATTATCAATAAAGGTAATCAATTCTGTTGCCGTGTTGTAAAGATAATCCAGATTTAAAATATCTTGAATTAAATGAAATCCCCCTGCTGCATTTTGAGCCAAAGCTTGGCGAATTCCCTCACAAAAACCAAAGTCTAAAATTGACATTCCAGACTCATTGGCAAATTTAACTGAACTGTTCTTTCTGGGATTGCTAAAACCCCATTCACCAAAAATAAATACAGAAGGCTTATGAGTTTGAATATCACTATTAAATTCTTGCCAAAACCAAATCGGCATATGCTTTACTGTATCAACCCGTAAAGCATCAACTCCTTTATCTAACCATTGCTTGATTGCACTTTTTATATAATTACGATAATCAGGATTGCTTTCGTTAAAAGTCGCTAATCCTGACATTTCATAATAAAGTAATTGATATTCATCTTCCCAATCCGTAATTTCAGGATTATGATGATACCAATGATTGACATCATTATAATAATCAGCAATTAAAACGCCATCTTCGTAAAGTTTTCCTTTTACACCATTCACATCCGGACTGCTATGATTGCAAACAATATCTAAAATTAGCTTCATACCTCGCTCATGTAAGCCAGAAATTAATTTATCTAATGTACTACTTTTAAATAAAGAATTTTCCTCGTTAGTACCAAGAAAACGTGGATTAATCCGTTTAAAATCTTTAGTCCAGTAACCATGCATTGCAGCATTATCAAATTGCAATGCTTCTACTTGCTCAAACAATGGAGAAATCCAAATAGCGGTGACACCCAAATTTTTGAGATAATCCAGTTTGTCAATAATTCCTTGTAAATCTCCACCCCAATATTTACCCCACTTTTGCTTAGTGGGGTCGTAAAGTTCAGGATGCGCACCTTCATTATTGCTGGGATCTCCATCATTAAAACGATCTACAATGATGAAGTAAATTGTTTCTTGGCGAAATTCAATTGCTCTGGTAAAAAGAAACTCAAAATCGGAAATAGTTTCTGATGCAACTGTTTCAGTATGAAAACCAGCAGCAGCCTTAGTAGCTTGAGCTTCAATATCAGAATGGGATGGAGAAATTTGCACCATAATTTTATTAAAAACGCTAACGATTTTGCGTTGTCTAGGTAGCTTAGGCTTAAGTAGTCAAAATTTATCTCACAAAAATTCTACATGGCTGTGAGTAGCTTAAGCTAGCTATGAGTATGCGATCGCACTTGTAAATCAAAGCTCTCAATCAATAAACAGTATTTGGGAGATTAAGTTGCTCTACTATTAAACTTGCTATTTTTTAAGCAACCCCATTTCTCTAAATAGCAGCTTCGATGTCTTTAGATAACCTAGAGATACTTAATTTAGTTTCTATAGCAACAATTCGTATCTAAAAAATTGCTATGTGACTGTCAATATGGACATTAATTTGTCAACGCGGACAAATAATTTTGCAATCGACACACCGACGACAAATAATTAGTCACTGTACATAAAATGGACGTAACTGGATTCGAACCAGTGACCTCTACGATGTCAACGTAGCGCTCTAACCAACTGAGCTATACGTCCTTAACCCACGGTTAACAACCATAGCATATCTATTTATGATAAGCAAGTATTTCATTGATGCCTGATGCAAACAGGTGTAGCAGTGAACGGCTTGATGTTACTGTTGCAGCCTTTTTTGAGCAGATATCAGCAGTCTTTGCGCTTCTGCGTAGGCAGTTGTCCCAGCTTTGATAGTTCTTAACCGATTGATAACACCTTGGATTTTACCTTTTAGCTGCTGCGGATCGGTAGGAGAAGAAGCTATCAAACTTTGGATTTGCTCATTAGCTTCTTGGAGCGATGCTTGTGCTTCATTTTCGTCTTTTCGTCGAGTCTCGATAATACCTAAATTAGTTTGATATTCTGCCAATAATTTTTGTGCTGCTACATAGCCTGGTTCTTCAACCCGAATCTTTTCTAGCTGATCAATAGACTTTTGCCATAATTTTTCAATTTGCTCCCACTTAACTACAGGGTGGGGTGGATTTTGCGATGCTTTAGCAGCTGCTATGGCAAATTCCTTTGCTGCTTCGATATATGTACCGCTACGAGGATCGGCAACTGTTTTGAGTTTTACTTGATAACCAGCTAGTAACCTTTGAGCTTCTAAATAACGAGGATTTTCTGTAGGGATTTGGTTGAGGCGCTTACTTGCCTGTTCCCATAGTTCAGATGCGGCTTTGGGTTGTATCGGTTGGATTTTTTCCGCTTCTAAATCAAATTCTTGAGCAGCAGCAATAAATGTGCCGATGCGTGCATTATCAATATCACGTTTGTAAGCTTTGAGTTTAGTTTTTGCAGTTTCTCCGGCAAATGTGGCTTCAGGAATTTGCTCTAATTGATCTATGGCTGCTTGCCAAGAAGCAATGGCTAGTTCTTTATCCTTAATACTGGTAGCTTTTTCGTATTCCTGGCGTGCTAACTTCAGCGCCATTTCTCCTTGAGCCAGGGGTGTAAAAGCATTCCTATCTTGGAAAGCGATCGCATCTATCCGCGCTACCCGCCGTCTAGCTGCTTCAAACTCATCTACGGTAAACTTCCAACTGCAACCAAAAAAATTACAGTAAGTCTGAGGATAATATCCTAAAAACCAAACTGGCAGATTATCCAGATTTTTTTGTGCTTCTTTAGCTCTCTGGGAACCTTGCTCAATATCATAAGGACTAGTAGCTTGATTAATTAACTGGTCTGCTTGCTCAAGGTTTTTAATTGCCTCACGATAGTGATAATCCATATTTATATAGCTAGGCATTAGCAGGATTGGCACAGTTTTAGCAACAGGCCAGCGAATCATTGGGTAAGGCAAATTTATTAGCCACAGCATTCCTGCTGAACTTCCCAAAAGTATGGTTGCCCATTTTACAGTGGTAAAAATACCAGGCGATTTATTAGCTTTTGCCGCTTGTTTGAGTACCTTCTCGCTAAATTGGGGATATATATCGACAACGCTATCGCGCATTTCATCAAACTTTGCTGGAGAACCTTTTTCCAAGCACAGTTGTTCTAATCGCTTAATTACTATTTCTTGCTCAATTTTGCTTACTTGATCGTTACCACTACATCTTTGAACTTCAGCACGCAAAATTTGCAAGGCTTTTTTATTTAACCGATACATAGACACAAGATGTAACTTATTATTCTAGTATTCCCGCCTAGCGCTAGAAAATTACTATATCCTTGAGTCTGAGTTTTGATCTTTTTGGCATATGACTCTAGATGGTTAAAAATAGTAATAACTATTGTTAATATCTATAAATTGATCTGATTTTTATCAAAATACCTAGAATGTCAACTGCTCTAATTACAGGTGCCTCTAGTGGTATTGGTAAAGCCTTTGCCCAACAACTAGCTGCACGCAATACCAATCTTGTTTTAGTTGCGCGATCGCAAGAAAAACTGCATCAATTAACTAAGAAATTACAAGAAAATTACAATATTCAAGTAGAAGTTATAGTTAAAGACCTGACAGAACCTAATGCTGCTCAAGCTGTCTTTGATGCTACCCAAGCGAAGGGATTAACGATTGACTTATTAATTAATAATGCTGGTTTTGGTGATTATGGTGATTTTGCTAGTTCTGACGGCGAAAAGCAAGTTAAGATAGTGCAATTAAATATTCTAGCTTTAGTAGATTTAACCCATAAATTTCTACCTTTGATGCGGCAACATCAATCGGGAAGCATTATTAATGTATCTTCAATTACCGCATTTCAACCAATGCCATATCTTTCTGTTTATGCTGCCAGCAAAGCTTTTATTGTCAATTTTAGTCAGGCACTATGGGCAGAAAATCGTCCCTACGGTATTCGTGTTCTCGTTACTTGTCCAGGTCCTATAGAAACTAACTTTTTTGCTGAAGCTAATTTTCCTCCGACTTTGGCAGGAAGCACAGAGCAAATGTTTACTTGCGAAGAAGTTGTAGAAATGTCACTAAAAGCTTTGGAAAATTGGCAGCCAGCCGTTGTAATTGGTGATGTTAAAACTCAAATTAGAACTATATTAGCGAGGATAGTACCAAGAAAAATTCTGCTGAATATGTTAGCAAGAAGTTTTAAACTCTCAGATAAATCTTGACTTCATTGTGATATTAAAACTTCTTATTGCTAACTTTTGAATTTTTACATGTACCTAGTTAATTGAACTCGGTAACGGTCTTTTTTAGTAACAGCAACTTCTCCAACTTCTAAGCGTCCCTTACCGCGAATAGCGATTAAGTCCCCTGTTTTCACTTGAGAACTCGCTTGAGAAACGTCCTTCCAATTAACCCGGACATCACCGGAGTCGATTAAATCAACCATTTTGCTGCGAGACATCCCAAAACCAGCAGAGGCGATCGCATCCAACCGTAAGGAAGCTTCGACAGTAGTTAATTCTTTTTTCTTGGGTTCTCGAACCTTTAACTCGCTAAATTCAATTCGCTGGGTTTTTACCGGAACCGATCGCACCTGTTTGAGATTCATCTCTAAAAATTCTGTCAACTCTGGTGCGACAATTGCCTGTGCGCCTCGTTCACCCAGGACAATAATATCTCCTGTCTTTTCCCGGACGATTCCCGTCCCCAGCATTGCGCCTAAAAAGTCGCGGTGAGTGGCGGTATCAAACAAGAAATTACCAGCAATTTCTAATACAGCCAAGGCGACTTGGGATTGATCTAAAGGAATTTCCGCACGCGCGATCGCGAGTCTTTGGCGTTCTGCTTGGGGATATCCACCCCCAGCTACCAATTGCACCTCTGTTAACCGACTGAACACCCGTTGAATTTCTACTAATTCTGGGGGAGACAGAAAATCTGTCAAAACAACTTCCCAAGTTTTGATTGCTTGTTCTGCCTGATCGATTACACGAGCTACAGTATCTCGATTTTCAACACTTTTTAAAAGTTCTTCTCTGGGCAACATTCTTAAAAATTACGAGTTGTGAGTTTGAAGTCGGCAATCAAGCTCTATTGACTCATTACTCATGACCACTGTTTGATTCTAGCGTCATCTGCCATTTCAAAATTGGTGCAGTCGGATAATCAGGTGAATTAAAGGTTTCTAAATGCTGCATTCCTAGTTTTTCCAAAATCCGACACGAGGCCATAATATCCTGCGGAGAATGGGCAATAATTCTCTTCAGTTCCGGCTGAGTAAAGGCAAAATTGACTAATGCTTGTACTGCTTCAAAGGCATATCCTTGGTTGCGGTACTTTGGTAACACTTCATAACCTAGTTCCACAGTTCCTTGTGCATCAGGTTTGCCACCAAATCCCAAATCACCAATCAGAGTACAATCGCTAGCATGAATCATCAACGACACACCCCAGCCTAGATAAGATGGTTCCTCTATCAGCATTTGCGCATATCTAGGGAAAAAATCTAGGACTTGTCCAGCATACCAGTCATCAGGAACAGTTACCCCTAAAAGCTTCTCCACTTGCGATTTATTTTGTGCAATCACCGCTTGTGTCACCTCCAAAGAACAGGGAAGTAACTCAAGGCGCGGTGTAGTAATGTGTAATATGTGATTCATTCACTACTAAGCTTGCAGCTTTTAAAATTACATAATACTACACGCTGTAGTGCTTGCTTTATGTAAGCTTCTTCATTTTGAGTTTTGAGCTTTTTAGACGCTAGTTGTATCTGCGTAACCTTGGATATTTTCTGGCTCAAACTGACGTAAGATTCGAGTTGCTTGCCGAGTCAGAGTTTCAGAACCCTGAACTACTATGAGATATTTGCCTAGATCCAAACGATTGCGATAGGGTAAAGCATCACCACCACCCGCAATTAAACCGACTCCGCCACCGACAAACACGCTACCCATAGCGCCACTTGCAGCACCCAATATTCCCCCGACAATGTGATTGCCAATTTCTCCGGCCCAAGCAAAGGTATCTAAACCAGTGATCAAGCTGAAGGTGAAACCAGCAAAAAAGCCGAATGGTACTAACCAGAATGACATGAGCCGTGCTTGCTTTTTGGCTTGCTCTTTGGGATCAATCAAGCCAAACTCATCCGCAGTCTTGTAACCCCTACCCAGGATAGTACTTTTAATGGACTCTTTTTCTAAAGCTAAGTAAGCAGCTTCAGCTTGGATACGGTCTGGTAATACGGCAACGAGGTAATTCATTAATTTAACAAGAGTGATTTTAGAAAAATTTGCCTTAATTAACAGCGTACCAGTGCTGGTCAAATCAATCTTGTGCCTAAGTCAAAATCATCAGCGTTAAGAGTTAAATCAAAATTCAAAATTTATAATTTCGGATGCTGCTCCCTGTATAGTTGGCATCTCGTTAGATTAAATATTACTTGAGCGCATCCAACGGTTCACAAAAATTGTTCACGCCTTGTTTGAGAACATAGAGCAAAACGGGTACTGCCAAAATCTTTGGAAATGTCGGCATTGTATAAAGGTACTCCATCATCCCTTGAACAGAGCCACTCTGTAAGTCGTCCCGAAATTGTTGCTCGCAAATAACAGCACGCCACTTTCTAGCCAAAGCATCTAACCATTCTGAATTGGCTCTTTCTGGTTGCTGTCCCGCCCTAATGGCTAAACTCATCGCCGCATCTTCTAAATCTCCCTCGCAGTCCTCAATTAAATCCAGCACTTCCATTGCTGTGGTGTTATCTGTAAATTGAGAGCGAAACTGTGCAATTTCTTGTGATGTCAGTGTAGTCATAAGTTTGTTATCAGCCGAGTAATTAAATACTCAGCTATGTTATTCCAATTTCGATTGATTATTCATCGTTCTCATCGCTGCACTTGAAATTGCATAGACTTGTCAAGCAATTTCAACCCCAAGCTGTCCAAAAATGACAAAGAATGAGTAGAGGTAGGCTATAAGACTCTTAGCCCACACAGGTAGGCTTTGTAACTTTAGCTTCTGGCTGGAAGCCTGAGGGCGGTTCACTAAATTGACGAAGTTTTGGATAAATTAGCGTATATTTTGACTAATTTAAAAGTTTTTTTTCGGAAAATATACTTACAAATATCGAATTTTTCGCTTTTAAAAGCGAAACGTCAGCAATAAAAACTACCACCTATTGACTAGGCACAATACCAGCACTAGGACATCACGGCGGAAATAAAAATAGCATGAAAAACAGTGTAAAAGCCTAGAATACAATTCTGTTAACTTTTGACTTCCGCGTTCGTCTTCAGGCGTTGTCGCAGGCTAGGGGTAGTAGTTTTTTCAGAGTCAATAGTCATTAGTATTCAAACTAAGGACAAATGACTAACGACTAATGACTCTTAACGGAATGCTCTTGAGGTAACAAAGCGTTGTAACTGAGACAAAGCGCGGTTGTAATCCAAAATAGCGCGAATGCGATTACCTTCGGCTCTTGTCAAATCATTTTCAGAGTTAATCACATCAGTTTGAGTACCTACACCAGCTTGAAAACGCAAACGTGCTAAACGCAAAGCTTCTCTAGCTTGTTCTAGAGCCGTATTAGCGGTTTGAACATTTTGCAAATTAGATTGCTGAGTGGAATAGGCCTGCTCTACCTGAAACCGGATTTGGTTGCGGAGATCGGCAAATTGAGTTTCTGCGATCGCAATATTAGCTCTTGCTTGAGCTGCCCTTGCTCTTGCTGCTCCCCCATCAAACAAATTCAGGGTTGCCCTCACCCCAACCGAATAACCATCGGTAACGCTGATATCATCATTAAACTGATCAAACAGATTGTAGGCTGCAACCAAACTTACCTGTGGACCCAGCCCCGCCAAAGCTTGTCGGCGTTGTTGCTCGTTGATGTTACGTTGTGCCAACTGTTGTTGCAGATCTGGACGGTTTTGGAAAGCTAGTACAATACTTTGCTCTAATGACTGGTTCCAAAGACCGGCTAATCTGACTGGGTCTGCCGCACTAATATTCACCGACTGTGACAAACTTAAACGAGCCGCTAACTGACGGCGGGCAATTTGCTGCTGGGAAGTAGCATTAGTTAAATCTTGTTGCGAATTTGCTAAATTCACCTGAGAACGCAAGACATCGAACCTAGTTCCCACCCCAGCGCGCTCTAAAGCTTCTGCATCCCGCAAACTAGCCAGGGCATTTTGTACAGCTGACTGGGCAATACGTACTTCTTCATCACGTTGTTGCAGATTGTAGTAGTCAGTAGAGACATTCAGCCGAATTTCCTCAAACTGATTCTCTAGAGCTAATTCACTAAAACGTACCTGTTCCTCCGCCGCCCTAATGTTAGCTTGCCGTCTACCAGAAGTGTAGATGTCATATGAAAGTTGTGCTTGACCATTAAAATTTGTAGTGCTAGGGGCAGGGTCAACTGGTTGACGGAATGCAGGCGGTAGCGCAGCTTCTTGCTGCTCGGCAATTTTCACCTGATAGGTATCTGAAACAGTACGCTGACGAGTCACATCACCACTAATACCAACGTTAGGAAATAGAGCAGCTTGTGCCTCACGAAGAGCTGCTTGACTACGCTCTAGCTCCAATTGGGTTACCTGTAGTTGCCGATTGCTGCGTCTTGCTAACTCCAACGCCTGTGCTAAAGTAATTGGCTGATTTCCTTGAACCGTTACTTCCTCTGGCTTTGTAGGATATTGCAGGGGGTTTGGGTTGGGAATCAAATTCTCGGGAACCTGTACAGCACCAGCAGGTGTGGGAGTCACTGTTCCCGGTACTGTTGGAATCGGCACAGCACCAGCAGGTACGGGAGTTGCTGTTCCCGGTACTGTTGGAATTGGCACAGCACCAGCAGGCGCGGGAGTCACTGTTCTCGGCGTAGTAAGAGTATTACCCTGAGCCACCAAATCCTTAGCAGTCATTCTCTGCGCACAAGTTCCATTCAGCAGTAAAGAAGCTGAGGAAGCAGTTTTGTTTGTTCCCTCTTGCTGTGCACAGCTGGGTATTTCTAACAGCTTTGCCGACCTTGCATTGATGATTGCAGATGGTAAAACTGCCTGCAATTGAGTATTAGGATTTTTCTTTTGAGTTTTGGGTTGCTGTGAAGAAGATAACAGCAAATTGTTTTGCTGGACAGAAACAGGTTTTGAGTTAAAAGAAGGAACGATTATATTGTCTAATTTCTGCCCAGAAGTTGCTGAGTTATTCTGTTTTTGCTCTTTGTCAGCAGAACTGTTCAACTCTGGCTGCTGGGCAGGATGAAAGGTAGGTGACAAACTATGAAATCTACCTTGATTTTCCCTAAGTAGTTGTGCTTTTATCGAACTAGTATTTCCTGCTTTTAGCATTAAGATACTGTGATGACTTAAAGGTTTAGCATTCAGTGACATCCAATTACTAGAAGGTACTAAAGTTGGAAACCTACGGTCTGCTAGATAGGGCATTTGCGTATTAGTGACATCCGCAACCAAGGTTCGACCATAATTAGAAGTCAAGACACTAGGAGAAGACGCCAGTTGTACCCTACTTACTTTCACAGTACCAGCCCAAGCGGGCTGGGTTGTTAATACTGCTGCTGTCACACCAGGCAAGAAACTATGAAATAATTGCTGTCCTTTCACCGCATCCCCTCACACAAAATCACTCTAGCGGCAGAAAACTTTTCTTCACCACAGAATATAGCACGACACTAAATTAAGAAGAGAATATAGTACGATACCAAATTTAGGAATCGGAACTCTGTTTATCTTCAAAACGTTTAACTATGCGAGAAAGTTCCGCCTTTTCATCGATACTAACGCGGGTAGGAGCACCACTAACAATTCTTTCATAATTCCGGAAAGAATCTTTAATTTCTGGACCATCGGGGGTAATATTGTACTCGCGGATACCTTTATCGTGCCAAGATCCCCGCATTTTGAATACATTAATTGCCCGCGACATTTCTCCACGAATTTCTACATACTGCAACATCAATATTGTGTCAGTAATCGTGGAAATATGGGAGTCAGTAATCGAATGTGACCCCATAAATTGGTCAGTTGTGTTGGTAAAAAACCCTGTAATTTCTTCTTGCTTAGCGTAACCCGTAACACCAATTACAAACTGTCGAAATGCATTATTGCTTACTCCTCTAGCTAGCGCGGAAAGGGAGTCGATCGCAATCCGAGCTGGCTTAAAGACAGCAATTTCTGACTTAATAATTTGCAAGTGGTCTTCCAATCCAGTCGATTCAGGATAAGTACAGATGATTTTGAGTAAACCTTGTCTTTCTAGCTCCTCAAAATCAATTCCCCAAGAGGAAGCATTACGGGATAGTTGAGCGCGTGATTCTTCATAGGCAAATAATATTGCCTGTTCGCCATTCAAGCAAGCCTCTTGAATAAACTTGCTGACCAACAAGGTTTTACCAGTACCCGTAGCTCCTGTAGCCAAAATAATCGAATCTTTAAAGAAACCACCACCGCACATCTCATCAAGGGTTTTTACACCAGAAGACACCCTGACATTAGAAGACCGTTGAGTCAACCGCATTGCTCCTAATGGGAAAATATTGACTCCTTCGTTGGTAATTGTAAAAGGATATTCGCCTTTCATATGAGTTGTGCCGCGCAATTTGAGAATCTCAATTGTGCGGCGACGGCGTTCTCCTTCTAAAACGTTGCGCACTATTACCACATTATCGGAAACAAATTCTTCCACGCCAAAAGACGCAACAGGTCCATATTCTTCGCTACGTTCGGTTGTAATTATAGTGGTGACACTCAGCTGTTTAAGACGTGCTACAAGGCGAAAAATTTCCCGCCGCACTACTCCCATAGCTTCATACTGCTGAAATACCGCTGTGATCGAGTCAATTGAGACTCGTTTGGCTTTGTATTTGCGAATGGCATACTGCAAGCGTTCAATCAATGCTGAAAGGTCAAAGTTACCCACGATATCTTGACCTTCTGGATCTGGTGAAGCATCGAGAATAAACAATTTGCCTTCGTTAATTAAGCGTTGCAAGTTCCAGCCAAAAATATTGGCATTTTTAATAATATCGCTTGGTGATTCTTCAAAGGTAACAAATACCCCTGCTTCATCAAAGTAAGTGATACCGTTATAGAGAAACTGTAGAGATAATAAAGTTTTGCCTGTTCCTGAGGTTCCGCTGACTAGGGTAGTTCTTCCAATTGGTAAACCGCCATGACTGATATCGTCAAAACCCTCGATCATTGTGCGGATTTTTTCTACACCCCCAATTAACGGTGTTTTGCTTTGCTCTGGTTGCTCTTTTTCAATCATTGCTTGCTAAAAAAGGGGTATTAAGCCCAGGTTTTCTATTACTAATGTTTGGAGTTTGTCAATAAATTTTACGCTTAAATATTTTACTCTTCCCAACCTTCTTCACTCAGTTCTTCATAAAGTAAATCCAATCCAATCAACACACGTTCTCTATCCGAAAGATCGCCAATAATCTTGCGTACTGGAGGAGGCAAAATTTTCGATAATGTCGGTGTGGCTAATATCTTATCCTCTTCTGCCAGTTGTGGGCTTTTAAGAACATCGATTACTTTTAAAGCATACACACCTTGAAACTCTTGGTCTAAAATGTCTTTTAGTGTTTTTAATGCCCGTACTGAGTTAGGCGTGTTCCCAGCTACATACAGCTTGAGAACATAGGTCTTTCTTGCTTGATTCATAAAGGTACAGGCTAGACTTGAGGATATAAATATAGGATACGTTCGCACATTGGCAGGGAATGATAGCGGCTGCTTTTGCCGACTTCAACTTCGATACATTTATTTTATTTATATATCGAACACCTATAAGTTTCACACAGGTGAGCCAGAATATCTATTAATGTCAGTCGATAATCGAGTAATGCTTCATCACTTCTTCCTTCTAGTCTTAGCTGTTTGGCAAATTCTTCAATTATCTCCATGTGAATTTCTATGATTTGCGGCACAGGAATATTAGCACAAAATACTGCATTGATAAATTTATCAATTTTTTCTTTTAAGGTTTTTTCTGTGGTAAAGTAATGTATAAGTATTTCTCGGTAATTGGATTTAATTTCTTGCAATAAAGCTTCTCGTTCTTCTCTATCCATCTGCTGAAAAAAATTCTGGTGTTTTTGCTTATAGGATGCGAATACATAGCAATATTTTTCAGTGGAGATTTCATTGAGGTTGGAAAGAACCCACTTCATTAAATAATTGATACTATTAACATCGATTGTCTTACAAGGTAAGATTAAAAGCTCGCTAATGCTAGTGCCGTGAACCAAGTTATTTATCCACCAGGTAAATTTTTGTTTAATGGCTAAGGCAGGTCGATTATATAAATTTTTTTTAAGAATTGGTTGAAAAATTAATATTGGTAATAACATTTTTGGTTTATAGATCTCCTTGATCGTTTTGACCAAGTTTAGCGAGCTGAGTCAATGCAGGGCACAGTTCTAGGCTCAGTTGGGTGTTTAGTTTAGCTTAAATAATCCACCCCAAGAGGATGCTTTTTGCCAGTTAAAGTACTGACTTAACACTCAAAAAGCTGATGTAGATAGTAAGCCATAAAACTTAATGAGTTTTTGTTGAGGAGTTTGTCGTAGAGGGCGCTGTAGTTAGTTGATGATTATCATATGTATATCTATCTAAATACAGATTTTTTTATTTCGCTCCTTGATAAGATACTTAAACGAACTTAAAGGATTGTCGCATTCTAAATCATTATAATTCCTCAAGGTTCTAAAGCGAATTTTTAGAGCCATAATTGTTCTAGCTATTGCTATCGAGGAGGATTTTCAACACCAGTCAGGACACTGGTAAAAAATTGTAGTCAGGAGTTCAATGCAGCAAAGGGAAATACAGCCACTCTGAAAATAAGTAGACGCAACCAAGCGTTAATCAAGCACAAGCCCGTTGTTTGAAGAGCATTGAAATTGGATCGAGATTTTTTTAAAAGAGTCTTCTTAAAGGATATTGCTTCAGGCATGAGCGCCATCGGAAGCAACCGTGATGCTGAGTCCAGAGGCTACCAGAGGAAGAATGACCCCCGAAGCTTTATGTCAATGCTACAGTACCCGCTTTATGACTTTCTAGCAACCGTACCCATCTGCGTAGAAACAAGTACTCTGGCAATAGTGCTGGAGATTTTTGAGCAAGAGCAGTGCGATCGCGTGGTGATAGTAAATCAGCAGCAATGCCCAGTTGGGTTGCTGCACTCTGCCAGATTAACGCAAAAATTGTTGGCAGCAGTTGGTGGCGATCGCTTCCATTTACAGCAACCATTGTCAATTTTTGATTCAGCGCTAATTGAGCCAATACAAACCATCCCAGCTGCTGAGCGTGTGGAGCAATTTGGCTTATTTTTGCGCTATCAACAAACTCAAATCAACAATAACAATTTAGACTGGGCGCTCATTGACCCAGACGGCAAATTTTTGGGTTTGCTAGATAGCTCAAGGTTGTTGAGATTAATAGCTCAAGAAAGAGTGGCAATTGATGTCATGTCTGTTGGGAATTCTCAGGAGTACGCAGAGGACGAAAGCAGAACAGATGTGGCGATAGCAACTTACTCACAGGCACAGATACCAAATCAGCGCCAAGCCTTCTATAAGCCACTTGTTCAATTGTTAGAACGGCTGCCCTGGCCTTTGATGTTGCAAACTGCTAGTGGCGAGGTGGTAGCACAAAATCCAGCTTGGTGGCAGCAATTGGGAGTATTGAAAGATCCAGAAGGAGTCAGACAACAGGTAGAGAGGATACTTGCCTCAACCCTGGATAAACAGTCAGAATATGCCACAAAAAAATCCCTGAAAACTCAGACCCATGTTACAGGGAATGGGCACAGCGCCCAAGAGCAACCCACACAACTTAAACTGCATCCTGAAGAGAATACCTTATCAATACAGCAAAAGGGTTTACCTGGTCGGTTGCCATCTACTGTGCTACCTACACACAACCTGCATGAGCAGCATACCACAGCTACCACATCCAGCCAGTGTTTTTGGGATAACCAGGTAGGTACTTGCACCTGCATTGTTGAAGTGCAAAATGGTCAAGAGCGAGTTTGGCAGTTTGCAAAAATTCCTTTAGATAGTACTGAGTTGAAAGTCCTGAATGCTGAGTCAGAAATGACGCTTGCTACTCAAGAATCAGGACTTGGTACTCATGAGCTATGGCTGGTGTTAGCTACTGATGTGACTGAGCAACAACAGCTTTGTAAAGAACTGGCAGCTAAAAACGCCGATCTCATTCAATTGAACCGATTAAAAGATGAGTTTTTAGCTTGCATTAGTCATGAGTTAAAAACCCCTCTGACTGCTGTATTAGGGTTATCGCGGTTGCTTGTCGATCGGCAGTTAGGAGAATTAAACGAGCGTCAAGCCCGTTATGCTGGCTTGATTCATCAAAGTGGACGCCACTTGATGAGTGTAGTCAACGACATCTTGGATTTAACCCGCATGGAAACAGGGCAGATGGATCTGACCCTAGCCCCAGTAAATATTCGTGCGGTGTGCGATCGCGCTTTATCAGAAGCAAAAGCGATTCACACACAAACCAGTAAAACTAAAGCTTCCAGCCCATCTCAAGTAGAACGCTCCAACGATCATCGATTCACTATCGTCATTGAACCTGGCTTAGAGCAGATGGTGGCGGATGAATTACGACTACGGCAAATGCTGGTACACCTGCTTTCTAATGCCTTTAAGTTTACTGAACTCTCTGGAGAAATTGGGTTACGGGTGAGCCATTGGGAAGGGTGGATTGCTTTTACAGTTTGGGATACAGGTATTGGCATTCCCGAACACCAGCAACATTTAATCTTTCAAAAATTTCAACAACTAGAAAATCCCCTAACGCGACAATTTGAAGGAACCGGTTTAGGGCTAGTCTTAACTAGGGCCCTAGCACGTCTTCACGGTGGTGATGTCAGCTTCTTGTCTCGTGAAGGCAAAGGCAGCCAATTTACGCTGCTTTTACCGCCTAGTCCTCCCAAAACAGGCTTTACTGAGCAAGAGGAGGAAAATATAGAAGATACACAAACACTCAACACCAGTACAAGGGGATTGGCTTCATCACCACGTCAGCGAGTTAACACATCTGCACAGCATCAGCCTACGTCATCGCAAAGGTTGGTATTGGTAGTTGAGGCAGTAGCTCGATATATTGAAGACTTGACCGAACAGCTCAAAGGTTTAGGTTATCGCGTAGTGATTGCGCGCTCAGGAACAGAAGCAGTAGAAAAAGCCCGACGTCTACAACCAAAAGCTGTATTCTTGAATCCCTTACTACCTCTATTATCAGGTTGGGATGTACTGACCTTAGTTAAATCCGATCCTATGACTCGCCACATTCCCCTGATTGTGACAGCGACGGGGGCCGAAAAGGAGCAGGCATTTGCCAATCGAGCTGATGGTTTCTTGAGTCTGCCTGTACAGTCTCAAGCATTAGCACCACTATTAGAAAGTCTATGTGCTACACCAACAATTCAGCAATCAGGATTAGACAGTAATAAAATTGTCGTCAGCAGAACCCCACTGCGAATTCTGAGATTGGTCAATCCTGAGTTGGAATCAGTTAATCCCCATTATTCATTGCGAGAACACCGAGTTATAGAAGTAGATGACCTCGATCAGGCAGAACTTTTGACTCGAGTTTGGCAGTTCGATGTAGTTTTGCTCGATGTAGAAAGCCCCGCCGCACAAACTTACCTGCAACATCTCAGTCAGCACCCTCGGTTAGCAGCGTTACCACTAGTAACTTGCGATGTAGTAACTACCCTAGCAGCTTCCCAGATACCTGGGCTATCTGTATTTCCTTGTTTACAACCATTGGGTAAAGATCATACTAGCAGTACCAGCAAAACTGATGCTTTATTGTCAGTCCTACAAATTGCATCTGGTATATGTTGCCCACCAAATATTTTAGTGGTGGATGTAACAATGCTACGTGATTTGCCACAAGTAAGACGCAGGCAGATTAAAGGTTATCGCTCAGAAAAAAACTCATCCCTTAGTAGTGAAACTGCTGAACGGGGTTCTGAGTGGTTCCAAGCTTTAATTCAATACTTGCAAACAGCTGGTTTGAAAGCCGCAATGGGAAGTTGTTGGACAGAAGTCTTACAACAAATTCGCCACCAAAGCGTTGACTTGCTGCTAATTTGCTTAGGGGAATCTTCTATTCATAAAGAAATGCTCAAAGCATTGAAAGCATTGGCAGATTTACCTTTCAATTTGCCACCAATTTTAGTACTCGATCAGCGATTAAATCGTTCTCAAGCGATCGCGCAGTCTAAAATCTCCCAACCAGAAATCGAAAAACAGAAAAAGCATGGCTCGCAAACTATAGAAACTATAGTGCATGAGATTTCTGCTCAAATTTTACCTCGCTCGATCTCAATGGAAGATTTATTAAATGAGGTTAATCAAGCTTTAGCCGTCAATCGTCAACAAGAAAAATTTTAATGGGGAAGAGGACATAGAGCCATATTGAAATGTGAATTACAAACTCTCAACTTTTTGCAAATCCAGATTATAGACCGCTAAATCTTGGATTTAACGGTGGTCTTAAACTCACTTATTCATCCGCCTGTTATCCCGAATTGATACTGACTTCTGAATTCTTTTTAGATAAAGACTTGATTTAGCTAAAACAAATTCTCTACTTACACTGCTACTGCTCAGATGTTCCCGGCTCAATTCTGGCTCCTAGCTGAAGAACCCGCCCCAGATCATCGGCGTTTCGCCATGTTTCCACGATTTTCCCGTCAGCAATCCAATGAATAAAGGTAGCTGTAAACCTCTGTTGGCGATCGCGACTGGGTATACCTAGAAAACTGTCCTGAACACAGGTGTTAGTCGCACGCACGACAACTTTATCACCTTCAGCAATTACGTCTTCAACTGTCCATTGCTGATCCACAGGTCCAATTTGGCGAAAGAGTTCACGGACTCCATCATGTCCTAGAGGAAGCTGTGGCGGACCACCGTGCATTTTCCAAGTCGGGGCTGTCATCTCACAGATATCCTCGATTCGATGCTCACTAATGAGTTGGAGCCATCGTCGAGCTATGATCTTGTTATCCTCAATGGAAGACATCGCTACTCCTCTAGTGAGATTCTATATCCATGCAGTCCCTAATTCTTTATTAGATAGATAATGCCCAAGATTGTCAAATAAGCCAAGCATGAGATAGCCAGCTACTATTTAACTAAACATATTGCCGATCAATATCTCACTGCTTTGGTCTATAGGGTTCTTTTAATTAGATATTTTTTCAGAAGGAAGAGAGTAGGATATATCTAATTTTTGATTTTTTATTTTCTTCACAGGAACGCGAACTAAATAATAAGCACCCTTGCTAGTTATGATCTGGTAATCTTCTGGCTGCAAGCCCATGCGCACAAATCTGTCCTGTTCAGCTAAAAGTAGCAAAGAGGAAGCTTTGAGTGGCTTAGTATTCTGCTTGTGAATATGGTCTAAAACTTCTTGTGAAGATGGGATGTAGGTAACGTGCTTATGGCTGTAAAAGACCACACTCGGTTTTTTGAAGCCTAGCATGACTAATTCTTCATTTGGTTGCTGTACTTGCACTATCGTCGCCGACAATTCCCGTAAAGGTAGCTGACGCTGCTGATCCATCACCAATAAAGCAGGCATCAAAACTATAATAAAAAATGCCATAAATCCCAGCAAGTTCGCACTGATAATCCACGGCCAACGGCGAGTTATGATGAAAGCCGCAATGATGATGGCACAAAGGAGCCAAATCATACCTCCCATAATTGGCAAACCCAACTGTTGAATTAGTTGATATAAGTTAGGTGCAGCGGGATCATAGCCGACTAACTTGGATAATTGAAATAGTCCTACTGCAACTGCTGATAAAAATACTACATTCACCCAGGCACTCCAGAGAAAGGATGCGGAGGCTGGGGAACGTGTCTGTGTATCTGGTGGAATCAGGTCACTCCATAATAGAGCCACCAAAATAGCTGCTGCTGGCATTAATGGCAATACATAGCTGGGGAGTTTGGTGACAGCAATCGAGAAAAAGCCAAAAACACCAAGAAACCAGATGCAGGCAAATAAACCTAATTGTTGAGAACGTTCTTGAGAACGCCAGTGTGATCGCTGCCAAAACTTCAGTCTGATCATCGCCGCAGGTAAGTAGACTGAGTATGGTGCAAACCCTAAAAGCACTACCAGAAAGTAAAAATACCAAGGTGCTGAGTGACCATTAACTACTTCTGTGAAGCGTTCTAAGTTGTGATAACCAAAAAAAGAATTAATAAAAGTCCAGCCATTGCGCCAAATTACTAATGCATACCAGGGGACTGATAAAACTAAAATAATTAGCATCCCCATCAAAACATTCATTTCTCGCCATACTTGTCGCAGGTTTCCCAGGTATAGGACAAATGCACCAATAATGATCCCAGGCAGGACGATCCCTACAGGTCCTTTTGTGAGAATTGCACCCGCAATTAGTACATAACAAGCTAAATACCATTTATTAGGTAATTTTGAATTTGCAATTGGGAATTTGGCATTCTCAGCGTACCCTAGAAAAAAGCATAGCAAGGCTGATGCTATGCACCCAGTCAGCAGCATATCGGAGACACCAATTCTTCCCCAAGCAATCATTTCTGGGGTTAGTGCCATGATAGTTGCTGCTAGACCAGCTGTTAAGTAACGGCGCACAGGGCGTGAAACTTGTTCTATCTCATCCTGTCTGGATAAAGACCAATGTACTGTGTAAAAAGCTAAACCAACTACTCCCATCGCTGCTAATGCTGATGGAAGTCGCACAGCCCATTCATTAACGCCAATAATTGCATAGGCGATCGCCTGACACCAGTAAATTAAAGCAGGCTTATCGAAGCGAGTCTCACCATCAAAAAATGGGGTAATCCAATCTCCGGTAACAAACATTTGCCGGGAAGCTTCAGCAAACAGTGGTTCTGTTTCATCAACTAAGCCAATGTTGCCTAAATTCCACCCATAAGCTATCCAACCAATCACAATCAACCATAGAACCGATACAGTCACAGCAAGGGCTGGACGCTTTAGTATATTCTTGAACCACTGGTCAACAGTGTGGGGAAAGCTCAATTTCATCTTCATTACTTATCAGTCAATGGTTAATAGCCAACAGTCATTAGTCGTTGACTAGTTATATTTTGTTCTTTATTATTTCTGGTTTTGGTTCAGTAATTAACTCTGGACTGTTGACTATCAACTCTAGACTATTGAGTAAGTATCAGTTGCCATTCTTGCTTTTGGGAATTCCATTTAGGTAAGGATGTTTCCCCAACTACATATGGACCCCAGTAGCGACGGGAACCATCTTGGGCAAAGGCTACTATAATATCTCCCTTCTCTAACTTTAAGTTACCGTTAGGCAAAGATAGCAGCAATCCCTTTTCACTTCCTTCTTGCGGAGCAAAATCCCAATGTGCTGGGAGATCGTATTGCGTCCCAGCAGAAGAGCTTTTCACCGCCGACTGTCGCGCTAATAAAGCTAGCCGTACAGGCTGATTGGTTTGATTGCTCATGCGCAAAGTTCCACGATCTTTGGCATTTCCCTTTGAGCCTTGACTATATGCCAAGCGGGCAGTAACTTTACTAGTGCTATATTCTACTTGATTACTTGCGGTTGTCTCTGAATTAGAAACGTTAGTGGAGGTAAATGTTTCATGAGCAACAGATGACGATGGATTGCTTGAAACCCGAGGTGTTTCATTGGGCTGTGATGAAGCTGCGTCTGGATCTGTAGTCTCAAAAGAAACACTCATCCCAAAGCACCCCACCAGTAACCCTAACAGTCCTAAAGAGCAAGCTAGAACAGCAGCGTTACGATACACTGACGTTTTCATTTTGATAGTTATTAGAAATAAGTATTTGTCTAGGCTTGACCAAATAGTAGCCTATTATTTGAAGTGACAATCAAAGAAACTGTCTACTATGGAGTCTCTTGAAATCAACTGATGCTATGTATCATAAGTAGCATTTTCAGGAAACATACTGATAAAAATAATTACCTTGATTTCCTATCAAAAAATCAAGTAAAAACCTGATTAATCAAGGCACTATCCTGTAGGAAATGAAAGTTAAAACCAACAATATGATACATAACTAGCAAATTTATTCGTAGAAGCACAAAGAGTAATTTTGAAGTTAGAAGTAGTGATCGCAACAAAGAGTCTGGTGGCAAACCCCCAGATTTATCTGTGGAAGAAACTTCATTCTTCTTAATATTTCACACTTCATATTTTAAGATAACTCTTCTTGTTGAGAGGTGATACCTCACATTCAAAAATTCTTTGAGGAGCTACGCTTTCTTGTAGATGGCACCATGTATAAAATGTGATAATCACTGAAAATCCAATAGATATAGGACTCATATTTGATTTTTGAAAAAAACTCAGTACAGTTTTATTCCTTCTTCCC
>NZ_MTAV01000192.1 GCF_002154695.1 Nostoc sp. T09
AGCATAAAGACTGTTTTACTTCTGAATTCTGAATTCTAACTCCTGAATTCTGCTGTAAATCAAGTTATAGAGGTACGGTATCTACAATCTTTCGATGCCTAAAATAATATTGGTAATATTCAAATTGGCAAATTAACAATAAACGTTGTACCAATTCCTGGTTTACTAGCGAAAGAAATTTCTCCACCATGTAATTCTACATAATGTTTCACAATTGCTAGACCCAAACCATTCCCTGGAATATTGCCTACATTACTACATCTGTGAAAAGAATTGAACAAATTTTCTTGATCAGCTTCTGGTATTCCAATACCTTCATCTTGGATACGGAAAATTACTTCTCCTGATACATAAAAAATTTCAAAATTAATTGTGCCGCCTTGAGGTGAATATTTTACAGCATTTGTCAGCAAATTAGTGAGGATATGACGTAACATTTTTTCATCCAAGCTGATCAACTGTGAATTTTGCGTGGCGATATTATCTTTGGTACTAGTGTTGCTTCCTTGGACTGTAAATATAATATTATGATTTTCGCCAGCGCTAAGTTGAGTATCAGTTATTAAATTCTTGCAAAAATTCTCTAGATCCAATGGCTCTGGCTTAAATTGAGTTTTACCTATTTCTGCTTTACCTATTAACAGAACATCACCTAATAAATGCTCAAGGTGTTGTACAGAATTTTGAATGTGAGCGAGATATTCATCTTTCTTCGCTTCGTTTAATTGCTGACTATGATCTGTAAGCAACTCAGTACAAGTAAAAATATTACTTAAAGGATTACGAAACTCATGGCTCATCATCGAGAAAAATTGGCTTTTAAGTTTTTGATGTTCTTTCTCTTTTTCTAAAGCTTCACGCATCAGAACTTCTGTCTGATACTTGTTCAAAGCAATTTCAATAGTAGTAATTAATTGAGTTTCTTCAAATGGTTTAAGTATGTAGCCAAAGGGTTGCGTAGTCTTGGCTTTTTGTAAGTTGCTCGGGTCTGAGTAAGCAGTGAGGTAAACCACTGGGATATTAAAACGAGTTCCAATTTCAGCGGCAGCTTCTATACCACTCATCTCACCTTTTAACATCACATCCATCAAAACTAAATCTGGACGTAATTCTGCTGCTTTTGCAATTGCTTGTTTTCCATAAGCAGCAATTGCTGGAACAGTATATCCAGCTTTTTCTAGACAAGTTTTGATATCGCAAGCAATAATTATTTCATTCTCAACAACCAGGATTTTTTCCTTCATTTTTTAGGCTGTCCTTAGTTTTGTTCGTTGAAAGTAATTGTGAATGAAGTTCCTAACGACGTATTGAATGTAATCATCCCTTCTAATTGTTCTACCAAATTCCAAACTAATTGTAATCCAAGCGATTGATTTTTATGGATTTCTATGTCTTTAGATAACCCTACTCCGTTATCACTAACAATTAGTGAATATTGGTTTTTATCTTTCTCTAAAAGCTCTACATAAATGTCACCTTGTTTGCGACCTCTAAAAGCGTGTTTTATTGAATTAGAAACTAGTTCATTTATAATCAAACCGCAGGAAATGGCAGCATCTATTTTTAGCGATATTTTATTAATATTCAAATGAACTTTGACATCAGAATTAACACCATAGGAACGCAATAAATTATTCGTTAAACTTTTTACATAGTCACAAAATTCAATTTTTGTGATGTCTTGAGACTGATATAGATTTTCATGAATTATTGCCATAGCTCGGACACGATTATGGCTATCCTGAAAAATTTCAAAGGTGTGTCCGTCGTTAATATATCTAGTTTGTAGCCGCAACAAACTAGAGATTATCTGCAAATTATTTTTAACGCGATGATGAATTTCTTTTAATAAAATTTCTTTTTCTTTTAGAGATACCTTAAGTTTGTTCTCCGCTTGTGTACGAGCAGTAATATCAGTATTTGAACCAGCTATAAAACACTGATTGCTCTGAGTATCGCAAAGGAATGTACCACGGCTGAGAAACCATATACAGCTACCATCTTTGTTGAGCATTCGATGCTCAATTTCATATTTTTGAGTCATCCCTGCTAAATACTCATTTAGTGCATGTTTTACCGATTCAACATCATCAGGATGAACAAACTGTAGCCAATCATCATAATATTTAGGAGCTTCCTGTTCTGTATAGCCAAGCATGGCTTGTAAGTTGGGATCTATATAAATTTCATTGGTGTTAATGTTCCATTCCCATATTCCAACTTTTCCAGCACTAATGGCTCGTATATATCTTTCCTCACTTACTCTTAGAGCTTGCTCTACATGCTTGCGTTCTAAAGCATTTCCAAGAATTTCTCCTACCATTTTTAACATGGTAATACTATCTTCTGACCAAGTTTTTGTAGTTTTTACTGAGCCAAATTCAAGATACCCAATCAGCAAACCACTACATACTATAGGCACAATAATTAGCGATTGAATATTTTGTGTAGTTAAGTCTTGTTTTTTTGTGCTTGCTGTATTCAACAAGTCATTTATATTAGGAATATTAATGGTTTCAAAGTTCCTCAGTTTTTCTCGTCCCCAAGATATAACTACATCTCTAATATCTTGTAAGTTGTGAATTGGCTTTTCTATATCTTCGGCATACCATTCATAAGTATTATCTATCTGACTATCTTCAGAAAACACAAATACATAAGCGCAATCGACATTAGTAACTTCACCAATTAGCTGCAATGCTTGATTTATACCATTCTCAATCTCATCAGGAGCAAGGTTGATAAAATGGGTTGATATAGCAGTAATCAGTTTTTCAAACTCAACTCGATATCGTAAAGCTTCTTCGATACGATGACGTTCACTAATTTCTTGTAGCAAGCGGCTATTAGTGTCCTTTAACTCTTTTGTTCTTTCTTCAATGCGAATTTCTAATTCTGCTTTAGCTTTCTCTAATGCTTCTTGTACTTGCTTACCTTCAGAAATATTGCGGATAATGGCAATAATTTGGTGCTGAACTGATGGTAGTAGGCGTGCTTCAAAAGTTTCTTCTTCTCCTGCTATTACTAAAAAATACTCAATTGCCACGGGAGAGTTTGTTTGTTGCACTTGAAGAATAGCTTTGAGGAATTGACTACCAACATTCGTTGGCAAAACCTCCTGCATTTTTTTGCCGAGAAAAGCTTCCGGAGGTAGATACAACTCTGAAATTCTTTTAGCGTAGTAACTAAGAATTGTCCCATCACTATCTAGCCGGAAATATAAATCAGGAAAGGCTTGAAATATTTCTTGTAAATCAGAAGTGGTTTGCAGGAGTTGTGCTTCTGTAGCAATGCGATCACATATTCCTCTTTGCAACTGCTTATTAGCTTGTAGTAATTCTTTAGTTGCTTGAGCAATTCGCTTTTCTGACTCTTCTTCAGCTTTTTTTAAACTCATTTCTAATGAGCAACGCTGTGCAATTTCTAATTGCAAATTTTCTTTGATTGATGACAGTTCTTTCTGTAAAGCCAATGCTAGGCTTTCTGCTGTAACAATTCCTAATAGTTCTCCTTTATCATTAACGATTGGTAGATGACGTATACCATGCTGCTGCATGAAAGGCAATGTTTTATTAACATCGAAATCTCGCTCTAAAGTCGTAATAGGTTTTTTCATCACATCGGCAATTTTAACTGCTGCCAAATTCATGCCAGAATTAAGAAATCTGATAATATCTACAAGTGTTAATATGCCTAATAATTGCGATTCTTCTACAACATATATGCAATCAATAGGTAGAATAAATTGATGTTTTTGTAAAGTTTCTTTGCTAGCAATAATATGCTTGAAGGTAGGAATTGATTTTCCTGCAACTACTTTGGCTTGGCTGCGGTAGGTATGCAAACTTTGGGCAACCACAAATGATCCGTTGTCTATGCCAATATCTTCCCCTAATTGTCCTATGTAAATGATAATTTCTTTTAAGGGTGTGTGAGGAGCAAAAGTTAGGACAGAGCCTTGAATGACATAGTCTGATATGGGCATAGGACAACTTTTAATAACTACATTAATGCTGTAGAAAATCATTCAGTTGAATAATTAAAAGTGTAAAGAATAATTATTGTTTGGCTCAATTATTATCCATAAGGTTATAAAATTAAAATCTTGAATTGTGCTTAATTTAATTTTTAACTTGAAGAATTAAAAATTACAGCATTTTCAGTAAAAGCTATTTATGGAATATTACTGTTAACACCGATTCTGGCATTTCAAGATTGCAATTGCTCTCATTAAAAAGTGCAAATGATGAATGAAAAGTACGAAACAATCTTTACTGCTATAACGCTAATGGCAATTTTAGAGATAATTGCCTAGTGGTGAAGATATTGCTGTTATATAAGTGTAGACCTTGTATTACATCAGATAAGTCTGATGCTTTAAAATAATAGATTGATGACATTGCTACCCTGATAAAAAAATATACAATTTATGGTCATATAAGGTCTATATTAGCCAAATATGGCTAAATATAGATTTTAAGATGACATTTCCTATAGTCAGCTTAAGTCATTAATAATGTTATTTCTTCAGTACTATTACTTAAAAAGCTTTACTGAGTATTAAGTTAAATTAGAAACTTTAGACTAATTAATTACCGTATTTAGGCATTAAAACCAGGATTTTGGCGGTATTATGTAGTATTTCTGAATATGAGAGGCTTTTCAATAGTGCTGGGTGACCAAGTTTTTGAGGAAGACAACGGAGTACAGCGATAAAATTTTGCCCACAAAACGGATACTTGCGGACTTTTCGCTGTTTGCATCCAGAACTTTGAAGTATGGGGATGTTCTGTTCCCTTTGAAAAGTTGCAATACCTAAAGGCACTCAGCAATTTTTTAGAGAGATTAGCCAGTAAATTAGAAGTAGGGCGTAAAAAATAAACTGATGAAAGCGATCGCTTCTGATCTGGCATCTATCGTCAATGAAGAAAATGCTGTCTATCTTTGGGAAAATCTTGAACCCACACGTAAAGAATCTATCCACAAGGCAATGGCTGCTGGCAAGCATCCCAGTTGTATTGTCTATCCCCGCACCCAAGAACAACTAGCCGCCATTATTGCAGAAGCACACCGACAAAATTGGCGTGTCCTCCCCTGCGGTAGTAGTAGTAAACTTAGCTGGGGTGGTTTGGCTCAGGAAATTGATGTGGTAGTTAGTACAGAACGCATCAATCAACTCATTGAACACGCCGTTGGCGATTTGACTGTTACGGTAGAAGCTGGAATGAAGTTCTCTGCTCTCCAAGCTATTTTAGCCAGTTCTCGCCAATTTCTGGCCCTTGACCCGACTGCACCAGAGTTGGCAACCATTGGCGGTATAGTAGCTACAGCTAATACAGGTTCTTTAAGACAACGTTATGGTGGTGTGCGTGACCAGTTACTAGGCATTACCTTTGTACGTGCTGATGGTCAAATTGCCAAAGCCGGGGGACGAGTGGTTAAAAATGTCGCCGGATATGACCTGATGAAGTTGTTTACTGGGTCTTACGGCTCATTGGGAATTATCACTCAAGTAACATTCCGAGTTTACCCGCAGCAAGAAGCATCAGCAACGGTGGTACTCACTGGTACGGCTGAGGCTATATCTAACGCAACTGATATTTTGCGAGGTTCGGCGTTAACACCAACCCAAGCTGATTTACTGTCCACGCAATTGGTATCTAGTCTAGATTTGGGTAAAGGATTGGGATTAGTTGCTCGTTTTCAAAGTATTAGCGAGAGTGTCAACGAACAGGCAAACCGCTTGTTAGAAGTTGGGCAAAAATTAGGATTAGACGGCGCAATTTATGTAGCTCAGGATGAGGCTAATCTATGGGAGAGATTACCAGAAAAAATGCGTTCTTTTACAAATTACCCGATTACTTGCAAAATAGGAGCATTACCTAGCGCTGCTGTAGAGGTTTTAAATCAAGTAGAAATGGGTTTAATTCATATTAGTAGTGGCTTAGGAGTATTGTGTTTAAATAGCCAAAATCAAACTTTGAGAATGCGCGATATTTGCCAGGTTCATAGTGGGTTTCTTTCTATTTTAGAAGCACCAGCCACAGTAAAAGAAAAATTTGATGTTTGGGGATATACAGGTAATGCTTTGGAGTTGATGCGTCGGATCAAAGCACAGTTTGATGGCAAGAATATTTTAAGTCCTGGTCGGTTTGTGGGTGGGATTTAGATTTTAAACGAACCACAAAGACGCGAAGGACGCAAAGCGAGGGGATAGAGATATTATGCAAGTTTCAGAAAATTCCGTTAATAATACGGCGAGTGTGAAGAATTTGCAGGGTTTTGATGGAAATCATCCACCCGATCCAAAGTTAATTGATAGTTGTGTGCATTGTGGATTTTGTCTCTCGACTTGTCCTAGTTATCGAGTGTTAGGTAAGGAGATGGATTCTCCAAGGGGACGCATCTATTTAATGGATGCAATTAACGAAGGTGAAATTGCACTAAATACGGCAACGGTAGAACATTTTGATTCTTGTTTGGGGTGTCTGGCTTGTGTGACGACTTGTCCTTCTGGTGTGCAGTATGACAAGTTAATTTCTGCAACGCGTCACCAAGTTGAACGTAATTATCCGCGCAGCCTGCCAGATCAATTGGTTCGTCAACTAATATTTTCTCTATTTCCTAACCCTGATATTTTGAGAATATTACTCGTACCGTTGATGGCTTATCAAAAGCTAGGTTTTTCCAAATTAATTCGCGCTACGGGTTTACTTAAAAAAATATCTCCCCGGTTGGCAGCAATGGAATCAATTCTGCCAGAAATTACTTTGAAAACCTTTCAAAATAATTTGCCTACGGTTATCCCAGCAAAGGGTGAGAAGCGCTACCGAGTCGGGATGATTTTGGGATGTGTGCAAAGGCTATTTTTCTCTCCTGTAAATGAAGCAACGGTGCGGGTGCTGACGGCGAATGGTTGTGAAGTTGTAATTCCTCAATCGCAAGGTTGTTGTGCGGCGCTTCCCGAACACCAAGGACAAACCGAACAAGCAAAAGCTTTAGCCAGACAGATGATTGATAGTTTTGCAAAGGCAGATGTGGATTTTGTGATTATCAATGCTGCTGGTTGTGGGCATACATTGAAAGAGTACGGTCACATTTTAGAAGATGACCCAGAATATCGGGAAAAGGCGAAAGAATTTGCAGCGAAAGTGAAAGATGCTCAAGAGTTTTTGGCAATTGTGGGTTTAACAGCGAAACTATTGCCAATCACAGATAAACCTTTGAATATGGTTTATCAAGATGCTTGTCATTTATTGCATGGACAAAAAATTAGCGTGCAACCGCGTCAGTTATTGCGGCAAATTCCAGGGGTGAAGTTAAAAGAACCTTTGGATGCAGCTTTGTGTTGTGGAAGTGCAGGTGTTTATAATATGCTGCAACCAGAAGTGGCTGAAGAACTGGGTCAGCAAAAAGTACAAAATTTGCTTAATACTGGTGCTGATTTAATTGCTTCTGCTAATCCTGGCTGTACATTGCAGATTACTAAGCATTTGCATTTGCAGGGTAAGGAAATTTCCGTAATCCACCCGATGGAGTTGTTGGATTATTCTATTCGCGGTGTGAAATTGGCAGTTTAACTCCGCGTTCCAACGAAGTTCTCAGCGGAGACTTCCTCCGCTCAAATTTCTCTGTGCTCTTCTGTGGGTCATAAATCATTTTTTAACAACGAAGACACAGCGGAAAGTCTGAGCGCCGGAAGCCAGCGTTCAGAACTTTCTAAAACACAGACACAGAGAAAATTTTAAATAAGAGGTTGCTTTTATGACAAAGTTTAGCAAAGCTAAAAAGATTGCATTGTGGAGTTTCACAACAATCTTGGCAGCGCTTTTCCTATTCGTTGGAACTTTAAAGCTTACGGGTGCTGAACAACTTGTTGCTCAATTTACCAAGTTTGGATTACCTAGTTGGTTTCGTCTGTTTGTGGGTGTGGCGGAAATTGCTGGGGCAGGACTTCTGATCGTTCCCCGGACGACGACAATAGGAGCAGCAGAACTCGGTGTTTTGATGGCTGGTTGTGTGTTTCTACATTTCAAATCAGGCGAAGCCCCGCAGAGTATCCCAGCATTTGTGTTGATCATTCTCTTAGCGATCGCTGGTTATGCTCGTCTTCCACATCAAAGGCTTCTTACCTCTAATAGGGATCTGCCAAGTTAAAACACTTTTGGTGTGTATCTTATAGTATTTATTGAAATTGCGATCGCATTTGCAGCTTTTGCGATCGCATTCATAAGGTCTGTTTAATCGAGAATAACTTCGATATAAGCATTTGCTGAAATCGCGATCGCATTTATAGTTTTTGCAAATCGCGTCGCTCAATTACTAAATCTTCTCTTGTCGCTGTTTGAGTTTCAGCATGATTTCGGCGTGCATTTCACGGGTAATTGGGTAAAAGTACGTTAAAAATAAACCAGCTATTAAACAAATAGTAGGTAAGGGGCCGACTGCAAGGCGGATAGCTAGTAATGCTGATTCCGGTTGTGTAGGTAGTCCCGTTTGACCAGCTACAGCTTCTTTAAAACCATATGCTTGTAAGGCATTTCCTACCAAAAACAGCCCAAAAGCTAAACCAAATTTTTGCAGTAACACCATAAAGCCATAAAAAACTCCCTCGCGGCGTTGTCCGGTTTGGAGTTCATCTAATTCAATTACATCTGGAATCATTGACCAGGGAACTAGATAAGCTGTAGACACACCAAAACCTGCCATTACTGCCATCAAATACATTAAACCTATTTGACCAGGTTGTAAGAAATAGAGTCCGGCTGCTGCTATGATCCAGAGACTCATTCCCAGAAAATAAACAACTTTTTTACCAACTTTTTTACTTAAATTACTCCAAAAAAATAGCATTACCAGGGCTGTTCCTTGGACTGCAATCATGACTGTAGGTACGTCCGCTTCTTGCAGGCGCATACAGTAAACTACAAAATAAGGAATAATGCTGGCTGTAATCTGTACACCTAACCAAGAACAAAGATATATACCAATAACAAATAGAAAAGGTCGATTGGTAAAGACAATTTTTAGTTGTTCGATGAAGGGGATAGATGGAGGTTCTTCTAGTTGAATGCGTTTAGCCTCGAATGCCAAAACGCGATCGCGTGTGCCGTAAACGCACCAATACAACCCCAATACCGAAATTACAGTACAGACTGCGGCTAATACTAAATATTGTTGCGAGCGATCGCTAATTAGAGAAAAGACTATTTTGGACAAAATCAACGATAGAATACTACCACCGATGGAAAAGGTAAAGCGAAAGCTGTTGAGGCTGGTACGTTCGTCATAATCTTGGGTGAGTTCTGGTGTCATTGCCGTATAAGGCAAATTGACAACAGTGTAAAACACCTGAGACACCACTCCAATCGCTACGTAATACCAGAACAAACCCCAAACACTAAACGGCGGTACAATCCACTGCAAGAAAAAGAAAACTCCAAAGGGAATCGCGCCATACAATAGCCAAGGAAGACGACGGCCCCAGCGCCGAGATTTGGTTTTATCAGTCAGAAACCCCACAAACGGATCGTTGATTGCATCCCAGATTTTGCCAATAATCAAAACGCTGCCAGCCAAACCCGCCGGGATACCAGCGACATTCGTAAAGAAAACCAGCAGGAAGAATATCGAAATATTGGCAGTAATCGCTGGGCCTAAATCTCCTGCGCCATAGGCCAGTTTAGTTTTAAATTGCAGTTTTTCAGTTTGAGGAGTGTCACCAGCAGAGCCATCAGCGGCAGAATCATTCATAATATCTTGCGCTCATATTAAAATAGAAAGTTTGCATTTGCCTTCAGTATTAGCTAAAAATTACTTCCCTTATGCCAGACCTTTACGTTTCTTGGTCAGATTATCACCAAAAAATTGAACAACTGGCTGCTCAGATTTATCAATCGGGTTGGGAATTCAACCAGATTGTCTGTCTTGCCAGAGGCGGACTGAGAGTTGGAGATATTCTTTCCCGTATATACCAGCAACCGCTGGCAATTTTAGCAACATCATCTTACAGTGGTCCAGGCAAGCAAGAAAGGGGTTCGTTAACCTTTTCTCGGCATTTAACAATGACCGCTGAAAGTTTAGGTTCGCGGATTCTTTTAGTAGATGACCTTGTAGACTCTGGAGTCACACTCAAAGAGACTATTCCTTGGTTACAACAAAATCCTGAGTTTGCGATCGCAGAAATTCGCACTGCTGTAATTTGGTATAAAGCTTGTTCTGTTATAGAACCCGATTACTATGTTGACTACCTGTCCGATAACCCCTGGATTCACCAACCTTTTGAACCCTATGAATATATGAACCCTGCTGAACTAGCAGCAAAGGTGAGCCAACTTTGTTAATCGGGTAATGAAGAGTTTTTTGTATCTTTATGATAAATCCTCTGGATTTTCTCCTAATTCCCTCAAACGTGCAGCTAAACGTTCAGCCCGTTGGCGTTCCACATCTGCCCGTTGGCGTTCCACATCTGCCCGTTGAGATTCTGCTTCTGCCCGTTGGCGTTCGGCTTCTGCCCGTTGGCGTTCGGCTTCTTCTGGTAAGAAAACTAAATTTCCTTCGCGGTCATAGAATCGTAGCCAAAGGGCAGTTTCTCGGTCTATAGTTCCTTCCCAAGTTCCCAACCACAATTCTAAGGTTTCGCACCATAACCAACCTTGCTCATTAGCAACTAAAGGCTGATAGCGAAAATTGGCATCCAACCGCCATCCTTGCAAGGAGTTAGAGTCAAAGGGGTCAAAAACGAAATAGTCTCTAGTTCTAAAAACTCCTTCATAGAGATTTTTTTTCTCGCCTATATCTACATTTTTTGTTGAGGGGGACATCAATTCGACAATTACATCAGGATACCGTCCGTCTTCATCCCATACAACCCAACCTTGCCGAGAAGCAGTTCCTTCGACATTGAGAACTACAAAAAAATCCGGCCCCTTGAAATCTCGATTCCGCGCCTGTGTACGACTATAGTAAACAAACATATTACCGCCGACAAAGTAATCATTGCGGTCTGCCCAAGCTTGTTGCAACGACCGAATTAAAACATTCATCCCAATGCGGTGGCGATTACTTTCCAAGGGTTCTCCGTCATCAAATATTAAATCTGTTGGTGGTGGGGTAGGTTCCCAGTCTGGGACAGGCGGTGCTGGGAAACTCTGGTTTGGAGTAATATTAGTTGACATAGCATAACCTGATACATTTACGCGATATTTTTCATCTGTCCTTTTTCCTTTAAGTCTGGCGTCAACCAGTAGGTGTTTAAAAACAAGAGTCAAATTTTGCGCCCCAAAAGCTTACCACCTCTGGTTTTGAACCCTTTTACGCCTGTTTTGAGGTTGACGCAAACTCCCTAATCTTTTCTACACAAGCTTTTGAGCTTATTTTACTCATGTCATCCTTGACAACTCAATGCCCCAAAAGTTATTTTGATTGGAGGTTGACGAAACTGTACCTTGAAAACCAAATATATCAATGCTTTCAAGTCTTGGCGGTTCCAATTAACTAAAATCCCTATCAGGGATTGAAACCGCGACTAATAAGGGTTGCGGATTTTTCCTCTAACGTTCCAATTAACTAAAATCCCTATCAGGGATTGAAACACAAGGTAGTAACCGCCACTAGTAACACCGTAGTAAGTTCCAATTAACTAAAATCCCTATCAGGGATTGAAACTACTCTGCGGTGTCCTCCCCATTGCGCTAGCTCACGTTCCAATTAACTAAAATCCCTATCAGGGATTGAAACTTTGAGGTAGGGCGATTGCGGATCTGTGGTGGAGAGGCGAGTTCCAATTAACTAAAATCCCTATCAGGGATTGAAACGCCTATAAACTACTGGCTCATTATTGAAAAATGGTTCCAATTAACTAAAATCCCTATCAGGGATTGAAACTTGAGGTAAGTTACACATACATAATTTTGTGGTGCTTTATGTTCCAATTAACTAAAATCCCTATCAGGGATTGAAACCCAGCCGTAGTTTCTGCGTCGGAGCTAAGAGAAGAGTTCCAATTAACTAAAATCCCTATCAGGGATTGAAACTCGAAACACAACTGAACACCTGACTTAATGAAACAGTTCCAATTAACTAAAATCCCTATCAGGGATTGAAACTCATTCTATCTATACATTTCTTTTCTGTATATTACGTTCCAATTAACTAAAATCCCTATCAGGGATTGAAACAGGATGGCAGCAATTGCTTATGCTTACAATCAAAGTTCCAATTAACTAAAATCCCTATCAGGGATTGAAACGCATATGCGGTAACGGTTCCGCTTCCATAAGTAGAAGTTCCAATTAACTAAAATCCCTATCAGGGATTGAAACCAGGCGGATTGGCAACACCAGCTAACTTTTTGTTCCAATTAACTAAAATCCCTATTATGCATTGAAACTTAGAGGCGAGCTATAGAGCAATTGCAATTAATTAAATTGCACAAGTCCTGATATTTATCGGTGCGTTAAGCGTTGCTATAACGCACCCTACTGGCGTGGCAAACCTAAATTGGTACAAGAGAAAAGTTGATTTTATCGGCGTTTATTAGCGTACATCGGCGGTTAATTTCATCTAAGCTAATGCACTACTTTAGCGGTGTCATGCTATTACAATTTAAGCTTTACTTTGTCAATCGTCTCTAATTCTCTTTTCCCTGTTCCCTGTTCTCTCAGCTTTGTTAAAACAGCCATAGCCAAATTGGTAATGTAACAAGTAACACTACCGCCCCTGCTGCCAAGGCGGTTACAGCTAAGTCGCGATCGAGATTGAAAGTTTCGGCAATTACTAAGGTGGCAAACGCTGGTGGCATTGCCATTTGAAGCACAATTACTTGGGCTGCTGAACCAGTCACACCAAAAAGCGGTAAGGTACTGCCAAGAACTAAGGGAACTACCAGCATTTTAATTGCCAAGCTCATCCCTGCTTGTGGTAAGCTGCTCCAAGACTTTAACTGCGACAGTCGCATCCCAATTAATACTAGGGATAAAGCAACGGCAATCCAAGCCAATTTATCCAAATAAAATTCAACTATATTAGGGATTTTCACCTGTCGAAACAGTAAGCCAAAACCAAAACTCCACAGGACAGGATTAATTACTATAACTTTAAAAATCTGCCAATAATCACTCACATTACGGCCGAAATTAGCTGCTAGTGCTACTCCTAAGCCGTAAGCGCCAAAGAGTGTACCTAATAAATCGTAGAATAAAGCCCAAGCAAAGTATTTTTGTCCTACCATCGCTAGGATAATAGGAAAGCCAAGAGAACCAGTATTACCCACCATTGCCGCTAAGAGCAAACTACCTTGTGTTGGTTTGCGGGGCATGGTTTTAGTGAAGTAAGTTTGCCCTTTAATTGCTAACCAAGCCAACAAAGCCCCTAAAAAAATGGCAAGATAAGCGATCGCAGGTGCAATCCAAATCTGCGCTGAAAGGTCGGCTTGATATAAAAAACCTACTATGCTTATCGGGCCTCCCACGTAGAAGAGGAACTGTCCCAAACGAAAGGGAACCGTGTCTGGTAGCTTACGTCCAAGGATGAATCCTATGAGGACTAGTCCCCCTAGCTTGACGTATAGTTCTAAAAGATTTGTCAAGATTACACCTAACAGAACAGAGTAAAATGCTACCGCTTGCGTTTATTTTTTTCCAGTCTACAATCTGTTATGGCTATTGAAAAAAAGCAGGAGTGAATTCTTGAATAAGGCTGGGTTTTCTGGAGAACCGCAAGACTCATCGGCTGCTTCTGGTGATGATATTCCAGCAGCTTTACGCGATACTCCCGATGCAAAACCTAAGGTGCGCTTGCAACCTGTAGTTTTGCTGACCGGTGGAGTATTGGCATTTGTCCTGCTTGCTATTAGTAGTGGCTTTTTGTTTTTTATTGTTTCACCTAAAAAAACTGCTGATTCTCAACCTTCACCAACTATTTCCCCAACACAAACACCAACTTCTGATAGTTCTGCAACCACGCAAACTAACAACAGCGATACTGTATTGGGACATTTAGCGTATGCAGAAGCGCCAGAATCTGAGCTAGCAGTAGTTTCTCCAAGAGTGCGAATCAGAATGCGAAAAGCTGCTGCTGAAAAATTTCAAGAGATGGCAAAAGCAGCACGCAGAGCAGGTGTAATTTTAGTACCAATTTCTGGGTTTCGTTCAGTCAAAGAGCAGGAGCAGTTATTTTTCGGTGTAGGTGCGCAGCGCAATCAAACTCCAGCACAAAGGGCGGCTCTGAGTGCGCCTCCCGGTCATAGCGAACATCACACAGGCTATGCTGTGGATGTGGGTGACGGAGCAGTACCAGCAACTAATCTCCAAGCCAACTTTGACAATACCAAAGCTTATCAGTGGCTACAAGCAAATGCTGCCCGTTTTAGTTTTGAGATGTCTTTTCCTAAAGATAATGCTCAAGGTGTCAGTTATGAACCTTGGCACTGGCGTTTTGTAGGCGATCGCGATAGCTTGGAAACTTTCTACAAAGCCAAAAATTTAAAACCTACTCCTACACCACAATCAACGCCCTAGTACCGCTGCCGAGTAAGTCAAAACTCATCCTACCCTGCGGGAACGACTTCGTCGAACAACTACGCTCAGGGTAAAAAAGTCAAAAGTCAAAATGATTGTATTCCGGGCTTTTACACCATTTGAAATGGTATGTTTATTTACGCCAAGCTGTACTAGTACTGCTGGTTTGGCATTTAAACAAGATTGTTGTAAGGATATTGCCAAAATTCATCATCAAAATAAATACAGAGTAAAAAATATGCTTTTTACTCTGTGTTCACCTATGTATCTGCACCCTAAATACTCGTGATGCCCTTTGCTTTATACGTAATAATTTAGATTTATTTATCAACGCTCTCATCTGCCTTACGGCTGGTTTCAGTATATATAAGCTTGCATTAAGATTCTATCTTTTTACAGTGGCTAAAACTGAGTAATAATCCCCAATTTTTCAAGAAAACTTTAGCACAAAGATAAAACTTCAACTTGTAGAATTTAATACTTTATCTAAATTTGATATATATTCATTTTAGTAACAATCTAACGATAGATTTGTGTTTATTTTCTCTGAATAACTTTTAAATTAAAACGCAAATACTTTACTGTATAAGCACTTTGAGTTAAAACTCCTTCTAAGTTCATATAGAGACTAAATAGCTTGAATAGGATAAATTACTTAGAAGCGATCGCGCTCATAAAACAGCAATTTTGGCGTTAGTAAACTGTTAAGCAGAAGCAGAGAACAGAAATCTTGTCCTTTCTTTGCTTTTGAACTCTCTATGGATGCGATCGCCCAAAATTATATTGAGATTAATCTAAAATTTGGCAATACTAGTATCTTTAACTACCTATAAATAAATGACTGCTATTCAGTGTTAACTCGCATAAAATTTCTTTCTTAAGGTAGTAGAAACTCATCAGCATGGTTACCAAGATAATAAAACGCACTAAATATATCTAACGAGCCTGAGAGGAGGCAATGATGGCTCTATTGATATTCCGGTTCGTCACACTGATCCTTGTTGCCCTGAGCATGGGAATAGCGTTCTGCCATACATTAGAATTGCCTGCCAAAATGCAATACGACGGGGCGTTGTACGTCAGAATCCAAAATTCGCTGTATGTAGCCTTTGGACCGCCTAATATTGGTGCATTGATCGAGGTTGGGGCGATACTGGCCGCGATCGCCTTAACAATTCTGGTTCGTAAACGGCGACCAGCTTTCCCATTCACATTGGCAGGTACAATCTTTCTGCTGCTTGCTTTCCCTGTAGTCTTTTTTCTGTTCACTGAGCCTGCAAATACTGTAATTAGGCAAGCGACACCGCAATCAGTACCAGCAAACTGGATGCAGCTACGTAGTCAATGGGAGTATTCTCATGCGGCGCGCTTTTGTCTGCAATTGATTGGTTTTAGTTTGCTGCTACTTTCCGTTTTGCGAGAGACGCCAATAAATCATACTCGCGATCGCCTCACCTCTGAACAGATGCAGTTAACTAGAGAATAGGGAACCTGAAATAGTTAGCGATGATGTCGGAACCAATACCAACCAGAACCTTTGCGAGTTAGCCAAGAGTCCTCTAAATCAGGATTATCGATAGGGAAATCAGAAAATTGTGAGTCATCTTGCACACGAATTCTCACATTCCGGCAACTTCCCTCTATTTCAATCGTGACTGTCTCATTGTGATTGCCTTGGGCTGGTCGCAAGAGGCTATCTCTGATCATACGTCGATTTCTCTGTGCTTCCTGGCGATCGCTAGGAACACAACGCACTTTTACCAAAGAGTTATCATTGGGATTATCCAGAAGATATGGCAAGATTTGAGAGTCACGAATTCTAGGAGTTTGGGCGCTGGCTAAAGATGTTACCGATAGCAACAGGATTGTACTCAGGGTAATAATTCTTGCTCCAGGTGGGCTTTTCATAATGTTTCCTGAGAAGTAAAGAAAGTAATTGCCAGGGCGCTAACCCCGGCGTCGAATTAATTTAAAAATTCAAATTCAACTACTACTGTTAATCACTAAATAATCTATTTGTTGTCTAGAAGTTGATTAACCTGTTGTCCCCGACGACCAGTTTTAATTTCGTAGCGGCGAGTGAGGTTGTCTTCGTAGTTCATATCTCTAGCAGCAGCAGAGTTAACAAAAGCATCGCAATTTTTACCTTGAACTACTGTGGAGGAACTACTGCTATTTTCTTCGTTGCGGTTATTGCGGATATCTTTAGAGTCACTATTATTTTGACTACCTTGGCTAGCACCGCTACCACTCACGCCAATACCTAAGAAGCTAACACCGCCTCCACCGCCATCATTATGGCTACGAGAAGAACTAGAACGAGTACTAGTAGAGGTTGCAAGCGCTAATTTGCTAGAACTGTTGCGGGTGTTGTTACCTAAACCAACATCACTACACAAAGCGCGTGGGTCATTTGCTAAAGTTTTCGGGTCAACCCAAGATTGGTGATCTCCCAATCCTTGAATTTCAGTATTACCAACTGGATTGCTAGGTGCGCCAGGTGTCGGAGTTTTAGGAGTACCATTACCTACGGCTGCTCCAGGGGTGAGAATACCAGGTTTGAAAATGCCAGCAGGCTGTACATCAAAAGGCGCTGCAAATGTTGGTAATGTGGAGGTCAAAAGTGCAGTAGCTGTTAGCAAAGAGCCAGTTAAGTGACGGAATTTCATGGTCATTCTCCTCAAGTTTAAGTGTTTGTGTGGATTGGGCTTTAACGCCTTCACTTACTCAATAGGTTGACCTTGATTGGTTTATGCACCCTCTGCCAAAATTTTTTTGTAAATCCAAAATCACTCAGCATTGGGCAGATTAATATACTTGTGGCGAAAAGTCGGAATCAGATTAAAAGGAACCACAGATAAACACCGATGCACACAGATAAGTAACTACGCAAAATAATTACAGTCGTTGCGAGCGAAGCGAAGCAATCGCAAGGGTTGGGATTGCTTCGCTTCGCTCGCAATGACAACATTTTTATTACTTCACCTGGTTAATTAGCTCTCATAACTGGGATAAATAAGTGAATCAATCTTGATGTTTTCACTGAAGCTATGCAGTACCCTTTAGAACTGAAGTTCAAATTCTGGGCATTAGCGCCCCAAATATCGATTGTTGATAGCCAAGGGAATTTGGTTTTCTATGTCAAGCAGAAGCTTTTCAAGCTGAAGGAAGCAATTAGCATCTTTGCCGACCTAGAGCGTACCCGTCCCCTCTACCACATCAAAGCTGACCGGATTATTGACTTTTCGGCACGTTACAACTTCACAGACAATAACGGTCGGGACATTGGTGCAGTCAAACGGCGAGGATTGCGATCGCTTTGGCGTGCACGCTATGACATATTTGATGGTGATACTAGCAATCTCAACATTCAGGAGAAAAATCCTTGGATAAAAGTTGCAGATACTCTATTTGCAGAGATTCCAATTCTGGGGATATTTACTGGTTATGTGTTCAACCCAGTCTACTTAGTTAGCCGGACTGATGGCACAATTGTCATGCGTTTAGAGAAAATCCCCTCTTTTCTCTCCAGAAGATTTATTATCAAAGCTATCGATCAACTTAGCGATCGCGAAGAAGAGCAAGTTTTGTTAAGTTTAATGATGATGCTGCTCTTAGAACGCAATCGTGGGTAGTTAAATGTCAGCCCTCAGTAACCATCCACAGACCAATGGGGAGGGTCATTACTCAACTTATACACTCCGTAGCTACTACCTATTGTCCATAAAGTTCTATTGAGGGCAGCATTTGCTGGATCTCCTACACTCACCATTCGCCCATTACCATCTCTGATGTTAATCTTGCCATTCCATGTAACATTCCAATCAATCGCCAGTCTTTGAATATGACGAGAATTTAAAGAAACAGGATTACCACCAACTCCATAAGCCTCTACCATATCTGCGGCAGCTTGTAGCGAGCCAGCATTGGTGTAATGCTCCCACTCAATATTAACTCCAGCCATACTTGGTACATATTTTGGCGCGATGTCTTGCCTATCAATGGTGGCTGCATAATGCATCAGGTAAGCACGTTCTTTAGGACGATGGGTAGCGGTAATAATTACTTGGCACCCTGCATCAATCAGTGCCTTTTGAAATGCTTCTACTCGTTGACGAAATGGCGAAGCTAAATCAGAAATCAACTTGCTAGTAGGAAAGCTATCAACCCAATGGGGCCCGCTGAGGCAAAACCTCTGAATTTTTGCATAGCCGTTTAAAATATCTAATGCTGGAGTTAAATCCTGTCCTAGTTTTTGCTTAGTAGCATTACTTAACGACTCTTCTAGTTCGCTACGCAAGCGTACATCCCTTTTTTTGTATGCTTCGGCTAATCCTTTGCTACTTGTATAACCAAAGTCTCCATCTGCTTTTAAGGGAGGAGTTAATTGCCCAGCTTTATTTAAAGAAGCTTGTAAATCTTTAACCTCTGCTTCACCAAAACCAAGGTAACCTAGCAATGTATTAGCTGAAATGTCAAGTTTTAAAATCAAACCCTGATTCAGCGCTTTAACATAGGTCATGTTACCAACAACACCATCAGCAGTTAAGCCATTTCTTTGTTGATAGCCACGAGTCGCTTGATCGGTCTGTTTACCAAAGTCACCATCAGCAACATTAATTGGAAATTGAGCATCTTTTAAAAAGCTTTGCCAAGCACGAACAACAGGCCCTTCTGAACCAAGTTTTATTACTGGCAATTTTAAAAAATTGACATTAAAAGCCATAAATTTCTCTCCGTTAAAACTTATAGACTTCTTGCAAAAGCTTGATAAATTCACATAAATGAAATGATAATTTTTTATCCATTTATCTATTACATCAGGTCCCTTTGCAAGCCGTCTATTTATTAGTAATCCATGAGATTTAAATAATGAAATTGCCAATCATGATTTTCATAATTTTGGCAGATTGGCAATTTAGAAAAACTTTACTTGCATAATCTTTTATAGCCATGAATTGCTGATAACTAAGCAATTAACTTCTGCCAAGAAGCAGGGCCAATAATTCCATCAGCAAGTAATCCATTTTGCTTTTGAAAGTTTTTCACCGTCACCTCTGTTTGCGGGCCATAGACACCATCAACCTCAACTCCTAAACGATATTGCAAGTACCGAATTACTGGACCACCAGCATGATTTGGGCGAATAATTCTTTTTGCTAAAATCAAGTTGATTGCATCCCATGTCGCTTTGTCAGCAGTTCCGGTTTCTGAAATCCCAGCAATTTTTTGAAATTTTGCTACCGCAGAACTTGTGGCGCTACCTGATAAGCCATCTTCCACTAAAGGTTTACCATTTTTATCGGTTATCTTCAGTTGATTTAAAGTCTTTTGCAATCTCTGAATAGTGGTATCTACATTCTGCTCTTCATCTGGTACTGGGTTTACAGGAGTAGTTGGTAATTTACCTGTTAAGCCTTTGACAATGGCATTAGCCAGTGCTTCTGGATTAAAAAGATTCATATCTTTCTGGGAATCGAGGAAGCAACCTTCTACCAGAATCGCAGGCATATTTGTATTTCTCAAAACATATAAGTGAGAACCACTCTTAACTCCGCGACTAAAAAATCCTAATTTGACGATTTCATCTAATACTGGTTTAGCAATCTTGCGGCTGGTTTCGCTACCAGCAAATACTTCTGTGCCATTTGCTTGCCCGTTAAAGGAATTAAAATGAATGGATACATAAACATCCACTCTGGCAGCATTTGCTTTATCACACCTTTTAGCAAGTGATTCTGTTACTGTGCTAGCTCTATCTGGTTTACATGGTATGACTTCATGCCCTAAAGATTTTAGCTTAGTTATCACTCTATTTCCGACATCTAAGGTTAAATTATCCTCAATTTTGATGCCTCTAGCTCCGGTGTCTGGAGGGCAATTATGCCCGATATCAACTCCAAATTTCATCTTTGTTATCCTCCACTTATTTTCATAATAGTTTAAATGTCTGACATCTTTTTATAACCCTCTTTTATGTATTTGAACAGAGAAAAATTGATTTTTCAACTTAAAAAATGCCATGACTAAAAAAAATTTATAGCACAAATGTTGTTAAATTGGCTCTGACGAAAGTCATAAAATAAATAATAGTCGCTCAAATTGAACATAAAAATTTTTAAATACAAGTTGAGGGAAATAAATTCCTGTAATTTAACAAAACTTTTTTTCACTTAACATCGCCTCAAAGCAGAGGCTGACACTAGTTCAGTTTAAGGTTAATGGCAGAGGAACAGGGGAGAATAGTTTATTGCAGTAATTTAGGAAATGAGTATGAGGTAGAAGATTGGCAAAAAATTAGTAATTGAGATTTATGTATATCTACTGATCAAATTTGCTTAACCGAAGTATTCTGTCTTCAGTTCGTTACTTAATGCAGTAAGCAGTCATGACAAATTTATCCAGTTCTATATTAGATGCCAAAACCCCACCTGATGTGGTCATCTCAGTGCAACCACGCAAACCCGTCACAGACCCAACTTTGGGGATTACTGTTAATGTGACGAAAACCGGAACTCCCAAAAATCGGCTGGTAGCAGTCGGGGACTCAATTACACAAGGTTTCCAAAGTGGAGCAATATTTAATACGCAACTCTCATATCCGGCAATTATTGCCAAAGAATTGGGTTGGGGAGAGTTCCGCTATCCCACTTATCAGGGACCAGAAGATGGATTGCCATTAAATGTGGAACGCTTAGCCCATGACTTAGAGAAAAAGTTTGGTCCGACTATTAACCCGTTAGAGTTTGTTGGTGCTGCCTTATTTCTACGTAAATACTTAGATGTCAATGAAAACTATTGGGAACGTGGTGAAGGTTCGCTGTTCCCCATTCAACAAGGGATCAACCATAACTTAGCAGTTTATGGATGGGATGTGCGCAATATCATATCGCGTAATGCAGACATCTGCATCAACATTCTCAAAAATAATCCGCCAAAGGATGATTATCTCCGGTTAATGGTTGAGTATCACAATGACCGGGCGGCGATTCGGACTTTAAACTCAGCACGGGATGGCAATGGTGTAGCACTCTCGCCAGTACAAGCAGCCGCAGCTTTAGCTGATGAAGGTACGCCAGAAACCGAAGGGATTGAAACGCTGGTTGTGATCATTGGTAGTAATAATGCTTTGGGCAGTATTCTCACTTTTAATGTTGCTTGGAGTGATACTGGCTATGACGATATGGATATCAACGATAAGTACACTGTTTGGCGTCCGATTCACTTTAAGGCAGAACTTGACCAGTTAGTTGCTGAAGTTAAAAAAATCCGCGCTCGTCATGTGATTTTTGGTACAGTACCCCATATTACGATTGTGCCTTTTGCCCGTGGGGTAGATCAGAAAGTGAAACCAGGTTCTCGATACTTTCCTTACTACACCTTACCTTGGATACACGATCAAGATTTTGACCCAAACAAACACCCATACCTCACAGGACAGGAAGCCAGAGCAATTGATAGCGCCATCGACCAGTATAACGACTATATAACTGATGCTGTGCGCCAGGCTCGTACTGAGGGCAGGGATTGGTATTTATTTGATGCTGCGGGATTGTTAGATAGGTTAGCATCCCGCCGTTATTTACAAGACCCGGAAGCTAAACCAGAGTGGTGGGACGAAGTTGGTGGTGCTTACCCATTACCTCCTGAACTGCAAGCGTTGACACCTGTACCTGATTCTCGCTTCTTTCTTTCAGGTCCCAATGGTCGTACTCAAGGGGGTTTATTTTCCCTAGATGGCATACATCCGACAACGATTGGCTATGGCATCATTGCTCAAGAACTAATTAAGATTATGCAACTGGCAGGAGTGAAGTTTTATCAACAGGATGGTAAAACTGAACGTCCTGGTGAAATTCGCGTGAATTTCCAAAGCTTGATTGCTGTGGATTCGCTGATTTCTCGCCCACCACGCAACTTGATCAATATTATGGATATTGTCGGCGGGCTGGACAAGAACTTTAATATCTTGAGCAATTTGCTGAAAAGGAATTATTGATCGTAGCCAGGAGGAAGATCTTCGGCAATCAGCCTGCCAGCCCGTTTAAGATCGAAGTAAAGAAATATTTCGTAGCTTACGGGCATGAAACGCATCGTCTTGATTGCTGGGTTTGAATCCTTTAACGCTGACTTATACAGAAAAGCAGCTTTTTTCGCTAACTCTCGCTGTTCGGAGTTGGATATTCGAGTGTTTAGCGATCGCGATATTACCACCAAGCGCCAGGAAGTAGAAGCAGCACTCCAAGACGCTGATGTATTTTTTGGCAGCTTGCTATTTGATTATGACCAAGTTTTGTGGTTGCGCGATCGCATCTCCCAAATTCCCATCCGACTGGTATTCGAGTCGGCTTTGGAATTGATGAGTTTAACGAAGCTGGGTGACTTTGCCATTGGCGATAAACCCAAAGGTATGCCTAAGCCTGTTAAATTCATTCTGGATAAATTTAGTAACGGTAGAGAAGAAGACAAACTCGCTGGTTATATTAGCTTTTTAAAGGTAGGGCCGAAACTACTCAAATATGTGCCAATGCAAAAAGTCCAAGATTTACGCAACTGGCTAATTATCTATGGTTATTGGAATGCTGGCGGGCCAGAAAATGTTGCTTCACTATTCTGGACACTGGCAGAAAAATACTTGGGGTTAAAAGTTGGCGATATTCCTGCACCTGTGGAAACTCCCAACATGGGGCTATTGCATCCAGACTATCAAGGGTTTTTTGAATCGCCAAAAGCATATCTGGAATGGTATCGGCAGAAATTCCCAGTTCAAAATGCAGTTGTGGGAATTCTGCTGTATCGCAAACACGTTATTACTAAACAACAATATATTCCCCAACTAATTCGCCGTTTTGAAGCAGCTGGGTTAATTCCTTTACCGATTTTTATTAACGGTGTGGAAGGACACGTGGCTGTCAGAGATTGGATGACAACCGACTACGAACTTCAGCAAAGACAAGTTGGTAATATTGAAACTCCCTCACTTTCCCCAGAAGCAGTGAAGGTGGATGCTGTTGTTTCGACAATTGGTTTCCCCTTAGTGGGTGGCCCAGCTGGTTCAATGGAAGCAGGGCGACAGGTAGAAGTTGCTAAACGCATTCTTACAGCTAAAAATGTCCCTTATTTTGTTGCTGCACCATTGTTAATTCAAGATATTTACTCTTGGACTCGCCAAGGTATTGGCGGTTTGCAAAGTGTAGTATTGTACGCTTTACCAGAACTCGATGGGGCGATTGATACTGTTCCCCTTGGTGGTTTGGTGGGTGAAGATATTTATTTGGTTCCCGAACGGGTACAGCGATTAATTGGCAGGGTGAAAAGCTGGATTAATTTGCGGCAAAAATCTGCATCGGAACGCAAGATTGCGATTATTTTGTATGGGTTTCCGCCTGGTTATGGTGCTGTGGGTACGGCTGCATTATTAAATGTGCCGCGTAGTCTTTTGAAGTTGCTACAAGCACTGAAAGAACAAGGGTACAGCGTAGGAGATTTACCTGATGATGGGGAAGAGTTAATTCGCTGGGTGAAGGAAGCGGATGAAAACCCCACCCCAACCCTCCCCGCTAGCAAGGAGGGAGTCATAACCCCCCTCGTTCACGGGGGGGTTAGGGGGGGTTCTACCGTTAACGCCCGTACTCTGGAAAATTGGTTGGGATATCTCCGCACTTCTCGCATTGAAAAACAATGGAAATCTCTCACAGGAACGGGAATTAAAACTTATGGTGATGAGTTCCAAATTGGGGGTGTGCAGTTAGGAAATGTTTGGATAGGTGTGCAGCCGCCTTTGGGTTTACAAGGCGACCCGATGCGGTTAATGTTTGAACGAGATTTAACTCCCCATCCTCAATACGCTGCTTTTTATAAATGGCTACAAAATGAGTTTGAAGCTGATGCTGTAGTTCATTTTGGAATGCACGGTACTGTGGAATGGTTACCCGGTTCGCCTTTGGGTAATACGGGTTATTCTTGGTCGGATATTTTGTTGGGAGATTTGCCTAATCTATATATATATGCGGCGAATAATCCTTCGGAATCTATTTTGGCGAAGCGTCGCGGTTATGGGGTGTTAATTTCTCACAATGTCCCGCCTTATGGTCGTGCTGGTTTGTATAAGGAGTTGTTGGCGCTAAGGGATTTAATCTCTGAGTATCGGGAAGACCCGCAAAAGAATTATGCGCTGAAGGAAGCTATTTGTCGAAAAATTGTGGACACTGGTTTAGATGCAGATTGTCCGTTGGCAGATGCGAAGAAGTTGGGGATTTCTTTTAGTTATGAAAATGTGCGGATGTTTAGTGCCCATGTTTTTGATGACTATTTGGTGAAGTTGTATGAGTATTTGCAGGTTTTAGAAAGCCGGTTGTTTTCTTCTGGGTTGCATACTTTGGGGGAAGCACCGGATGAGGAGAGGTTGGCGGGGTATTTGGAGGCTTATTTTGGGGACGAACCGCAAAGGCGCGAAGGGCGCGAAGAGGAGGAAGAAGAAATAACCAATTTATTAATGCAATCTACGGATGAGTTGACGAATTTATTGAGGGGTTTGAATGGGGAGTATATTCCGCCTGCGCCTGGTGGTGATTTGTTGCGGGATGGGCCTGGTGTGTTACCTACGGGTAGGAATATTCATGCTTTAGATCCTTATAGAATGCCTTCACCTGCGGCTTATGAACGGGGGAGAGAAATTGCGCAAAAAATTATCGCCCAGCATTTAGCAGAACATGGGAAATATCCGGAGACTGTGGCGGTGATGTTATGGGGTTTGGATGCAATTAAAACTAAGGGTGAATCTTTGGGGATTCTATTAGAATTGGTGGGTGCTGAACCTGTGAAGGAAGGAACGGGGAGAATTGTTCGTTATGAGTTAAAACCTTTGGCTGAGGTAGGACATCCCCGCATTGATGTGTTAGGAAATCTATCGGGAATTTTCCGAGATAGTTTTGTGAATATCATCGAATTATTAGATGATTTGTTTCAACGGGCTGCTGATGCTGAGGAATCAGAAGACCAGAATTTTATTAGAAAACACGCTTTAGCTTTAAAGGCGCAAGGGGTGGAGAATACATCTGCAAGATTGTTTTCTAACCCGGCGGGAGATTTTGGTTCTTTGGTGAATGACCAAGTTGTGGATGGGAACTGGGAATCTGGTGAGGAGTTAGGCAATACTTGGCAAAGCCGCAATGTGTTCAGCTATGGAAGACAAGATAAGGGACAGGCTAGGCCTGAGGTGTTGAATACTTTATTGAAAACAAGCGATCGCATTGTCCAAGAAATCGATTCGGTAGAATATGGTTTAACCGATATTCAGGAATATTACGCCAATACCGGTGGTTTGAAGAAGGCGGCAGAAAAGCAACGCGGTAAGAAGGTGACAACCAGTTTTGTGGAAAGTTTCTCGAAAGACACTACACCTCGCAACTTAGATGATTTACTGCGGATGGAATACCGCACGAAGTTGGTAAATCCCAAATGGGCGCAAGCGATGGCAAATCAAGGTTCTGGTGGTGCGTTTGAAATATCTCAACGGATGACGGCGTTAATCGGTTGGGGTGGTACTGCGGATTTTACTGATGATTGGGTATATGACCAAGCAGCAGATACCTATGCCTTAGATGCAGAGATGGCGGAAAAATTACGCAAGGCGAATCCCGAAGCTTTTCGCAATATTGTTGGGAGAATGTTAGAAGCGCATGGGCGGGGTTTCTGGCAAGCCGAACAAGATAAGTTAGATAAGTTACGCCAATTGTATGAGTTGACTGATGAAGAGTTAGAAGGGGTGACAGTATAAATTTACCCTTTGCTTTAGCATCGCCGAAATAGCAATTGTTGCCTCAAAAGCTATTTTGGCGACTCCCGAAATAGCAATTGTAGTATCGAAAATAGCAAATGTAGCATCAAGAATGGCAATTGTAGTATCGAAAATGGCAAATGCGATCGCCGAAATGGCAAATGTAGTATCGAAAATGGCAATTGTAGTATCGAAAATGGCAATTGTAGTATCGAAAATGGCAAATGTAGCATCAAAAATAGCAATTGTAGTATCGAAAATGGCAAATGTAGCATCAAAAATAGCAATTGTAGTATCCGAAATAGCAAATGCTGTCTCAAAAGCTATTTTGGCGACTCCCGAAATGGCTTTTGCGTAGGCGCAGCCAGCCGTAGGCATCGCATTATAGCGATTCCCACATTGGTGAGGTATAGCAAGAAAGAATTAACCGCCGATAGAAGAGGATGGACGCAGATACAGAAAGTGCAGAAGAACTCAAGCAGATGCTGTTAGTGGAAAAAGTAGCAAGCATAAAAGAAAAAGTGCAGCTACTATACTTGCTCAAAACTGGATGGGAAATTGAGATTATTGTAGATGTTCAATACCAATAATATCGCGATCGCCTGCAATTTCTTTTTGAGTGTGAAATGTAAAACGTCGCAACTGTCCGGCTTGCTGCCACTCTTGTTGCAACGCCGTGTGAGGATAGGTGCCACTGTTGAGCATCTTTAGTATTGGAGGCCATACTACTTTTATACTAGTGACATCGCCAACAAAGAGTTTAAAACGCCCAATGTTTGCGATCGCATAAATTCCAGAAGCCATAATCCCAATTCAAAATTCAGATTTAGTTGATGTTTCAATGTTTGCATTTGTTGGTTATTTTGGAGAATTGGTATAACCAACGAGATTTTAGTTGATTACCTAGACTAGCGTAGGCAAAGCCCACCCTAGACATTGCAGACTGGACGCTGTAACCAATGGCTCTATCTATCTTTTGACTAGTTCTAATATGAGAATTTTGTGGGAATGTTCTATCTTTTTGTAGTGACTAGCTCACACTCAACTATATAACCTGAATAGAGATACAAGCAGAATCGGTCAATTTGACTTTAGAAATTAAATTACCTTTTTGAGCCAACTATAGCTATAGCTACAAAATTTAACTATTGTATCGGAGTTTGTTATGACATCTACGAACATCAATTTTTTAGAACAAGCTGTATCAAAATTTAAAAATTTGAATGCAGACGATCGCCTATCAGCGCTGGCATTACTTTATACTGATATTTCTGATGAAATTCCGGCGATCGCGCTGAATGATGTACCCAATGAAAATACTGGCAATTTAGTAGCACAAATTCAGAAACTGCCCGAAGCAGAACAGGTATTTGCTTTACGACAGTTAGTTAACCCAGAGGAAAGGGGAGAAACAAGTATTTCTGTTGAAGAGTATGCCTCAATGAATACTGATCTGAAACTAGGTTTTTGGTATCATTTAGCTCAAAATTTAGGCACTTCAATCGTTAATTTACCCGCTGACTATATACCTTCGGAGCAGTCAACAGAACTATTAGATTTACTTGATACACCGAACCTTGAGGATTTAGTAAATTTCTTGAAACAAGTGCTATAAAAGTTCTCAGTTCCGTGGGTGAGTATATATCTCACCCAAAAATAATTCATTCAACAAATCTTGGCAACAGATGCAGAGTCTTTCACAAAAGAATTCGGGATGCAGTTGTAAAATTTTGTAATCAGGCAGTACACCTATATTTGAAGCTTTATAAGTAAAGGCTTTAAGATGCTCATTAGTATTGCTAGTATTTAGAAATCCAGCATTGAAAGCAGGTTGTTATGAATAGATACCTTGTTGCTGTGATTGATGGTACGAAAGCACGTTTTTTAACCTTAAAGCCATCAGAATTATCGGGATATGAGTCTGGCCCGAATTTAATCGAACATGAAGCTTTGTTGAGTTCTAATAGCGAACTTCAAGGTCAAGAACTGTGGACAAGTACTAAAACTGGACGGAATCGCGGTGTTGCTGGTCAAGCACACAGCTATGATGATGGGCGCGACAATCAAATGATTCAATTTGAACGTCGCTTTACCCAAAGTATCGCTGCTAAGATTGTTAATTTCATACAGGCTCATCAAATTCAACAGCTTTTGATGATTGCTGAACCCCGGATATTAGGTTTGATTCGAGAAGCTTTAACGCCTATATTACCCAGAAATATCAAGACTCATGAATTAGCAAAAGAGCTTTGCCATCTCAAACCTTCTGAATTGCATGAGTATCTTGCTAGTAAACAACTTTTACCACCACACAAAAGAGCTTCAGTTTAATCATTGGTCATTTGTACCTACAAAGTTTAGATGCATCACAACTTAGTTTCAGTAGGCTAAAAAATGTTACTTAAAGTTTACCTATGATTTGGTGTATCAATTTTTAAGGGAAAATAGATTTGAAGGGCAACTGAGCTTAAAAAACAATTTCAGCTTCCCGATAAAACCTCAAATGTTTTTTGTCTGGCAAAGACACGCAAATGGAGGTAAAAATGTTACACAATACTTTAGTACCTGATTTTAGCACTTATCTAATCGTCAAAATTTCTGTGTTGATTTTGGCACTTTTGATATTGATGATTGTAGCTGCTGCCCCTGCTATTTAAAGATAAGTCACTTTTGAATTTGCCATAGTTCCACTCTGATATCTGATAAAAATGCGAGCCTTCCAGTATCTGTAGGGTGGGCAATGCCCACCCTACGTATCATTTCAAAAATCAAATCGGATTGCTATATCTCATCAAAGTGCGAGCCTTCCAGAAATCTGGAGGTGGGAAGATGCTTAATAAAAGCAATCTCTCGCAGATAGGTATGGTCTTTCTAGCCCTAGTATTAGCAGGCTTGCCAATTTCTTGCAGTCAATATTCTTCAACCCAAAGCTTTGAAGTTGCAGCTCAAATAGTGGCAAAATCAGTTGACCCTGAGCGAAGTCGAAGGCATAAAATTGCGGATTTAGCAGATAAGAACTATCAATTTTGTACTCAAAGCGATCCTCAAGATTGGCGAGATGGTGCAGGGGTTTGTTTCGCCTTCGCCAAAATAGGTAACCGCGTTGATGGATATTACGGTTATCCCCATTGAGATCAGTTTATTTGTCTTCGGGGTAAAGTTGATGGCAATCGAATCGCAGGTGAAGCTTTAGCGATATCATGGGCCGTACATCAGCAGAATCTGCATTTCATTGGGACTCAGAGAAAGGTCTGACAATTAGCCAAGGAAACATCTTTCTGAATACCAAAGATGGAGAAGATACGATTGAGTGGATTCTTGATCGCAATGCTTTGTTGGATATTGATGGATTTTATCAATATAATCGCCCTCGCATGACAATTGCTTCTCAACTATGTAAGTGGAATTCAATAGCAACAGGTTAACTTGCGTGTTCCCAATCACTAAGTAATTCATGCTCTTGCTTTGTCTGCTTTTTGCGGATAGGGACTTTAGGAGAACCAATATCTGTTTTGGGGAAGGACTGTTGTTTCTTCTTAGCAGATCGGTTTTCTTGTGTTTTGGAACTAGTAGGTGTGTTTGTCATAGTTATATGAACCTTTAATGAAAACTTGAGAACTATAATTTATAACATCAATTTCAAAAGGGCAAATTTCTGAAGAAATATATTACATTTTTCAGTAATCCCACCGAAGAGCGATCTCTTCATTTATAGGGAAGATAATCTTATTTAAAGTGGTAGGTAATAGACAGAATTAGCAAAGTCCCCAAGATTGGTAGCTTTGGCGATTATTTCTAAATCCCTCACACAATCACCAATAGAAACCAGCAATTGATGAGCATAAATCACGCCAGAAAAATTCAGACCTTCACTCTGGCGACGAGCAGCTTCAGCCAAGAAATCGGCATCTTGAGAAAAGATAACTCGCTGAAGTTCGGTAGCACGATCAAGAATGAGGGTATCGGCGAACCCAGTCCGTTCATCTTCTTGAACTGTCAATACATCTACACCTCGTAGACGCAGACCCGCTGTAATTGCTCGGTGGACGTGTTCATCCATGTAAAGTGCAATGCTCACTTTATAAGTCCCTGTGCTCGAAGCCTAGCAGCAAGAGGTGATGGCCCCGCTTCCTTACGCATTCGCTCTGCATACTCGAAACGTCGTTCAATATCTGCATCAATTTCGAGTTTATGATCCCAGTAGTACGCTAAGGCAGAATGAATCTGACTCATGGAGAGATAAGGATGTTGAAAATGAATCTCTTCTGGACTCCAGCCATAAGCCATCTGAGCTTCAATTAATTCCACAACTTTCATGGTTGTACCTGCAATGATAGGTATACCACGCTCATTTAGTTGTACGTATTTATGTTCGGTGGTCGTGAATGTCATGATTTGTGCGTTCTTAATAACCTCACTTTATTATCGGCGTTAATTACCCACCTGAGAATTCACAACCGAAAAGCCGCGACGTGTGGATTTTCTACTGGCTAACTGGACTTGAAAGCTTACCTTATCGCTGATTTCCCCGCTTCTTGCTTCCAATGTCCACTTACCAGGACGCAGATACCAAAATAAAGAATTAGCTGAATCTGTAGCTAGCTTTTCTCCATTTAACCGCCACTCTACGAGTTCAGATGCCTTTCCTACTAGCTTAAACTCTAGTTTCTGCGTTGTTTGTTCCCCTGGATACAGCAAAAATAAATCGCCATTATGGGGAGATAAAATCCTAATATTACTAGTATTAAAAGTTGATTGTTGCTGTTTAGCTAACCATTCATCATATTCTGGTGGTAAATTGCCTGGTTGTTGATTTTCATAGGCAATTTTGTCTTCTGAATAGAAATATTCCTGCACCACTGAAGCACAATCTGGTGTAGGTTTTAACCCCGAAATTGCACAGATGGGTAATTGCACTAAACCTTCTGGAGGTGTAAAACTAGATGGTTCTTGATGCTCATGCAGATGTAACATAATGCGATTCCACAAGGGAGCCGCCCCTGTAACGCCTGATACCTGGCGCATCGGTTCGCCATTGAAATTTCCTACCCAGGTAGCAACGGTGTAATCGGTAGTAAAGCCAACTGTCCAAGTATCGCGGAAATTTGAAGAAGTGCCAGTTTTAACAGCAGATGGAAAGGGTAAATTTAACACCGAGTCTACACCAAATGCAGTTGCACGGGCATGGCGATCGCTCAACATATCAGCTATTAATTGCCATGTTGTCGGATTTTGGATTTGAGGTTTTGGATTTTGGATTGCAGAGTTAGAGAATGTACTTACCAGCGATGTGGCTTCACCTTGTCGCGCCATAGTGACGTAAGCCCTAGCCAATTCCCAAAGACTGACTTCGCCACTACCTAAAGTTAAACCTAAACCATAATATTCGGGGGTTTGATTGAGGTGTTCAAAACCTAATTGACGCAGATGTTCTAAGAAAGTTGGTACGCCTACCTTTTCTAATACCCTGACTGCGGGAACATTCAGGGAATTCGCTAAAGCAACGCGCACCCGCACCGGGCCGAGAAAAGTTTGAGTATAATCTGTAGGGCTATACAGTTTTGCACCAGGAATCGCGTAGTAAGCAGGTACATCAGCCAAAATTGTATTTGGGCGAATTGCACCTTTTTCTAACGCCAACTCATACACAAACGGCTTGAGGGTAGAACCTGGTTGACGCAGTGCTTGTACTCCATCATTGCGTCCGAGTTTGGCTTCATTAAAGTAATCGGGTGAACCGACATAAGCCAATACTTCCCCAGTATGGTTGTCAATTACCAAAGCTGCCGCATCATGGACGTTATTCGCCGCGAGAGAAGAAAGTACTTGCTGTACCTGTGCTTCCACAAATTGCTGTAAAGGGCGATTGATTGTCGTGCGGATTAATCCCTCCCCTTCTGGCGTTGGAGTACTTTGCTGACTCGCTAACCAAAATAAAAAGTGAGGTGCAGCAATAATTCCCCGTTGACGAGATTGAAACACAACCTTTTCTGTCGATGCGCGTTCTGCTAATGAGGAAGTAACGTAACCATCCTGTACCATCTGCTTGAGAACGTATTTCTGACGCTGCTTCAACCGTTCCCAATGCTCTAAAGGATCAAAATAAGTGGGATTATTGGGGATAGCTGCTAAAAGACTAGCTTGAGCAAGATTCAAATCACTCGCTGGGATAGAAAAATAAGTACGCGCTGCTGCTTCCACACCGTAGATATTTCCCCCCATTGGTAAACGATTAATGTAAGCCGAGAGGATTTCATTTTTATTCATCCCCGCAGTTAACCGCCAAGATAACCAAATCTCACGCAGCTTACCCGAAAGATTGCGGGGAACAGGATCTAACATCCGCGACAACTGCATAGTAATTGTCGAAGCACCAGACACAACTTTTTTCGCATGAATTGCTTCTTTAACAGCGCGGACAACCGCTTTCAAATCCAACGCCCCATGATGATAAAAGCTACCATCTTCAGCAGCCAAAATCGCCTGAATAAATTGGGGAGAAACCCGATCTAATGGGACTACTGCTGTATGCTCTTGATCGCGGGTAAGTATAGTTCCTAAGGGTAGCCCATTGCGATCGCTAAACTGCATCGCTAACTGACTTTGCATAATATCTGTAGTCCGAACAGGTGCAAAATATGGCATTAAGCGCACCGTCAAACAAATTAGCAGCAAAGCTAAAATCACCTTACCTCTTTTGCTGCGATTCAACCCACGCCAAACTTTTTGCGTAATTTGGATCGGCCAACGTGAAGTTCTTTTCATCAGCGAATCCTCTACCCCTGAAACTTACTTTAATTTTCACGTAGCGATCGCAGTTAAATCAGGAAATATTTCTAACACTTAACAACTCATTTTATCTAGTTGGCATTTGTCATTAGTATTTATTTGCTAATGGCAGTAGAGCATTATAAGCTAGCTTTAAATCTATCTATTATTACCCGTTAAAAGTAAATACTTCTTAATATAAATCTCTAATTTCTCTGAAATTTCTCTTCCTCTTCGTGTCCTTTGCGTCCTTTGCGGTTCGTTTAAAAAAGTCTCACAACTCCCAGCCGATTACTATCGTTAAGAATTGTAGTAATTGTTAGGAACAATCGTGTTGCATTGGTTATCTATATAATAATCTCACGCAGAGACGCAGAGACTCAGAGAGAAGAGAGATATATATTTTAAATCTATTATGATTATTAAAATTTTAATTAAATTCTTACTTACGTTAACACTTATGCTAGGAATAGCAGGGTGTAATTTTTTTGGAATTGGCTCAGGGAAAGAACAACTACCAACAGTTGCGCCTCTTTCACCGCCCAAATTACCAGATTGGATCGAACAAATTAGCCCAATTGGTGATGCGAAACCACTCAACCAAATTCGCATTCGATTTAAAGAAGCGTTAATTCCCGTGGAAAGTCTGGATAGTCCAGAACAGCAAAACTTACTGCAAAAATTTGAACTTATACCACCATTACCAGGTAGATTTCGCTTTTTGACACCACGCATGGTGGGTTTTCAAGCTGATAAAGCTTTACCACAAGCTACAAGATTTCAAGTTACTCTAAAATCTGGTTTGGCTGATTTAAAAAATCATCGTTTAGATAAAGATTTAGCTTGGACTTTTAATACTCAACCGATTAAGCTGGCGAATTTACCTGGCGTAAATCTGATGGAAAAGGCTGATATTGAACCGATTGCTGTACAGCCTAAGTTACAATTTACATCCAATGTAGAACTAGATACAGCTTCAGTTCAAGAACATTTACAGTTAGTTCCTGAAGGAAAAAATCAAGGTATTGCCTTCAAAATTGAATTAGCTAAAGAAGATAAGCCGATAGAAAATGAAGATCCCTTAGAAAAATTTGACCCTTCAGTAAAGAACTGGATTTATCAGCTTATTCCCCAGCAAACTCTTGCGCAAGCAACTCGTTATCGCTTAAATTTTGCACCTGGTATCCGTCCAGCTTATGGTAATTTACCCAGTGATAAAGAATTTGCTAGTAAATTAGCAACTTATTCACCTTTAGCATTTCAAGGAATTAACTTATATGGACAACCAGATGCAGGTGGAACCTACGGAAGATTTGTTCAAGGTAGTCCGCAGCTAGAATTTAATAACATCTTATTAGCCGATTCCGCTAGGGAAAATATTAAAATTGAGCCTACACCAAAAGATATTCCGAGACTTTTCCAAATTGGTGATGAAGATAGAGTTGTCAGCATCAATCCTTATGCACTAGCACCAGACACTACTTATAACATTACTATTGGTGGAAATCTCAAAGATAAATTTGGACAGACTTTGGGTAAACCTGTCACAGTGAAGTATGAAACGGGTGATTTAGCTGGTGATATTTGGGTTCCCTCAGATTTAAATATTTTTCCTTCAGGTAAAGATTTACAGCTAAATATTAATACGATAAATCTACCAGAGGCGAAGTATAAAGCCGCTTATAAATTAATTCAACCCACAGATTTGGTTTACGATAATTATGCGAATAATTTTTTACCTAAACCCGTTGAATGGCAAACTTTCCCGGTGACAGGGAAGAAAAATCAATCAGTTGATATCACTATTCCTCTGAAAGAAAAGTTATCTTCTCCCACAGGAATGCTAGCTTATGGAGTGCAAGCACGTACCAATAAATATAAAGAAAATGGTAAAGAACTGTGGCGGGAACCGACGACTTACGGCTTAGTACAATTAACAAATTTGGGTGTATTTTCTCAGTGGTTTCCTGATTCTGGCTTAATTCGCGTTCATCATTTAAGCGATGGTTCGCCTGTAAAAGCTGCGGCTGTGGAAATTTATCAATCAAAATTGAACGAAAAATCTCGCACATCAGCTTCACCTTGTGCAACTGGCAAAACTGATGATAGTGGTAATTTAATTATTAAACAAGAAGATTTACAGCAATGTTTTGCTGGTAGTCAAAGATTTGTCAAAGCACCAGAATTTTTAATAATTGCCCGTGAAAATCAAGATTGGGCATTTACCCGTACGGAAGAATATAGCGGTGCTTATGGTTATGGGATTGATACAGGTTGGCAAGATGGTAAACCGGAATCACGAGGAATTATCTTCTCAGATAGGCAGTTATATCAACCAGGTGAAAAAGCTTGGTTAACTGGCTTTGCTGATTACTTACAAAATGGCACAATTCAGCAAGATAAAAATACTGCTTACCAAATAACTCTCATTAATCCTGATGGACAAAAAACGAATTTAGGCACAAAGACAACCAATGAATTTGGTACATTTTCTCTAGAGTTGCCGATTAATAAAGCTCAACGTTTGGGCTATTATACAGTCGAGGCTAAAGGGAAAGCTGGACAAGAAATTTCTGGAGAGTTTCGGCTAGCTGAATTTAAACCGCCTAATTTTAAAGTCGAACTGAATTTAGATAAAGAATTTGCCTTAATTGGCGAGGAAGTGAATGCTAAAGCTGCTAGTAATTATCTATTTGGTGCGCCTGTAGAAGGAGGCGAAGCTAAATATTTTGTCACGCGCCAACAAGCTAATTTTATTCCTAAAGGTTGGGAAGAATTTAGCTTTGGTAGACAATGGTTCTGGCCGGAAGAAAGCCCAACTTTAACTAGCGATGTATTACAAGCAAATTCTAAACTAGATGAGAACGGTAGAAGCAGTCAAACTCTGAGGGTAGCGAAGGATTTACCATACCCAATGACTTATCGGGTAGATGTGCAAGTTGCAGATGTTTCTAATTTATCGGTGGCGAATTCGCAAACCTTTACCGCCTTACCAACTAATCGCCTCATCGGTTTAAAAAGTAATTTTGTTGCTGATGCTGGTAAACCGTTTTCTATAGAAGCTATTGTTACTGACCCTACAGGAAAACCGATCGCAGGTCAACGGCTGCGGCTGGAATTACAAGAGATCAAATATAGTAGTGTCACTAAGTTAGTAGAAGGTAGCCGCACACCAAAAAATCAAGTTGAATATAAGACGGTGGGACAAGCAGAAGTGACATCTGCTAGTAATCCTCAATCTGTAAATTTAACACCTAAAGAATCAGGTTCCTACAGAATTAGAGCAAATTTTAGCGATACAAAAGACGAATTAAGCGCCACAGATTTACAAATTTGGGTAACTGGAAACAATCAAGTATTCTGGGGTTCTCCAGAAGAAGACCGCCTCGAAGTTAAACTTGATAAAAAAGAGTTTAAACCTGGTGAAACTGCAACCGCACTGATTCAATCTCCCTACCCAGAAGCAGAATTATATTTTGCAGTTATTAAAGACAAACCTCTCTATCAGCAGATTATCAAAGTCAAGGGAGGCGCACCACAAATTCAGTTTGAAGTTACGCCAGAAATGCTACCTAATGCAGCAGTACAAGCTGTGTTAGTTAGACAAGGCGCACCACTTAATGAAGTGGAACCGGGAAGTTTAGATAAATTAGTGAAAATTGGTTTTGCACCATTTAAAGTCAACTTGCAGAATAAATATTTAAAGGTGCAAGTTAATCCACTGCAAGCATCTTTAGAACCTGGTGCAGAGGAAACCTTACAACTAGAACTCACGGATAATCAAGATATCCCCACCCCAGGACAATTTACAGTCATGGTGGTAAATGAAGCGGTACTGCAACTATCTGGTTATCGTCCGCCAGATTTGGTAAATACAGTATACGCCGAACAAGCGATCGCAACTCGTTTTAGTGATAATCGTCCTGATGTCGTCATTCAACCCCAAGATATCCCCAAACCCAAAGGCTGGGGTTACGGCGGTGGCTTGTCATCAGGCGCAGCTAATACCCGCGTCCGCACAGATTTCCAAGCCTTAGCTTACTACAATGGTTCTGTGGTTACTGATGCTAGCGGTAAAGCACAGATCACATTTAAACTCTCCGATGACTTAACCACATGGCGAGTCATGGCTGTGGCTACCGATGGAAATCTGCGTTTTGGCAATGGCGATAACACATTTATCACTACCAAACCATTGCTGACTAATGCCATCTTGCCACAATTTGCCCGTCCAGGCGATCGCATCCTCGCAGGTTTATCAGTCACCAACAACACTGGAAATAGCGGAAATCTCTCAATTAACGGTGAACTTGGCGGTACAGTAAAATTTGCTGATAAAAACCCCACCGCTACAAATTTACAAACCAAAGCCGAACCAGCTACCCAAGCTTATCGCTTCCCAATGGTGGCGGAGAATGTAGGAGTTGGGAAAGTTCGCTTCACCACGCAGTTAAATAATGCAACCGATGCGTTTGAAGTACCTCTAGAAATTAAGCCGCTAGAAATTACCGAACAAGTTGTGGAAACAGGAATCACCGAAAAGCAAACGAAGATTCCATTAAATGTCGATAAAAATACCTTCCCAGATGCGGGAGGTTTAAATATTCAACTGGCGAGTACCTTAGTACCAGAAATTAAAGCACCAGCCAAACAAGTTTTAGCTGATAATGAATTACCATTCGCAGAACCAGCAGCCAGTCAGTTAATTATTGCAGCGAATTTACAAACGCTGTCACAAAAATATGGACAGACATTTGCAGAATTCAACACCAACCAACAAGCAAATCTAGCAACTGAACAACTGCAAAAACTCCAAATAGCCGATGGTGGTTTTGCTTCTTACCCAGGACAAGAAAAATCCGATCCTTGGGTGTCTTCCTATGCAGCAGAATCTTTAGCTAAAGCAAATCAAGCCTTCCCCGGTTTGATTGATTCTAGAATGCTTTCACGCCTCAAGGGTTATTTACAGAAAGTCCTCGCTAACCCCGGACAATACGACTTTTGCAAACAGCAACTTTGTAAAAATCAACTGCAACTCAATGCATTGATAGCATTAGCAGAATTGGGAGATAAACGCAATAGCTTCTTAGCAGATATTTATCAACAGCGCAATAATTTTGATCTAGTTAATCAAATCAAACTAGCGCGGTACTTATCCCAATTTCCCGAATGGCAAGACGAATCGCAAACCATGTTGAACCAGTTACAACAAAATATATATGAAACTGGTCGCACAGCAGCTATTAGCCTACCCAATAGTTGGGGATGGATGAGTTCCTCAACAACAGCACAAGCGCAAGCTTTACGTCTATTTATTGCCAACAAAGCTAAACCGGAAGTAGTAGATAAATTATTTCAGAGTTTGCTAGCACAACGAAGAAATGGCACATGGCAAACTAGTTATAACAACGCCCAAGCACTCACAGCCTTAGTAGAATATAGTCAACTACAACCCACTCCACCTAATTTTGTTACCTCTGTACAATTAGCTGGTAAAAAGTTAGGAGAAAATCGCTTTGAAGGCTACAGTAATCCTAGCTTGCAGCTAAACGTACCAATGGATCAATTACCTCGTGGTCGTCACGATTTAGTTATGCAAAAATCAGGTAGAGGTAAATTACATTATCTGGTTGCTTATAATTACCGCCTGCAAGGAAATCAACCAGGAAAGTTTAACGGTTTACGAGTTACCAGAGAAATACAGAAAGTCGGTGAAGAAAAAGTTCTGCAAAAATTAGGACTTTACGCCTTTGATAAACCCTTAACTTTAACACCAGGACAAGTGTTTGATATTGGTTTAGAAATTATTAGCGATCATCCGGTAGATCATGTGGTCATTACAGATCCCCTACCAGCAGGATTAGAAGCAGTTGATGCAAGTTTCCAAACTACAACAGCAGCATTACAAGCAAAAGCCGATAGTTGGCAACTTGGGTTTAAAAATATTTACCGCGATCGCATTATCGCCTACGCCGACCACCTCGAACCAGGAGTTTATAGCCTGCATTATTTAGTGCGTTCTGTTACCCCCGGTAAATTCTTCTGGCCTGGTGCGGAAGTTCATTTGCAATATGCACCCGAAGAATTTGGGCGTGTGGCTGAGTCTACATTGATATTGGAGGAGAGTAAGTAACAATTATGTAATCTCTGGCTACAACAAATCTAAAAATCTTTCCAGGTCTATACGAGCCTGCTTTAAAATCTTGGCTAGAGTAGAACGCTTAACTGGTCGATGAGCCGGAACTGTCAATTTCAAAACTTCATCTGGCCAGGTTTTTTCTAGCCTAATGTGACTACCTCGCTGGCGTACAACTGTCCATCCATCCCGTTCTAAAGCAGCAATAATCTGAGTGTAAGGTAAAATAGGAACTTTACTCACAGTACCAATTCCCTAATAATTACTCCCTCTTGAGTACTCAATTCATTTTCCAATGGCTCAAGATAGAGTTCGATTGCTTCTTGGATATTCTCTAATGCTTCTTCAACAGTTTCTCCTTCACTAATACATCCAGGAAGCGAGGGAACATAGACGGTGTATCCACCTTCATCACTGGGTTCTAATACAACTTTGAGTTTCATAATTTGGTAATGAACTTACTTCTCTATTTTTAATCATTTATGGCGATCGCATTATCGCCTACGCCGACCACCTCGAGCCAGGAGTTTATAGCCTGCATTACTTAGTACGTTCTGTTACCCCCGGTAAATTCCTCTGGCCTGGTGCGGAAGTTCATTTGCAATATGCACCAGAAGAATTTGGGCGTGCGGCTGAGTCTACACTGATATTAGAGGAGAGAAATAATACCAATTCTCCAAAAAGAGGCAACAGATGATGACGCGGGGACACGGACAAGGGGAAGCGGTTGTTAAAATCTACTTTAGGATTTACCTAATATAGGACTCATATTTGATTTTTGAAAAAAACTCAGTACAGTTTTATTCCTTCTTCTCTGTTCCCGGTTCCCTGTTCCCTGTTCCCTCCCTATGTAAATAATTTCAGTAATCAAATCGGATTGCTATATATAAAATAAGTGGTACAAAAGTATTACTATTTGGTAAAGTATGAACGAGGAAGCAAGGGGGACAAAGAATTCAAAATTAAGATTTGACCCTTGAGGCTTGACTCTTGACTCTTAACTCTTGACTACTGATACACTTATTTAGCACAACACTTGGATAGCCTAAAACGATGAAAGCATCTGCTAAGTTCGACTTTGAGGACGAGAAATTTAATGCACCCCCTTCTCAAGTCATTCCCTGGTGTCAGATGATTAATCCTCGGTATGGCACAGATGGTATCCAATCTTATGGTTTGGCAGTAAAGCTGGATAATGCCCATGCTGTTGGCTTTCAGCCAGACGATAATTGGCAACAGGTAGAGCATGAATTTAGCTCCGGAGCCGAAACTGTATTTATTACTAGTACTCCAAACTTAGTGATAGTACGTCGCGGACCGCTATCTGTCAAAGATAGAGAAACTGGGCTGAAATTGGGTACACTTAAAGAAAATTACGATGCTTTTTTAGCAGATAAACTTAAATTTAAAACTTTCACTCGGTATTTGATTTTTTTAGTAGGAGAAAATAAAAAGTTTTTACATGAAACTCCACTACAATTAACTCTTAATGGTGCAGCTGGGGCAAGTTTCAGCAAAACCTACTGCGAATATCAACAAGGTAAAGTTGTTAGTGGTTTTGTTGCTGAATTAGAAAGGGCCTATGCGGCATATAGAAAGCAAGCTGTGTCACCCAAAGGTCCTCTATTCCATGCTCACGGAATTTTTTCTCCCATCATTGAGTGTGAAGAAAGAGGCATAGAACCAAATACAGTTTTGGTTGCTTCTACTGTGGATTTCAAACATCCGACAGTTGGAACATTAACACAATACTTAATAGCTTCTGATTCGCCTGAGTCTACAATAATTTGTAAGACTTTTGAAGAACACAAAGAATTTGGTAAGGAAGCTGTGAAAATAGAAACACCTAAAATGGAAATGGCGGGTGTTTCCAGTTCTTATGTTTACGCTGATGAAGATGATTTTGGTTATCCGCCTTATTAGGGGATGAGGGGACTGGGGTGTGGGGAGAAAGAAACCACACTTAGTCTTCCCCATCTTCCCACACCTTCCACACTCCTTGTTTGCCTCATGCCCAATATCTATTCTTTGAGCAATAAATAATATAAGGAGCCGTTACCGCCTGTAATCCCAGCGCGATCGCCTGCTAATTTGCCGGTTCCCATAAAATAATCTACCCTTCCCGGCCCTTTGATGGCGCTACCTGTGTCTTGATCGAGCACAAAGCGGCTAACATTCCGAAACTCTAGGTTACCAACAGTATTGGGATAAGGAATAGCAGTATAAACCAGGGCTAGAGCGCCTGGAGGCATAATAGACTTATCTGTGGCAATGGAACGCTCTGGTGTAACTGGCACATTAATACTACCAGTGGCTGGTGTACCGCTTGTTTCTTTGAAGAAGACAAACCGCTCCCAGCGAGGCAAATAATTACTCAATTCCTGTGGAGATTGCTTAAAGTAACTGACCAACTTTGGTAGTGTTAATCCCTCTAGTGGGAGTTTGCCGTCTTTCGCAAGTTCTTTGCCGATACTTGTCCAAGGATAATCTGTTCCACCTGCATAAGCAACAGAGGTTTTTTTACCATCAGTTAACTGAATTTGGGCAGATCCTTGGATGTGGATCATGTATGCGTCTAGGCGATCGCGGAACCACAACATTTCTAAACCGTGCAACTGGCTTTTATCCCCCAGTAACCCATCTTGACCTTCTAAATCAATCCGTTTTGGGTGAGGTTTAGCCCATTGGTCAAAATCTGGTGGTAGTCGATAAAGGGGATATTTGTATTCAGAAGTTCGTACACGGCTAGCTAGATAAACAGGCTCGTAGTAAGAGGTAAACTTAACAGTACCGTTGCCGTCGTTACCTACAGATTGGTAAAACACAAACTCCTTGCGGACAGCAGCTTGTAGTTGGGCTGGTGATTTAGATTTGACAACCAGCTGACGGAAGCGTACCAAACTCCGACGTACCCGATCCAAGGTAATTTCTTTAATTGGATATTGTTGATAAGCAGCGATCGCCTTATCTTTTTCCAGGTAACGTAAGCTATTATCAATTGCTGCTAAAAGTGCTTGGCGATCGCCGCGTTTACCCCTGCTACCCCAAATTTGCTCATCCCAGCCCAAACAAGCATAGCTAGGGGTACAGTTTCCTAAGTCAGTAGGTTTGAGCGGCAGCTGTACTTCAGGATTGCTAGGTGGTACTACTAAAGGTATTCCAGGATTAGTCTGTACTGGCGGTGGTAAATCAGGAACCTGAGCAACAGCTGACCAGAGTGTATTTACAAAGGCAATTCCTAGACTTAAGGAAAGCAAGGCAAGGGTTTTTCTCATCATTTAATCGTATCTTTCAACACTAGAGCTAAAAATTGGTTCTACCCGGATTGCGGTAATTCGAGATGGGCGTACTACCATATACTCCCCTTGAATATTCTTGATCGGCACGCTAATAAAGTCATGAGAAGCAGACTTTGGCACAAGTTCGCCACTATACCACTTCTGAAACTCTTGAATAGTAGGAAAACGTACTTCTTCGCGATGACCACTTTCTAGTAGAAGGTGTACTGCGTATTCATTCGGGGTTCTAGGCATAAAGTTGAATTATTTGAAACACATTCAACCCATTGTTAACCACCTTATACCAGAATGAGAAGGGGAAGTATACGGGAGCAGACACAGATATTTTAGAGAGTTTTGAGTTAATAACTCATCACTCACCACTCCTCACCATTAACTTGTACTTTCGCCTATGACGGAAGCTTACCCGGATACAGTTCCCAGTAAATTGTTTTGGGAAAAAAATCTTTATATAGCAGTTCTCGTAAGATAGTGAGATCCCCGAGTTCTTGAAGAAGTCGGGGATCTCGTAGCTCGTAGCCCGTTCCCAGTAAATTCTCTGTTTTTGCAAAAATCAAAACTCTGCAAAATAAAAAGTCCGCAACGGCGGACTTGGTGTGTACGGGTATCAATCATGGCATGAACTTTACTTTGCTGAAGATTGTTTGGGCTTGGGAAAACCTCTTTGAGAATTTAAAAATGGGGGTATAGGACAGTCTAGAGTCATGGCGATCGCTCTCAGCAAATCTGCCTCTGATGGCGTAACTTTATTATCTAGTAAAACAGTGTGAGCGCAGGCATCAACCAGAGCTTGCTTAAGTTTAGGACTAGCAAGGCGGAGGCGCTCAATACTTTTCTTAATATCAGTAAAGTTACAAGCAACAGGTGCATCTGGTTTTTCTTGCTGTCCGGCTCCCGGAAGGCGAAAAATACCAGAACGAAATGCATAGGCGATTTCATCCGGTTGAGATTGTCCCACTCGTGCTAGTGCTGACAGTACTAATATGCAATCTGACCAAATCTGTTCTATAGAAGTAAATTCTACTGTTGTAGTTGATGTGGGATTGATACAAGGCTGGAGTCGATACCACAGTACTAACTGCAATACAAAATCCCACAGAGATAAACTTCCTCTAGCTGTCACTAAACCTTGAACACATTTGCACAACCTTTGGCATTCTTTAGCAGAAGTTTGCCGTAATGCGGGTATTGTCAAATCCACAAGTGGTAAGCGCAAGCTGGGATCTAGTTGGCTAACTTCGCTACTAAATTCTAGTGTTTTCTCTACCAACTCAGCAGGTTGCACTTGGCTTAACCAAGCGATTTGGCGTTGTTGTACTTCGGGATTTTCTGTATCTATAGCTAAGGCAAAAGCGATCGCTGTTGCACTTTGCTGTTCTCTTACTCCCAAGCGTAGAGTTTCTGGTAACTGCGCCAATAATGCTTGAGCATGGGCAAAATGCTCTGGTGCAACGCTTCCCACCTGATTGACTACCTGTTCTGGTGTGACTGTTGTAGTATTTCCACCACCAGCAAAACCCATTGCTAATCCATCCTGGGAATGCGGTTGATGGCGCATAGGAGATGGCATTGCAGCTAAATCACGCGCATTCAAACCCCCAACACGGCGGATACGTTCTGCAAGCGGTGGGTGAGTAGCAAACATATCTTCCCAAAAGGAAGGTTTGAGAGCATTGCCAAAGAACATATGACTGGCGGCTTCTGCACCTGGCGTAATCAAGCGTGAATCCATCTGTTGGAGTTTTTGCAGTACTCCAGTCATACCATCAGGGTTGCGAGTGAATTGTACCGCCGAGGCATCAGCCAGAAATTCCCTTTGACGAGAGACAGCGGCTTTAATTAGGCGACCGCAGAGTAATCCGATACCGCCAATCGCCATCAGCGCCAAACCAAACGCCCACAAAGGCAAACCCTTATCTTCGGAGCTACTGCGAACGCGCCAACGCCACAGCAATTCCCCGGCTAAGTAAATAAACAAAATTCCGTGTAGCAGTCCCATCAAACGCAAATTCAGCCGCATATCTCCATTGAGAATGTGACTGAATTCATGACCGATTACTCCTTGTAATTCATCCCGACTTAGGTGTTGCAAACTTCCACGGGTAACACCAATTACGGCATCGTTAGGTGAAAACCCAGCAGCAAAGGCATTAATACCTTGTTCTGATTCTAGGAGATAGACTTCGGGCACAGAAATACCAGAAGCGATCGCCATTTCCTCGACAATATTTAACAGTTGTCGCCCTTGTTCATCTGCCATTTCGGGTAGTAGGAGTCGTCCCCCCAACTCCTGAGCAATGATACTGCCTCCCTGCCGCAGATATAAGATTTTATATACACTGCCAAAAGCGATCGCAATAATGGTGACACCAGCTACAGAGAGAAATAATCCTGAATGCCACCAAATCCGGGGAGCCATGCGAAACAGAAATAACGCGGCAATATAAATCGCCACAACCATAACTGCGATCGACAGCGCAAATAACCCGATTAACTGTTGTGTGTTTTGGCGTGCTTTATCCTGATGTTCAAAGAAATTCATAGACACCTAAAAAGACACGCGGGGAGCAGTTTTCATTTCTGGTGTGGCTTCTTGCAGCAACTCGGCATTAGTAAAGTTAAAAGTGCGTGCTACTAAGTTGCTGGGGAACGATTCGCCTTTGGTGTTGTAGAGTGTCACAGCATCATTAAAAGCCTGACGTGCAAAAGCAATCCGGTTTTCTGTAGAAGATAGTTCCTCCATCACCTGACTCATCGAGCGATCGGCTTTCAGTTCAGGGTAAGCTTCCGAAAGTACCATCATGCGACTTAACGCACCCGTCAGCGCCGCTTCTGCATTACCCAACTGCTGCATCGCTTGCGGATCGCCAGGATTTTGTACAGCGCGACTACTAGCATTAACCGCAGAATTCCGGGCTGCAATTACTGCTTCGAGGGTTTCCCGTTCATGTTTCATGTAACCTTTAGCAGTTTCCACCAAATTGGGAATTAAGTCATAGCGACGCTGTAATTGCACATCAATTTGGGAGTAAGCATTCTTGTAGCGATTGCGATACTTGACTAAATCGTTGTAGCTACTAATGATAATGACAACTACAGTGGCAATTACAACAACCAAAAATATTAAAAGCCCGATCATATTCTTAAAGTTCCAAAAACTTGCGAATTGAGAAATGCAACACCCTGACAGGAAAATTGCCATTAAGCAAAGCAAGTATGGTACTTGTTTGCATTACCCATCAAAGTAGCCGTTATATCCAGCGAAATTGTCATGGATATACACAAGAGTCTACTTTCCGCAAGTTTGCTTCGTCGCCTGTAAAATTAGTTACGAAAAATTACTTAGATTAATGTTGTTTATGAAACGGTTTACAGTGCGATCGCCTTCTTCATAACTTCAGTATTAAGCTCTAATGGACGAAATTGAATTTTTCTTTGTGTCTTCGTGCCTTAGTGGTTCATTAATCAAGATTTATTTTCACGAATCAAATAGAATTGCTATGGCAAGAATACTTCAACTCACACATGGGTCAACTACTGCCGAATTCCTTTGATAAACTCTGCTCTAGCTTCAATAATTGAAGGCATTAAAACACAACGTACTAATAAATTGATATCTAATTCTGTTAGTAAAGTACTTTGAGTAATTTGTTCATAGTTATCATTATTTAATCCATATAAAGATAATTGATTATTTTCCCAAAACCAAACCTCAGTAATTTTAAATCTCTTGTATTTTTCTAGTTTATCTATACTGCCACTGGTAATATTAACTTCAATAGCTAAGTCAGGATGCTCTTTCTTCTCACCAATATAGTAAGATTCATCAGGTTCAAAGGAAGCACTCTTTTCTTTTGCTCGACGGGTGGCACTACCTACAGCGATAAATTTTATACCTATTTCAAAAAAATATGCTTCTAGTAATATAGCTACAACACTTTTAATAATCTCATGCTTTTCACTATGAGTTCTAAACTCTATACATCCGTCAAGATAAGTTATCCGCAAACCTGGCGCATCTGCTGTTAAAGCTTCAATCTTCTCAAATTCTTCCCAAGTGTAATTGCCAGGTAACAGAAACCGCTGTTCTTGCAAGGTAGTAATTTGATCTAGGATTTGTGGAGTCATAGCTTATTGGTCTTATCTATAGATTGCTAAACTTTGTTGCAACGAGAAGATAACTCTTAAAGGCTACTTTTATCTTTTTAAACCTCGTCCATTTAGAAACCTGGAGTAGTGTGGGCATCTTGCCCGCTACTACCAGCAGGGAGCAAGATGCTCCCACTACTTTTAAAACTATGGTTCTCAAAATAGATGTGGTTTATTTCATACAGAAATAATATTTTATGATTGATTACTTATCACAAGTATAACGCTGCTCACAGGATATAATACGCAAGTTAATACCTCTGAATCAGAGTGAATAGATAAAACCCAGCGACAGTAAAGATAAAGATAACAGTAGCAGAATATACTATTACATCTTTTAAAAGAAATGATATCCAATCTTTTCTAAGTTCTTGTTTAAACTTTAGTTCTCGTAACTTACGCTCAAGTTCTGCATCTTCTTTTGAAGGTAAACTCACATAACGACTGGCATATATATCATCAATAATTTCTTCCGTATTGTCTTTATCTTCCCAAGTATCAACATTAGCTACAAAACGGTCTAATGTATTATTAGTTTGATTTGATACAATCGCTAAATTATCTTTTTTAAATTTACCTATTTCTTTTTTGATCGCTTTTTTGACTGTTTTCGCTATTAAAGCTTCTAATTTTTTTTCTGCCATGTGTTGTTAAAAGATTTTCTTGCATAGCCTTTCAGCTTAGATTTTACTAGAACTGAATGCTGAAGAAATGAAGTTACAGCTACCAGAAGCAAATTTAATTACTCACATACTTAGGTTGCGAATTTCGGAAAATTGCAGTGCGACTCTCCATAAGGTCTATTGCGTCTATCATCCAAATCCATAATTGCCATTTCGGAGACTACATTTGCCGTTTCGGAGACTACACTTGCTATTTCGGACACTACATTTGCTATTTCAGAGACTACAATTGCCGTTTCAGAGACTACATTTGCCGTTTCGGACACTACATTTGCCGTTTCGGACACTACATTTGCCGTTTCG
>NZ_MTAV01000193.1 GCF_002154695.1 Nostoc sp. T09
TTTGTTTTTGTAGCCCCAGACTTCTAGTCTGAGGGCAATTTGCCAAAATGGGATGCTTCCTCACAAAACAGTAATAGCAAATTTGGAAAAGGAGCAATATGTCTTCTGAAGAAGTTTTTGTCTTTCCAGCATCTTTTGCCCAACAACGATTGTGGTTCCTCGACCAGTTGAATCCCGGTAATACTATTTACAATGTACCTACAGCAATTCGGTTGACAGGTTCCCTAAACTTAGCAGCGTTAGAACTGACGTTTAACGAAATCGTGCGTCGCCACGAAACCTTACGCACTACATTTCAGGTGTTGGATGGACAGCCCTTGCAAGCGATCGCACCCAGCTTAACAATACCTCTTAGTATATTAAACCTACAGCAATTGCCAGCCGATAAACAGGAGACTGAAGCAAAACGCATTATTAGTGCAGAAATAGAGCGTCCTTTCGATTTGTCCTCTGGGCCGTTGCTGCGAGTAATGTTACTCGTACTTTCCCAGACAGAACATATTCTATTGCTGAATATGCACCACATTATCTGCGACGATTGGTCTATTGGAGTGCTAATTCGGGAATTGAGCGCTATCTACACAGCTTTTGCCCAAAACCAGCCTTTGGCTATGTTGGAATTACCTCTTCAGTACGCAGACTTTGCCCATTGGCAGCGTGAATGGTTGCAAGGAGATGTACTCCAAACTCAGTTAGCTTACTGGCGACAGCAGTTAAACGATATTTCGATGCTAGATTTGCCTGTTGATAAACAGCGATCGCCTATACAAAGCTATCAAGGAGCCACAGAATTTTTAGAGTTACCGCAAAAGCTAACTGATGCACTCGAAGCGCTTTCCCAGCAAGAAGGAGTCACTTTATTTATGACTCTGTTGGCAGCATTTCAAACATTACTTTACCGCTACACACATCAAGAAGATATTACGGTAGGTTCGCCAATTGCTAACCGTAACCACAGCGAAATTGAAGGCTTAATTGGTTTTTTTGTCAATAGTTTAGTGCTACGTACCGATTTAAGTGGAAATCCATCTTTTCGGGAACTGCTAGGCAGAGTGCGGGATGTCACACTTGGAGCATACAGCCACCAAGATTTACCTTTTGAAAAGTTAGTTGAAGAACTTCATCCAGAGCGAAACTTGAGCCACCACCCACTCTTTCAAGTGGTGTTTGGTTTTCAAAATGCCCCAATGTCGGCGCTAGAATTGCCTGGGTTAGTGCCTAGTTTTATCAATATTGATATTAAAAAAACTCGCTTTGATTTAGAGATGCATCTGTGGAAATGTTTTGAGGATTTTAGAAGCTTATGGGGAGCAAAATGGGAACTATCTGAGGGTATTAGAGGTGTAATTGTTTACAACAGCGATTTATTTGAACAAGCCACCATTACTCGGATGCTAGGACATTTTAAAATGTTGTTGTCAAGCATTGTTACCAATCCAGAGCAAGCGATCGCACATCTTCCTCTATTGAGCGAACAGGAGCAACATCAGTTATTAATTGCATGGAATAACACTCAAGCAGATTATCCTCAAGATAAGTGTATTCAGCAATTATTTCAACAGCAGGTAGAGCAGCATCCTGATTTCATAGCCGTAAGCTTTGGAAATCAGCAACTCACTTATCGAGAGTTAAATAATCGCAGTAATCAACTAGCTCACTATTTACAAAAACTGGGTGTGAAATCGGAAGTTTTAGTAGGTATTTCTGTAGAGCAATCAATAGAATTTATTGTAGGTTTGCTGGGGATTCTCAAAGCAGGCGGAGCATATCTACCATTAGACCCTAGCTATCCTCAAGAGCGCCTAAATTTTATGTTGGAGGATGCACAGGTTTCTGTGTTACTAACACAAGAAAAGTTGAATAAGCATTTTGAGGAATTCTCAAATTTAATTATTTTTATAGATAATGATTGGAAACTTATTGCCCAAGAAAGCGAAAAAAATCCTATAAGCAAAGTAAGCAGCAATAATTTAGCTTATATAATTTACACTTCTGGTTCTACAGGAAAGCCTAAGGGAGTAGCTGTAACGCACAAAGCTGTAAATCGATTAGTGTGCAATACAAACTATATCAATTTAGAACCTGCTGATAAAGTTGCTCAAGCCTCAAATATTTCTTTTGATGCAGCGACATTCGAGATTTGGGGAGCGCTACTTAACGGCGCTCAACTGATTGGAATTAGTAAAGATGTCATCCTTTCGTCTCAGGAATTTACATTACAGCTACGACAAAAAGGCGTTAGCGTTCTATTTTTAACTACTGCTTTATTCCAACAAATTATTAGAGATGTCCCCCAGGCTTTTGCAACTTTGCGTTATTTACTCTTTGGTGGCGAAACTATTGATATTAGATGGGTAAAAAAAATTCTCAAACATGGGGCACCAGAACACTTACTTCATGTTTATGGCCCTACAGAAAATACTACATTTTCTTCTTATTACCCGGTGCAAGAATTACCAGAATTAGCTACATCTATTCCTATCGGTCGCCCAATTACAAATACGCAAATTTATTTACTAGATGCTAATTTACAACCTGTTCCCATTGGCGTTGTTGGCGAGTTGTACATTGGGGGTGATGGACTGGCGCGAGAATATCTCAACCGACCTGAATTAACTGCTGAATGCTTTAAGAAGGCAGAAGGCAGATGGCAGATGGCAGAAGCAGAAGAAGAAAGTCGTTTGTACAAAACTGGTGATTTAGCCCGCTATTTAATAGATGGCAATATTGAATTTTTAGGTCGCATTGATCGCCAAGTTAAGATTCGCGGCTTCCGCATCGAATTGGGCGAAATAGAAACAGTACTCAGTCAACATCCAGCAGTGCAGCAAACTGTAGTAATTGCGGCTGAAGATATACCTGGGGATAAGCAATTGGTGGCTTATATTGTTCCTCATCAAGGACAGATTCCAACAAGCATTGAGCTACGCCAATTTTTGAAAGCAAAGTTACCAGAATATATGGTGCCAACAGCATACGTGTTACTAGAATCTCTACCATTATCACCCAATGGCAAAGTGGATCGCCGTGCTTTACCTGCACCGAATACACTCACTTATAATCAACAAGATTATGTAGCGCCTAGAACCCAGATTGAAGATTTGCTTGTGGAAATTTGGGCTAAGGTTTTAGGAAAAGAACAAGTAGGTATCCACGATAATTTCTTTGAATTAGGCGGTCATTCTCTACTCGCAACTCAGTTAGTTTCTCGAATCCGAGATACCTTAAAGATAGATGTGCCTGTACGCAATTTATTTGAAGCACCAACTGTGGAACAACTTGCTAGATATATTGAAACAATGTCTTGGGCAACAAAAGGTTTAGATAAATCTGAAACTGGCGAAACTCACCGGGAAGAAGTGGAATTTTAACTGGGAGTATCCACTTTTGGAAGAAATACCAGGCGATTAGAAATCGCGGCTATAAAAACCAAATCCACCTGCGTGGATTATATTGAGCCTGCGGAGGCAGGCTTTGTTTGTTTAGCCCCGATCGCATTGCTTAACAGCACCGTTTAACTTGGCTTAATACACATAGTTTGTTATTTAAGCCATCATTTTTTAGATAGAAAGAGCGAATCTATATTAATTACTTCCAAAGTGGAATATTAAAGTAAAAAATACAAAGTTTAATATGATAAAATATTAAACTTTGTAGATTAACCATGAAAGAATTAGTAACTTTATTCTTTGGCTTAGGTTTTGTATTTAATGCTAGCCTGTTTATTCCACAAGCTCTGCGTATTTGGAAAAAGAGAAGTGCTAAGAATATTTCTTTAATTACTTTTGCAGGGTTTAATGTTATTCAGTTCAATGGGATTCTCTACGGGTATTATCAAAAAGATTCGATTTTGATGTACGGTAATTTAATTAGTTTTATTAGCTGTGGAATAGTAACATTGTTAGCAACATTCTATAGAAAGAAATGATAGTAATTCATAATTATGAAACTGCGATAGAATATTGCTGACTTTTAAAGAATAGGTCTAACTTGGTTTATTGGCGCTTTCTCCTTGCCAACAATTTACTTGACACTTAGCACAAAAGCGCTGACTGCTTCAGCAAACTGCTGATTCTGCTCCATTAATGCCATGTGTCCACCAGGTTTGATGGTAACTTTTTCAGAATAAGGTAATTCTGCTTTCATGCGATCGCTCGCTACAGGTTTAGTCGCTATATCGGAAGCCCCACACACTACCAACGCCGGAACGTTAATATTTGCCAGGGTGTTTGTTTCATCGAACTTCAACATTGCAAGTGTGCCACGCGCCAGCACACCAGGGGAACCCAAAGCTGATAATAAACCTGCAAAATTGAGTTGACCACGCGTTTCTGTACCCGTAAATCCCGATAGTTCTACAGTGATGTAGAGCGAACCATTGAGATAAGAAAGCCAAGTTATCAACCAAAAAATCGGTGATAGCACAATAGTCAGGTACAACACAGGTTCAATTAACGGCTTTTGTAATTTACGTACCAGATTGCTAAAGATACAAGTTTTTAACGGATTGGTGTAAGTAGTATCTACAAGAATTAAGCCAGCAACTCTGCGCCCTAAATGTTCTGGAAACAGGCGGCAAAATGTGAGGTTAATCATACCGCCCATGCTGTGTCCTAGTAAAATAACAGGCTTATCTCCGGCTATGGCAACCACAGCTTCTAAATCGCGGGCATATTTTTCTAAAGAATAATCCTTGTTTTTCGGTCTAGAAGATTTTCCTAACCCTGGTAGATCCCAAACAATAACTCGAAAGCGATCGCTTAATTGTCGTTTGGCATAATACCATACAGTACTGTTAGGCCCCCAACCATGTGACAAGATAATCGGTTGACCATCCTCAGGGCCAAAAAACTCTACTTGCAGTACACTACCATCTGGTCGTGACAAGCGCTGCACTGTTTGGCTACGCATAAAACTAGGCTCCTCTGACCCAGGACGGCGCAGTAATGGCAAACTGATAAAACGACCACCAAAAGACCACAGCACCATTACTAGGCCAGCTACTAAGTAGGAAGTTCCGACAAGTTCTCGTTCGTACCATTCATAAAGAATGTAGATTCCCCCGCCAAGTATCCCAATCGACAATAGTTGAACTAGCCATATCAGCAGGAAATTATGAGGCATGAAAATCATGAGCCTAAACCTTGCGAACTATGTTGTATTTTAGCTACATACCATAGTTACAATTACGAAACTTTCAACCCCAGGATTGATTTCTACAGTGGGAAAGTGTGATAAAAATTTGAGATTAATTATTAGTAAGTAACAATTGTTGCGAAGGGGTGTAACTTTGAAGACGCTTGAGTTCTTATCTTATCTTCGCAGCCTAGATATCCAAGTTTTTATTGATGGCGAAATATTACGTTGTAACGCTCCCGAAGGAAGTCTAACAGCAGAACTCCGTAAAGAAATTCAAGAGCATAAAGCAGAAATTATTGAATTTTTAAAGGCAGCTAATCAAACTACTAACTTTACTTCTATACCCCTTGTACCTATTTCCCGCATAGGAGATATTCCTCTTTCCTTTGCTCAACAAAGATTATGGTTTCTTGACCAATTATTACCTAATAATCCTTTTTATAACGTTCCGGCAGCACTGCATTTAAAAGGCTGGCTAAATTTAGCAGCATTAGAGAAAACTTTTAACGAAATTGTGCAACGTCACGAAGCTTTACGCACCAATTTTGTTATGCAGTCAGGGCAACCAGTTCAGGTAATTAAATCTAGGTTAAAAATATCCTTACCAATAATAGATTTGCAGCAACAGCCATCAGTCGAACGCGAAATACAAGCACGACAACTTATTACCCAAGAAGCTCAAAGACCTTTTAATTTATCAACTGAACCATTGCTGCGGGTAACACTGTTGCGATTGGACGAAGCAGAACATATCTTGCTGCTGAATATGCACCACATTGTTTCAGATGGTTGGTCTATTGGGGTGCTAGTTCAGGAAATCGCAGCACTCTACACAGCTTTTACTAATAACCAGCCTTCTCCTCTACCGCAACTAGCAATTCAGTATGCAGATTTTGCCCAATGGCAACGCCAATCGCTACAAGGAGAAGTTTTAGAAACTCAATTAGCTTACTGGCGAAAGCAATTAAATAGCATTTCTATACTAAATCTCCCTACAGATAAACCACGCCCAGCCGTGCAATCTCACCGAGGTGCAAGGCAATTTATAAAACTATCAAAAAGCTTGAGTGCAAAGCTGTTAACTCTTTCCCAGCAGGAAGGAGTAACTTTGTTTATGACTCTGCTGACGGCATTCCAAATATTACTCTACCGCTACACTCAGCAGGAAGATATTGCTGTAGGTTCGCCTATCGCCAACCGCAACCGTAGCGAAATTGAAGGATTAATTGGTTTTTTTGTTAATAGTTTGGTGTTGCGTACCAACCTAAGCGGCAACCCAAATTTTAGAGAATTATTGAGTCGAGTTAAAGAGGTAGCTTTAGCAGCTTACGCTCATCAAGATGTGCCTTTTGAAAAGCTGGTAGAAGAACTACATCCAGAGCGCAACTTAAATCAAAATCCGCTATTTCAAGTTGCATTTGCCCTACAAAATGCGCCGATATCAGCGTTAGAACTACCTGGATTAACACTCAGTCCTTGGCAATTTGATAGTGAAACAACGCGTTTTGATTTAGAATTTCACCTGTGGGAACAAGAGCCAAATAATGGATTGTGGGTAGATAATTCAGAAGGAATCAGTGGTTTTGTCATTTACAGCACGGATTTATTTGATGACGCAACTATTACTCGGATGCTGGAACATTTTAAAATATTACTTGAGGGTATAGTTGCAAATCCAGAACAGAAAATTGCTAATTTACCGCTTTTAAGTGAAGCGGAGTTACATCAGCTATTAGTTGCATGGAATAATACCCAAGTAGATTATCCTCAAGATAAGTGCATTCATAAGTTATTTGAGCAAATTGTAGAGAAAAACTCATCAGGTGTCGCACTTGTATTAAAAGAGCAGCAACTTAGCTATCAAGAGTTAAATATTCGCAGTAACCAACTAGCACATTATCTCAAAAAATTAGGCGTTACATCTGAAGTTTTAGTAGGACTTTGTGTAGAACGTTCCTTTGATATGGTAATTGGGATGTTAGCCATCTTGAAAGCGGGTGGAGCATATTTACCTTTAGATCCGACTTATCCGCCTGAGCGTTTAAAATCTATGTTGGCAGATGCACAGGTGCCAATTTTATTAACTCATCAGCAATGGGTTGAACGTTTGGGAAGCCAAAGTTCACAGGTAATCTGTTTAGATAAAGACTGGGAAATTATTGCTCAAGAAATTGCAGATAATCTCCCTAGCGAAGTTACAGTAAACAACCTTGCATATGTCATTTATACCTCTGGATCAACAGGAAAACCCAAAGGCGTACAAATTGAACATCGAGGATTATTAAATCTGATTTTTTGGCATCAAAAAGCCTTTGCAGTTTCATCCCTTGACCGAGTAACACAGATTGCTGGGGTTGCGTTTGATGCTTGCGGCTGGGAAATTTGGCCGTATCTTACTGCTGGAGCAAGTATCTATATTGTAGATGATGAAATTAAGCGATCGCCTGAAAATATCCAAAATTGGATTATATCAAAAGCCATCACAATTTCTTTTTTACCAACACCTTTAGCAGAGAAAATTCTGACATTAGACTGGTCTAAAAATACAGCTTTACGAATATTACTCACAGGTGGAGATAAACTACAAGAATATCCTTTAGCTTCCCATACTTTCCAGGTAGTTAACAACTATGGCCCGACAGAAAATACAGTTGTAACGACTTCTGGGCAAGTTGTTGTTAAAAATTCAGATAATTCATCACCTGCAATTGGTTATCCCATCGCTAATACACAAGTTTATATATTAGATAAAAATTTACAACCTGTACCTATTGGTGTTCCAGGTGAATTATATATCAGTGGTGATGGTTTGGCGCGAGGATATTTAAATCGTCCAGATTTAACTACTGAATGCTTTAAGAAGGCAGAGGGCAGATGGCAGATGGCAGAAGGACAAGAAGAAAGTCGTTTGTACAAAACAGGTGATTTGGTTCGCTATCAATTAGATGGCAATATTGAATTTTTAGGTCGCCTTGATGAGCAGGTAAAAATTCGTGGCTACCGCATTGAATTGGGAGAAATTGAAGCAGTATTAAGTCAGCATCCAGCCGTGCAGCAAACTGTAGTGATGGCTCATGAAGATGCAGGCGAAAAACGTTTAGTAGTTTATGTTGTTCTAAATACTGAATACAGCAGCGAGCCAGAAAATAAGCAGTTAATGCAACTGCAAGATGAGCAGGTTTTGCAATGGCAGATACTATATAACGAAATTTATCATCAATCTGCTGCTGATTTAGATCCAAAATTTAATTTTATCGGCTGGAATAGTAGTTATACAAATCAACCTATTCCAGTAGAACAGATGGGTGAGTGGATAAATAACCAAGTAGCGCAAATTCAAGCTTTAAAACCGCAGCGAGTACTAGAAATTGGTTGTGGAACAGGTTTAGTACTTTTTAGAATTGCTCCTCACTGTAATCAATATTATGGAACAGATTTTTCCCAGATTTCACTTAACTATATTAAACAACAGTTGGCAAAGCAAGAAATACCGCAAGTAACACTGCATCAGAAGATAGCTGATGATTTTGCAGGAATAGATGCAGCAGCTTTTGATGTGGTAATTCTCAACTCTGTTGTGCAATATTTTCCTAGTATTGATTATTTTATTCAGGTTTTAGAAGGTGCTGTAAAAGCGACTGCACCTGGTGGCTTTATCTTCATCGGAGATGTGCGGAATCTGCGACTTTTGCAAGCTTTTCATGCATCTGTGCAACTGTATCAAGCTGAACCTTCCCTAACCCGCGCTGAGTTGCAGCAAAGGGTACAAATGCAGCTTTTCCAAGAAACAGAGTTAGTCATCGATCCAGCTTTTTTCAATGCATTAAAGCAGCACTTTCCCCAAATTAGCCATGTACAAATTCAACTTATTAGGGGAAAAGAAAGCAATGAGCTAACTCAGTTTCGTTATAATGCTATTCTTCATATTAGCAGTGAGCAGCAAGAAACTAGAAAAGTACAATGGCTAGACTGGCGCGAAAATAACTTCACAATATCTTCAGTACATCAGCTATTAATTGAGAAACAACCAGATATTTTAGCTATTACTAATGTACCAAATACACGGGTAATGACAGCAGTTAAAACAGCAGAATGGCTAGCAGATGGAGAAGATTTGCAAACAGCAGGACAAATGCGTAAGGCTTTGCAAGAAATAGAGAATTTAGGAATAGATCCTGAAAACTTCTATGAACTGGCTAATCAACTACCTTACAAAGTAGATATTAGCTGGTCAGATTCAAATAGTGAAGGAAATTATGATGTGGTTTTTGTACAGGAAGCAGCAATAAATCAGAAAATTGTTTTTCCACATAGTGGCCAAAAACGTGCATGGCAATCTTATGCAAATAATCCTCTACAAGCTAAAGCAGCGCGGAAGTTAGTACCACAGTTGCAAACTTATTTAGCCCAAAAACTGCCGGAGTATATGATACCGTCTATGTTTGTAGTGCGATCGCACTTACCTCTGACGGCTAATGGTAAACTCGATCGCCGCGCCTTACAAGTACCTGAGCTAATAAACTCAGAATTAGCAGCAGGTTATGTTGCACCTCGAACTCCCATAGAAGAAGTGTTAGTGAAAATTTTTGCTGAGGTTCTAGGAATCAAGCACGTAGGGATTCACGACAATTTCTTTAAACTAGGCGGACATTCTTTATTAGCAACTCAGCTTACCTCCAGAGTGCGTGATAGCTTTGGCTTCGAGTTACCTTTGCGTAGCATATTTGAAGCTTCGACAATTGCAGAGTTATCTAAGGTGGTGGAAAGCTTTCAACAAAGCAATATTCAAAGCCAAGCCCCAGCTTTAGTACCATTGTCGCGTGAAAGCCGGCGGATGAAGTTATCTTCTTTAAACAAACAAAGTCAGGAGAAGTGACACCCCCTCAACTATTGTATGTAGTAGTTTAGGATTAATGAGATCGCTTCTCTTCAAGGATATGGCACTTGCTAAAAAAGGCACGAGGCTAATTAAGGTTAATAATGTTAATTACCGCTGGGTTGTCCAACCAGACGATGAGCCTGGTATGGCAATTGTTGTAGAGTGTGCGGAAAATCCAGGACAGAGAATGATCACCTGGGTTGAACACGGTAACATCATTTCACCTTGGTTGGTAAGGAAAGCTATTTTACACGCCCTTGATCAAGGTTGGCATCCACAACGAAAAGGGCAGCAGATAGTTTTTCGGCTTGAAGGCATTATTTCAAGGGAAAATAATTGGACTGGAGTACCATCTGAATATGAAGCTAATGTATGATTGCCAAAATTTGTTTGTGGTACATCAGATCAACTGTTAAAATTGACAGCGATCGCTAACACGAGTAAGTCAGCGCTAATATTTCAAGCTATGTGTAGGGTGTGTTGTCGCCAAGCGCCGCACCGACGCACTATCAACAATTTAAGGTGCGTTAGCCTACGGCATAACACACCCTACTGGACTGACAGTTAATGTTCAGCATTATCATATTTACTTCTGGCAGTCTCTACGTGTTGAAAATTGGCTGTTGACCATTTACAAAGACTTTTCAACACTTGATTTAAACTGGAGACTATGGGATTACTTCACTCCGCTATCGCTGCGTTCGTAATGACAATTGGGCATTTTTTTACTTGGAGTGATCTTAGAGTTAGTGGTTCAGTAGAATGAGCGATCGCGCTTTGGGATGCGCTATTTTAACAGTGCGATCGCTCAATAAATCAACTTTTGCAATTTTCAGACTAACTTTTGCAACTTTTAGATTAGCTTTTATAACTCTTAGAGTAGCTTTTGTAACTCTGAGACTAGCTTTTGTAACTTTTAGAGTAGCTTTTGTAACTCTGAGACTAGCTTTTGTAACTTTTAGAGTAGCTTTTGTAACTCTGAGACTAGCTTTTATAACTTTTAGACTAGGTTTTGCAACTCTTAGAGTAGCTTTTACGACTATTTTCAGCAAATATACCCTTACTTATCCAGTTTGCTCATCCTCATGCTTGTAAACTTCTGTAGCTTCACTGTGGCTGGTACATCCGCCTATTGCGTATGTTTATGGTATAGAAAAAACCCCGTAGTAAAGACTATCAGGGTTCTCCATATCAAAATTCAAACAGGAAAATTTTATGTCGCCACGCAAACGCAATTCCACCGCACTCACTAAAGCTGAACGACGAATTGAAGGAATGCAGATGATTAATCCTCAGTTAGACTTTGGTAATGGGTTATCAATCGCTAATTACAACAATAAAATTCTGGAGATGCGAGATAAGCTAACAGCTTACAATCAAGCACGAGCGATCGTAGAGAAAACATACAATGCATTAGCAGAAGCAGAACGGGAGTTGAATAGTCTTTCTGAGAAAATGCTACTGAGTGTTGCATCTCACTATGGCAAAACTAGTGACGAGTATGGAATGGCTGGTGGAACGCGCAGGTCAAACCGCAAGAAAGCACGTTCGGCGGTAAACCAAACATCCATATCTGCGGAGTAATTGTTTAAAATTTGAAATTACTTGAATTAGCCAGCAAAGAGGTAAATTGTGAAAACAATTTGCCTTTGTGCTTGCATAAAATACCAAGATGAATATGCAATCTAATGTTTTGCTTATTAAAATCGATTTTATCCACATTATCACCTTATTTAATTAATAATTGTCCTTAGATGGGAACACTAAACTAAGACCTTGCTGGAAGTTAACCCATACTATGAGCATGACAATTACCAGTCTTCGAGAAGCCTTGCAAAGTCTTCCCGAAAGCGCATCCGAACCTGTTATAAACGACCTTTTTGCTTCGCACTTGTTGAGGGCACTAGGATTTCAATCTGAGGAAATTCATCCAGAATATAATACTGGTGACGGCGCTGTTGATAAAGCAGCAAGAAAAACTATTGGAGATGATGTGTTTTTACACACGAAATCTAATCCTTACCTTCTGCTGGAATTAAAGGGGAGAGATATTAATCTATCTGAAGACGCTGCACAGTATCAAAAAACGGTTCATCAACTAAAGCGTTATCTACTTGCTCCAAATTGTAAAACAGTACAGTGGGGGATAATTACTAACTCTTGCCATATTCAACTGTTCCGCAAGCATGGAAAAGTAATTCATCCGGCAACAAAGTGTATTTCAATGGATGCAGATAATATTGATAGTGTAATTGCTGCAATTAGGCAAAAAATTGAAAATCCCTCTAAAGCTTTAACCATTGCAGTGTATAACAACAAGGGAGGAGTTGGAAAAACGACTACTACCGTAAATTTAACAGCTATCTTAACTTTTTTAGGTAAGAAAGTTTTAGCGATTGATTTTGACCCTAACCAACAAGACTTAACTAGCTCTTTAGGTCTTCCATTAAGTAAAGGGAGCGTCTTTGAGGCTCTAACAGAAAGAAATGTAGAACTTCAAGGTACTTTACATCCTTATAAGTTTCCTCTCAAAAAGCCTAGTGGCGAACTGAGGTTTGATGTTATTCCTGCTGATCAAAAACTGACAGATCTGCCTGAACATACCTTACTTAGTCATCTGCAAACTAACTCTCTTTATCGCAAGCTAGAAATTTTAAGACAAGAATATGATTATATTCTGATAGATGCGCCACCTAACTGGCGGGTATTTAGCCAACTGGCTGTTTATGCGGCTGATGTTGTTCTTATTCCCACAAAGCATAATAATCTTTTCTCACTAGAAAATGCAGCAATGGCAATAAAGAAATTTATCCCTGAAGTACAATCTAAAAAAGCTGACGGTAGCCCAATTCCATTGCCAATTTTCTTCAATGGTGAAAAGATGACACCACCTCAATTAGCAGTTGCTCAACAAGAAATTACTAACATTCTTAAAACTGCTAAAAAAGAGGGATTTAATTTACTTCCTTACTTCTATCCCAAGTATACTAATGCAAAAAAAGACCTTCATATTCATGAGGTTCCAAGCTACGCGAATATAGCTAACTCAGCTTTCTCGCGTATTCCTGCGGTTTATCGAGATCGCTCTGCTCATGAATATTATAAAGATTTAGCACAGGAGTATTTTTTACAATGAATAGTCTCAGCCATATTGGAAATTTAAGGCATTTATATTTGGATGCAATTGACCCTGGTGAAGGAACTGATGCACCTGAATTTTTAATCACAGCTTCAGCCCATTTGCTTAACCAAAAGGGCGGACGAAATTGGATTCCAGTTATTGTAAAAGAAACTGGCGAAGATAAGTATCAAGTAATTGCTAACTCGTTCATTTATGCAATTGCAGAAGCCGCTGGCTTGGATCGCGTTTGGTGCATTATTACTGATGGTAGTGATGAGACAGTTGAAGTTACAAAAGTACTTGCAGGGGAAGAACTTCCAAAAATTAATCTTTCTAAAGCATCTAGGGATGAAATTAAAGCAGCATTAGAGTATTTAGTCAAGCTACCAGATAGCGTTCTCAAAGCTGTTAAACCTGCTATAGCTACAAACCGGATTGATGAAGCTCCTCGTCAATACTGGAAGACATTAGAGCCAATCATTAATCTGAAATGTGGAATTACCAAAGGCAAAAAACTTGATGTTTTAAACCAAGTTTTTTATCTCACTCCACAACCAATGCCAGATACAATTACCGACGCTGATATGCTTAAAACAATGCCAACGGCTGATTTAAAAGTGATGGGAAAGAAACGAGGAATTGCTGGCATCAGTAAGATGAAAAAAGACGAGCTTGTTGCCGCCTTGAGTAAGCCACTAAAATAGCGAGAAGGCAACAGAGCGATCGCACTTCTTTAAGAGGATGTTTGAAAAGTAGTGGGCTGTGATTTTAGGCACTTATTGATCCCCCCTAGCCCCCCTTAAAAAAGGGGGGAAACCCTCTCAAAGTCCCCCTTTTTAAGGGGGATTTAGGGGGATCTAAAGGTATTTGATATATCACTAAGGGCTTTTAAAACAACCTCTTAGGGCAGTATGTCCTTTATCGCCAAATACTCAACGAAATGGGAAGCGAGCGCAACCTTTATCTTGCAGTTTCTCAAGCAACGTTTAACAGCGTGTTTACCATAGAATTGGGACAAGTGTTACTCAAGAACCAAATTATTAAGCTAATTGTCTTTAATACTGAAAGTGAGGCAATCGTGCAATGGATACCCAATTAAAATACCAAAACATTATTAAGAGCGTACTCCAAAATCATGCCGATTATCGAACAGCGCTAGGCGATGGTTATGCTTCTCAAGTTTTATTTGATGATGAGCGGGGGCAATACTTAGTTTTAGATATAGGTTGGAGTGGTGACAAATATCTCCATGCCACACCCATCCATTTAAGTTTAATTGATGAAAAGATTTGGATTCAATGGGATGATACCGAAGAAGGTGTAGCAAGTGATTTGCTAGAAGCGGGAGTTCCTAAAAAAGATATAGTTCTTGGTTTTCGCCATCCTAAAGTACGGCAACATACAGGTTTTGCTGTGGTGTAGCTTTAGTAAGTAACGACGCAAAATTAATTACAGTCATTGCGAGCGTTCGCGGTAGCGTCTCGAAGAGAAGCGAAGCAATCCTCGCCCTTGCGATTGCTACCCTGCGGGAAGCCACTTCGTGTCTACATTTCGCTGCGCTACATTCGCAATGACATTGTGTAATTAATTATGTTTAACTACTTAAATCAAGGCAAGAATGTTGCGTAGCAATACAGTTCGGATAAGCACTTTTCATTTCCCTTGTAGTTTGGGCAAAGGGTAAGGGAAAAAGGGTTAAGGGTAAATTTAAACCTTTCCCCTTTTCCCTTTTCCCCTTAACCGAACCGTATTGTGTTGCGTAGATGCGTAGCAGCTTGTCGTTAGACATCGCTCCGTAAATCAATTTTTGCGTTACGGTTTTATTGCCAATTACCTACCAGAACAAAAGGTGCCCAGTAATAGGGATGTTTAAATTTAGGATTTAACTCTCCTGAAAGTAGAAATAATTGAGCATTACGCAAAGCTTCGGCTTTTTTGTGGTTTTGAGCCATTTCTTTGTAAAACTGAATCATTAAAGCCGCAGTTGCTTCATCGTTGACACTCCAAAGAGTTGCTAATGTACTGCGTGCGCCGGACTGTACGGCAATTCCAGCTAGTCCTAAGGCGGCGCGGCTATCACCTGCTGCTGTTTCACAAGCACTCAAGATCAGTAAATCTATTGCCGTCTGTTGGTTTGTCTCGCGGGTTCTTAGTACAGAACTGAAATCGTTGACATTTAGCCGTTGGTTCCAAGTCAAAATGAACGTATCTTCTGCTTTGGAACTAAACTTTCCATGAGTTGCTAGGTGTAATATTCCTCCCGGAAAAGACTTAACAGCCTCTTCAATTTTTTGCAGAGTAAAATTTTTATCAAGAAAATTTCCGGCTGTCGAAAATATCCCTTTGATTTGCTCAAGTTCATATTTCACACCAGGTAATGCTGGAAAATTGTCACGCGCTTCGCTCAGTCCACCAACAACTGCTTGCAATCGTTTTTTAGCCAAAGTTTGAGGGGGTAATAACTCTAAACCTGGGGTGTTAGCGATGTTATATTTTTTCTCAATTAAATATTGCTTTTTCTGTTGATCGTAAAGAGCCGCAATCGGGATACTCTGCAATGTTCCATCTAAGACAAAGACGATATTTTTAACACCACTATTCTGTAAATCTGTTTCGATAGGGCGAATTAACCATTCGTAAACTTGCTGGGAAGTTTGTACAAACTCACGAGGACTTCTAAAAAATATTTTTTGATGCAGTTCTTTAACTTTGTCTTCAAATATCTTTTTAGGCAGAATAACTGTATGCAATTTCAGGGATTTATTGTTTTGCTGATGCGGTAATGAAAGGATAATAGATAAGCGATCGCTCAAAACAACAGGATAAATGACAGCGGTTTGTTTTTGTTGATCAATTTCATCAATCTGCACAGGTTGTGCATCTACACAAGCTCTGCGGAAAAAGTTATCTAGTTCTGCCAACTGCAATGATTCAATAACTTTCCTAGCTTTATCTAAATTTTCCGAGCTAGGTTCCCCAGTTTTTGGTAATAGCAAACTCACATACTCGCGATAGACTGGTTCTACTTCATCCCGAAAAGAAAATTGAGCGTCACGATTAACGGTAACTAAATCACGGCGGATGGATTTTAAATTTTTGACTGCTTTATCATAAGCTGCGATCGCTCCTAGCTCGTTACCTTGAGAATTACCGCTAGCGCTGAGAATCCGTCCTAATTGCCATTGCCAACGATAAGCAATATCTCGTGCCTGAATCCCTTCTGCCAATTTTAGCGCTTGCTGGGTCAAGGTTTGAGCTTCCGGCCATTGCTGAGTTTGTTCATATAAACTCCCCAAAGTACCTAAAGCATAAGCTTGCGATCGCACATCTTCGAGAGTTTTAGCTTGCTGAAAACCTGTAGCGACAACTTTAGCCGCCGTGCAGAGAGAATCAGCAGATGTGCAAGTGTTTTGAGTGGGGATTACTTCCTTAGCTAATACTCCTGTTTTTGCTAGCTTCACCAGAGTTTGAGCAAAGTTAATTCGAGCATAAACACTGCTGCGGCTTGCTGGTAAGCTTTCCAGCTTTGCTGATAAACTTGCAACTTGAGAGAGAATTTGCTGCGACAAAGCTGGGGTTGGTGACTCTGTTGGCAGAGATTGTACCAACAGCCGTAGTTGATTTAATTGTGCTGGTAACTGTGTTGTCGGCTTTTGGGAAATAATAGCAGCGCGTTCATAAAACTGTATTGCTTCTTCGCTGTTTTGCTGTGCTTGAGCAGTATTTCCCAAACTTAACAAAATTTCTGCCAGCCTTTCTTGTTCAATGCCTTGCTGTGCTTGGGCTTTGTTACCTAAACTTAACTTTAAATTACAAACTTCTTCAGCTTGCGATCGCTTTGCTTGGATCTGACAACTTTGCTCTAATATCTGCCGAGATTTATTGACATCTCCAACTACAAGTAAGCTTTTACCAAGACTAAGCAATCCAGTTGCCTTCAACAGAGAGTCTGGTTGTTTATCTAAAGTCAGCTTTATGTCTTCTAAGGTGTTAGTAGCACGGCGGTAAAGTCCTAATGTTTGTAGTGCCTGAACTTGATTAATTTTGCTTCCAAGTTTGCCTGATTCATCCCCAATTTTACTGTAAGTAGTTGTTGCCTCTTGCCAACTAGTTAAAGCTTTTTCTGTTTCTCCTCGTGCTAGTTGTAACTGACCTTGAGTATTAAGTGCTTGAGCACGAATCGATAAATAATCTTTACTATCACTTTTGCTATTTAATAGCTGCAAACTTTGTTCAGTAGCCTGTTGAGCATCAGCTAATTGCCCCAACTGTTGATAAGTTAAGGAAAGATAATTTAATATCAGCGCTTGGTTGAGTTTATCTCCTTTAGATTGAAACGATTCATTTGCTTTTTGGAAAATCTTGAGTGCTGGAGAATATTGTTCTTTTTGGTATGCTACTAAGCCTTGATCTAATAATTCCTTGCCATTTGCAGATTGAGTTTCTGATACCTGTGGATTGATGACTGCGGCTATAGGAGAAATTTGTTTAATTAGATTGACAGCAGGATTTAGAGATAAGGCAGCGAGAAGTAAAAGTATAGACATAAATAATTAAGTAGGTAAATAAGACAAGAAACAAATGACAAATGACAAATGACTATTAACTAAAATGGTTGAGTATAAATAATAGAAAAATAGAGTCCGTTTTCTTGCCAAGTATTTTTATTGGGAATATCAATACCGATAGGGATACCCCAATCAAAACGTGCTGTTAAATTGTTTTGTTGCCACAAAAATCCGATTCCAGTTGAGGCGATAGTATCGGGATTAAGAGTAGTTCTCCCAGGTTGGGAAATATTCCAAGCAGTACCAAAATCAATAAATGGTGTAACTTGTAGCAACCCTTGAATTTCTGGCACACGCAACACTGGATAGCGAAATTCCGCAGTCGCTAAAAAGCCATTGTCTGCTAATATTTGGTCTTGACGATAACCCCGAACTGTTGCTTGTCCTCCCAAGCCAATCTGTTCGGAGGCTAATAATGGTCTATCGGCTAATTGCACATCTGCACGTACTAGAAATAAAGTTTCTGGTGCTAGGAGTCGCACCCATTGCGCCTGTCCGCGCCAAGCAAAGAATTGACCATCCGGTGCATCTTCGTTAATTGTGGCATCTAATGCATCTACACCTAAACTTAATTGCGATCGCGCCGCGAGTACTTGTTTGCTACTACGCTGAGTCCAGTCTTGAAACAACCGCAATATTGTTGCTTTCGTCTTCCCATTTGCATCTGCACCCGCAGAAGGAAATGGCAATCTTTCTCCTACTTGTGCTTCTAAAAAGCCAACATCACTATCTCTGTGGTTAATACTTGCTCCGACTGCAAATTCGGTAGTGGGAGTTTGCACTAATGGTTGGCGAAAGGTAACACCGTACTCTTGGGAAGTACCTTCGATATCCAATACATTGAAAGGTTCTTCAATCACGTTGCTGGATGCATAGCTATAGTTAAACTGCAAAGTACCATTGCGGGGATTAATGGGTAATCTATAGCTGAGATCTACACTATTGCTACCATCGGTGTTTGCATAACCAATACTTAATCCATCTCCCAATCCCAATAGATTTGCTTGATTGAGTTGGATTTGTCGTTCAAAACTACCTATGCCTGATGTACGGTTATTATCTAAGCTAATTTGAGCGCTAAATGTCTTTGCTTCAGCGACTTGCACAGATAATACACTCGCACCCGGATTAACACCATTGCCTAATTCCGCAGAGATATTTTTAATTAGTGGATCTAATTGTAATAGTTGTAAAGCTTGGAGTAATTTCTTTAAATTTAAAGGTTTATTTGTAGCCAAGGCTAGGCGACTTCGCACATAGTTAGGATTGAGCCGGCTTGTACCCCGAACCTCAATACTTTCTAAACTTCCTTCCACTACTTGAATTTTGACGACACCACCCTCGACTTTAAAAGTTTGGTCTGAAGGAATGTATGCGCCTGAATTAACGTAACAGGGTAAATCTGAATTTTTATTTTCAGCTTGACAACCTTTGGTATACAGTTCAGTAATTTTATCTGCCACCTCTAATAGTTGGGCAAAAGTGATGGGTTTGTTGATAAATTCTTGGAGTACTGCATCTAATTCTTGTTTATTAAATACAGTGCTACCCAATACCTCAAAACCAGTCACCTGAATTGTTCCAGGAAAATCTCTGGGAACTGTTTCGCCAGTTGCAGGTGTGGGAGTAGTTGTAGGTGGAGACTGCAATAACTCTTCAAGATTCGGCAGTTTAGGTAGTGTTGGGGTTGGGGGAGTTGGTTGTTCGATTTGGCGATCTATGTCTTGTACAGGCGGGTTAGCTGGAGTTTGTGCTAGTGACTTAAAAGTGAGAAAATTGAATATAAAAAATGTAAATATTAGCCAAGTTATACAATTTGATATTTGAAATTTAGAAGTTTTTTGCGACGAATACATATAAATACAGTTATTTTATTTAGGTAGTGAATATAGATTTAAAAAAGGAATCTCACGCAGAGGCGCAGAGACGCAGAGAAGAGATATAAGAGAAGTTTTGACTTGTTACAAACTATTTAGAATGGTTGAAGACATCCTACATAAGGGGTTTTGGTCAGCATTTATCGGCAGTTAATATTCCTTACGTAAGAACTCTCTGTACCTCTTACTTCTTTGCGTCCTTAGCGCCCTACCCTGCGGGAAGCCGCTGGCGCGTCTATGCGGTTCGTTTTAAAACCCCTTTAGCAGCACAGTTAGAGGAATTCACCCAAGCAGCAGAAGATTTAGGCGTTTGAGATATCAGCGTAACTTCGCCCTTGTCATTAAATACCCAACCTGTAGCAGGCATAATTAATGCTGTCTTCTGTTTGACAGGAGTTGCAGTAGAAGTTAACGCTGTCTGCTGTGTGGTGTCAGCCCGGATGCGGATATCTTCCCACACCGTATCACTGCTGAGAAATTCGTCAGGTTTAGGCGGTAAACCACCACGTCCAGCATCAGTAAATGCACTAGCTACTTTTTCATTACTAGCGCTACAGCTTTGGGCAATTTGCTGGGAAGGGTCAGCGGCGTTTATCGGTAAAGAAACAATTCCTTTGCTGGGGTCAATATCTGGGGAACTGATGCTGACTATGCCATTTAACTGCGGGTTGGTTTGAGAAATCGCTGTAATATCGTTAGTAGGCAGAAATTGCGGGTCGAGTTTTTC
>NZ_MTAV01000194.1:0-3602 GCF_002154695.1 Nostoc sp. T09
TTCAAAGGCTATGATGCCGCCAAAAGAATAGCCACCGATATAATAGGGACCATTGGGTTGAACCTGACGAATTTCCTGAATGTAGTGAGTAGCCATTTCACTTAAATCAGTCAGAGGTGCTTGTTGGGCATCAATTCCTTTTGCTTGCAGCGCATAAACAGGTTGGTCTGGATGCAGATAACGCACCAAATCCCGATACAGCAGTACATTACCCCAAACTGGATGAATCAAAAATAGCGGTGGTCGAGAACCTTGTGCCCGAATTGCTACTAGGGATGAGCTAGATTCTGAAGATTCTGCACGACGAATTACATCAGCAAATTGCTCAACGGTGGGTGCTGGAATTAAGGTAGACAGAGGTAGACTATAGCCCAATTTCTGCTCAATTTTGTTGAACAGACTTACCGCTAGCAACGAGTCGCCACCTAACGCAAAGAAATTATCATAAATTCCTACCTGTTCGAGCTTCAGTACCTCAGCCCAAATTTCTGCTAGTACCTTCTCTACCTCAGTTCTGGGTGCAACGTAATTTGCTTGCAATTGCTCTTTGAGCTTTTGTGCCAAACCAATGCGCTGGAGTTTACCTGTGGGACCTTTGGGGATTTCTGCTACAAATACTATTTGATTTGGAACTTTGAAACCAGCCAGCTTGGCGGCGACAAATTCACGAATTTCCTTGTCAGTAACAGTAGCATTTGGCCGCAAGACAATTGCTGCTGCCAAATCCTCACCGAGAGTAGGGTGGGGAACTGCAAAGGCTACTGCTTGGTCTACGGCTGGGTGCTCTAGTAGCACGTCATCTATTTCCCTAGGAGCAATTTTTTCACCACCACGATTAATTTGCTCCTTCAGCCTACCTGTGAGGAACAGATAACCTTCGTCATCTACATAGCCTTGGTCTCCAGTTCTAAACCACCCGTTGGTAAAAGAGTTTTGATTAGCTACGGGATTATTTTCGTAAGCAAGCATCACATGGCCGCCCTGTACTACAATCTCCCCGACTTCATAAGGTTGTAGTAAATTACCGGTCTCATCCATGATGCCTAATTTCATGCCAGTAGCAATTCCTACTGAACCAGGTTTGCGCTGACGAGGTGGTAAAGGATTAAGCCCAATTATACAGCCCGTCTCAGTCATGCCGTAACCCTCTAGTACTGGAGCCTGGAAGAATTCTTCTAAGGCTTTCATGACTGGGCGTGGTAAGGCAGCACCTCCAGAACGAATAAATCGCAGTTTGGGAATGCTATCTAAGGTCTTATGAATATCAGTAGCATTCAAAATTGCTTGATGAATTGTCGGAACTGCTGAATACCAGGTTGCTTGCATGGCTTGTAGCCAGACAAAAAATTGCGAAACATCAAATCCAGGAGCACAAGCAACGCTCCCACCAGATGCGATAGAGGAAAGTATTGATATAAATAACCCCTGTACGTGAAACAGGGGCATAACGTTTAAGCAACAATCGTTTGGCCCTAACTCTAGTGCATTTTTAATAATGTCTGCTGCTATATACAAATTAGCTTGTGTTAGCGGCACAATTTTGGGACGGACAGTGGTTCCTGATGTATGCAAAACCAGAGCAATATCTTCATTCTGACTGTGAGTGCCCTCTACAGGAGGTAAGTTGGTTTCGCCTACCAGTTTAAAGATTCCGGCTTCTGCGTCCAACTGTGGCACTAGTTCAATAATTGGAATATTACGTGCTGCTGCAACTTGTCTGGCTATGGAATCTTTCCCTGATTGCACAATCAGGGCCTTGGCATTTAAATCTCCCAGGTAAAAATCAAATTGCTCAGCGCTATAAGCAGGATTGAGAGGGGCACTAGTGGTACAGGCAGCTACCGCCAAGAAAGCAGCAGCCATCTCTGGTCCATTAGGCAGTACAATGGCAACGCGATCGCCTACTCCTAATCCCATTGCATTTAAAGTTGCACTGACATTTTGGATATGGTCATAAAGGCGAGCGTATGTCAGAGGAAGACGACCAGGAGCGGCGATCGCTCTGGCAGCTGGATTTTTTTTGACACCATCTCTAACTAACTGCTCAATTGTCAAATTTGTTGAAGTACCAAAGATTGACTTGGCTCTCTCTTGTAACTCTTGTTTTGCCATTGGTCTTTAGTGTACTTAGAATTTCTATAGCTATTCGTCGCCGCTTTCTTTATAAAAAGCTATTAATAGATATACAGCTACTTACGGTATAATTTTTGCTCTTCATCAAGCCTTCAATACATAAATGTCATTATCCCGTAATTTATAAAGTAATGATAAAGAAATTGCATCTAGAGGGCTTGTCAAAATCGCCGATAATTAATATTTCTTATTAGCAAAAAATTTTTCAAAGCCTCTTCGCACTTGATTTATATTTATCTTAAATTAGTTGAATATAAGTTTTTCTCAAGAGAACAACATTATTTTTGTTACTCTAAGGAGAGAAAAATACTATGGCGATTGCTGATTCAAAATGTAGCGATATGTGCGATCGCCAGGGGTAATTGACACAGGTAAAAAATCAACAGCATAGCTGCTACCTAAAAATTCCTCTACCAAATTTCTAGTTATTGTTATTTGCCTAACAGCAAGTTTTGAGACATAGATTATGAATTTTGTCAAATCTTCTTCTTTCTTGATGTTGAGGTACTTACAGCAAATTTCAAGTTAATGAAGTACAGATCCTCAGCCTCAAATTCTAACTCCTGAATTCTGCTGTATGTGACTAATTGATCAGCTCTCACGCATTTAAGTTGTATATTTACGTGTGAAGGTTGTCATTAGACACTGCTCTAATACCCCAATTGGTATTACACCCATAAACATACTCATGTTTGTGGGTGTAAGCTCTTTAGTTTGCGATCATCCCAGTACTTAATCTACTCGTATAGATCGAGCTAACTCTCCCAAGAACACAGAATGTTTCTTACAGAGTTTAAGGGAACGTTGTGCCAGCGGAGATGGGAAAAAGTTTGCCATCTCTACATTGTTCTGTCAGTGTCGCTGAATTCGCGGCTAGGCTTGAGCACATCTACTTGTGCCTTATCTAAACAAGCCTGGAATTTTTCAGCGATCACCTGTACATTAGGTTCTTGGATGAGAGAGGCATGAGCACCAGGAACATGATGGAGTTCTACTCCGCCAGCCGCTAGCTTACCCCAGCCTAATTCCAAGTCAACATCTAACCCGACATTTTGCTGACTAGCGCGGAACAGAGTTACTTGACCTGGATAGATTGACGGTACATAGCTCTTGCCGGCTTGATTATTCGCCAAAGCCACTTTCAACAGTCGCAAATCTGGTAGTGAGCGTTTAATATAGCGCAAGTAAAATCGATAAAACATACTTGCTTTGCCAATCTGAAAATGCCAAAAGACCCTCTCCCATACATAAGTTAACTGGTCTTTGATGTTCAAACTCAAAAGTTTCCGTAGATGGAAAAAGCTGGCATCATCTGAGTTGGGAATCGGTTTAGCATAACCTGGAGATGAGACATCGAATACTGATAGTAGACCGATTTCCTCACCCTGAGCTTTTAGTTGTTGGGCAACTTCAAAGGCTATGATGCCGCCAAAAGAATAGCCACCGATATAATAGGGACCATTGGGTTG
>NZ_MTAV01000194.1:3612-39055 GCF_002154695.1 Nostoc sp. T09
GATTAGCTTATGCTGCATGACCCTCTTTTAGCACTTGATCTAAAAGGTTTCTAGCCGGTTGTGCTTTAGTCAGTGCTGCTTGATGGTCGCTATAAGCACGAACGAGGCGAGTAAGACCGCTTACGCCTGCCTTTAGTTGTTCAAGCTCTTCACCAGCAATTAGTTCTCCATCTAGTACTCGCCCGATCAAAGGTTTGACGTCACCCACTTCCTGCCGGACTTTTTGCAGCTTTTCTAAGGCACTCAGCAAGCTTTTTAGTGAGTTCAAGATCTCGTCAATATCCTGGGTTACTTCCACTGGTTCAGACGAATCTTTTACTGCCGCCGTGTCCTCAGTGTCTTTGTCTGCGGGCGATTCTTGTGCAGATGTTTCAGTTTTTGCCCCATTTGTTTTTGCCATCAATAACTTCCTCAAGAAATTTTCCTTAGTTTATCGCTCTTATAGCAAGTTGCCAAAATATAGTTTGCTGGTAAAGCCATTTGAGGTTTGTAGTCTTCAAGCAGATAGACATTTCTACTTGTCAAGCCTTACTTAAATACTTAATTAATTAGTATAATATAATACATCAGTTTTTTATTTAACTCGAAAGCTCGTAAGCACCACCGCGATCAAGCGCACGCTGGTAAGCTGGACGTGTATGGATACGATCTAAGAACGCCATGAGTTGCGGACGGCTCGCATCCAGTCCTGCTCGCACAGCAGCCGCTTCTAAAGGGAAGCTCATCTGGATATCAGCCGCTGTGAATTCGTTACCAGCAAACCATGTGCTTTTTCCTAGCTCCGCTTCCAGATAATCTAGGTGCTGCGCGATTTGAGGTTCAATAAACGAACTCTTGACGCGTTCGGCGATCGCTCGAGCGATTGGCCGCACGAAAAAGGGCATTTGTTCATTCTCGATGCGGTCGAAGACAAGCTTCAGTAGCAGTGGAGGCATTGCCGAGCCTTCTGCGTAATGCAGCCAGTAGGTGTAACGCAGTCGATTCGGTGTACCCAAAGCCGGAATCAGGCGTCCGCTACCGTAGCGTTCAACCAAATACTCGATGATGGCACCAGATTCCGCCAGGGTCAGCGCACCGTCGGTAATCACTGGTGACTTGCCTAGCGGATGTACCTTGCGTAGCGACGCTGGTGCTAACATGGTTTTCGGGTCCCGCTCGTAGCGCTTGATTTCGTACTCGATGCCGAGTTCCTCCAGCAGCCAGAGTATACGCTGAGAACGGGAGTTGTTCAAATGGTGGACAGTGATCATCAGATTTATTCTCTAAGCTGTATATTTAGGCAATTAAGGTGAATTTCCGCCTTTATTTTGCATTTCTTGCTGCCGCATGGGCATAGCATCAATTTCCGCAAAAATTGCTGTGGCTTGAACTGGGGTCACATCAGTGCGCTTAACGCCACCATCTTTGCCCACCAAAATGACGCGAAAATTTTCTTTGTCAATCCCAAAGCGATCGCGCAACTTGGCAGCAGCAGACTCATCTATTGGCTGTCCGTTGGCATAGCTCTCATCTGTTACCAGAATTTCTACGAGAACCAAATCCCGATCTGCAAAACCGCTTTTTTGCTCTTGTAATAGCTGTATCTGCTGCTGATAGGCTTGGTTATCAACCGACGGTGCAAAGACTAGTAGCACCCGGTTTTTCCATTTGTGGGAACTGAGATTGAATGAAGACATTTTGAGAGCATAATTACTTGAACCTTGAGCAGTACCCGCTTGATTAACTGGCGACAGCATTGTAGACGCTAATAGAGCAAGGGCAATTAATACTGACTTATTCACAATGAGGGTTTTAGCTGCTTTTCATGCTCTTAACCTATCATCACCTACCTCACTCATCTTCTATCTGGTGATATATAGCAGTTAAGGGAACAGGGAACGGGGAACAGGGAACAGCATAGAGAATCTGTAATTAATTTTGTTTAGGTACTTATCTCCTCGCTGGCTAACAATTTCTCACTTCCCAAAAAGTTTGTAGTATCCCCTTGACATTATGTAGCCTTTGTATTACAAATGTAGTATGAACAAACAAGCTTCCTCAAGAAGCAAAAGTAAAACCTCTCAGAACCTTGACAACTGCATAGATGCCACTGTTTGGGAGAAAAGCTTAACAACTCTCATGAGTATTGCCCACTTTTGGGGCCGCGATTGGCGTTTGACTGCTCCGAAACCAACAAACGGACGGTTGCAGGATTTGGGTTCAATTCCCAACGGCTCCACTTGCTTTGACTTTGATTGAAGTTGCAATGACCTCAATTAGAGCATCGCAATCACGCAAACTTGGGTCTGTAGCTCTAACGGTAGAGATCCCGGATGTCACTTGTGCCCTAACAGAAAAAGCTTACATACTAGCTCAACAGTAGAGCGATCGCTTTCTAAACGATAAGTTGCAGGTGCGATTCCTGCGTGTGTTACCACAGCTTTTTCAACTCGCATGAGGTGTGAGTGCAACTCTCACAGGGAGGGTATCGGTTCAATTCCGATCAGATCCACTAATAGTAATTAGTATTTGAAAAAGAGGTGATTGTCATGGTTCATATTCGATTTGAAGGACGTTCTGTTGATGTTGCAGAAACACAACTAGGAATTGCAGCAGGCATGAATGATGTGGCAGTAAAGGAGCAGGTTGCGCGGCATTTAGATGTCAATAGCGATCGCCTCTCTGCTTACATAATTGATCGCCGCCCTAGTGGTGATTTGATAGTTCGTCCGGAAGCAGTTTATGGTTAATATGCGTAATCATCCGTGCCCTAACAGAAGAAGCATACATACACATTGATAACGGTCCTAAGGTAGTAAAATTCGAGCGATCGAGCTAGCGAAGCACGATTTCTAAGTCTCTTGCAGATTTAGCGTGCGTGCCCACTGCCAATATTTGGTAAGAGCGGCCGTGCTGTAAAAAGCTTCTTCAACTTGCACGGAATCATTTAAGACTTAATTCCGCGCCCTAACTTGTAAAGCCTACACACCATCCAGCAATGGATATGCAGGTTCAACTCCTGTCGCTCCCTTTGATGGGAGCGTAGCCAAAATGGTAAAGGCAATTGTGAAAACTGCTTTGCTAACTTGCGCGGAATTACTATTATTTAAATTGTATTTATCTACAACCTTAACTCAATCACATGGAGGTGAGTTCAATGATGTCCGCTAACTCATTTGTAATCACAACTCAATCAGTAAAACTATCTTTAAACAACATGAGTTATGAGCGAACATCGTTTGAGCGAAATTGTAATTGAGCGTCCTCGCGGTGGGAGAAGAATAAGTCTCAAAAAGCTGACAGGTTTTAAAAAGCAGTTAGACAAAATCACCGAGGAAGCCAGTCAGGATGGATTGTTCAATCCTTACCTGATTAAAGCCACAAACAAATCCAAGCATCTTTCAGATCATCTCGGTCCTCTGCGTCGGTTTTTGCGCTCGAAAGTCGGACAGCCGTGGAATGACGTTTACAGCGAATTGTGTCAACGATTAGATCCCAGCACAATGGCAGGACAGCACGTTATCGATCATGTGTGGGATTACGTTGAACGTCATGTAGAAATAATTGATGGTGGACTTTATAGCAAGCCTTACCGAGGGTATCAACTTCAGTTAAATGGGAGTTACCGCGATCGCTTCTATATCCATCCTCAAACTGGAATTCTTTGTGCAGTCGCGAAAGTACCTCGAAAACCGAAGCGAAAGCCGGAACAAACCGATGTTTTGATTGTTGATGATTATCATCAATACCACAAACTGAACGATATTTGGTATCTAATTACCTATGAAGATTTTCCACCGCCACCAACTGATTATGTGATGGATATTTTCAAAGGTTTAATTCACCGTTCTAGCGCAACTTATAGAGGTCGAAAAATTTACGCTGCTAGTAAACAGCAGTGTAATAAGAAAGAGATTCGATTTATTTTAAATCAACTTTCTAAAGAGTAAAATCTTCACTTCGTGCCCTAACCGGAAAAGCTTACATACTAGCCGAATTGGAACAGGCACTTGACTTAAGATCAAGCTATTACAGGTTCAAATCCTGTGTGTGAATCAACAGCTTTTTCAACTTGCACGAAGTGCTTTTATTAATTAACAATTATGAGTTAATCGCAACTCATTGGAGGTTGCCATGTCTGTGAAAACCCTAGAAATTTTAGAACAACTCAAGTCTTTAACTGTCAACGAAACTGCTCAATTGGTGAAGCAGATTGAAGCAACCTTCAATGTTGATATTTCCACACCGAAGCTCATTCGGGTTGATAAACATGATGAAGATGAGGTTCAACCACAGATTCAGACGGAGTTTGATGTCTTGTTGGTATCGGTTCCAGCAGAGAAAAAGATTGCCTTACTCAAGGTCATCCGCACGGTGACTGGACTGGGACTGAAAGAAGCAAAAGACTTTGTGGACTCTCTTCCGCAAGTGGTGCAAGCTGGATTGGATCGAGAAGCGGCTGAAATTCTCAAGCAACAGCTAGAGGAAACAGGAGCAGTCGTTTCTCTCATATAATTTCGATGTTTATTTCTCTGTGCCTCTGTCTTGAAAAGTTCAGATCGCCGGAAGCCGGCGCTCCGACTTTTCGCTGCGTCTCTGCGTGAGATTCTTTTTTAAACGTAGACGCGTTCGCGGCTTCCCGCAGGGTACCGCAAAGGCGCGTTCGCGAAGCGTCTCGTAAAGCCTTCGGCATAGCTACGCTTAGGGCGCAGCCTCTCGTAGAGAAGAGAAGGAAGCGAAGAGAAGAAAACAGATAGAGAATTTCACAAATAAATTAGATCAAATTTATTAATTGGCAGTTGTTGCCGCGCCCCGATCGCAGAAGCTTACATAACTCTGAATCAGTTATACACAATGCTTCTACAACTTGCGCGGTGACTTGATCGCCCCGCGTGCAACATCTGCCTCCTCATCCATTACAACTAGAGGAGGTTATCATGAATACCGCAGAACGTGACCTGCGCCTGGAAATGCTCAACAGTTTGCTCACAACTCCTCATCGCAAGCTTGAGCAAGTCGCAGAAATTCACAAGTTAATTGTTGAATTAGATCCCCTTTTCTACGGACACCTGGCAGTTTGGTATCAGCGTCATGGCGATGTCCGCGACCACAAAGAAGTATTCGTTGCTCACTTGCTCACGAGCAATTTGATTGAACACCGAGATGCTGGATTTATCATGCTGCAAGAGTTTCCACCCTATCAGGTGGCTCGTGTGGTTGACTTCATGAAGCAGCAACAGAATAAGCTGCCTCGTTCGGCTCGTACTGCGGTGCGCCGTTACCTGAAGGCGCGAGAAAGCAATCCGGCTCTATTCGATCGCGCTGCTTTGCGAGGTCGTAAAGCGATGAAGCACCTGTATGCTTCGCTGCACATCAAGCCGAATGAGCGAGCAAATGCGATTTTGTTCCGCGATACTCCGCCAGCTGGTTCGTTGGCAGATATCCTGAAGCAGCTTGCTAAGGCAGAAAGTGCCGCAGAACAAGCACGGCTAATTGTGGAATTCCACATTCCTTACACGATCGCGATCGGTGCAATCAAGCAACTCACACCAGTTGTGTTGGTGGCGTTAATCAACAGCATGACTCCTCAGGAAGTAATCAACAACCTCAAGTCACTCCAGGCGAGAGGTGCAATGGATCACCCAGAAGTCAAAAAGCTGATTGATTCCAAGCTGGAGGAAGCATCTAAGAATGGGCGTGTGGCTGCATTCAAAGCACAGATTGCCGCAGACGCAGCAGATTTAGACGCAGACACCGTTGCAAAGTTGGAAAAAGTGACTAACGAGCAGGTGAAAAGACGTGGTGCGATCGCTCGTCCAACCGCCCTACTGGTTGACAAGTCCGGCTCAATGGAGAATGCGATCGCAGTTGGTAAGCAACTTGCTGCTCTCATCTCTGGTATTACCCAGGCAGAACTATTTGTCTACGCCTTCGATACCATTCCTTACCCCGTCACCGCACAGGGTAAAGAGTTGACCGACTGGGAGCGTGCCTTCCAGCACATTAAGGCAGGTGGTGGTACTAGTATCGGCTGTGCATTGGAAGCAATGCGCAAGAAAAAGCAGGTAGTTGACCAAATCATCATAGTCACGGATGAAGGCGAGAATGGTACTCCTTACTTCAGTGAAGTCTACAAGACCTATTGCCGAGAGTTGGCAGTAATACCCAATGTTGTGATTGTCCGCGTAGGTACTCATTACAACTGGTTGGAGAGCCAACTGAAGCAGCAGCAAGCACCTGTAGAAACCTTCACTTTCGAGGGCGACTACTACAGCTTGCCAAACCTCGTTCCACTCCTAACACGTCCCTCTCGTCTGGATTTGCTGATGGAGATTCTGGATATGCCGTTGCCAGTGCGAGACGATAAGTAAGGTTAGAATATGGCATTGCTCATTATTAAGTCTGATGAGCAATGCTAATTCAGCAGATAGCACTTCAAATAAAAAAGGCAAAAATATGGAAATCCAGAAACAGTTTAGCTTTGTTGGTAATTTGAAGAAGCTGCATGAAAAAGATGAGTACCCAATTGTGAATTTCACTGGTATTATTCACTGTTATAAAAATGGAAGTGTTTTTATTGAGATTGATGCAACTACAAATGAAAATTTAAATAATAAAAAGTTTTCTGAGTCTGTACCAGTATATAAAGTTAAAATATCTACCAATGTTAAAGAAGATAAAGCATTTGAGGATTTATTCTTTTTTCAGTTAGATGAACTTGAAAAAGATTTAGTTCAGTCTCCTTATGAAGGTGATTACATAATTGAGGGAAAAAGCTTTGAAGAATGGTCTATAAAAGCAAATATTGCAGATGCTAATTTTACTGTTACTTTTAGAAACAGTGATACGCAAGAATCTGCCGAGGTAAATACTCAAAAACATTTAGTTAGATTAAGTAATTTACATATTGACTATAATCCTAAATTTATTAAAGGAGAAACATTAGAACATATATATGGTATTTCTAATTTAGAAGTATTATACAATTTTTCAACTCCTTTTCTAGATAATAAATATGAATTCAGTCTTATCTCTACATCTATAGGTAATAAAGATGCTGAAATATTAAGCGCAGAAATGATATTGAAAGTTATAGATAAAAACAATGTCGATGAAGAAATTCCATATAATACTTATTTTGCATGGTTTGAACTTTTAATTTCATTTGCTACTGGAAAATGCATAAAAGAAATTTATAGCATTGAAACAAGCCAGAGTATTAGTGGACAAAAAAAGGTAGAGTTTTGGACTGGCAATAATATTTTTATAAAGGGCCGTGGAATTACTGTAATACAGCAGCCACATTTGCATTTATTTATTAAGCAATGTGCCTTTGCGTGAGCTATGACTGACATCCGTAAGCTAATCAACCAAATTGCTAGTGCAGAAGCACAGTTGTGTGCAACTCAATTTATCGCCCCTTGTGTTAAGGGTGGACGAGTTCGCACACGGGTAGCTGGAATGATCTATACCTTCACACCAAAGCCTAGTAAATTTGAAGGTTGGGGTATCTTTCAGCCTGTGGATGCGAAGACAGCAACAGTTGTGGAAGAAGCCGACTTACCCCAAATTGCAGAATACTTGCAACACTTTCCCCAAATACGGCTGCGGTTAGCACACAAACTGCAAGGAAAAACTTGGTTAGCTTACCCTGTGAATGAAGTAGATATGCGTCAACGGTTGAAGGTAGTCAAACCGATCGCAGTGCATCTGGTGACTGAGGGTGTTGTCTTTGAGCAAATTATCGCCCGTTGGAATGGACAATCCTGCTGGTTTGAGGAAATCGATCGCCGTACCGATCCGGAGATTGTGGAAACTCTGCAATCTGCTGTTAAGCAACTTACTCCTGCTGAGGAATTGCAGTTTAAGGGTATTACTCCAGAAATCCGCACAGTGTATGAATTAGCAACTCGGCGGATTGAGGGATTTGCTCAACCTCAACAGGATGAAAAGCGACTGAGAAAAGCATTACAACAAGGCGGCGGTGAATTACGCCAATTTCACGATCGCGGTGATTACTGGACAGTTGATTGGACAACTGCTGATGGTGTTCGCCACAGTAGTGCGATCGCTAAAACTGATTTGACTGTTGTCAGTTCTGGCATTTGTTTGAGTGGACGCGATCGCGATTTTGACTTGCAATCCTTAGTGGGTGTGATGGAACAACAAGATTGGTGAGGACAATGAGCATCTTTTTTCACGAACAGCTTTACCGTAGCAATGCTGTGATGGCAAAGCTCAAAGATTATCCTGTAACCATTTGTGGGGCTGGGGCATTAGGAGCTAACATTGCGGAAAACTTGGCTCGATCTGGTTTTGACAAACTTACAGTCATTGATCGCGATCGCATTGAGGAGCGTAATCTTTCTACCCAGCCTTACTACCGTTCTGATGTCGGAGCATTTAAGGCAAAAATCTTGGCAAATAATTTATACCGAGCAATTGGTACTAAAGTTGATGCTAAGACAAAGGAGTTAACATCAGCAAATACAACTCAACTACTCAAAGACAGCCAGCTAATTGTTGATGTCTTTGACAACAGCTTGGCACGTCAAGCAGTTAAGGATTATGCCGATCAATTCAATATTCCATGTCTTCATGTTGGGCTAGCAGCCGATTATGCAGAAGTGATTTGGAATGAAGTTTATCGCGTTCCTTCCGATGCGAATGATGATGTCTGTGATTATCCTCTAGCGCGAAATTTGGTAATGTTAACTGTTGCTGTGGCGTGTGAGGCAGTTATCGCATTCATTGCTACAACTGAACAGCGTAATTTTACCATTACCCTAAAAGATTTGACTGTTCAACCTCTATTTTGGTAATACCGTTTTTGTATGAAAATGCATCTAATTAGCCCACGTTCATCAAAGACGTTCCCGTTCGCGTAGCGTCTCCGCAGGAGAAGGGTAGGTGGGCTTTGTTTTTGTAGCCCCAGGCTTCCAGTCGAGGGCGAATATAGCGCAACCTTACATAAACTTGGGATAAGTTGCGATCGCTGATTAGCCCCAAGATTAAATTTATGTTTTAAAGTTAAAAATAGGTTGATAAAAAGCGATTGTTAGTAAACCCATGAAAGTCTTAGGGTTAGTTCTACCTGCTTTGTTTCTGTTGAGCACGCCTGCGATCGCAGTTGAGATCAATGGGCAGAATATTGATGGACAAAAGCTACCTGCAAAAGCTTACTATTATGGAACTGGTGGAATATACAATGTTCAAGTAAGCTTTAAGAATAGACGAGCTACGATATATTTTGCTGATGGAAGCCAAACAACCATACAGTTGAACCAGCAGGTGATAACTGATTCTAAGAATATTGTAGGCTTTGGTAAACTAGGACAATTTCCTATAAATAGAAATTTCAGTGTTGGGTTGGTGTATGACAATGATTGGATTGGCAGCAGTAGTGACCAAATGCAACAGTCCAATCCGCTTGAAGGTTTCTGGAGAATAAGTTTGGACTGAAGACGCGCTTATAGCATTTGGTAATTTCAGAGTGAATTTGACTCCAGTTTAATTCTCTAATCATTAAATGCATACAATAGTACTATGACCTCGATTTGTCTATTAGGTCGGTGTCAGAATTTATTGTCCAAATGAAACTTAAAAGCTAAATGAAAAATATTATATTAATTACCTTAGATAGATGTTTAAAACGGCAAAAACAATCTATTTTACTATTTGATTCAATAGCTGCTGCTAGTGATATTGCCCTGATGCTAAATGGGCAGTGGGATGGCTGTAATGGAGTAGTAATAGACCAATGTGATGAGGTAGCTGTTAACACTGCTGCCAAACTATCAGAAGCTACATGGTGTTATCAAGGCGCTGCAAAAGCTGTTTTAGCAAGATTAACAACTGATGAACTTTTGCGACGTTATGCACTTGGAGAAAGGAATTTTATTAATGCAAACTTGAGATATGCAGTGCTGACATCAATGAAGCTGAATCAGGTTAATTTAAGTTATGCAAAGTTGAGTTGGGCTGTACTGAATGAAGCCGATCTTAGTCAAGCTGATTTAACAGCAGCAGACCTCAGTGAAACTAATTTAAGTGGAGCCGACTTGAGAGGAGCAGAAATAGTCAGGACAAATCTAACTCAGGCAAACTTGCAACAAGCAAATCTGAGAGGGGCGAATCTAACTAGGGCAAACTTAAGTGAAGTTAACCTCACTCATGCAGATTTAACAGGAGCAAATCTAGCGCTAGCAGATCTAAGAGGAGCAAAGTTTCACTTTTGTAACTTAAGTGGGGCTAACCTAACAGGTGCAAAGTTCATTGAAACTGACTTAGCTTTTGCCAGCCAATAATATTCTGGAGGCAGTTGCAGTGGGGTGCATCCACTTTCGGCAAATAGTTTTTTGTAGCGTGTGTTATGCCGTAGGCTAACGCACCGCACAGCATCGCACACACCATCGAAGATTTTCGGTGCGTTAGGGCTGTCGTCCATAACGCACCCTACCAGATGAAAACGAAGCAGGGTAAGATTTTTAGACTTGTGTGTACACCGTAGCCTAGTAGGAGAGGGGAGCGAAAAGCCTAATTTTTCGTTGCTCCTTTCTCTCCTCGCAGGAAAGGGAGGTTGGGTGGGTGAGGTTTGTCGAATTCACGTTAATTCATATCATTTCAGTTCAAATAACCGTCATTGCGACCGTAGAGAAGCAATCCCAACAACCTAGTGATCGCATCGTTTCACTCGCAATGACGCAGAGAAGGACACAAAGTTATATGTGGCAAATGGGTACATTAACTTCATGACATTCTGTGTGATGAAGGAAAATGGAGAATTCTTACCCAAAAACTCATGAGTTGCCCAGCAAAGAAATTTATCAAAGAATTTTTAACAATATTCAAAAGGTAATCAAAGGACAATCAGCAGCAATTAGGAAATTGCTGTCAGCCTTTGCTAGTGGGGGACACGTGCTGCTAGAAGATTATCCCGGAACCGGCAAAACCACCTTAGCAAAAGCTTTAGCATACTCTGTAGATGTAAGTTTCAAGCGCATTCAATTTACACCAGATCTTTTGCCTTCGGATATCTTGGGCATTTCGATGCTCGAGCCAAACGAACGTACCTTTCATTTCCATGAAGGCCCTATTTTCGCCCATATTGTCTTGGCTGACGAGATTAATCGGGCTTCACCGCGTACCCAATCTGCACTACTAGAAGCTATGGCAGAGTTCCAAGTCAGCATTGATGGGAATTTGCGAAAACTTAAAGACCCGTTTTTTGTGATCGCTACTCAGAACCCGGTGGAATCGCGTGGTACTTATCCCCTTCCAGAAGCCCAAATGGATCGCTTTGCACTTCAGTTTAGTTTGGGATACATATCACCGGAAGACGAAGTTAATCTGCTTTCAGACCAAATCCAACAACACCCTATTGATACAATTCAACCTTGCATTGACTTGCAAGACATAATTACTTTAAAACAGCAGGTCAAAAAAGTTCGGATCTCTCAAGATTTGAAATGCTACCTAGTAGATATTGTAAATGCTACTCGGTCTGCACAAGGTGTGCAATTAGGGGCTAGCCCAAGAGCTTCTATTGCTTTAATGAAAATTGCTCAAGCATTAGCCTTGTTTGATGGCTATGAATTTGTCACACCAGAACATATCCAAGAACTTGCGGTATCTGTAATTGCTCATCGCCTAGTTATGGAACCGCAAGCGCGTTTCTCTGGTAGAACCGCCACAAGTGTTGTTGAAGATATCCTCAAATCTGTTCCTGTTCCAGTTTGATAGCAAACTTGCAAGATGAAACTTTTTGTTTATCGTCTTTTCTATATCAGTTATGGCATTCAACGCAAGCTAACAAGACGGGTTACTGTTAGTGGAATGGTTGTTTCATTATTAGCGATCGCGGCGGCTTTAACAGGGTCTAGCAATGAAAGCATGAACTATCAGATATTTACGTTTCTATTATCTATTCTCATCATATCTATAGTTTCCAGCCTACTGTTTCGCTACCGTTTTAGTGCTAATCGTAGTCTACCCAGATTCGCAACTGTGGGTGTGAAACTGAAGTACAAAATTGTAATTCATAACAAAAGCAACAAGATTCAAAAATGTCTAAAACTATTTGAAAATTTTGCCGATCCCCGCCCAAATTTTAAAGATTTCTTAGAAGCGCTTGAAACTAGAAGAGCTAGGCGAAATTCATTTACTCAAGCTTTTGGATACGATCGTTGGCTTTGGTTAATTTCTCGCAAACAATGTGCTAGAGCTTTCCCGCTAGATTTACCTAACCTTGCGCCTAATAGCAAAACAGAAGTTATTGGTGAAATCATCCCTACCCAAAGAGGTGTTATTCGGCTTACAGGTATGACAGTAGCTAGACCCGATCCTTTTGGACTTTTTAATGCTTGTGCAACTATTTCTTTACCACATTCTTTATTAATTTTACCGAAGTTATATAAGCTGCCACCAGTTCAACTTCCTGGCGTAAAGAAACATCAATCTGGTGGTGTAGCGTTAGCTTCTTCTGTTGGTGATTCAGAGGAATTTAGGTCTTTGCGTGATTATCGTCCGGGAGATTCGCTGCGAAAAATTCACTGGAAAAGCTGGGCAAAAGTCGGTAAGCCAATTGTCAAAGAAGAACAGGATGAGTTTTTTGTCCGACACGCATTGATTTTAGATACATTTCAAAGCGTTAATTATAGTGAAATTTTAGAAGAAGCAATCTCAATTGCAGCTTCATTAGCCTGTGAAGTTCAAACCCAAGAATCATTATTAGATTTGATGTTTGTTGGTAACGAAGCTTATTGTTTTACCTTTGGTAGAGGACTGAGCCATGCTGACAAAATGCTGGAAATTCTTGCATCTGTTGTTGCCTGTCGAGACAAATCCTTTGATTCTATTATTCCAGTAGTGATTGAGAAACTATCTTTGTTGAGTGGCTGTATATGTATCTTTCTGTGTTGGGACGAAGATCGGAAAAGGTTAGTTAATTATCTCAAGAGCATGGGTATCCATACCTTAGTGTTAATCATTACAGATAAAGAAGGCAAATTAGATAATTTTGATTCAAACTCTATGAACGATCAACTAACAAAATTCCATATTTTAAATTTGGGCAAAATCCAAGAGGAGCTAATGCATATATGAAACTCCTATTTCATATTATGTACGTTCAAATAACCGTCATTGCGACCCTAAGAAAGCAATCCCAAAAACGTTGCGATTGCGTCGTTTCATTCCACTCGCAATGACATATTAAGGGTGATTTGTCGGACATCATATCATTTTTTTAAACTTTATTTTCCTTCTTTTCCCTGTTCCCTACCTCTACGAGTAAGTTCAAGAATGAAATTAGGATAGCTATATGAAACCGCCAGTACTTCTCCTTAGCGCTGCTTTAATCTTTTGGGGTTGGCAGACAGGAATGTGGGTTTTTGCCATACCAATGGCTGTGATTTTAGCAGGATATCGCTTGATTAACTCGCGGTGGGATTTCTCTGATGATGATTTCCGACGCATTGCGAATTTGTGTTTGATGATTCTGATTATTGTACTTGTTTCTCTTTTTACTACTAATCGCTCAATTTATCTAGTCTATAATCTGTTGCAGTGGTTTCCATTGGTATTTTTTCCACTGCTGGCTGCTCAAACATACTCTGTAAATGAAAGTATTGATATTCGCACACTGTTTGTCTCACTAAAAAATGTCATAAAAGCAGAATCAAACCGCGTCATTATTAATTTAAGGTATCCCTATTTTGCACTCTGTATTTTATCTGCTGGAGCCGCTAATACTAGGGATATCTCTTTTTATATTGGGATGTTTATACTTGCAAGTATTGCCCTTTGGTTTATCCGATCGCAACGCTTTTCGCCTGTTATCTGGCTGTGTCTAATTCTAATTGCTGGAAGTCTTGGTTTTATCGGACAAATAGGTGTGTATCAACTTCAACAGAAGTTAGAGGATACTGTTGTGGCATGGTTAAGCAATACTAATAGTATTGGGCAATTAACAGACTCAACAACAAAACAAACGAGTATCGGTGAGATTGGAGTATTAAAGCAGTCAAATGAGATTATTTTTCGGGTAGCGTCTAATACTCCAAAAGTTTCTCCTGGGCTGCTAAAAGAAGCAACTTATGATAAGTATAAATCTGCTTTTTGGGTAGCATCTAATTCTACTTTTACTGCTGTACAACCTGATATAAACGGTAAAATTTGGCGTTTAGGAAGTAGACCTGCCGATAACTCAACACTTACAATTTCTGCAACGCTGAATCAAGGAAAAGGCTTATTAAGGTTGGCTGATGGAACATTTGAAATTGATGAATTGCCAGTTAGCCAAATGGAGAAAAATAAATATGGTACGGTAAAAGTAGAAGGAAAAGATAGTGCGATCGCTTACCGGATCTTGTTTAATAAAAGTCTTTCTTTGGATAGCTCACCAACAGAAGAAGATTTGCAAATCGCCAAACCCGAAAGAGAGGCAATAAATCAAGTTATTAACCAATTAGATATTACAGGAAAATCGCCCCAAGCTATCTTACAGCTTGTGGATAGCTTTTTTATAAAAAATTTCCGTTATTCCTTAAAACTTACAGGTAAAAATCAGCAATCAACGCCTTTATCAACATTTTTACTGCAAACTCGCGCTGGGCACTGTGAATATTTTGCCACTGCAACCACGCTACTTTTACGTGCAGCTGGTGTACCAGCCCGTTATGCTGTGGGGTATTCGGTTCACGAATTTAGCCCATTAGAGAACCAATATATAGTTCGTAGTCGCCATGCTCATGCTTGGACATTGGCATATATAAATGGTCGATGGCAAGCCTTTGATACCACACCTGCTGATTGGGCTAATCTTGAGAATGCAAATGCTTCCAAATTGGCATTTATCTCTGATTTATGGTCGTTTTTTAGGTTCAAACTCTCAAGCTGGTTACGTTCCGGCTTAGTTAGCAATCTATTTAAGTATGGGTGGTGGCTAATTTTGCCATTGGTATTTCTGCGGTTGTGGAAGTTTAATTCAAAAAATAAAGTTCGCCGTTTATCTACAAAGCATGTATTAGCTAAACAAGTAGCTAAAGCTGATTTTGCAAAAAAAGATTATGAATTTTATTTAATTGAAAAAAGATTAAATGAGTTAGGTTTGAGCCGTTACCCTTCAGAGTCTTTAAAAAACTGGATGAACAGGCTGAAAGAAGAATTACCTAGCTCAGATTTAATTGAGGATTTGACATCGCTAGTTGAAATACATTACCGCGATCGCTTCGATCCTCAAGGTCTTAAAGAGGCTGAAAGAGCAAAGTTAAAATCTGCTGTTCAAGCATGGCTGGTTATGTTACAAAAGCATTTTCATCAGAGTTAATTAGAGCGATCGCACTGCACAAAAATACTGGAATCGCCTTTGCATTATACTCTTCCATTAGATAGAAGCGAAATTGTATTGTAATTATTTAAAGTAAGCATATAAAGGTGATACCAGCTTTTTTTATATGCCTGGAGCATCTCGGCGTGAGATTTTTATAAGTCTTAAATGAGATACCCTTTAATAGCTAAATCAACTCAGGATTAAGCATATTAATAGTCAAATGTATAGTCACAAGTACGGTTTAAGCATCATGCAAAGCGATGGAAATTTTGTCAGTAAAAAGTCATGGCTGAGTAAAGCAGCGCTTTTGACAGTGTTTGTAAGTGGGGTGACTGCTTGTGCTCCCGAACCAAAGCAACCTGATGTTGTTGTTGTTCCTACGCCACAAGCAACGGTTACCGTTACCGCTACACCACAACCAACAACTACCGTTGTCGTTAGCCCTAGCCCGCAAGTAACAACTATTGTTAAGACTGAACCAATCACAGACGTATTAGTAATTAGCAACGCAAATAAACAAACACTTGTAAATAGACCAGTACAGTTTACAAATGTAAATGTTCAAAGTGTAGTAGGCGATCGCACTTTCTGGGTTGGTTCAAGTAATAATCAACGAGTATTTGTGGTTTTAGCTTCTAATTTAGATGCGGGAACTGCTGAGAACAAAGTTGTCGTGAAAAAAGGGCAGACCCTAGATCTAGCAGGCGTGCTAAAACCAGTGCCAAGTGTAAAACAAGCACAGCAGCAATGGAAAGGATTGACTACTACTGAAGCTCAAGGGTTAAAAAACCAAATCATTTACCTAGAAGCAAATCAAATCAGGTTTAAGCCAACTTGACAATAATTGTGCTGTATCACCAACTTGCAACCTCGCCCTGGGCGTTGCCGTTTGCGTAGCGTCTCCGCAGGAGAAGGCTAGCCGTTCCCGTACCCCTAAGGGGAAGCAAGCTACGCGTAGCGTCTCCGCACGAGAAGGGTAGGGCGTTAGGCATTGCCGACCAAAACACGGATATGGTGGGCATTGCCCACCCTACAATTAAGCTTAAATTCTACGGAAGTTTTTCAATAATTAAACCAGATTACTATAGTAAAAATAAGAATATTTTAATGTTACGAAAACTTAATTATTTTAGTTCTAAGTAATAGATAATAAGACTGCTTTAAACCAAGAGTTTAAAGTTAAAGATGAGGCTTGTAGTACAGCTTTGGTAATGGATATCAAAGGTACTATCAAAAGCGAAAAGCCAGAGCGCTGGATTAACGATCCTTTAGCAGTGCGGTTAGTACGAGAAATGGGACAGCTTCAGCGATAAGACTAGCGAAAGAAGTCCAACTTGTTGCAGTCCACATCAGCTTTTTTGATGGCTTTCTCTGATCTGTGATGAGCGAAGTCCATCAAATAGTCTTTTGTTAGTTTTTTAGAGTTTTTGAGTAAAAACACCCCCGCCTTTAGAGGTATTTTAAATAATAACCTTTTACATAAGTGAAACCCAGCATGAAACGAACTAGGAAGTCTCTGCTGCTAACCTTGAACTGGGTGTTACTGTCATTTGGAACATCGATTTTAATTATTCTGACACAGCCTACAGCACCCGTTCCCGCACAAGAACCTGCTGCAAATACAGAACAAAAGCTACCAGAAGTACTGCAACGCTCATCAACCCCTAATACAACTGATACGCCAAAGCCAGTTGTCATCCCAGAAACAACACCCACACCCAAACCGGAAGTCGCAGAGCCAAAAAAGCCAGATGTAGCTGCGGAACCAGCACCTACTCCTGAAGAAATTGCTCGTCAGCAAAAATTTATCGAAGCAGACAAGCTTTATCTAGCGGGACAAATTGCAGACGCGGAAAAAATTTATCGGGAGGTAAAAGCACCTTTTGCCAAACTAACTAAACCTCAAGAACGGAAAGCCGCAATTGTTGACCCAACGCAACTATCTCCAGGAGGTAAGGTATACTGGCGAGAATCAGAAGCGGGGATAGTCAAGAAGCTGCAATCAAGGACTTTAGTACCACTGCAACTATTGGTTGAGCAGTATCCAGAATTTATCCCCGGACATATCAGATTTGCGGAAATCTTGAAACAATACGATCGCCCTCAACAAGCATTAGATATATTAGAACGGGCATCTTCACTTTATGCAGATCAACCGGAATTAACTAAAGCTAGAGTTGCAGCACTTGCAGAAGCAAAAAAATGGATGGAAGCTTCTTTGGCGGCGCGTCAATTTGCCATTCTCAACTCCAAAGATCCGCAAGCACCAGAGTTTACCAACTTAGCAGAAGTTCATCTTAAACGTTACAAACGCCATATTCAAGCAGAAATTAGAGGCAATGCGATCGCTAATATTCTCACAGGTGCAATAGGTTACGCTGTGACTGGCAGTTTATTTGGCCCCTTTTCTGCCCTTGACTCTACGATCATGCTGCTACGTGGTGAAGAATCGATTGGAGAATCGGTAGCCAAGCAAGCGAAACAACAACTAAAACTAATTAACGATGAAACAGTTGTCGCCTACGTTAATGAAATCGGACAGAAACTAGCTAAAGCAGCCGGACGCAATGAGTTTAAATACGAATTTTTTGTAGTTCCCGAAGAAAACCTCAACGCCTTTGCTCTGCCAGGAGGGAAAATCTTTATTAATGCAGGTGCGATCGCTAAAACAAATTCAGAAGCAGAATTGGCTGGGTTAATTGGCCATGAATTATCCCATGTAGTTTTATCTCATGGTTTTCAACTAATTACTCAAGGTAACCTCGTCTCTAATGTCACGCAGTATATACCTTTAGGCGGCATTATCGGTCAACTTTCGGCACTGAGTTACAGCCGCGACATGGAACGTCAAGCAGATATCCTGGGTACGCGCCTCATTGTCGCTACTGGTTATGCTGCTGATGGCTTGCGAAATTTGATGGTGACACTAGAAAAACAACAGAAAAATGCTCCTCTGAGTTGGTTATCTTCTCACCCTGGAGGTAGTGAGCGAGTCAGTTATTTAGAAAATATGATTACCAATAGCAGCTACAACCGTTACAGCTATGAAGGTGTAGAACGTCACACGCAAATTAGAGCCAAGGTAAAACAGCTACTTAAAGAGAAAAAAGAACAAGAAGAAAAAAAGCAGCATTCTCGATGAACTAAAAACAAAATTTTTCGTCACTTAGTCTATCAATATCTCTACCTATTTCCCACTGAGGATGATTTATGTCATCGCAAGCGCTGAAGTTTGTTCTTTTGAGTAGTTTAGGTTTATCTTGTTTTTTGGGCAATTCTGTAGCATTTGCCCAAGTTGATAGTTCTGGTGGCGTTGTCGTACCAACAGATTCAACAGGCTCATCAACACCAACAGGTATACCAATACCAACAGGTACACAAACAAGCACAACATCTTCTCCCACGGCTGATGGTACGACTCGGTTTAGTTGTCAGTTGTATAACGGTCAATATACCGTGATGTATCAGCCGCAAAGCCAACAAGGTCAATATTTTCCTTGGGCCGCACCTGCGACTTTGGGTGGTGGCTGGGACCCACAAAAGCGCTGTGCAACAATTGCCCAACGCTTAGAAATGTATCGTCCAGATGGCTTGCAAGAACTCCAGATAGCCAGAGAAAATAACGAGAATATTGTCTGCGTCACAACTGAAGCTAATTCAACCTGTCGAATTGTACTGACCGTACCCCGTGACAAAGACCCCTATGTTGTTCGCAATAGCATCTTCCAAAACTTAACCACTGCTGACAGTGGACAGCAAACCATCGCCGTTAACACCTATCGCAACAATCAAAGCGGAGTAGGTGATTTATATAACATAGGTCGCACACTTCTAGGTGGTAATCGAGTTTCTTCATCTAAAAGTGGTATCAATCTCAAACCTTTCCTCGATCGCAAAGATGGCGGTAATGCTAGTGGACTGAAGAATGGTGTAGCACTTCGTTCCCGTTCCAATAGCCAAACTAATGTTCGCCAGCCCAATAGCGTTCGCCTTGATCCCGGTAGATTCCGCCGTTAATTAATTGGCAATGTATTTTTATTAAAACGCGCTGCAAACGATCTGCCAGCGCGTTTTTGTATGTTGTTGTGCTTTTGAAAAATGTTCACGAGTCGCAACATTATTGGTGAGTTTGTTTGCGTTTCGCTTAACTGAACCTGCTACCTGCAATCAAGCAATGTAGGTGAGCAAATAGCCCACCCTAATAAATTCATTTGGAATTTGGAATTTCCTAAAGAGGTTAACTACTTCGCTTTAATTGGTGTTAAGGCTACACCTTGGTAATAATGCCCCAAAATTTGTAGGTAATTTGCTCCTCGCTGGGCAAGATTGTAAGCCCCCCACTGACTCATCCCTATAGCATGACCATAGCCCAGCCCTTGAAGGATAAAACTACCATCAGTTCCCTTGCTAACGTTGAACCGGGTACTCTTCAGCCTGAGTGCAGTACGTACATCCTCGCCCTGTAGCACTTTCGTACCTCTGTCACCGATAATTTTTAGAACTTTAACACTTTGGAATGGTGAGCGAGCCTCTGGAATCATATCCGTGACATTGCCTACACCAGAAATCCTAGAACTAATTTCAGTAGGTGAGAAGGTTTTCACCCAATTACACTCTTTGATATTTTGATCGTAGTCTTGAACAGCACGCAGGTAAGGCTCCTTGCTGCCCCAAACGTCTTCAACATTTTCGGTATGTCCTCCAGAACAAGCGTGGAAGACTGAGAGAATAATCCTGTTTTGGTAAGTTAGTACCTGTCCAGCTGTCGCATCGACTGCGGTGTAGGTAGTAGGTGATTCACTGCTGACACCTTTGTAAATTTGCCAGCGATCTGGGCTATCGCCTAAATCATAAATCGGATTAGTGCGCTGCTTTTCCCGTTCATATAAAGCATAAGTACGAGCCGCGATCGCCTGGGCTTTCAGTGCTTCTTGGGGCCACTGGGCGTCCATTTCACCACCAATAACGCTGTAGAGATATTCCTCCGTATCAACCCAGTTAACGGCACTGACGCCTTTTTCTGTAGCAACAACTAGCGTTCTACCGCGAAACCAGCGATCGCCAATATAAACGAATCCCTTACCTGTAGGTTCAATCCAAAATAAACCAGATTGCCACTTATCCAACGCCACGCCACCAGGAACAGCTTGGGCATAAAACGAACTCATTGCTGGCAATTCACCCAGAGTCCGACCAGTACCATCCTTGACTGTTGCCGTTGTAGAGCTACCAACTTTTACCTGATTCACATTCCTTTCAATGGCGATGCGCAGGATTACAGATGCTTGAGCTGGGGCAACCAACGCTATCCACAAGAGGATACTTACCCACCAATGTCGTCCTTTAATCTGGGAAAGTAAAGAGCCGAATAAAAATTGAAATTTCATGCCGATTTTCTAATCACCTAGTATCTGTTTGACGTTTTGGAGTAATCGCATCTACAACTAAAGATGAGACGCTGTTCCATTGCTGGAGGTTGCCACCTTTTACTAATTATGCATATTTAAATTTAATAAATCCGCGGCAATGAATCTGTTGTTTAAGATTTTCAATTGATTTAGAAAAAGAAAATTAACTACGTTATCAACTGTAGCTTGACATCTCAGTACTAAAGATTTTATGTTGATATATAACGAGCGTTCGATATAAATAAGCTGAGTTATGCCCAAGATTGTTGACCACGAACAATACCGTAAAGAACTGCTCGGCAAGTGCTTCGATTTATTTGCCCAAAAAAGCTACAGTGCCATTACCATGCGGGAAATTGCTCATGGCTTAGGAGTTTCAACTGGGACGCTGTATCATTACTTTCCCAGTAAGCAAGCTTTATTTGAACAATTGCTAGAAGAAATCAGCCAGCAAGATGTGGCAATGGCATTAGCAGAATTGGGAGGAAGAAAACCTCTGCCAGAGGCAATGGCAGCATTAGGAAGATACTTAGTAAAAAACGAAGATTACTTTATTAAATGGACTTATATCTGGGTTGATTTTTGTCAGCATCAAGACTCTGAGCAAATAAAGGTAAGTGGTGTTTTGACGCGTGCCAATCAGCGATATCAGCAAGCAGCCTGTGATTTCTTAGGAATTCAAGATCGAGTTTTGGCTTCCTTTGTGTTGAGTTTCGTCAATGGTTTAATTCTAGAAAAACTATGGGGTGATGAAACTATTTGTTTTACAGAACAATGCGCCTTATTAGGAAAAATGCTCACGGCATATTTGCCACAATCAGTTGATTCTGATGGGTCCGATCGCCAACGTTAGCTACACAAGAGTTAAAGCTTGATAGAGGGGAAAAATGAATCACAGGCTGTTATTTAATCAAAAAAATCAAGGGGTAATTGCATTAGCGATCGCTGCTACTGCGATTACAGGTGGAATTGTTGTTTATGCTATTTCTCAGTTTGGGCAAGTAGGCCGCACTGCCACAACTGAAATACCAACTACACCAATTGTGCAAAAGGTGACTGCTTTGGGAAGATTGCAGCCAGAAGCCGAGGTAATTAAGTTGTCTGCACCTCTAGCATTAGATGGCGATCGCATTGCCCAAATTCTTGTACAAGAAGGCGATCGTACCAAAGCTGGGCAAGTTATAGCAATTTTAGATTCACGCGATCGCTTGCAAACTGCTGTACTACAAGCGCAAAAACAAGTCCAAGTCGCCCAAGCTAAACTCGCACAAGTGAAAGCAGGGGCAAAAACAGGAGAAATTCAGGCACAGCAAGCAACTGTGGAACGTTTACAGGCCCAGTCTCAAGGCGATCGCCAAAGCCAACAAGAAGCGATCGCCCGCTTCGAGGCCCAATGGCAAGGAGATAGAATTGCCCAAGAAGCGACAATTAAAAAACTAACAGCAGAACTCAACAATGCCCAAGCTGAATACCTGCGTTATCAACAGTTATATAAAGATGGGGCAATTTCTAATTCTGCATTTGACACTAAGCGCTTAAGTGTGGAAACCACCAAACAGCAACTAGATGAAGCTAAAGCAGTTCTCAACCGCATTAACACCACCGCTAGCAGACAACTAGCAGAAGCTAAAGTAGCACTTAGCCGCATTAACGCCACTGGGAATAAACAAGTCAGCGAAGCCAAAGCCACACTTAACAGTATTGCCGAAGTTCGTCCCGTCGATGTAGCCGCAGCCCAAACAGAAGTAGAAAATGCGATCGCCTCCCTCAAACGTGCCCAAACTGACTTAGCAGCAGCTTACGTCAAAGCGCCAACTGCTGGGCAAATTCTCAAAATTCATTACCGCGCTGGTGAAAAAATTGGGGATGCTGGTATTGCAGACTTTGCCCAAACTGACCAGATGATAGCAGTAGCAGAAGTTTATCAGACTGATATTGGCAAAGTGAAACTGGGGCAAAAGGCAGTAATTACTGGTCAAGCATTTACAGGAGAACTGCGCGGTAAGGTTTCACAGATTGGCTTGCAGGTGAATCGACAAAACGTTTTTAGTAACCAACCAGGAGAAAACCTTGATAGCCGAGTCATCGAAGTCAAAATTCGCTTCAATCCCGAAGATAGCAAGCAAGTTGCAGGTTTGACTAACTTGCAGGTACAGACAGCTATTGAACTATAAAGTTTGTTTAATTGTAAGAATTCAGAATTCAGGAGTCAGAATAAATGAGACAACCAGCAAAAACATTTCAAGACTTGATAGTGTGGCAGAAATCGCATCAGTTTGTTTTATTAGTATATCAATTGACTGGCCAATTTCCTAAATCAGAAATATATGGACTTACATCCCAATTTAGAAGAGCAGCAATTTCTATTCCAGCAAATATAGCTGAAGGATTTAAGAAAAAAGGAACCGCAGATAAAGCACGATTTATGAACATCTCGCAAGGTTCTTTAGAATAGTGCCGTTACTATCTAATTCTTTCAAATGACCTTGGATATAGTGATACATCAGAATTAATGCTTCAACTTGAAGAAGTTAGTAGGATACTAACAAGCTATGCTAATTCCATTCTGAATTCTGGCTCCTGAATTCTGAATACTTCTCCAGTTATTAAGGAGTTTTTGCAAAATGTTGTCCAAATTATTCCGCAAAACTCCGCTAGCTTGGCGGCAGTTAATGAAAGAAAAAACTCGTCTAGCAGTAGCAGTGGCAGGTATTACCTTTGCCGATATGTTGATGTTTATTCAGATGGGTTTTGAAAGTGCATTGTTTGATGCAGCCGTCCAACCCCATCGCAACTTAAAGGCAGATTTAGTTTTAATTAATCCGCAATTTCAAACTTTGTTCTCGGTGAAAAGCTTTTCCCGTGAACGGTTGTATCAGACATTAAGTTATGACGGTGTGCAGTCAGTAAATTCGGTTTACATCAGCACTGGACAGTGGAGAAATCCCGAAACACGCCTCGATCGCGCCATCTTAGTTTGGGGTATCGAACCAGCACAACCCGCCTTCCAATTTCCCGAAGTCCAACAACATCAAAATGACATTAAGCAGTTATATCAAGTTTTGTTCGACCAAGCAGGTCGTCCAGAATATGGGGATGTAGGCACTATCTTTAAAAAAGCAGGCAACTTTCAGACAGAACTGAATGGCAAAGCCATCAATGTCAAAGGCGTGTTTAGTAACGGTGCTTCTTTTGCTGCTGATGGTAACGTCATCACTAGTGATTCTACCTTTCTGCTACTATTCCCCGACAGAAAACCCGATCGCATTGAAGTTGGGTTAATTACTCTTAAACCTGGTGCCAATCCGGAAAAAGTGCGATCGCAACTTGCAGCTGGTTTACCCAATGATGTCCTAGTTCTGACTCCCGAAGGATTTGCCAACATTGAAAAAACTTATTGGGCAACGGGTACTGGTATTGGTTTCATTTTTGGTTTGGGTGTAGGAGTTGGGTTCATTGTCGGGATTGTAATTGTCTACCAAATTCTCTACTCTGATGTCTCCGACCACCTACCAGAATACGCCACGCTCAAAGCAATGGGTTATAGCGATCGCTATTTATTAGGAGTTCTGTTGCAAGAGGCCTTATTTTTAGCTTTTTTAGGTTTTCTCCCCTCATTTTTCCTTTCTTTCGGGCTATATCAGCTTACCTATGCTGCTACATTGTTACCAATTTCCATGAAGGTAGACCGGGCAATTACTGTCTTTATTTTGACTGTAATTATGTGTAGTTTTTCTGGGGCGATCGCTATGCGAAAACTCCGCGCTGCTGACCCCGCCGACATTTTTTAATTTTTAAGCAATAAGGCAGAAGGCAGTAGACAGAAGTAAATAACTTGCGTTTTGTTCTAGCGCTAGTTGGAAACTCATTATTAAAGCTATCAAAATATTATGTTGCCAAAATCTACATCAGTAAATTCCAACTCCATCTTTTCTAATTTAGAACCAGTCATTAATATTAGTAACCTCAATCATTATTTTGGCGAGGGTGGGTTAAAAAAACAAGTATTATTTGATATTAATTTAGAGATTAACGCTAGTGAAATTGTCATTATGACGGGTCCCTCTGGATCGGGAAAAACCACTTTGTTGACCCTGATGGGTGGACTGCGATCGGCTCAAGCTGGTAGTTTGAAAATATTAGGTCAGGAAATCTGCGGTGCTAGTAAACAGCAGTTAACCAAGCTACGTCGTCAGATTGGTTATATTTTTCAAGCGCATAACTTGATGACCTTTTTGACAGCTAAAGAAAATGTGCGGATGTCCTTAGAGTTACATGACCAGTATCTCAATCAGGATCTTGATAGCATAGCGATCGCTATGCTGGAAACCGTTGGTTTGGGAGAAAATGTAAATTACTACGCAGAAAACCTCTCAGGGGGACAAAAGCAAAGAGTAGCGATCGCCCGTGCTTTAGTCAGTCATCCTAAAATTGTCTTAGCAGACGAACCCACAGCTGCACTCGATAAAAAATCGGGGCGAGATGTCGTGGAGTTGATGCAGAAGCTAGCTAAAGAGCAAGGTTGTACGATTTTGTTAGTTACCCATGACAACCGCATCCTTGATATTGCCGATCGCATTATTTATATGGAAGATGGGCAATTAAAAAGTGATGGCATAGATATTGTTACCAAAATGCATTAAGTATTAAATTAAAAATTCATAACTATCTTCGTTAGGTAATGCCCACCCTACAAAATTCTCCGGATTAACTACAATTTAAATAGGTTAAAAATGAAGATTCTTAATTTAACGTAGTGTCAAAGATTAACTTCATAGATTCACTCGCAGTAATGTTTTTGGAGTTATCATACCAGCTTAGTTAATCTAGAAATCTGTTAGTTTAAGATTGTTGAGGAGTGGGAAAATTTTAGATGCAATTTGGTAATTTATTTACGGCAGGCGGCGTGGTCATGTGGCCGCTGTTAGGATTTTCGTTGTTGGCAGTAGCGCTGATTATTGAAAGAGTCAGGTTTTGGGTAAAGATAAATAATCGGCAAAATCGCGTAGTCCGCGAGGTACTACAGCTTTATCGCCTAGATAATGTAGTTGGTGCTTTGGATAAATTGCAGCAAAATACTGATTTACCTATTGCCCGGATTTTTTTAGCAGCTTTAGAATTAGAGGAACCAACTCCAGAGGAATTTCGGTTGGCATTAGAAAGTGAAGCACAAGCCGAAATTCCTTTGCTGAAGCGCTTTCAAAACATTTTTGAGACAATTATCGGTCTTGCGCCCTTGTTAGGGCTTCTCGGTACTGTATTAGGATTAATTGCCTCCTTTGCCTCCCTCAATATCGGTGAAGTCGGGGGCGCGAAAACAACAGGCGTCACTGGAGGGATTAGTGAAGCTTTGGTATCTACAGCCTCAGGACTAGTCGTTGCTATCTTTACACTTTTATTTGCTAATACCTTCCGGGGACTCTACCAGCGCCAGATAGCTTGGATTCAGGAGTATGGCGGACAGTTAGAATTACTTTACCGTCGTCGCTATGAAAGAGGAGAGAAATCCTATGCGCCTACCAGATGAACCAGATCTGCCACCTCAAATTAACATCGTGCCGATGATTGATGTGATCTTTGCGATATTGACATTTTTTATCATGTCAACTCTGTTTTTAACTCGGTCTGAAGGTTTACCAGTTAATTTACCTAAGGCGGCATCGGCACAACAACAAGCATCAAGTGAGCCAATTAATGTCACTGTAGACGCAGCTGGAAAAATTAGCTTGAACCGCAAATCGGTTACTCTCAATGTGTTAGCAGAGCAAGTACGTACATTGATGGGTGTAAATAAAGAAGCCTTGGTAATCATCAACGCCGATGAGCAAGTTCATCATGGTCAGGTAGTGGCCGTTATGGATCGGTTACGTCAGGTACAGGGAGCTAAATTAGCGATCGCCACCCAAAAACCATAATAGGTTAATCAAAAAATTATCTGTTGTTGAGAAAAAGCAAAAGGTTAAGGGATAAATTCTTTTCTCGATCGCCTTTAACCTTTTTTCTAACATCATAATTCTTGTACTATTACAAAATTAGAACTGCTATTTATGATTCTTAACTAGCAAAAGTGGCTAAGTTTTTAATTACTCTGCAATTTTCGGCTTTAATAGTATTCTAGAAGGACAAATCGCTTTTTTGACTACAGTTGTTGAGGGCAAACTCCATGACTATTTGGGTAAACGAGCAAATTGATCCGTCAGGCATGATTCATGCTTGTATCGCCTGTTGTAACGAGTCTCAAGCTCAAGACTGTCATGAATCCTTTGAGGATAATTTGAATGACAAACAAAAAGCAGCCGGCTGGGTAGCACAATTGCGGATAGTTGATTCTTGGGATGATGTTCCAGTCAATGCTTTAAAGCTAGATTAATAGAGCCTTAACAAATTTAGCTGCAAAACATAACTTCACCTAAGGAGTTTTGTGGTTTTTGTTATGTGTTTATAATACTCACGCTCTTGGCTTGAGAAAACGGCAAGGTATGACTGCTGGGCAGGAAGTCATGGAATTTGTGCTGTGAGTACTATTTCCTTGAGAGATATATGATAGTTTTGGATGTAGGTTGACTAATGCAATAGATGAATTCTTGACCTACATAAACTTTCAGATGAGGAGATTTACTCGCAAACAAATCAGTTTGATGGAAATTAAGTTAATAAAAGATAAAAATCTGATTAAAACTTAACACTTCACCCAGAAATCAGTAAAATAACTCAAACATTCTGGAAAATTAATGCTTTTTATAAAGTTTTAAAAGTTATTATTAATACCGAAGATTAAAGTCAAAAACTTGCAAAAACCGAATCAATGTAGTGAACTATTCCAAAGTTTACTCTTCGGAGCAAAGCTATCCCATTCATTTGGTTGGCAATACGGGACAAGCTATTCAGATTTCGATTCATTCTCCTAGCCAGTATATCTGTGCCAACTGCGAACGGATACTACCAGATTGGAAACAGCAGTCTTTTTTATGGGTAGTGATTGTTTTACAGCAATCACGATATCAACTTCATGAAAGTACAGCAGTAATCGAAAGCGAGAAAGAACGCCTACGAGAAAAGTTTATGCGGTTTGGTTGTGATTTGGCATTTAATCTCCGCGATCGCAACTATTTAACAGACCTCATAGATCCCCGTACAGGCTATCCATTACTTTCTCATCCGGGAAGCGTTCCTCATGACGACACAGCAGTGGTGAAGGCTTTACTTCATTACCCAGTTATTAAAAATAAATGCCGTGTGCTAGTACATCCAAACTGGGGTGCAGCAGTTTATCCCAGCATCATGATTTCCGAGGCTCCCCCAATTATGATTGAATGGGTGATCAAAAGCATAGCACCCTTGCATGGATGGCAAGAAGTTAGTAAATAGCATATCTATGCTGATACTGGGATAGTTGAGACGCACCTGGTACAAAAAAGCGATCGCTGCTCATTCGTTCAGCTAGAAATTTAAGGTACTTGGTTACTTGATGCTGTGTTTTTAGATGATCAAACGAATCCGATGCGGGTTTCGTCACCAGAAAAAATTGCTTCAAAGTACTGGTAGATAACACCGTCAAACTAATCCAGCGCAGATTTTCTCATCTTTAGTGCTTTGCGGGAGAATCTATATAACTCTTTGTTTGAGAGTCGCTGATTTTGTGGTTAAACTCTAGCGCATCTAGTTGTGCTTTATCCAAACAAGCCTGGAATTTCTGAGCAAGCACCTGTACGTTAGGTTCTTGGATGTGGGAAGCATGAGAACCAGGAACATGATGGAGTTCCACTCCGCCAGCCGCTAGCTTACCCCAGCCTAACTCCAAATCCACATCTAACCCGACATTTTGCTGACTAGCGCGGAACAGAGTCACTTGACCTGGATAGATTGACGGTATATAGCTTTTACCTGCTTTATTATTTGCCAAAGCTACTTCCAACAGTCGCAAATCTGGTAATGAGCGTTTAATATAGCGCAAGTAAAATCGATAAAACATACTTGCTTTACCAATCTCCAAATGCCACAACATCCTCTCCCACAAATAAGTTAGCTGGTCTTTAATATTCAAACTCAACAGTTTCCGCAGATGGAAAAAGCTGGCATCATCTGAGTTGGGAATCGGTTTAGCATAACCTGGCGATGAGACATCAAATATTGCTAGTAGCGCAATTTGCTCTTCCTGAGTTTTTAGTTGTTGAGCCATTTCAAAGGCTATGATGCCGCCAAAAGAATAGCCACCGATATAATAGGGACCATTGGGTTGAACCTTACGGATTTCCTGAATGTAGTAAGCGGCCATTTCATTCAGGGAAGTTAAGGGTGCTTGTTGGGCATCAATTCCCTTTGCTTGCAAACCATAAACTGGTTGATCCGGATGCAGATAACGCACCAAATCCCGATAGAATAGCACATTACCCCAAACTGCATGAATCAAAAATAGCGGTGGTCGAGAACCATGTGGCTGAATCGCTACCAAAGGTGACCAAGCATCTGAAGATTCAGCGTCACTAATGATATTTACCAGTTGTTCAACTGTTGATGCTTGAATCAAGGTAGACATAGGCAGACTGTAGCCCAATTTCTGTTCAATTTTGTTGAACAGACGTAGCGCTAGCAACGAGTCACCACCTAAAGCAAAGAAATTATCATAGATTCCTACCTGCTTTAGATTCAGAACCTCAACCCAGATTTGTGCTATCACCTTTTCTAACTCAGTTCTGGGTGCAACATAATTCGCCTGCAATTGCTCTTTGAGCTTTTGTGCCAAACCAATACGCTGGAGTTTGCCTGTAGAACCTTTGGGGATTTCTGCTACAAATACTATCTGAGTGGGAACTTTGAACTCAGCCAACCTAGTAACAACAAATTCACGAATTTCTCTATCAGTAACATGAGCATTTGGCCGCAGGACAATTGCTGCTGCCACATCCTCACCAAGAGTAGGATGGGGAACTGCAAAAGCTACTGCTTGGGCTACTGCTGGGTGGTCTAGTAATACTTCATCTACTTCCCTAGGGGAAATTTTCTCGCCACCACGATTAATTTGTTCCTTCAGCCTACCTGTAATGAATAAGTAACCTTCTTTATCTAGATAGCCTTGGTCTCCGGTCCTAAACCACCCATTAGTAAAGGCAGTTGAGTTAGCTGTAGGATTATTTTCATAACCGAGCATGACATTGCTGCCGCGGATGACAACCTCTCCGGCTTCACCATTTACCAGCAGATTTCCTACTTCATCCATAATCGCCACTTCTGGACCCGCAGCAAGACCTGCTGAATACAATTTCCGCTTTTGTGGTGGTAAGGGATTAGAGGTAATTTGTGGGGCAGCTTCCGTCATACCGTAGGCTTCAATCACTGGCACGTTAAATGACTGTTCTAGTGCCTGCATTACTTGTGGTGGTAGTGCTGAGGACGCAGAGCGAATAAATCGCAGTGGATATTGCTTGACGATACTGCGGTGAGCCTCCACCTCTGCTAAAATCGCCTGATGAATAGTTGGTACAGCTGTATACCAACTGGGGTGCCACTGTTTCATCCACTCAAAAAACTTGACTGCATCAAAGTTAGGAGTGCAGACTACACTACCTCCCGCAGCTAGGGATGAAAATACTGTACTTAGCCCGTGAATATGGAATAGGGGCATGACGTTCAAGCAGCGATCGCTTGGCCGCAAATCTAGGGCCTTTTTAATGTTTTGCGCTGATGCATACAAGTTAGCCTGTGTCAACGGCACAATTTTAGGTCTGGCAGTTGTGCCTGATGTATGCAATACCAGGGCGATATCCTCGTTATTATTACTTCTGCGCTCTACTGGAGGTAAATTAGTTTCTCCTACTAGCTGAAAGATTCCTGCCTCTGCTTCCAATGGCAAGAGTTCAATAACTGGGATATTACGCGCCGCTGCAACTTGCCTTGCTGGGGAATCAATTCCTGATTGTACAATCAGTGCTTTTGCATTTAAGTCTTCCAAATAAAAGTCAAATTCTGCTGCGCTATAAGCTGGATTTAAAGGCGCACTAGTAGCGCCAGCAGCTACTGCTAAGAAGGTAACAGCCATTTCTGGACCATTGGGTAGCACAATCGCAATGCGATCGCCCAAACCCAAGCCTTTTGCATTTAAGGTGGCGATGACATTGTGGATGTGGTCATAAAGGCGAGTATATGTCAGCGGAGGACGGGCAGGTGCGGCGATCGCTGTAGCTCCCGGATTATGTCTAACGCCATCTATAATTAGTTGCTCAATGGTCCAATTCTTTGAATTACCAATAGAAGTAGCAATAATTGAATCTCTATTTTCTAGTTCCTGTATTGCCATTGTTCTTTAATATTCTAATTTATGCTATCTGGTTGCTTTCTTAAGCAATTATTTCAATATTTACGCATATACTTACGTAATATGAAGCCTACTTGACCTAGACTTTAAAACATCCTTGCAATTACTAGCTAATTTATGAAGTACATATAAAGACAATTTAGTGATTAAATACTATACCAATCAGATTAATTAAAAATTAACAAATCTTTTAATTTTAACTTTTCAACTTAATTTGGTATAGATAATAGGGAGCATTCAATCAAACAAAATTATTATATAGAGGCAGCGTTTCGCTTACTATTATGGTCAATTTGAACTTAGATTATGGCATAGAGAGGATAAAAGGCTTATCCTGCAATCCATGTACAATCTAAAATTGTATCTTGAAAGTGGTATTAACTAGGCACAAATAAATTCCTCACGCCAGCACAAATTGATAAAAGTGTTACCCCCCTAGGTATGAATTTTCAGGATTTGAGACAAGCCTTGTGTTCAGACTTATAAATCTGAAATTTAAAATCTAAAAATTATACCTAATATAAATTAGGTGGTGAAACCGTTATGGTGCCCTTGCTGTTTTTCAACTTATTATTTTGGGCAATTTTGCAAAGCCTGATGAGAATTGATGCGTTAAATGGTGCTTCATTACTGTAGGAAGACATCCCTATAAAGTACTGTAGATAAGGGTTTTCTTTAATTTGTTCTACTGTTTCTCTGTCGCTTATCCCTAACTTTTCTTTGATTATTAATGCCTCTAATACCATCGGAAATGACTTGGCTGGTGCGCCCATCTGTGCGGACAATGATGAAGAATATTCTGGCTCAAATTCTGTCCAGGGTATTAAAGAAGCTATGATTACTCAACGATTATCTTCTGATAACTTTCCTTCAAATGGAAGCAAGAAGCTTGACGATGGAATTGGAGTTAATTCTTCTTTTCGGTACATGGTTAGTTCGGATATACCCTATTGAAGCTCACCACTGTGATGCAAGGATTTTGGACTATTTTACCTTCTTGCCTTGCATCTGAATATACTTCTTTGGTCTGATAATTCAGAGACAGTCCTCTTTTCTTTCATCTTCAGCAAGCCCTAATTAGCGATCGCTTCCTATGAACTGTGTACACCCTTACACCTGTTTCAAGCTAGACTTCCACGGGCGTTAGCATAGCTACTGCGTAAGGAGGCTTGCACCCACAATCAGGGCATGAGAACATTTTTTTATCTGTTCCCTGTTCTCTATTTTCAAGCTAGCTAATCATAGAAAAATTCTACAACCAAGCATGAAAATCCATATCCCTTGTCCCATGCTCTATTTTCAAGTCAGCTTATGTTATGGCACAAGTGCATAAAAACAGGGAAAATAAACATTTTTGCCATAACGTACCATTCATATAGATATGTTATGGCGCAATGTAACGCATCCTAAAACCGCTTAAATGTGAGCTAGTGAGTTTTAATTATTTCTACTGGTAGTTGAAAGTCCCTCTACTATGAGAGAGGGAGTATAACAAGAGCCATTCCAGTCAGCGTCACCACCTAGAGTGACTAATTGTTTGAGGGCTGAGTAGATGTTGCCAGCAACCATCGTATCTTTAACTCGCCCAATTACCTGACCATTTTTTACGCGGTAGCCCAAATCAATATTGATAGAAAAGTCACCAGAAATGCCACCACCTCCACCCAGCATTTGATCAACAATCAAGCCATCTTCCATTAGTTGAATCAAATCTTGTAGTGATGCAGAATTGGGCTGAATCAGGAAATTAAATAGCCCAGGAGAGGGATAGCTACCCAAACTGGGGCGAAAACCATTACCTGTGCTGCCAATACCTAATTGTCGCCCGGTAGTGCGATCGCAATAAAAATGTTGTAAAACTCCATCTTGAATAAATACTAAAGACTTGGTAGGAGAACCCTCATCATCAAAAGGGCAACTGTAAGGCCCGGCTTGGGGGTCTTGGTAGAGAGTGAGGCTGGGTGCAACGACTGGCTTACCCAAACGTTCGGCCCAAGGAGAAGCTTTCTCTAGAACACGTTTGCCATTCAACGCTGCTTGCACCGTACCCCAAAGCATATCAGCAGCTTTAGACGTAAATAATACTGGAACACGACCACTAGGGGGGGCGACGTTTTCTCTAGCCCAAATTAACCTTTGTAAAATTTGGTAGGCTAATTTTTCCGGGTCGAGTTCGTCCCGTTGAGTTTGACCATCAGAAACACTCAAAAAATCGTCGCCCCGTATCCATTCAGCCGACATATAGCAGCTCAGGGTTGTATCTGTGTAGTAACAATCTAGACCTGCGGTATTGACAAGCCTAGTGTTTTCCACATCACATTCCCAGTCACTATTGCAAAGTACGTCTGGATAAGCATCTCGAACCAGAGCGATCGCTTCTTTGCCCCAGTTTACCAAAACCTCTATCGGCACACTTTTGCCTAAGTCTGGGTAGGATGGCTTAGAGTTACGGCCCAACTCGACTGGTTCTGGTTGATTAAGTTGACTCAAGGCTAGAGAGCGTTCTACCATCGCTTGCGGTTCTATCAAACCGTAAGCCACAGTAAGCCCGGGACGACCGTTGCGCCACAGCCGTAGTGCTGTACCTTCAGATTGGCTGGTTTCTAGCTGCTTGAGACGGTTGGCCTCAAAAAATATTGGTCGAGAAAGCGATCGCGACTGATATACTTCAGCTGCTTCTGCTCCAGACTTAATCGCTAGTTCCAGCAGATGTTCTGCTAGCGTATCTTGTGACAAATTTTCAGAACCCATGACCCTTGGTAAATTATGGATTGTGGATTTTGAACCGCAGATGGGCACAGATCATTATCCCAAATCATCGACATGTATCAGCCCTTGCCCTTTTGGGTTATTTATTAGTAATTAGTCAGTAATGACTAGTCATTCGTCAAGGTGATCGTTACCCTTGCCGTTGATCCTCATGCCGATTCCTCCACTACTCTGCCACTAATTTACGGCAGATTGACCTCTTGTAACAGCCAAAATCCGGCAAAAGATTCTGCTTGAGGATCGGACTGCACGCCGATAAAATGCACTCCATTAGCTTTTTGCTTGGCTTCTTCAAAACCTTTGGCTTCTGCTAAAGTTTGAGAGTTTTTGATATTTGCCAAAATCCAGCTTTCTGTCACACCAGTTTCTAACAGTAATCTTGCACCAACACTCGTGTCAAATTTTAAGTAAGCTAAATCCAAACCAGACATCCAGCCTGCTATAGGCAACGCTCTGGGTGAGAAAATCAAAACACCAGGAATGCGGGTTTCAGGTGATATTTGCGCCAATTCTAGGGGAAAAGCCTCACCAAAGCCAATTTCCCATTCTGGCATATCCATTAAATCTGAAGCTTCTAAGGAGACAAATACCCATTTATTCGCCTCTAAAGCATCTGGTAAACGTTGAGGTAAAGGATTTTCCAAGCGCACCGAAGGATTAGTACCTGCTTGATATCCTGGTTCATTAGGATACACCTCCTCAAATCTCTGGTTTAGCCATTGGTTGAGAACCAAAGTGTGACGGCTAGGTTGAGCAGGAATCCCTACATCTTGGCAGGCTTTAGTAATCATATTGTTCATTTGGCGGCGGAAAAAGCGAATTTTGATTGGCGCTTCTTGTGCTTGGTCAATGGCCTCCTGCAACGCTGTCCGCAACCAACCCGAATTTACCTGATTACTGGGGCAATATTTAGCATAGCGAAACAAAGAATCTGTTTTCGCGCGGACATCCAAGGGACTTTCGCAGACTAAGACTTCCCAAACTTTTTTTTGATTTTCGTCCAGAATTGGACGGGAGTAAAAATCGATTTCCCAAATACTGCCCATGTTTTACGGTAAAAATCTGGCTGTTATTATGTTCCTGTTATTCTGATCATACGAGTGTTGGGGCAGTAACGGGCAGCAATCAACAAGAACAGGTAAGTAAAAAATGAAAGTTTGACTACATCCGGAGCACATCCGGATTTATAACGCCATCAGGCAATAGTAGGGCGTCAAAGTCCTCGGGCTTGGCTTGGTCGAGGGCGACATCGATAGGGAACTCGTCACCCCAATTCGTAAAGTTCCAAGCGTGGATATATTCGCCTTTGGGCGATGCGATACGTGTGTTATCTCTCTTGTAAAAAACAGAAATGTTTCTTTACGTCCATTGGGAATGCGTAGACGCAAAGCGGTGAGGCAGTGCGTTGCGGAGGTTCCCTCCGTTGTAGCAACTGTCGTCGGGTTCCCCGACTTGTACCGCTAAAGCGGAACCCGCAGGGTAGCAACTGCCGAACCCGGAGGGCTTGTCGTCAGACATCGCTTTCCTCAGACACTTTTGTTATACCAATTCACGAAAATCCTGATACACATAAATTTTTCGTAGGGGTTTAGCAATGCTCATTGGTGTCAACTTAAGAAGATAAAGCCCAAATTTGTTGGGTGT
>NZ_MTAV01000195.1 GCF_002154695.1 Nostoc sp. T09
CAACCGCGCTAACCTGGGTATGGAAGTGATGCACGAGCGTAACGCTCACAACTTCCCCCTCGATTTGGCTGCTGGCGAAGTTGCTCCTGTTGCGTTAACCGCTCCTGCTATCAACGGTTAATATTTTGAGAACAACATCATAGCTTCTGTGTGAATCAAAAGCGCTCTTCCAATCGGGGGGGCGCTTTTCAATTGCTATTTTCTTGACCAATATAGACATAAATCCTTGCCTTCAAAGACTGTATTAAGGCTTTATTTATGAAATTGGTTATGAGTAATCAAAAAATTAAGAATGCTATTTTCGTAGCTATCTGAAAAATCATATTGATGTTTTTGCGATGCCTGCGGCAAGCCCTGTGTTCTACGCAATTCTTGGAGAACAATTATTACTTTACCCTGCTTTTCTCCTTAACCGAGAAGTATTGTTCCACAAACTTAAAATCACAAAATAACAGAGTATCCTCTCCTAGCCTTGAATGCGTCCATATGTTTGAGTAAGAGTTTTTAAGTAATCCCCCAAAGAATCAGTTAAAGCATCTAACTCATAGCGCCACACCCAGTTTCCAGCAGATTTACCAGGTATATTCATCCGGTCTTCACTTCCTAAACCCAACAAGTCTTGCACAGGAATAATAGCTTGATTAGACACGGAACTCATAGCCATACGAATGAAATCCCAATGAATGTTTTGAGCACTAAAATTTCCTAAATAATTTATGACAGCTTTTTGCTGATTCTCGCAGAGCTTCTCAAACCAGCCGACAATAGTGTCATTGTCGTGGTTACCAGTATAAACAACGCAGTTGTGAGTATAATTAAACGGAAGGTTAACATTATCTGAACTGAAATCGAAAGCAAACTGTAACACTTTTAAACCAGGAAAGTTAAATTTATTTCGTAGTTGATCAACTTCAAAAGTTATAGTTCCGATATCTTCTGCTATGACAGGTAAATGACCTAGTTCTCTCAAGAGGGTTTGAAAAAGGGAGTCTCCTGGTGCTTTGATCCATTCTCCATTTATTGCTGTAGTTTCTCCTTGAGGAACTTGCCAATAAGCCTCAAAACCTCGGAAGTGATCAATACGAATCAGGTCTACATAAGTTAGTAAGTTATTAAAACGCTGTATCCACCATCGAAAATTGTTTGATTGCAAGTAATTCCAGTTATACACAGGGTTCCCCCAAAGTTGTCCCGTTGAGGAGAAGAAATCAGGAGGCGCTCCAGCCATGAAAGTTAGTTCTCCAGTCTTAGGATTCAATTGAAAATTTTCTGGTTCAGCCCAAACATCCGCACTGTCATGAGCTACATAGAATGGAAGATCTCCAATAATTTGGACACCCCGCTGAGAAGCATAGCCTCGCAACTCTGACCACTGCTGCCAAAACAAAAACTGTAAGAATTTATTAAAAGCAATTTCCTCTTGCAAATGCTTTTGATACTGTTTTAAAGCTTGAGGTCGTCGCCAAGCAATATCTGTTTCCCAGCAATACCAAGGTAAGTTTTGGTGAGCCTTTTTTAGAGCCATAAATAAGGCATAATCTTCCAACCAACTTTCCTGTTTTTGGCAAAACTCTACTAGTGCCTGTTGTCGAGGTTTATTTAGCTGAAAGTTTTTCCAAGCCTGTCGTAGTAATGGAAATTTGCTTTCTATAACCTGTTCGTAATTAACCTTGTGAATTGAAAATTTAGGTAGTTTAGCGAAATCTTCCTTCTTGAGAAGACCTTCTTCTTGAAGTTTCTCTAAACTAATTAAAAGAGGATTAACTCCCATAGCTGAGTAAGCCATATAGGGAGAATTACCATAACCAGTAGGCCCTAAAGGAAGAATCTGCCACAATGTCTGCTTGGAATGACTGAGGAAATCAATAAATCTATAAGCTTGAGAACCTAAATCTCCAATACCAAAAGGACTAGGTAAGGAAGTTAGATGAAGCAGTAAACCGCTGCCTCTAGCATAGGGTGGGGCTAGAAAAGACCTTTTTTTCATACCAGTACAAATTTTTATTCTGTAAATACATAATCCTTTTATCTAAAAGCTTATTTACCCCCGTAATTAGAAAAAATGCCTCTAGCTTGAGAATGATGTAAATAAGGCGACGGCTACAGCGATACATGAAAGAGCAATGCTGGACTGGTGGGAGAAGAATTTTGCCCTGATAGCTGCTCAGATATTTGGCAGCAGACATTCATAACCATTCCAGCCGTATTTAAGTAAAAAAAATTCATTATTTTGATGACTATAGTTGCTCAATTTTTATGCTTTGTCACTTGGCTATTAGATGGTTATAAAGGGAACAGGTTAATTTTATCTATTATGATTACTGTCATATATAGCGATAAATTTTTGCTTCATTACACTGGTGAAAATCATCCAGAACGACCAGAAAGATTACTCGCGATTGTTGCTGTTTAAAACAAAAAATAAGTGTCTTCCTATCCAATGGCTGGAACCAAATTTCAGAGATTTAGATTTGAGAGTACAACAAATTCATCACCCTGATTACTTGCAAAAAGTTTACAGGATGGCGAAAAGTGGAGGCGGTAATTTCTACGGTGATACAATTGTTTAATCCGCAACTTACAATGTTGCTGTACTATCCCTGTTCTGTTGAGGCTTGTATAATTTCTGGATAAAAATTATCTTAGAAAGTCAATGCAATCTTTAGATTTTTCTTGCTATCGTAATATCGTTATTCTAACAGGGGCTGGGGTATCGGCCGCTTCTGGGATTCGACCGTTTCGTGGTCAAGAAGGCTTGTGGAATGAGATTAATCCTCTGAAGTCTGCGGACAGTTCGGTTCTTCAAACCAATCCCTTGGCCATCTGGCAACTGTTTGGTACGCTGAGAACACAATTAGAAACTGCCCAACCCAATGCGGCTCATCTAACACTGGCTAAGTTTGAAGCAGGATTTTCCTCAAGTCAACAATTCACTCTCATTACCCAGAATATTGATGGATTGCACCAACGCGCAGGTAGTCGAAATGTCATTGAACTGCATGGTAACGTTAATTATACACGGTGTAGTAATCCGACTTGTAGCTTGACCGCTTATTTAGACAAATCTCCCCATAAAGATCTGCTGCCTATTTGTCAACTTTGTAACTATCCACTACGTTTGGATATTGTGCTATTTGGTGAACAAATACCAGCTAAAAAAGAGTGGCTGGCAAAGCGAAGTTTACGAGATTGTGACCTCTTTATTGCAATAGGTACATCAGGAACTGTATGGCCAGCAGCCAACTTTGTACGTTCGGCAAATTATGTGGGTGCTAAAACTATATTCATAAATCTGGAGCCAATGAAACCTAAAAATCCTTATTTTCAAGAAGAGTATTTAGGTCGGGCTGAAGAACTTTTACCTTTACTGTTTAATATAGATGTGACACCTCATTAATCATTACTCAAACTTAATAACACTGCTGTGCAAGCCCCATCTTTAATACCTCAACTTTAGACCTGAATCCTTAGGACGTTGCTTGTGGTTCAGGTACTCCGCAGGATTGTCAAATTAAGTAATATATCGTGCCTTCTGGGGCAAGAGTCACCGCTGCATTATAATCTTCAATCGCTTTTTGTTGATTACCTAATTCTTGGTATAACTGACTGCGCCAAAAATAAAAGAAAGCGTTATGAGGATTAATATATATAGCTTGGGTGTAATCTTCTAATGCGCCTTGGCGATCGCCTAATTTCTTTTTGCGAAAATTAGCGCGTGCTGTGAAAAGTTCTGCACTGTTGGGATGAATGCAGATTGCTGTATTGAAATCTGCGATGGCTTCCTCTATATCTCCCTGTGCAAAATGATTGTAGGCTTGTTTAATATATAACCTGGCATCTTTTGGTTTTACAGGTATTTCTACCTGCAATGATTGAGTTGCCTCTGGTTGGTTGAAATCTTGAACATTGCTATCCATCTTACTGAAAATAAAAATAATCTAAGATTTTGCAGGTTGTGCATACTTTTAGCGTACCCACAATTTTTGTGATTGTAACTAATAGCAATTATCAACGATTAAGAAAATTGAATAATTTTACGGTTGATAGCGAATACTAAAGTAAAAGCCCTCATCCTGAGCGTTATTGCCGCGATCGCTCAAATTGACAAAGGGAATAGCATAATCAAGCCGCATCGTCATCCGATCTATCCCTAAAGCTTGATTCCACAACAGCCCTAAGCCTGCGCTGGCCAGAAAAGTTTGATTGGGTTGCTTATTCGGATTATCAGACTGATTCCAAACTGCTCCTAAATCGAGAAATGGTGCTAGCTCAATCTTAGGCAATCCAGCTTCATTACGTTCCACTGTAATTCGGTCTTCGATGGCTACACGAAATCCATTATCTCCAGAGCGGGCATTTTGGCGATATCCGCGTACAGACTGTCCACCGCCAATGACAAATTGCTGGGAAGGTAAGAGACTGTCTGGTGTGAGTTGTAACTCCGCTTGCATGAGCAGCAAATGATCTTCATTGAGTTGCTGTACGCGCTGTATTTGACCTAGCCAACTGAAAAAACGACCATCAGGAATTGGATCTTGATTAAGAGTGGCATCAAGTAAGCCAGTACCTAAACTAAATTGTGATTGTAAATACCAGGCTCCTTGAGGATCGCGCCGAACATAGTCTTGGCTAAACTTGAACACACTAGTACGGCTGACTCCATTAGGATCGGGGCCGATACCAAAGGGGGTTGGGAGTTGATCGAACAGAAAAGTTTGACCATCTTCATAAGTAAACCCTAAGGATAGAGCAAATTCTTCCCTAGGCGATCGCATTAATGGCTGACGAAAACTAATATCATATACATCCTGGTTCGCTTTAATACCCAACTGGTCAAACGGTGGCTGAGTAATTTCGTTACGATTGGGTGAAAATCGCAAGCGTATCCTCCCGTTCATCGGGTTGACGGGAATTTGATAGCTAAAATCAAAGACATCAGAACCACCTGTGAGAGTGCGATACCAAGAGCCTGCTAGTTCATCTCCATTCCCAGTGATGTTGCGATCGCGCAGTTCAATCCCAAATCTTTCCGAACCAATACTAGGGGGTGAGTAGTTATCTATACTGAAGCTGTTGGTAAAAGAATTTGCTTCCTCAACTCTAACAATGAGAATACTTTGACCGACTTTGCCCGTAGGACGAAGGCTGGCTTCCACATTCTTGAACAGCGGATCGAGTCGCAGTAACTTCAGTTGCTCTTCTAACTGAATAGTATTTAAAGGAATTCCTGCACCCAATCGGATGCGACTCCGAACATAGGATGGATTTAAGCGCCGCGTTCCTTGGACATCAATTTCTGCTACACGCCCTTCTATGACACGAATTACTACGACACCATTTGTGCTTCCGGGCTTCTGAGCTAGAGGAATCGCCCGAGAGTTAATATAGTTATTATTCAGGTAAAGCTGGGTAATAGCATCAGCGGCTTTTCTAATTTCTTCTAACGTCAATTCCCGCCCTTCAAAAGGCTGTACAACCTGATTTAACTGTTGTTCTTTAAAAACTGTGCTATCGATAACCTGAATTTTTCGGACGTAAATTCGCTCAGGAGTTGTTGAGGGAGTTTCTACGGGTGGCGTTGGCGAAGGTTGAGTAGGTTGGCTAACTTGTGAAGGCTCTTGTTGAGAAGGGTTAGTCTCTGGTGTCTGTACTATTAAGGATTCTGTAGTGTTGAGTTGTACACCATAGCGAACATCAGAAGCTTGAGACTCGTTTACTAAGTCAACAGCCAGAGTGTTGCTTTTGGATTCAACGCTCACAACTTTCAACTCAGCATTTTTTTGGTAAGAGGTAACATCGCGATCGCTTGCTGTAGCTTTTAGCCCATTCATCGCCATAATCGAAACCAGATGCACAATGAGCAAGCTGCACTTGAAGCAGAGACTTTGATAACTGTGCAGATTGTTTAACAGATGAGATAAAGAGATAAATCCTTGCTGAATGCGGGCTTGAGGCTGAAGACCAGTTTTTGTACCTTTTCTCATTTCACTGTGTAGGGATGTCTCATTTAACGACCTGGCCTGTTTGGACTCCGGATTATGCCATAACGCCCCAGTAATATTTGAATACCATATTTTTTACAGCAACAGTACAAAGAATTGATGTATTTAGCTACAATTTTTAGCTAGGGCCCCTCAGTGATAACCATTAGCATTATATTCTGGTAACAGGTTAAAAACTTCGGAGCACTTCCATGTCACTGCCGATTTCTATTGTCATCACTAATTACAATCGGGAGCGTTACCTTGGGGCCGCGATCGCCAGCGTCCTCAACCAGACATGGCAAGACTTTGAGCTACTAGTCTGGGATGATGGCTCCACAGATGGATCGGTAGCGATCGCCAAAAAATATGCGCAGCAAGATGGGCGAGTGCACGTAGTCGAAGCACCTCATCAGGGAATGCTGTTATCTCGTCAAGCTGCGATCGCTCAGACTACTGGAAGATACATTGGTTGGGTAGATAGCGACGACCTGCTAGCCCCTACCGCTTTGGCTGAAACTGCTGCTGTACTTAACCGTCACCCAGAAATCGGATTTGTTTACACTGATTACCTAGATATCGACGCAAACAGTAAAGTTATTGGATATGGCGATCGCTGTCGCATTCCCTACTCCAAAGAGCGACTGTTAGTGGATTTTATGACCTTTCACTTCCGCCTAATTCGGCGTTCAGTGTACGAGTTAGTAAATGGACTCAATGGCTCGCCGGATTATGCTGAAGACTACGATCTTTGTTTGCGACTCTCAGAAGTTGCTCAGGTAGGACATATAAAGCAGGCACTCTACTATTACCGCCAACATCCAGGGAATATGACTCAAGCAGGCAAGTTGCAGTTGCTGTTGTGTTCTCAACAAGTTATTGCTCAAGCGCTGCAACGGCGAGGATTGGCTGACAAATATCGAATTGATGTAGAACTAAGCGCAGGTCGCTTCATCTTGCGGCATCAGAAACCTTTACATGTTAATGTCCTCAAAAAGACGAATGTAGTCAGCCGTGAAGTACTGCATCAAGCTCTTAAGCGCTTTCAGTATATTGGTCTAGCAATGCTTCCTTTACTTGCAGCCATTCCAGTACGCATGGCTCAAGGGCAGCAGATTGTACCCGCAGCCGATGGTACAGGCACGATAGTTACTCCTAATGGCAACAGACTGGATATTACTGGTGGTACGACATCTAGTAATGGGGCCAACCTCTTCCACAGCTTTCAACAATTTGGCCTCACGCCAGAACAAATCGCCAACTTTCAAGCCAATCCCAATCTGCAAAATATCCTCGGTCGGGTAACTGGTGGTAATGCTTCGATTATCAATGGTTTAATTCAGGTGACAGGTGGTAGCCCTAACTTGTTTTTGATGAATCCAGCAGGATTTGTTTTTGGGTCAAACGCCAGCTTAAATGTCCCTGGCGCTTTCACGGCGACAACAGCCAACGGTATTAACTTTGGCAACAGTTGGTTTAATGCCATAGGTAATAATAACTACTCGATTTTAGTAGGTAATCCTACGGGATTTGCCTTTACTATGAGCCAGCCAGGAGCGATTATTAATGCTGGTAATTTAGGAGTAGGTACTGGACAAAATTTAAGCCTTTTGGGCGGAACGGTGGTGAATACCGGACAACTCTCCGCACCAGCAGGACAAATTCTAGTTACATCTGTACCAGGACAAAATTGGGTACGTCTCAGCCAGCCAGGGAATTTGTTGAGTTTGGAGATTCAATCTCTAGCTTCTAGTAGCAACCAACCAAACGACTGGGCAATCCCAGTTGCCTCTTTGCCCGAATTGCTCACAGTAGGCAACACTGGGTTAACTGCCAATCCTGATGGTACTGTAAAAGTTTCAGGCTCCAACACTAATATTCCCACTACCCCCGGTACAACCATTGTTGCAGGCAAAGTTGATGCATCGGGCACAACAGGCGGTACAGTCAATGTTTTGGGGAACAAAGTAGGGCTAGTTGGTGCCAATATTAATGCCTCTGGTACTAATGGTGGTGGTACTGTCCTGATTGGCGGCGATTACAAAGGTCAGGGAACTGCGCCCAACGCCGATCAGACTTATGTTGATTCCAACTCTGTAATTGCAGCCGATAGTAACTTAAATGGGAATGGCGGGCGCGTTATTGTTTGGGGTAACGACACAACCCAATTCTTCGGTAAAATTACTGCTCGCGGCGGGGCCAATCTCGGCAATGGTGGTTTTGTTGAAGTATCTGGTAAAAATTTCTTAACCTTTAATGGTCTAGTAAATACTTCAGCTGCCAATGGCAATCTTGGGACTTTATTCCTCGACCCCAGCACATTGACTATTATCGATGCCCCATCAGGGGGTAGTTTTGATAGTACGGCTGGCAATATCCCATCGAACCTGGCAGATATTTCACCTAACACCGTTTCTTGGGGAGCGCTCAATGCATTGGGATTTGGCGCAAACATCAATTTACAAGCCACAGGCAACATTACCATCGACACCATCACAGGCAATACACCAGGGGTAACTACTGCGGCTGGTGTGGCGACATTAAACTTAGGCAGTAGCGGTGGTTTCAGCCTAACCTCAACCAATGGTTCTGTAATTTTCGCTAATCCTAGCAATACAATCAACACTAACGGCGGAGCGATTAGTATTTCCGGTGCCAGTTTATCGCTAGGTAATCTCAACACAATTGCTAGTTTTAGTCAAAGCGGAAATGTAAATTTGTCCGCTAGTGGCAACATTAGTGCAGGTGACATTATTGTCAGTGGTAATGGCTATGGAACTGGAAATATTGATGTTACTAGTACCAATGGCGCGATTACTTTGGGAAATCTCGACACTAGCACTAATAATTCATTTTCAACTCCAGCAAGTGGTGGGTCAGTAACATTAAATGCCGCAGGTGATATCCTGACTAATGCAATTAATTCTTCTTTTAGTAATAGCTTCAGTAACTCTGGTGCAGGTGGTAATGTTCAATTAAAGACTACAGCTGGCAGCATTACTACAGGTGCAATTAACTCTTCTGTCAGCAAAGATGGAGGAGGCAATTTTACAGGTACAGGTGGTACGGTTAACTTAACAGCCACAAATAATATCAGCGTTGGTGCTATTAATTCCTCAGCAACCGCTACCAACGCCGATGGATCTGCAACTGCTACTGGTGGTGCAGTTAGTCTAACTACCGGAAATAACATCACTGCTAGTACTATTGATAGCTCCGCGATCGCCACAAATTTTGGTTTGGGTGTAACAGTTACAGGCGGTAGTGTCAGCCTACAAACTACCAATCCTTTTGGCAGCCTAATTCTGTTTAATACGATCAACTCACAGGCAATAACAGAACCTGGAGAATTGGGTAACACTATTCAAGGTGGTAATGTACAAGTCCTGACCAACGGACTAATCCAAGGCACAGGGACATTAGGCGGTGATACGATCGCTACGGGTGGAGTTATTCTTGGCGAACCAAATGTTACCTTAGCGCCTCCTACAGGCGGTACTATCACGATTCAACATGATGGTGGCCCCAATAATAAGCCATTTATTGTAGGTGATGCCAGTGTAAACGGCACAGTAGGCGCACTGAATGCTGGGGGAAGTTCAATAATATTGCCAAATCCCGCAGTCAATTCCTTCGCAGTTTTACCAACTAATGGGACTGCGAGTGGAACTCCTGGCGGCATAACTATTAATTCCATCAACAGTCCTCCGACGCTAACAGCAATCTCATCGTTACCTGATACCCAAACTAATCAACCAGTTACCTTTACCTTTGATAGCTTGGCGGCAGTAGTGTCTGATGCGAACAATGATGTCACCACTGTTCGAGTTGATGCGGTGAATGCAGGCAGTCTCACTGTTAATGGCGTTCCTGTTGCGCCTGGTGTTACTACTGTGGCGAACGGTGATACTTTAGTTTACACGCCGCCTACAGATGCAACTGGTTCCCTAACTGCCTTTACTATTAGCGCCAGCGATGTTGTTTCCTCTTCAGCACAGGTACAAATAGGAATCAACGTTATCCCCACACCAACCCCGACGCCAACACCAACCCCGACACCAACTCCAACACCAACTCCAGAGCCGACACCAACGCCCACACCAACGCCAGAGCCAACCCCAACCCCAACTCCAACCCCGACGCCAACGCCGACACCAACTCCGACACCAACTCCGACGCCAACGCCGACGCCAACGCCGACGCCAACGCCGACACCAACGCCGACGCCAACG
>NZ_MTAV01000020.1 GCF_002154695.1 Nostoc sp. T09
TCCCTGTTCCCTGTTCCCTGTTCCCTCCCTACGTAAATAATTTCAGTAATCAAATCGGATCGCTATTTTACCGTTCCCAAAATCTAAAATTGATACCTCCAGTTGTACGCCGGAAACGCCGAGTTGTTTTCCTTCTTCGCTTGATAGTGTTTCTTTCAGTAGATTGTTCTCCTTCAGTCTCTTCTGTGGGTTCAAGTGGCAACTGAGTTCTAGCTTCTTCCTTACTTCCCCACCAAGCGATCATCCAGCCTCCACCTAAAGCACCTAGTGCCCCCAATAAAATACTCATGGGTGCTGGATAGCCTAACCAACTAAAGCCTATCAAGAACAATAACCAATATTTCAATGCTGCATCAACGCCATCAGAGGAGGCTACAGACTGGGGTTGGGCATTATTCTTGCTGGCTGCGGTGATCCAACCTAAGGTGAAGCCGCCCATGATGCCGAGGAAGATGCTCAAGGCTATAGATGACCCTGTCATCGACAATACAAGGGTTAAAATTAACCCAAATATCAATTGTGATAGGAAGTTTGGCGAAAAATTTAAAAAGTCTTTTTTTTGTGCCATGAGGTAAACAAGGCTATTAGGGAATTATTGCTTTTAATTGTGCCTGTTGTGGCTGAGTTGTATCCAAAATCTTAACGTAGGGTTTTTCCGTGTCGCTGAATTGTTCAAATTGTTTAAGTTGGGATGCCAATAAATCGGCAGTTGCATCAGCGATATCCCCAGTACGTTTATGAAGGCGCTCTTGTACAACTTCTAAGGGTGCTGTGCATTGAACAATTTGCAGGGGTATTTGATGCTTTGCAGCTTGGGAAATAGCTTCTTGGCGTAAATTTTGTCGGTCATACTTAGCATCCAAAATTACGGAAAAACCTTGATTAGCCAGTATAATTCCTAATTCCAGCAGTCGTGTATAAGTTTTCTGCGTCATCTCTGGTGTATATATTTCATCACCACCCCGTTCTAATAAGGGAATTCCCGCCAAATGTTTTCTCACTGCATCTGAGCGAATGTGGATTGCTCCTAGTTGACGCGCTAAATATCGTGCTGTTGTACTTTTGCCAGAGCCAGATAAACCCGACATTAAAATCAATTGCCCTTGTTTGGGTTTAGTGTACTCCCAAGCTAGCTTGTAATACTTTGCTGCCGTTTTTGCGGCATCTTCCTTTACCGCCACTGGTACGCCAGGATCGTCTAACAAAAACGAGGTCACCTTTGCACGTACATATGATTGACGGATTAAATATATGGGTAATACCTGTAACCCTTCCCAATCACCAGTCTGCTCTACGTAGGTATTCAAATAGGCATTACTGAGGTCTTTTCGCTGCTGTGCTTCTAGATCCATTACTGCATAAGCGATATCGAACATGACATCAACAAAGCGAAACGGTTCATTAAATTCAATGCAATCGAACAGCATGATTTTGTCACGCCATAGAGCAATATTTCTCAGGTGTAAATCTCCATGACATTCGCGGATGTAGTTATTTTGAATTCTGCTGGCAAATAAATCTGGGCGTTCTGCAAAAAACTGCTCAGTGTAGGCTTTAGTTTCGTCAAACTGTACCTGCGTCTGAGGACCACCAATATATTTCTCGGTTTGCTCATAATTTTCGTCAAAGGCAGCTCTAACTTGCGGGACTTCACCAAAACTCCGAATATAATCATTTGTCTCAGTTTTGGCATGGTATTGAGCTACAACCTGTCCCAATTCTTCTAGACATGCCTCATTTAACTTACCTTGTTCAAATAGAGCACTCAACAAAGCTTCTTGGGGAAACTGGCGCATCTTCAGCACATATTCTACAGGCTCTCCCGTTCCCCCTAGATGGTATTGCTTCTCTACGAGAGTTATAGGTAACACTTCCAAATACAGTTCCCCAGCACCCCGCTGATTCAATCGCAATTCTTCGTGACAAAAATGCTCCCGTTTTTCTAAGGTTGAGTAGTCTAAAAAGCCAAAATTGACAGGCTTTTTCACTTTATAAACATAATCACCTGTGAGCAGTACATAGGAAACGTGGGTTTGAATCAGTTGAATGGGTTCTAAGACTGTATGAGGATAAAATCCAGGCTGCAACATTTGCTGAATTAACGCTGGAATAGTAGCTTCTGTCATCTTTTTTTGCTGGGTCCTGTGTAGTTAAAATACAAAAAAACCAGGAGTTTCCCCCTGGTATCATCAAAAACTATTACCTACTTTATCAAGCTTCTGAGACTGTTTGACTCTCTGTTTCAGCATCAGCCTCAGCAGCAGCACTGATTTGCGGCTGCGAAACGCTGACCACAACTTGTTCCGCTTCACTTAGAGGTGTCACACCTTGAGGTAAGGCTAACTCATGGATACGCAAACTGTCTCCAATTTGCATATTAGAGACATCAATTTCAATAACATCTGGTATATTTTCAGGCAAGCAACTCACTTGTAATTCAGTGATTACAGTGTCTAAAAAACCACCATCTTGTTTAACACCTACAGCATTCCCTACAATGCGCAGAGGCACTTTTACATTAGTTTCACCGTGACCTGCGACCGCGAAAAAGCTGAGGTGGTAAGGCGTACCTTTGGCTGGATGAACTTGAAGTTCCCGTAGCAGGGCTTTGCCTCGCCAAGGTACGTCAGTAACGTTTAAATCAATTAAGGTATTGTTAACTGAAGCTGCTTTGAGCAAGCGCTCAACAGTTTTGGCATTAATAGTCAAGGAAATTGACTCTGTACCTTTGTGACCATACAAATTTGCAGGTATTTCTCCAGAACGGCGCAAAGCTTTTGATTTGCTACCTTCTGGTCGCTTTTGACATTCGACTGTAAGAGGCATACAAGTTGTGAGTTATAAATTATCTTTGGTTCTCTTTTACAAAGTTTTGATGCCGTCGGCAACCCCTACCTTGCGAGAAGGGCTAGCCTAGCCTGCGGGAACTACTTCGTCAAAGGGTAACGCCTGCCGTAGGATGCCCGAAGGGCTTTAGGGCGAACGCCCGAACGAGAACGGAGTGAAACTTCGTAAGAGATTTTGCGCTTTGTACTTTGCCATTTGCTAATGACTAGCGCTATGCGCTGAGTAAGGAGACGGGAGTGCCGTCAGCTTGCAATAAAGCACGTTTGGGCCCGTGAATTGGGTCTTCTACAATTATGGTTTGATCGCGGCTAGCTCCTAAGGAGACGATCGCGATCGGGACTTCCATCAATTCTGCTAAGAATTTGAGATAGTCCAGAGCTTGCTGTGGCAAGTCTTGCAGTGTGCGGCAGTTACTTGTGGATACTTGCCAACCTGGTAAGGTTTTGTAGATGGGACGACACCGGGCAAATTGACGCGCACTGGTGGGGAAGTGTTCGCAGCGTTCGCCATCTATTTCGTAGGCGATACAAACTTTGATTTCCTCAAGTTCATCGAGGACATCTAGTTTGGTAATTGCTATACAGTCCATGCCGTTAATCCGGACGGCATAGCGACCGATTACAGCATCAAACCAGCCGCAGCGACGCTTCCTGCCAGTAGTTGTACCAAATTCAGCACCGCGATCGCACAACAATTCTCCCAATTCACCTTGTAGTTCGGTTGGAAAAGGTCCTTCACCAACTCGCGTTGTGTAAGCTTTCGACACCCCAATTACCCGGTCAATCATTGTCGGTCCTAATCCGGTGCCAACGCAAGCCCCCCCTGCTACTGGATTCGAGGAGGTGACATAGGGATAAGTGCCATGATCTAGGTCGAGGAGCGTCCCTTGTGCGCCTTCAAACAAAATATTTCGCCGCCGTAGAATCGCATCGTAGATCTTGAGCGAACTATCGACAACGTAAGGTTTTAAACGTTCTGCATACCCCAGATATTCTTCAATCACCTCTTCTGGGTCGAGAGGTGGCAAGTTGTAAAGCTTTTCTAAAATTGCGTTTTTATAATTAATCGTCCACTCTAACTGGTCACGTAACCCCTGTGGGTCCATCAAGTCTAAAACTCTGATGCCTGTACGCTCTGATTTATCAGCGTACGTGGGACCTATACCTCGACCAGTAGTGCCAATTCTGTGGCTTCCCCGTCGCTCCTCTGATGCCTGGTCGATCAATCGATGGTAAGGCATGGTGACGTGGGCCGTCTCAGAAATTAGCAGATTATTAGTAGAAATATTTAATTTTTCTAGTTGATCGAGTTCTGCTATCAAAACTTTCGGATCGATAACTGTACCACAGCCGATAATGCATTCGGTATCTGGATACAAAATACCAGAGGGAATCAAATGTAGCTTAAAGGTTTGGCCTTTAACTACAATTGTGTGTCCAGCGTTGACACCCCCTTGGTAACGTACAACAACATCTGCGGAGCGGCTGAGTAAGTCAGTTATTTTACCTTTTCCTTCATCGCCCCACTGGGCACCTATGACAATGACGTTAGCCAAGCTTTTATTTTATAGAGGTAAAGTTTCCACAAACAATAATTATCAACATATTCTGTTACTTATGTCAAGAAGATTAGAGAATATTTATTGAAACAAATTCTTCAGCAAGCTAAAACTAACTAAGCCAAGGGCTAGCTATGAAGAGTGCATACTTACGCATGAGGTTAGTCTATAGTCAACAGTAAAAAGTCAAGAATAAATCTGGACTCATTAGTATTAATTGCCTTAACTAAATTAAAGTGCAATATCTTTGCGCATTTGCTGATGAAATGTAGTCATGGATTTGCTCAGTAAAAAGTTATGTAATTTGATTTATTAGTACATATATATTTTTAATTAAATGTGGTGTCGGAAAGCACATTCATTGATGCAACCGTAATGATTATATAACTGCTGTAAAGTTCAATCTTTCTCAAAAAAGTATCTTAACTATAGTAATCCGTGTAGGAGTTGTAAAATTACTCGCTGAGTCAGGGAACAGGAAATAGTTAATAGGGAAAAAAGTTGTTTTGACAAAAATCCAATAAAATTTTTATAGCATTTTGCAAGTAATTTAATAACTCAAATAATTATTAGGACAACAGATGGGCACAAATAAACAAACATACAGCAGAATTCAGGAGTTAGAATTCAGAATTCAGAAGTAAAACAGTCTTTATGCTTGGGTTTGAGGCTTAGGATCTGTACTTCACTAACTTGAAATTCGCTGTAATTCTGTAATTTATTCTTTAATGAGAAGCACTATATAAGACCCGTATTCAATTTTTCGCACCAGAATACAGAGAAGCTTTTGCTGATCTGCACGAACGTGTTTGTCAAGGTGAAAAGGGTACTTTAGAGTTTGAAATAGTGGGGTTTAGAAACATATAATTATCGAGTTTTGACTGCCAGTAATGGTGTGGAAGCAGTAGCAATATATGCTCAGTACCAGCAGCAAATTAGTGTAGTGTTACTGGATATGATCATGCCAGCGATGGATGGTGTGATCGCTATTCGCAAGCTAAAAAAAATTAATCCCCATGTCAAAATTATTGTCATTAGCGGACTGTTATCAAATCAAAATAAAAAAGAAGCGGCTAACTTGGGTGTAAGAGCATTTTTATCCAAACCCTGCACTGCTAAAGAGTTATTACAGACGATTAGTGCAATTAATTGCTAAATAGTGAGTCATGAATGCTGAGTTAAAAATCAGGTAATTCCACTGAAAAAATTTTCATCCCCATAGGTGCAAAAGGGACGCGAGAAGGGGGATGACGAAGGTGTAGAGGACTCAAAGGTGGCTTCCCATCAGGTGAAAGACGCGGGGACACGGAGAATAACTAATGACTAATGACAACTAACCCGCCAAGTGCAATAAATTAACAATACTTTTACGAATATCTCTTCAGATACAGATTTTTTTTCGCTATCTTATTGTTAAGATTATTTAAATTTTTTCAGAAAACACCACTATGGCTTTATACGCTGAATTGCATCGGCATCTGGGCGGTTCGGTTGTACCTCGTGTGTTATGGCGATATTTCGAGAGACATGCATCGGAGTTAATTTCCCGATTTGCGGACTATCCAGAATTTGAAGACTTTTATACAAGGCCGCGCAACACCCTAGATGAGTATCTAGAATTGCATACCCTAGTAGAAAGTGTGCAGACTGTAGAGACTTTGCCTTACTTTATCTATCGCTTGCTACGGGGTGCTTACATATTTGAGAATTTGGCTTATTTGGAACTGCGCTACACTCCCTATCTCCGCACACCTGAACATCTGAGTCAATCCGAAAGAATTGACAAGATGGCAGAAATTGTAGAAGTTGTGGGACGAGCTAGTCAGTTGGAAGAATATCCGATTGTGACTAGCCAAATTCTTTGTATGCACTCGCGCCTACCTTATGAGGTGAATAAGGCAATTATTGATTTGGCGGCGCAAAGTAAACAGTATGTCTGTGCGGTAGACATCGCTGGGGGTGATAGCTACTATGCCGAGCGTATGGAAGAATGGATTAACCTGTATGATTATGCTTGCTCCTTGGGTATTAACACCACAGGACACCTTTACGAAACCACAGCAGGTTGTTACACCCAACTTCTACCCTATCTAAAACGGATTGGTCACGGAATTCAAATTCCGCTGTTGCATCCTGAGTTACTCCCAGATGTAGCTAAAAGGGGACAGTGTTTGGAGGTTTGCCCCACGACTTACCTAAAAACAGGTACTTTACAGGATATACGTCAACTCAAGTTAGTTTTTGACAGATGTTTTGAAACTGGGGTAGACATTGCTATTTGTACTGATAACGCTGGTTTGCACAATGTGCGTCTGCCATTTGAGTATGAAAATCTTTTGACATACGACATTATTAGCTTTAAACAGTTGCAAGCTTGTCAGGATGCAGCTTTTCGCCATGCTTTTGCTTGGCCTCATGGCGAACGTCCTGCATCTCTGTTGAACGGATTGCTAAAACCTGAACCCCCGAAAGTTTTGGCAATGAGAGATTAATCAATCACTGATGGCAAAAGTGTTAAATAAAGGGCCATTGGTATTGCACCGAGATTCTTATTAAGTGCAATACCTTGGCACCATAACGAGCAATATGCAGGCAAGAGTTATTTAACACACTCAATGCCAACTATGGGCATACAGTCAAGGAAATCCTGCCAAAACTCTTGACCAAATTCTGTCACCCCATCAGGGGAGACTATTGGTTTTTGCCAGCGAACCTCTTTGAAACCTACGCTGCGTAACGCCCATTCATAAGTAGCTGTGCCGAGGTAATAGTTATCAAAACTGAATTGCTGCTTGCTATCAGAGATTGTGAATGTGTATTTTATCGGCGTGCCTTCTCTTAATGGTGAGGTTATGCTTTTGATAAATCCATACTTTTCAGTTGAGAGATAGGACTTAAGGGGTTGGGAGTCATTGTTATTAATGGTGACGAAACGACCGCCTGGTTTTAGGTTGGCAAATATGCTCTGACTTATTTTGAGTAATTGTTCTCTGCTTTGGGCGTAATTGAGTAGATAGGAAGCCACCACCAGATCAAAGCTACCAATTTTACCCAGTTCAAATACATTACCAAGAATATATTCAATGTTTTGGGGTTCTCTGGTTTCTTCCTGTCTTGCGAGTTCAATCATTTTTTCGGAAATTTCGACACCTATCACCCGTGCTGCATCTAGGAGTTTGAATTGTCTGGTATAAAATCCTTCTCCGCAGGCCAAATCTAGGAGTGATTTGCCTACAATATCCCCTAGCAGATGAAAGTATGTATATGCTTCAATATGCAGGCGAAACGGCAATTGTTTGGATTTTTTATACTGCTGGGCTATGGAGTCATAATATGTCATTTTTTTACTCCACTAACAGGCGTGATGTTCAAGAGCGAGTTTCTATAACTGATTCAACATCTATAGCAGTGCTATTAATTCTCAGCACCGTGCTTCGTATTGCCCTAGAAATTGCAAGAATAACAATTGTCGGACGTAAAAAATTGAAAATCTATAATAACCGTAAATCTAAATTTATAGTTTCATTTAATGCTTAGAAAAAACTGTACTGCACACCGTGCAGTACACAGAAACCAAACAATAATTAAGCACCAATACCTTCTGTAGCACCACCGATGGCTTTCCAGCCAGCAAGACCACCTTGGATTGGTGAAACTTCAGCAAACCCAGCAGCCTTTAATGTTTGGGCAGCACTAGCTGATTGTTCATCATTTGTGCCATAAACATAGATATGGCGTTCTGTGTGCAAAGAGGATTTAGCTCTTTTTGCTAGTTCATCCAAGGGAAAGGGAATTGCTCCACTAATATGACCTTGGTTGTAGGTTTGGCGATCGCGCACATCAATAATTGTAAAAGCTGGGTGCCCCCATTCTAAACGCAGCTTTAGATCGTGGGCATCAGTTACTAAATTGGTACTCATCGGCTTTTTTACGCTTATATCCATAAAAGCAATCTATCAAAGATCTAATTTCGATCGATATTTCTTTACAATTAATAAAAATTTCTTTTGAACGGGAAACAAAATTGCTTATTCTATTCAGTGGTTGGCTATTCGCCTACACTGTAATTTATGACATCTACTATTCACGCTTTACCAACAGAAGTCGTATATCTAATTACAGCTGGAGAGATCATCGACTCTTTAGCTTCTGTCGTGCGCGAATTGGTAGAAAATTCCCTTGATGCAGGCGCAACGAGAATTGTAGTTTCTTTGTGTCCCCAGCAGTGGCGAGTAAGCGTAGCAGACAATGGTTGCGGAATGAACCTAGATGACTTGCAAAAAGCCGCAGCCACTCACAGCACCAGTAAGATTTATAGTTGTGCAGATTTGTGGAAAATTAGCAGTTTGGGTTTTCGTGGGGAAGCACTGCATAGTTTGACAAATTTGGCGAATTTAGAGATTTTAAGCCGTCCTGCAAATGAAAATTTCGGATGGCGCGTGATTTATCGTGATGGTGGGAAAGTTGACCAGGTAGAAATAACCGCGATCGCTCCTGGTACTGTGGTGACAGTCTCTAATTTATTTGCCAGTTGTGCGGCGCGTCGTCAGGGTTTACCCCCAGTAGCACAGCAAATGAAAGCCGTGCAAACCACAATTCAACAAATTGCCCTATGTCACCCCCATGTTACCTGGCAAGTTCGGCAAAATAACCGTGAATGGTTCACCATCTATCCGGCTGCATCAATTAAACAATTACTACCGCAGTTTCTACCTCAAGTTAAAGAAGCTGACTTACAGCAAATTCAACTAAAATTACCACATCCTCCCAACTCAGAACTGACAACTCACGACTCAGCACTGACATTGGTGGTAGGATTACCCGATCGCTGTCATCGTCATCGTCCAGATTGGGTGCGTGTAGCGATTAACGGCCGGATGATCAAAACACCCGAACTTGAGCAAACAATTCTGGGAGCATTTCATCGGACATTACCACGCGATCGCTATCCAGTTTGTTTATTACATCTTGTCATTTCTCCCGATCAAATAAACTGGAATCGCAACCCAGCAAAAACAGAAATTTACCTCAACGAAGTCAGTTATTGGCAAGAACAAGTTACTCAAGGAATTGAGCAAGCACTGCGCCTCAGTTCAGCCAATATTAAAGAAGCAGTTCACATAACGCGAGTTAGTAAATTACTCAAAGCCGCAGAAGCTAAAGGCGGTTACAATTTTAATCCTAAAAATTCCAATGAAGGAGATAACAATCAGCACTCAGGACTCAGCAATCCTTACTCTTTAAAAGCGGTTGCTCAAGTCAGCAACACTTATATTGTGGTGGAACATCCTGAGGGAATGTGGCTAGTAGAACAGCACATTGCCCATGAGAGAGTTTTGTACGAGCAATTATGCGATAACTGGCAATTTATTCCCGTCGAACCGGCAATAATTCTCTATCAATTATCCCCAAAACAAGTAGCACAATTACAACGCATCGGTTTAGATATAGAAACCTTTGGTGAACAACTTTGGGCAGTCCGGAATGTACCTGCAATGTTGCAGCAACGAGAAGACTGTGCCGACGCAATTTTAGAACTCAGTTTAGGTGGTGATTTACAAGCAGCACAAGTAGCCGTTGCTTGTCGCAGTGCCATTCGTAATGGTACACCGATGGATTTGCCAGAAATGCAAACACTTTTAGATCAATGGCAGCGTACTCGTAATCCTCGCACCTGTCCTCACGGAAGACCAATTTATTTATCATTGGAAGAGTCTGCTTTAGCGCGGTTTTTTCGGCGTAATTGGGTGATTGGGAAGAGTCATGGAATTTGACTTTCAGGGTTATTCATAAACCCTCTGTATAATATGCTTAGCCTGCCCAAGTTCCTCCTCACCAGTTAAAAAAATTGAGAATAAGTAAGGCTATCGGTACAAAGTTATTGCCCATTATTAAAAACTGCAAAAAAAAATGACCAGGTAGGTGCGAATATGTCGTTTCAGCGCGTCCACCAATCCAATTCCGAGAATACCCAGACTTCACGGAGTACTTCTCAGTTTACGCCTCGCCCTTTCTCTGTCCAGCAGCCTGAACATCCTCTAACACAGGCGAAAATTGAGAATCAAGCCTTCGAGCAAACCCAGTTTGAAGCAACAGGGCTACGGCTTAAGGAGAAGTACGGCACAATCACTCCTGTGGAACAAGAAAAGCTGGGTGTACTGCAAGCCAAAATGGATAGCTTTTGGGCACAGCAGATGGAAATGGCTAAAGCACAGCCGAATTTGTTGGAAATCCTCATTCGCAATGCTCAGTCAACTTCAGCAACCTCACCAGCAGCAATTATTCAGCCCAAGTTAACGTTGGGACAACCAAACAACCTATACGAGCAGCAAGCTGAACGTGTTGCCGATCCGCCTATACCGATTCCTTCTGATCAACAGGAAATAAGGGTTTACTTTGCAGGAATAACTCAGCCAAAGGCTCCTCCCGCTGGAATGTCTTTTATTAGTCAGCAATCTTCCCAATCTTCACTGGGGACTGTATTGGGTTGGACTGGTATTCCTAACGCACCTGCTTATACTGCTCCCAGACTTGATGTGAAAGAATCCCATGTAAGAAAACCCAATAATACAGTAATGCATTATGCCGAAATCCTACCTACAACGTCAAAAGATGCTGTTATCGAATCTTATTATCCGGCACCTGGGGATCATGCAAGGGGTACATATACCGACAAAGGAAAAACGTATATCTCCATTTGGCGAATTAGCAAAGTGATTTCTAAGCTAGTTCAGGATGGGGAACAGGAACATGTGGATGATGCACAAAGAGCTTATGACATCACCTACAAACTCATTGCCGATCAAATCAATCTTCTGGCTGCTAAAGGTGAGAAATTTGGTCCTGCAACTACCCCAGACAAAGCCCGTCAAATGGCTGAAGCTGAACTTTTCAAGTTACTTCCTGCACCACTGCAAACTGGCTATGGTGGTTGGGTTGCTATGCTTGATTTTCTTCTAAAAATGACCAATGCACGAGATGTAAAAGGTTGGCATACGCTAGATAGTTCTGCAAGTACCCAAGGTAATAAAACAATTTATACGATAGTTAAAACCGGGACTACTCAGATCACAACAGTCCCATCGGATAAGCTCGTCAATTATCCATCGGATAAATTCTAAATCGTATCTACAAATCACTCTATGAGAATATTTTTCTTGATATCGAGAATCCTTGGAAAAAATTTGCTATTAATTTAAAGCCCAATCTTCTAGAAAAAACAAGCGATCGCACAATACCCAGATCCAACTAGTTTTTGATTTGGCGAGTAGGAGCGATCGTAAACTTAAGACAACGCACTCAACGTCACCCTATGGACTGGCAATCTAAAATCACGATTGACCCTAATATCTTGGTCGGCAAACCCATTATCAAAGGCACTCGCCTTGCTGTGGAGTTTATTATCGACCTGCTTGCTCAAGGCTGGACAAACGACGAAATTCTCCGCAATTACCCTGGTATCACTCTTGAAGATATTCAAGCGTGCCTCAGCTATGCCAGCGCCACCCTCAAAGCAGAAAAAGTCTACGCCTTTCCTGCATAGCTCATGCGCTTTCTTGCCAACGAGAACTTTCCCAGAGATGCTGTAGAAGCCCTACGACAGCAGGGGCACTATGTAGTTTGGATTCGCACTGATGCGCCTGGGATTGCAGATCCAGAGGTGTTGAACCACGCTCAAACAGACGATCGCATTCTGCTAACCTTCGACAAGGACTTTGGTGAACTTGCCTTTCGTTCACAGTTACCTGCTACCAGTGGAATTATCCTGTTTTGGATTAAAGCTCCCTCTGGTGCAGTTGTGGCTCAAAAAGTTGCTACTGCGATCGCATCCCGAAATGATTGGGCAGGTGATTTCAGCATGAGAACTTTCTAAAAACACCTACTATTGATTTAAAATCCTACTTCTTGAAAAGAACAAGCGATTACACAATACCTAGACTCAACTAGTTTTTGATTTGGTGGCTAGGAGCGATCGTAAACTTAAGACAACGCACTCAACGTCATCTTATGGACTGGAAATCTAGAATCACGATTGACCCGAATATCCTTAGTTGCGTTTAATTTTCAAAGATTTTCTTTTGTGTCTCGCTTTGCTTCTATCAATTCCTGTAGTATGTCAGCCTCGTCTACGGTGTAAAACTTTTGATTTGGTTCTGCATTAATTTTGTCCATTAATGCGTAAAACGCCTCTGTATCGTTGCGATGTTCTAACAAATAACGTTTTAACTCAGATTTACTCATTTTCACAAAGTTCGGCTTGGTCATTCGTCATATCTCCATTTCCCATTGCGGTTGATCACAATTCCTGTTTCTTCTCCAGCCAAGATATAGATGTTTCCTGTTCGTTCATCTAATCTCACTATGAAGATAGCTAATAGCAAAGTTGTCAGGTTTTGGCTGAGAATGAAACAAGTCAGGTTTTGTTCATAAGTCGGATAGCGCGGATACCTCATCAACGTTGATTTACTTTTTTGATAGCCGCATCACACCACAATCTGATTGCTTGCTCCATTGCCTCGCTATGCCCAACCTCTAATTCCAGAGCTAATCGCTTGAAATTCTTCAGTAAATCTTTTGGTAAGTAGGCAGCGCTTTGGGTGTAATCGCTGTGAGTCCTTTTGTTAATTCGATTTTCCATAATGAGAAGACAGTTAATTTGCTGTTATGCTAGCACGCTAGCAAATATCTAGAGGAAAGGATGTATCTGAGATTGTCGATCCACAGGTGTTAAGCCGCGCTCAAATCGGCGATCGCATTCTCCTCAGCTTCGATAAGGACTTTGGTGAACTTGCCTTCCGTTCACAGTTACCTTGCTATTGATTTAAAATCCTACTTCTTGGAAAAAACAAGCGATCGCTAACTCAATGTATCCTGCGATCGCATCTCGAAACTATTAGGCAGGTGATTTCAGCATGAGAACTTTCTAAAAACACCTGCTTTGATTTAAAATCCAACTTCTTGAAAAGAACAGGCGATCGCTAATTCAGCGTGTTCTTTTAACGTATCTTGATCGAGAGTATGAACCAGATACTGGGGAGTGACAGCCAGTAGTTTATCGATTCTGTTTCTAGCTGCTGCTACTACTGATTCATCAAGGCTACCGCTACTGAGAGAATCCCCAAAATCTTTAGCGATGTGATAGGTACGTTCCAAAGATGATGAATTAATGTTACGCGAGACAATAAACAAATCGCAGCCAGCATGAATTGCCCGCGCCACTGTACCTTTGTGGTTAAACATATCTGAGACTGCTTTCATATCTAGGTCATCAGATACCACTACGCCCTGAAAACCTAGTTCTTCTCGCAGTATGGCGTTGAGAATGCCTTGGGAAAGAGTTGCTGGCACATCAGGATCTATTTTAGGAAACAGGATATGGGCCGTCATAATCAAAGGCACCTGTTCCTCAATTAAAGCTTTGAAGGGTATGAGTTCTCGATTTCGCAGATCTTCTGTAGACAGATGCAGTACTGGTAGTTCCAGATGGGAGTCCTGGCTGGTGTCACCATGACCGGGGAAGTGTTTGGCACATCCGAGAATTCCTGACTCCTGAAGTCCGAGGTAGTATTCCCGCACAGCTTTGGCAGCAGTTTCGGGAGTCGTACCAAAGGCACGAGGGCCAATGACAGGATTTTGGGGATTAGAATAAATATCTGCTACAGGTGCCCAGGATATATTAATTCCCAGAGACTTGAGTTCTATTGCTGTGGCTTTTGCTACCTGACGCGATCGCGATTGCAACAGTGAGGCATGAGGAAAACGAGTAATTGGTAAAGGTGTACGCACGACCCGACCGCCTTCATGGTCTAGGGTAATAAACATGGAATCACGTTCGGCGTATTGTCGTATCTGGTCGATCAACTCTCTAAAAGTTTGCAACCAAATTTCATAGGAAGTGCCATCCAAAAAGTTCTTCGCGAAAAAGATTACCCCTATCGGTTGTAATTCACTAAGTGCCCGTTTATCGTCGTCACTTAATGTCGTGCCGGAAACACCGAGAATTAAATGATGCCCAAAGCCCTGGAGATGCTGCGTTACTGACATAACGTTTTACCTGTGGCTATCTATTCAATAGCATTTAATTTCTGATACCAGAGGTATGGTAATTGCTAGTAGCTATTTATGCAATCAGCTATTAGCAATCAGCCATGAGTAATTAGCAATAATCAAGACTCGATTAAAAGTCGGAGACTAAGGCAAGTTGCCTGACAGGTTTGGGTTTTCCAGTTTTGGGGTTGGAAGCTTTCAAGGTCATTTTGGGTTTACTACTTTGCAAAATCACGGCTTCATAGGGCACTACTCCAGCAATTTCGCTGTCGAGACAACGCGCTGCTGCTTGTGATAGATCTAAGCTTCGAGGTGGAATATAAGGACCGCGATCGTTCACTCGCACAATTACAGCTTTTCTTGTTTTTAAATTTGTCACCTGCAAATATGTATTAAAGGGCAGGGACTTATGGGCTACTGTCAATTCATTTTGGTTGTATATCTCGCCGTTTGCTGTTAAACGTCCATGAAAATAGCCCCCATACCAAGAAGCTAACCCAGATATTTTGCTTGGAGAAGGGGTGACACCATACATTTCCCTCTGCCCTTCTACGAGTGTCAGTTTTGGTGCTTTGAATGCAGAACGCAGATTATTAATCCAATCAATTGCTAATAATTCACCACTTCTATGGAATCGTCGAGAAATCTGTTTTTCAATTCCCCATAAAAAGCGATTACCTGCCATTAACGCAGGTATACCATCTACTAAAGCAGGCCGTAATTGATGAGCATCTAAGTTGGGTGACTTAACTAAGGGCATTAAGCGTTGTTGCATTGACTTTGCAGCAATTTCTGTGGGCAAAGTCGCAACTGCACGGTTATTTACCCAGACTTCATAGTTCTCTCGACCTCTATGAACAACCAATACTGGCAAGGAAGCAGACATAAAATTCTGCTCAACAGGATTAGCAAAGCGAAAGAAATCTTGCAGCGATCGCAGGATTTTATTCGGTAAAAAATCTCGGTTTAAAGAGCCAGAGTTAATTATTTTTCCAGAAGACAACCCGCTAGATGTCTGTAAGATAGGTTGTTTTGATGCTATCTCTTGACCAAAACTACAAAGCTGTTTTTTGCTATTGTTAACTGCTGTTTCCTTAGCATTTGGCGGTTGCTCTAGATTTGTTTTGCTTTCACTCTTTCCCCAATCTATTCTTAAAAATCTTGTGGGTAGTAACGTCGTGCTCCAAACATTTATCGACTGTTTAGGTTGCACAAACAATGGGCGGTGCCTACTTACAAATTTTCCCAGATTGGCTGAAACTTTTGTTGGTAATACATTTGCTGTAATACTTGGTGGTAAGTTGTTGCTAAATGACAAAAAAGAACTAATCCAAGATGTCATGCAAAGGAATTCAAACAATATCATGTCGGTTTAATGTCCAAGTAACTGCACAATTCAACAGTGCACCCCTGGTTTTGCTAAACAACATTCTTTGGCTACGAAATTAAAATTTTATTCTTTGAAACAGAAAAAAATCCTCTCATTTTTTGGCAAAACACTGAGCGATCCCCAGCAGGGATCATCATATCTTGTTGTCAGTAAATATACAAATAAAACTTTTAGATATTGTTTTGAATTATTAGCCTGTTTTAAATTTAAATTTTTTATAATTCACTTTCATCCCACAGGAAAAAATGCATAATCATTTATTTAACAACTGCAAAAATACCTAAATATAAAACTAAAAAGTATTAATTTTTACATAAAACATTTATTTATAAAAATAAAATACACCGATAAGTGACCAACAATCTTCACCAATTGGGAAATTTAGCGTGAAAACAAATTTCAGTAGATTGGTAAAAAATCAATTCTGGGTGTCTACACAACAAGGTAAAAGGCTCAAATTAAAAGCTTTTAAGTTTTAAACATGAGTTGCTTTAAATAAAAATAATCTGATTGAGTGAGACTTTTGGGATTGATCGGGTATAGCGAAAGACCTAAAACTAATAGTGCTAAATAGTGATTTCACAGCCTATTTAAAAGTTTTTTTGGGAAGCGATCGCACAATCGCTGCGAAATGTAACAGATTGCAACGTATAATGAGAACGGCAAAATGACTAAGAAATCTTGAAGAGCAGTAGGGTTAAATGCGAGTAGCGATCGCGGGAGCGGGTCTAGCAGGACTTTCCTGCGCAAAATATCTCACAGACGCGGGTCACACTCCCATCGTCTTGGAACGCCGAGACGTACTGGGAGGTAAAGTGGCAGCGTGGCAAGATGCTGACGGAGACTGGTACGAAACAGGTCTGCACATATTTTTTGGGGCATACCCCAATATTTTGCAGCTATTCAAAGAACTAGGAATTGAAGATCGTTTGCAGTGGAAAGAACACACCATGATCTTCAACCAGCCCGATGCCCCAGGCACATACAGCAGCTTTGATTTCCCAGATTTGCCAGCACCCTTAAATGGCATAGTGGCAATCTTGGGAAACAACGATATGCTCACTTGGCCAGAAAAAATTCGTTTTGGTCTGGGTTTGTTACCAGCAATGGTGCAAGGGCAGAAGTATGTAGAGGAAATGGACAAATACTCTTGGACGGAATGGCTGCAAAAGCAAAACATTCCCCTACGAGTGGAAAAAGAAGTTTTTATTGCCATGTCTAAGGCATTGAATTTCATTGGCCCAGAAGAAATTTCCGCTACCATCCTGCTAACAGCCCTTAATCGCTTCCTCCAGGAGAAGAAAGGCTCAACAATGGCTTTTCTTGATGGTTCACCAACTGAGCGATTGTGTCAGCCGATAGTAGATCACATTACCGAACGCGGTGGGGAAGTTAGATTAAATGCCCCCCTGAAAGAAATTTTGCTCAACGGAGATGGCACCGTGCGGGGATTCTTGCTCCGGGGATTGAATGGAGCAGAAGATGAAGTTTTAACAGCAGATCTGTACGTATCTGCCATGCCCGTTGACCCCTTGAAGGTCATGCTGCCAGCACCTTGGAAGCAAATGGAGTTTTTCCAGCAGCTAGAAGGACTAGAAGGAGTGCCAGTAATTAACCTCCATCTATGGTTTGATCGTAAACTTACAGAAATTGACCACTTACTATTTTCGCGATCGCCCCTCCTCAGCGTTTATGCTGATATGAGCAATACCTGCCGTGGATATGCTAATCCCGATCGCTCAATGCTGGAATTAGTTCTAGCACCGGCAAAAGATTGGATCGCCAAATCCGATGAGGAAATTGTCAATGCAACCCTTGCCGAACTAGAAAAACTCTTCCCCGACCATTTTGGCGGAGACAATCCAGCAAAGTTGCTGAAATATCATGTGGTAAAAACGCCGCGTTCAGTTTACAAAGCGACTCCTGGTCGTCAACAGCACCGTCCCTCGCAGAAAACCCCCATTGCCAACTTCTATCTCACAGGAGATTACACCATGCAACGCTATTTAGCCAGTATGGAAGGGGCCGTACTTTCTGGTAAGCTGACAGCGCAGGCGATCTCTGAAGCACTCCCGGTGGCAAATGCCTCAAACCTGCAAACGCTAACTCGATCGCCCGCAACGAATGCTGCAACTGCCTGATTCACCCCCGCGCATGAAAACGCTGGTCTCTGTAGACGATTCCTACAAACTTTGTCGGCAACTAATCGCCAAGTATTCCGCGACTTTTTACCTCAGCACTTTGCTCCTGAGTAAAGAAAAGCGTCCCGCTGTTTGGGCAATTTATGCTTGGTGTCGCCGTACAGATGAACTGGTAGATGGCCCTGGATCTGCTATGACCACACCAGAAACCCTAGACTTATGGGAGCAGCAGCTAGAATCAATTTTTTCTGGCAACCCAGCAGAAAATTTTGATGTAGCTTTAGCGGATACTGTCCAACGCTTTCCAATAGACATTCAGCCCTTTCGGGATATGATTGCTGGTCAGCGGATGGACTTATACCGCAGTCGCTATGAAACGTTTGAGGAGTTATACCTCTACTGTTACCGCGTCGCTGGTACTGTCGGCTTAATGTCCACCGCAGTCATGGGGTTGGAAAATACCAGAAATACAGCCCCTTGGAACCGCGATCAACAGCCATATATTCCGATCAAGGAAGAAATTGCCTTGGGAATTGCCAAGCAACTTACCAATATCTTGAGAGATGTTGGAGAAGATGCGCGGCGAGGGAGAATTTATATTCCTTTAGAAGATTTGGCACGATTTGACTACACCGAACAAGACTTATTCAAGGGTGTAGTAGATGATCGCTGGCGTTCTTTAATGCACTTTCAAATTACAAGGGCCAGAGATTTTTACCGCAAGGCAGAAAAAGGAATTTCCTATCTCTCTGCTGATGCCCGTTGGCCTGTGTGGGCAGCCTTGATGCATTATAGTCAAATCTTAAATGTCATTGAACGCAACGATTACAATGTGTTCACTCAGCGTGCTTACGTCCCCCAGTGGAAAAAATTGCGGACTTTACCACTGGCTTGGATGCGATCGCAAGTGCTATGAAGCTTAGTCAAGGGTCAATAGTTAAGAGTTAATAGCCAAGCTAATCAGCACGGGTCAAGAGTCAATAGTCTCAGAGCTTTTGACTAATGACCAATGGCTAATAACTAATGACTAAAAAATGTTTGACTTCTCTGAATCTATCTGCTACCATTGTTATTCGTGACCCAGGAGAGGTGGCTGAGTGGTCGAAAGCGGCAGATTGCTAATCTGTTGTACGGCAGGCAACTCCGTACCGAGGGTTCGAATCCCTCCCTCTCCGTTTTCCAAGGTATTGGAACTAAGTGATGAATAATGAAAGCTCAATTTAATCACTAGCGAAACTATACCTTATATATTTTTTTTTACAATTGAGCGCCATAAATTTTTCCAAAGTGATAAAAATATTTTCTTTGGGTATAGGTATTAATTTTGGTGTGCATACTTCTATATCTTCAAGGGGATGATATTATTTATCCTTTGGAGTCTGTTAAAATCGGCCTAACCTGAAAATATAGTTTAGAATCCTACTTTCAGGCTCCTAAAGATTAGAGGAGTGAAAGTATTTATGCAAAGAATTAGTACTGCCTTAGCCTTGAGTATAGCTACCCTAGCAACAGGTTTCTTTCTAGGGGCTTGTAGTGATAGTGCTACTAACGCGAATAACACAGGTAACACTCAAAATGCCGCCCCAGCAGTGAACTCAACTACTACAACTAGCAATGCTAAGGGATTGAAAATTGGTTCCCTACTGCCAACAACCGGCGACTTAGCATCTATCGGACAACAGATGGTAGGTTCAGTTCCCCTGCTCGTTGACACAGTTAATGCTTGTGGTGGAGTTAACGGTGAACCAGTGACGTTAGTGCCAGTAGACGATCAAACAGATCCTAAAGCAGGTGCTGCTGGTATGACCAAACTAGCAACCTTAGATAAAGTTGCTGGTGTAGTGGGTTCTTTTGCTAGTAGTGTTTCTACTGCTGCTGTCTCTGTTGCTACACCGAATAAAGTGATGCTGGTTTCTCCAGGTAGCACCAGTCCTGTATTTACCGACAAGGCTCAAAAAGGTGACTATAAAGGCTTTTGGGCGCGTACTGCTCCCCCAGATACCTACCAAGCACTAGCTTTAGCCCAACTTGCTAAGAAAAAAGGATTTAAGCGCGTTTCTACAGTAGTCATTAATAACGACTATGGCGTTGGTTTTGAAAAAGCATTTGTGCAAACTTTTGAAAAGTTAGGTGGAACAGTAGTTAATAAAGACAAACCCGTCCGCTACGACCCCAAAGCCCAAACATTTGATACCGAAGCTGGTGCGGCTTTTGCTGGTAAACCAGATGCAGTGCTGGCAGTGCTGTATGCCGAGACAGGTAGCCTGTTTCTCAAAGCTGCTTACCAACAAGGCTTGACTAAAGGAGTGCAAATTCTACTGACAGATGGCGTCAAAGCTCCTACTTTCCCAGAGCAAGTTGGTAAAGGTAGTGACGGCAAATATATTTTAACCGGAGCGATCGGTACAGTACCTGGTTCTGATGGAAAAGCCTTGGAAGGATTTAACAAGCTATGGAAAGATAAAAAGGGTGGTTCCCCTGGAGAATATGCTCCTCAAGCTTGGGACGCAGCTGCATTGTTGGTATTAGCTGCACAAGCTGCTAAAGAAAACACAGGCGTTGGCATCGCCAATAAAATTCGAGAAGTTTCTGCTGGATCAGGTACAGAAGTTACTGATGTTTGTGAAGGGCTAAAATTACTGAAAGAAGGTAAAAAAATTAACTACCAAGGAGCTAGTGGCAACGTTGACGTTGATGCTAATGGCGATGTTGTTGGTGTCTACGATGTCTGGACTGTCGGAGATGATGGCAAAATCAAGGTAATTGACAAAGTTAGTCCTAAATAGAGAGAGGTTAAGAAAACCTGTATTTAGGCTGTAAATTTAACCTTTTGCAAAAGTCGATTTTAGGAAAAACCACAGATAAACACCAATTTTATTAGTGTTTATCTGTGGTTCCGAATCAAAAACTAGGATTTTGACAGAAAATCTGATAAGTGCTGAGTGAAATATACTTACAACTCAGCACTCACTAAGCTAATCATCATTCAAACTGCATCTTTGCGTCTTGCTGATGCTACGGATTATGCAGCTTAAAGCACATTAGCTTACTATGCTTTTAGAAACCACTGAAGTTATAACCAACTCCTACCAACAAACCTATGTCGGTATTATCAAAAAAGCCAGCATTGACAGCAGCTGTGGCTGTAAATTGAGAAGTTAGCGGGAAATCAACACCACCAGTTATTAAAAAGGCAGCTTCAGAATTATCCCCAGTTTTAAACGCTGCACCTGCGCCAATGTAGGGTGCAATCGGTAAAGGTTCGCTAAATGGGTCTGCTACCTGCTGAAAGCTAAAGTCATAGGTGAGGGGCACTAAAATCGTGGTATTGTCACCTAATATTGCTGATGGTCGCACTGAGAAAGTATTTGTCAGCCCGACTTTGCTGATGACCGCAAAGTTACCATCACCTAAAGCTGAGTCACTACCACTCAAACCAATGTTACCAGCAACACCAATATAGCTTCTACCTCCACGGGTAGGCCTACCTGGGTCGATATCTGCTTGCGCCACTGTAGCAGCAGATGGTTGAGAAGTAGACTGTTGAGAAGTAGATTCTGGGTTTTGAGTTACAAACCCAGCAGCTGAAGTAATTGCTGTACCTGGAACGGGTGTAACTATACGAGTAGCGGTTTCCTGTGTAGCAGCGTTAGGAAACTGCTGCAACACTGCTAAATTATCAGTTTCACTAGGTAGTTTTTGGCTTGTCGCCTCTATTTCAGTACCTAATTGCTTGGGAGACTCTACAGTTGTAGTAGCCTCGCTTAACGGCTGATTGCTTGATGTGTCTACTGTTTGGGCTAAGGTAGGTAAGCTAGTACCTAAAATGGCTATAGCTGCTAAACTGGGTAGCCAAAAAACAGTTTTACGAAGAAAAATAGTATTCACATTCACTCCTGACAGAATATTGCCACACATAGATAAAGGTTTTTTGTGTTGACTCAAGAAACCTTAGCAATATTCAACCATTTAACACGAAAAAATTAATTCTTACATCCTGTATTTAACGGAATTAGCTAGGATTTGAGCCTCAGGAGTAGTGCAAAAATCAACTTCTGAATGCAGCACTATCAACGCTGGTTATAAATGCTTATATAGCAATCCGATTTGATTACTGAAATTATTTACGTAGGGAGGGAACAGAGAACAAAAGTGTACTGAGTTTTTTTCAAAAATCAAATATGAGTCCTATAGTTTTGGAATTAGCTTCAATTAAAAACTTACTTCGCTGCGCGAAATTCTGCGCAGCGCTATGAGAGTCCCTATTGTAAACTACCGACAGCTTCGGTAATTAGCTTTGAGATAAAAGGTAGAATAGCTCGGTTTTTAGCGTTGGCTTTGCCTTCAGTAAATACTACTAAGAGGTAAGGATGGCGATCGCGTATCTCAATATATGCTGCATCGTGGCGCACTTGACTTGTCCAACCAGCCTTTGACCAAAGTTGGGCATCTTGAGGAAGTCCACCGCCCAAAAAACCCGTTACTTGGTCTTCTTCGACATCAGTAGGTAAATCATCAGGCTTGAGACTACGTTTGAGCAAAGCCATCATTGCTTGCGATCGCGCACTTGAAACGGCTACTCCGCCAACAATACTATGTAATAATCGGGCGATTGCATTTGTTGTCAGCATATTGCGATTTTCTAACATCTCTCCATAAAATGCTCTCTCCCTCCCATAGGGCCCATCACCCCAAGTTTTTTGGCAGACGTTAATCGTCTCCATTTCCTCCCAACCTAAAGACTGAAAATAGCGGTTGACAAAATTGCGCTGGGATTTCCAGGTTTCAAATGGGCCGGGGGGTAATTCTGGACCGGAAGTTGTGCCAGTGAGAACATCTACAACTAAACTGGTAGCATCGTTGCTAGAATCTACAATCATATCGCGGATGGCTCTTTCTAAGTCTTTGGAAGTTTGCACCATCCCTTTTTCTAGCCATTCGTTAATTGCTACCAGATAAAACAATTTCACGACACTTGCTGGGTAAATCCGCTCAACACCGCGATAAGTAAAACCACGTACAGAATGGTTCCAAAAGGCATCTGGAGTTAAAGCTCCACCAGTATTTACTAGTACAGGTGGATCGTAGACAATCCAAGTCAGAGCAATTTGATTCCGAGCTAACGTCGGAAATGCTGCCCAAGTTGCTTCTAAAATACTTAACCCTAGATTATCGAGTTGTTCGTCTTTTCGGAAGAAAATCATATTTAGTTATTAACCTTGCAGAATGCTCTCTAATCCAAAATCCATCATCCAAAATCTCTCAGCGGCTGAGTACAATTGTCTCGCTGACCTAAACTTATATGATTCTCCTGAATGTGCGCGCCTGGCAACTCAAGCCGCTTCTGGGCGACATCTGCGGGTAACATCAAATCATCAAGATGCAGCTGTTGAGGTGTATTTGTGTGAAGATGACTATCCAGGGTGGGTATCTCTTGCTGATGTAGGTTTATTACAAAGAGCTACTTTACCTTATCGGGTGACAATATTTTCTGAATCTGAGATTAAAAAACTGCTGCCAGAGGTAATCGCTTTTACTCACAAAGCGATGCAACAATCAAATTATTATCTTTGGGGTGGTACGGTGGGGCCAAATTATGATTGTTCTGGATTGATGCAAGCGGCTTTTGTGTCTGTAGGTATTTGGTTACCTAGAGATGCTTATCAACAAGAAGCTTTTACGCAATCAATTACTATTACAGAATTAGAGCCAGGAGATTTGATATTTTTTGGCACTCCCCAAAAAGCAACTCATGTCGGACTCTATTTGGGAGATGGTTGCTATATCCATAGTTCGGGGAAAGATCAGGGACGAAATGGAATTGGGATTAATCGGCTATCGGAACAGGGAGATGAGGTTAGTCGGTCATATTATCAGCAGCTGCGCGGTGCTGGCAGAGTTATCAAGAGTTACGAACCACAGAGACGCTGAGGACGCTGAGGAATATGAGGAGTGGCTTGGTTTCAGACAGGACAAATGGGGAAAATGGGGCGATTTTAGGAATTGTCCCCGATGTTTCGGTGGTGGTACCTGTACGTGATGAAGTGGAAAGCTTGCCATTATTAATAGAGGCGATCGCTTCTTGTTTAAGTGCCCATCAGTTAACCTATGAAATTATCTGTGTAGATGATGGTTCAACCGATGGTTCCGCCGAATTGCTCAAGCAACAAGCACAAACACGCAATGATTTAAAAGCAGTAATTCTGCGGCGTAACTATGGTCAAACTGCGGCAATGGCTGCGGGTTTTAATTATGCTTTAGGTAAAGTTATTGTCACTTTAGATGCTGACCTGCAAAATGACCCAGCTGATATACCCATATTATTAACCAAACTAGAAGAAGGCTATGATTTAGTCAGTGGTTGGCGACACAAACGCCAAGATGCTGCTTTGTCGCGGTTACTTCCTTCAAAAATTGCCAATTGGCTGATTGGTAGGATTACAGGTGTCCAATTACATGACTATGGCTGTTCTCTCAAAGCTTATCGTGCCGAAGTTTTGGCAGATATGAATCTTTACGGTGAACTGCATCGTTTTTTACCAGCCCTAGCTTACATTGAAGGCGCAAGAATTACAGAAATCCCCGTGCGTCATCATCCCCGGCGTTTTGGTCGCAGTAAGTATGGGTTATCGCGGACTTTCCGGGTCATGATGGATTTGTTGACGATTTCTTTTATGAAGAAATTTCTCACACGCCCAATGCATGTTTTTGGGCTGTTGGGCTTATTCTCAATGGTTTTAGGAGCAATTATCGGAATTTACTTGACCTTCATCAAATTGGCTTGGGGTGAAATGATTGGCAATCGCCCATTGCTGATTTTAGCGGTTCTGCTATTAGTAACAGGGGTGCAGCTGTTTTCCTTTGGTCTGTTGGCAGAGTTGTTGATGCGTACTTACCATGAATCTCAAGGTAGACCTATCTATCGCGTGCGGGAAGTGGTAGCAAAAAATGTTAACTAACGTAACAATAAGAGGAAAACACCTTTAGTATTCAACTGCATCTGCCTTGAAAGTCTTTGAGAACTTGGAATTCCAACTAAGACGTAACCTGCTGGCTTTATTTACAGCAGGTTTATTATTCTGGTCTAGTTTGGGTGCTTTATTACCAACGCTACCACTATACATGGAGGATGTGGGTGCGACCAAGCAACAAATTGGCATTGTGCTGGGTAGTTTTGCGATTGGGATGTTGCTATTTCGCTCCGTATTTGGAAGGTTAGCAGATCGACGGGGCCGGAAAATAGTCTTGCTGATTGGGATATTGGTCAATGCGATCGCACCGCTTGGTTACATCGTAGTGCAATCAATTCCTGGGTTAATGGCGGTGCGTGCTTTTCATGGCATCAGTATCGCGGCTTTTACTACAGGTTACTTAGCATTGGTAGCAGATTTAGCACCAGAAAAAAATCGTGGTGAAATCATGGGCTACATGAGTCTGGTAACTCCGATTGGTGCAGCTATTGGCCCAGCTTTAGGGGGATATTTACAAGCGGCGAGTGGTTACACACTGTTATTTTTGTTATCTACGGGATTGGCTGTGGTTGGTTTATTGTGTCTTGTACCTATTGTTAATCCCCCAATCCACAAACAGCATCAAGTTGACAGTAATGATGGCAAGTTTTGGCAATTGTTATTTAGTCCGAGAGTGAAAGTCCTAGCAACAATCATGCTGATGATTGGCTTGGCTTTTGGAACTTTGCACACCTTTGTACCTTTATTTATCAAAGCAGCTCAAGTTAATTTAAACCCAGGCTTGTTTTATACAGTTGGGGCACTTGCTAGTTTTAGCGTCCGCTTTTTCACTGGCAAAGCTAGCGATCGCTATGGTAGAGGTTTGTTTATTACCCTAAGCCTGGTTGTTTATGCTGTATCCATGATCTTGTTATGGAAAGCTAGCAGCGCGAATGTTTTCTTAATAGCTGGAATTTTGGAGGGGGCTGGTTCTGGTATCCTCATGCCGATGATTTCCACTGTGGTTGCAGATCGGACGCTACCACAAGAAAGGGGACGGATATTTTCTATCTGTATTATGGGGTTAGATCTGGGAATTGCGATCGCTGGCCCTGTTTTCGGTTCTGTTGCTGAACAAGTCGGCTACCGTAATATGTTTGCTTTTTGTGCTGGTTTAACTATTCTGGCACTGCTAATTTTTCTTACCCAGTGCAACAAAGACCTTCCTGGTTCCCTGCGCTTTGCCTTGGGTCGTGGGAAGGATGCTTATTCCCTTAATCAATCTTGATATACAGCAAAAGACGCAATATTTATTGCGTCTCTAACTTTATAATTAACGGGCGAGGAGGGATTCGAACCCCCGACACCGTGGTCCGTAGCCACGTGCTCTAGTCCACTGAGCTACACGCCCCTGCCAGGAAATTATATTAACACGTTCTCTCAAAATGATGCAAGAAGATTTTTTATCTAATTCTGCCAACTTAACCCATCTTGATCGGCAAGGACACGCACAGATGGTAGATGTGTCTGAAAAAGTGCCCACTGTTCGCCAAGCTGTAGCTACCGCCCAAGTACGAATGCTGCCGGAAACTTTTGCCGCCATCCAAGGCGGGAATGCTCCCAAAGGCGATGTGTTAGGAACTGCCAGGATAGCTGGAATCATGGCAGCTAAACAGACAGCTAATTTAATTCCTTTGTGCCATCCCTTGCCATTGCAAAAAGTTGAAGTTGAGGTGATACCTGATGCTCAACTGCCAGGCTATAAAATTTATGCCACCGTTAAAACTAAAGCTGAAACTGGGGTAGAAATGGAAGCTTTAACTGCTGTTTCTGTCGCGGCTTTAACTTTATACGATATGGCAAAAGCTTTAGAAAAATCGATTCAAATTGAATCAATTCGGCTAATTAGTAAAACTGGCGGAAAATCAGGAGATTATTCCCCGCCAGAATCATAGCCTACTCAAGCTCGCCTATAGCTTCGCTGAGATCGGTTGGACTTTCAAACTCTTCATCTTCTGGTAATTGCTCTAAAATTGAAAGCACTTCCTCATCAGCGCCTTGCTCTTGAGCGTACTCAATTAATTCTTCTGTGGTAGCAGGATAATCAACACCTTTCAAGTATTTTTGTACTGAAACTGGGTTAGCTTTAGCCATTTTCATCTACCTCTGAATTTCATTTCCATCTTCACAAGTAGCTCTGTTAACTCCCTCTACCAAAAAGAAGAATCATTTTTAAGTTATAAAGATTTAAAGTCAACCAATGGGTTGATGTAACAATTTTTATATCAAATAATTTTTGATATCAATAATTTATTTAAAAAACGAATTTGATTAATATTGAGACTTGAATAATTATTAAATACTGGAAAAATAATTTTTATCTAACATTCTTCAGCCACAAGATGTTATAGTATTTATCTTAAATAGACATATAAATAAAAATACTTAAAACAAGACGAGATTTATTAGATTACGCTGATAATTATAAATTGAGATTAAAGCAATGTCCTCTCTAAATAATGATGCTTTTGAAGCAGGACGTGTTTACAAATCTAGTGGTGCAATTCCTTTTAATTTGTTGCGATCGCCAATTTATCATGCTTGGGAGCGATCGCATCTTCAAGGAGCTAACCCCTGCGCGCTACAAGCCGAAAAACTATCGAGCTTAGATACAGAACGTTTGGTAGAGCAAAATAGTCATCTGATCGCTGCTGTCCGTCCCTATTTTCGGCTACTGTCACAAGCGGCGGGGCAAGATCGCCACGCAGTCATGTTAGGCGATCGCCACGCCATCGTTTTGGATATGGTAGGTGACGAGCAAACCGTAAATGGTCCCGAAGCTGTTCCTGGGATCGGTTCACTGCTGTCGGAAGCTGTAGCTGGTGCCAATGGGCTTGGCACGCCTTTAGCAGCAGAAAATTATGTAGAAATCGTTGCAGCAGAACATTTTATTCAAGGGTTTAATCAGTTTACTTGTCAAGGCATTCCCCTACGAAATGATAAAAAGGAAATTGTCGGAGTCCTGGGTATATCTTTACAGCGTCCAGATACTAGACAACGGCTAAAAGAAATATTGCTGTGCGCATCTGGTGGGATTGAAGCACAATTGTTAATCGCAAATTTACAAGACGATATTCGCCGTGTACTAACATCAAATTCTCAAGAGTATCAGCCATTAGAAGAACTACGTCAAGATATTATCCAAGCACATCAGGCGGCACGCTTAAAACTTGAAATTGGCTCTCGCATGGTAGCTGTTAATCGCTTAGATTATGCGATGCAATTACTGCAAAAAGCTGAGAAATCAATTCAAATATTTCGTCACCGTGCTGAAGTTTGGCGTAATTTGGCATCATTAGAGATTGGTACAGTCCAAGCTGTGTCGCTCACTGATAGTATTCGTGATTTAGTAGATCTGCTCTCAACTGAAGCCTCTATCCGTAAACTAGAAGTTGTCACATACTGGCAAGAGCCTATTACAGTTGCGGCCGATTCTAGAAGCCTGTTACGCAAGCTTTTTCGTTATTTTTTGCAAGCTTTTGAGAGTGCAGATAGAGGCGGAACAGTAGAAGTGGTAGTGTCTAGGATGCTTAATTCTGATTTAGCACAAGTGAATTTTATACCAATTTCAGTATTAAATATTGATCAATCAGAACATACCCAGTACACTTTTTCTCTACCGATAGCAAACAAGAATTTATGACCAATAACAGTTCAGTCAGACGCAAAGTGGTGATTGCAGACGATGATGATGATAGTCGAGAGATGCTTGTTTTTTTACTTGAGGATGAAGGCTGGGAAGTCAGAGAAGCACGGGATGGCAGAGAAGCTTTAGAAAGAGTGGTTAACGAGCGACCTGACTTATTAATTTTAGATAATCGGATGCCAGAACTAACAGGGGCAGAAGTTTATCAGCACCTCCAGGCAAAAGGCATCAATCTAGCAGTTGTATTGGCTACAGCCTATGGTCATGTAGAAGAATTAGCCTCATCCTTGGGTATTTCTTATTTTCTGAATAAACCCTATGACCCTACAGAATTATTGAAAATAATAGAGTCTGCTTACAAAAATTCTCCAACTTAGTGCTACATCTGTTCATTCTCAAGGTAAATTTTCCCTATTGCCTAGTTCTAATAGCAACTGCACCCCTATGACCTTTAGAATAACTAGGGTGTGTTGAAATATGTAACAAATATTTATGCCTCCTCGTTGGCCTACTAAACCCGATCGCCAAGACCCAGCCTACCGCAAGATAGATGACAGAATGAATTTTGCTGTACACGTGGCGATCGCAGCTACGATTAATTCTGGGCTGTGGTTTTTCCAAAATCTGAAAGCAGCTAACTGGGAATGGCTGCCTTGGTTGACAGTAAGTTGGATCGTTGTATTGTTGGTGCATTTAGTTTATATCAGTGCGATCGCAAATTATTCCGATACACCACCAAAATCCACCTGAAGATAGACTACCAATGCTAGGGCGATTGTAACCTGTGACTGTAGAGTTAGCCTGACTAATTGAGCGATAATGTTAAATAACCTGAGAGTTTGCGCTCTTTGTTGATATGGGGTTATTTTTATGGCTAAGACTAATACCACAGAGCTACTAGAAGCCCTAGCAGCCGAAATAGGTGAAAACATCTACATAGACATTGCTAAGTGGCATCTTTATTTATCTAATGCCAAATTGCATACAGTTGTTGCCGAACAACTGTATCCCTTAATTACTTCTAATACTGTCAATGAAGACCGAGTTATAGCCGTATTAGAATCCATCCCTGTCAAAATTGGTGGTGGGAGAAAGGAAATTCCTTTAATTGATTTACTACCATTGCAATGCCAGGTAAATTTAGTAGATATTTTGGAAAAATTCCAACGTGAGTTTTAATTTTTCTATCCACCCTAAGTGTCCATACTGGCTCTTGCAGCAACCTTCAATGAGGAAGTGGACATGACTGCATATCAATTCCATGATGAACAGACCCTAGCAGAAACAGCAGAAAAACTGGGTAAAAAAGCTTTGGATTTGGGTTTGATACCTAGTTTTGTAGTGCGTTATTTTCCCGATAGCAGGCAATATTACATTCCCAACGAAAAAGAATCTGAACCGTTGACACCAGAAGAAGCATACATGCGGTTTAAAAAACTAGTTGAACAATCTGGTAAGGCTTAAGTAAGCATTCTCTTGTTAACTGGGGAAATTGAGCACTTACTCAAAGTAAAACACTTCAAACATTGACGCTAGTTGTAGTTAAATTTCAAGCAAATTTAGTGAGGTTAATTAGATGTTTTTACAAATCAAAGATACTAATGATTTAGTAAAGATTGTTGATTTTGAGGAATTGATTGATCCTAATAGTGATAGTGTTCATGCACAGGATCAAGAAGGTCAAGAAGAACAGGAAACAGAAATCTTTAAAAAAGAAGAGTTGGTTTTTCCTTCTGGGGAAAAGTTACCACTTTGTTGGTTAGATGCTAACTATAGAAAAGCTAGCTATAAAAAAGCTAGCTAAAACTTGATGGGTAATAGGTTCTTTCTGATTACCTATTACCCAAATTAGGTGTTACTGGATGATATAACTTTGTCTACTACTGTCGCCGCTTTCTCTTCAGAAGAGGGAAAGAATGTTTTAGTTGTCCAGTAAGTCAAGATATGAGATAAAACTCCTAAAGGACCAGCAAATAAACATAGTGCAAGGGAGTGAATTGTCCAAATACCTGTTTTTTGCCCTTGCCAATATATCCAACGGCCAACAAATAAATCCATCACCAGAAAATGAATCCAACCAGTTGCCGCGGCTTTTTCATCGGCAAAAAATCTTGCAATGTCAGCTAATTGGGGATTAGATAAAGCTTGGGCATTTTCTGGGGTAATGCTGTTGATAAACAAATACAAATATGCCCCAGCTAAAGGTACAAAGGGTATATATGATTCCATTACCCGCCGAGTCACTTTCCAATTAGGTAGGAGAATCATCAGTGCCCAGAAAGGTAAAACAAAAAGATTGGCAATATTAAATAATTGTGTGATGTTCATGAAGTTTATTGTTTGCCCTTAGTGACTAACTCTGTCACAAATTATCCTACTCCCAAGATGGGTTCATGGAGAAATATAACAGACAATAATACAGATATTATGGGAGTCAGCAGCGCAATGTTAGAGCAAATTCCTGTTGTGATCACACGCAATCCCCGATTCCAAACTATAAAGGCGATCGCACCCAGAAAAATTGCCAAATAGAAGATTCCTAAGCATTGAGTATTCGTCTGTTAAAACCTAAATCCGAACAGAGGAATCATGCATAATAAAAATAAAAATCCAAATAAATTAAACAGAAATATCCCAATATCGGTAACCAATTTTTCGTGTTTAATTAATACTGAAAAGACAGCCCAAGACAAAGCAGTAGAAAAGGTGGCTATTGTTCCTAAATTCATACCTATATCCAGTGATTTGCCTTGAGCAATTAAAATTTATAGTCCGACAAATTCTAAGCAATTAATTAAAGCTAATTTTTTAGATATTTTTTCCTTAAACCAGAAACCTGATAATAGAAGAGGTAAGGGGTAGTAGGAAGAATCTTCCGCTTTTGCCCGTTCCTCTTCTTTTAATGCTGATTAACTTACAAAGCTACAAGTTGCGATTCTATCTCCGCAGATTTCAAATCACGACCGATGAAAACTAAACGGGTTTGCCTTGCTTCTTCTGGTTGCCAGGGGCGATCGTAAAATTTATCAAATCTGGTTCCTACACCTTGCATGACTAAACGCATGGGTTTATTTGGCACAACCACAAAACCTTTAATGCGATAAATCTCTTGCTGGTTTACTATGTGTTGCAGTTGTTGTTGTAGTTTTTCTGGGTCAAAGGCACGGTCTAAAATTACGTGAGTTGAGGTAATCTCTTCGTCGTGGTCGTGGTCTTCTTCAGTGTCGTGATGACTGGGACGGCTATCTAAGTCATCTTCCACAGCGGCTTGGAATCCCAGTAATATAGATGGGTCGAGTTGACCGCGATCGCTCTCGACAATCTTCACCACCCTTGGTAACTCTTGTTTAACCAACTCCTCAACTTTTGCTTTTGCATCAGCATCTACCAAGTCAGTTTTATTTAAAATTACTAAATCTGCACAAGCCAGTTGATCTTCAAATAGTTCTTGCAATGGTGTTTCATGTTCTAGGCTATCATCTGCTTGCCGTTGTTCTGCTACTGCCTCGGGATTGCTGGCAAATGTCCCTGCAGCTACAGCTGCACAATCTACGACGGTAATCACCGCATCCACCGTTGCACCAGTACGAATTTCCTGCCAGCGAAAAGCCTTGATCAGAGGTTTTGGTAAAGCTAAACCAGAGGTTTCAATCACAATGCAGTCGATGCTATCCCGCCGCTTGAGCAGCTGTTGCATTGTGGGGTAAAACTCTTCTTGCACGGTGCAGCACAAGCAGCCGTTAGTTAATTCAAAGATATTGCTCCCATCATCACTATCTTCGGGACAAATTTGACAGGATTTTAATAATTCCCCATCAATACCGAGTTCCCCAAATTCGTTAACTAAAACCGCAATTCGGCGTCCTTGGTTGTTTTGTAGCAGGTGGCGAATTAGGCTGGTTTTACCACTGCCTAAGAAGCCTGTGATTACTGTGACAGGAATTTTAGTAGCCATTGTTTAATGAGAATTTTGCCCAAAAGCCATAATTTGACTCTGTTTGCATTTTGCCTGATCGCCGCGCCGATTGGAAATCAGGATTTATATGTATGAAAAGGAACAGGGATGAGGCTGAGGCGGAAAGAGTAGAGCGGGACAAGAAATACAAATGACAACTGACAAATGACCAATGACAAATGACTAAATAGCAGTAGGGGCAACTTCCTTGCGATCGCCTAATTTTACTCAGGAGACCCCAGGGAAATCGCCCCTAGAATTTACAAAGATTGACTTACAAAAATTTACTCAGCAGTAGCGAGTTCGGTGCTACCACGTGTACGCTTACGTGTCAGGGTGTTGTACAGCATGACACCAATTGCTTTGATCAAGTTGCCTTCCAATTCTTGGAACATCTTCATGTTCATGCCAAAGGCAGCGTTAGCTTCATCAACAATGCGATCGGCTGTAGCTTCATCGATCGGCAATTCATCCAAAGCTTGACGATATTTAGCTTTGAATTCCTTCTCGTCCGGAATCTCTGCAAATTCATAAAAGGCAGTACCCTGCCCTTCCGAAAGGTTCATTGCCGTTACAGCAATGTTTTTGAGTATTTGACCACCAGATAAGTCACCGAGGTAACGGGTGTAAGAATGTGCAATTAATAGTTCTGGTTGTGTTGCAGATATTTCTCGGATGCGCTGCACGTAAGCTTCGCCCGCCGGAGATAGCTGGATTTGCTCTCGCCAGTTGAAGCCATAGTAGTAACTCAGGTCTTCCTCTAAGGTCTGCTTACGGTTGAGTTGGGGAAAATTAATTTTGCTAACAATCGGATGGTCAACAAGCTTTTCCATTTCCTCTTCCATAGCTGAGTAGATGAAATAGAAGTTACCAACTAGCTTGCGGTATGAGCTTTTCTCCACCACTCCTTTTAAAAAGCACTTGACAAAACCGACGTTTTCTGCCATCGTATGGGCTTTCTTAGTGCCTACACGCAATTTGCTTGCTAAATTGCTACTCATGCTAAATTTCTCAACTTTAAAAGGTCAACTACCAGAGTTCCGATTTACTAACGGCTAAAAAAGGCCATTAAAACGTTACATTAAAACTATTTGATGAGAATTTATATTAAAAATTTTTAAGCTCCTTGAGTTTGGGATCTAGTTTTACATAGCAAAACGTCTTATCAGGTGAGAATCTCTAGTTACGAAATTTGATTCTAAGTTCTAACTAGCTAATTTGGATATTTGCCAGAACAACTGCCGATTTGGCTCTAAATCCTAGAAAGTCATGCTTTTTACAGTTTATTTATCTTTGCTTACTTTGTAAAGTGATATTAATTACCGATAACCGGAAACAATACTGTCGAGATGACTGTCAGCAATAGTGATAGTTGCAGAGATTATTTATCAATTCCTGAGCAACAAGTCTCTACGAGAATCTTTACAATTAGCCAAAAATATTTATAAGTATTTTTACTTAACAACAGTATTTTTAGATTATAGAGATTCCGTCAAAAGAACAAATATATAGTAAGTTGGTAGGCAACAATCAACTGACAAGGAAAGAATCGTCGTCAGTTGAAAAGCAACGAGTGGCTATGTCTACAGACAACTTTGATGCTGACATTGATCTACATCTAGTTACTTCACCAATCAAAAGCTAATAAGTCAGAATTGTTGAACATAGTGTAAAGTGCTATTCTCCTGTGTGACTGTGTGGAGTGTTTAAACATATGGTTTCATCAATAACTCGAACTCAAGGCGGCCTTCATGAAGGTTCCGCTGTGGAAGACAATATCGAAAGTAATTTTGCACTTAACTTAATAGCACTACCAAAAAATCCTTTATTTGGTACAGATGGTATTCGCGGACGAGTAGGAGAGTTGCTGAGTGCGCCTTTAGCATTGCAAATAGGTTTCTGGGCGGGTATTGTTTTGCGTACTCATGCTGCCAACTCAGGTCCAGTTATTCTCGGACAGGACTCTAGAAACTCCAGTGATATGCTGGCGATGGCCTTGAGTGCCGGGTTAACAGCAGCGGGAATAGAGGTTTGGTATTTGGGGTTATGCCCTACTCCCTGCGTTGCTTATCTTACAAGCATTAGTGATGCCATAGGCGGAGTGATGATTTCTGCCAGCCACAATCCACCAGAGGACAACGGGATTAAGATTTTTGGTGCGGATGGTGCGAAGTTACCGCTAGCATTACAAGCAGAAATTGAAGCCGGACTACGTGGCAATAAGTCAGCTGTTGCCAGTGTCAGTAATTGTGGGCGGCATTATTTAAGAAAAGAGTTAGTCGGGCATTATAGCGAAGCCTTAAAACAACCCTTGCACAGTGCAGTCAATCTTCAGGGGATGAAGATTGTTTTAGACTTAGCATGGGGGGCAGCAGTTGGATTAGCCCCAGCAGTATTTAAGGAAATGGGAGCAGAGGTTATTTGCTTGCATAACGAAGCAGATGGCGATCGCATCAATGTTAATTGTGGTTCTACTCATCTAGACATTCTCCAAGCTACTGTCAAGGAACACAACGCCGATGTCGGCTTTGCCTTTGATGGAGATGCCGATCGCGTTTTAGCTGTAGACAGTAAAGGAAGGCAAGTGAATGGCGATTACATTCTCTACCTTTGGGGACGCCACCTCAAGCAAAAACAACAACTGCCAGATAATTTGATAGTTTCTACTGTCATGGCCAACTTAGGCTTTGAAAAGGCTTGGCAAAAATTAGGTGGTAAATTGACTCGCACAGCTGTAGGCGACCAATATGTGCAAGCCGAAATGCTGCGACAAGGAGGAATGCTAGGAGGCGAACAATCGGGTCACATCCTTTGCCGTCATTATGGCATTACCGGAGATGGCTTGTTAACAGCCTTACATATAGCAGCTTTAATTAAAGAAGCTGGTGTTGCCCTCCACGACATGGTAGACCAAAGCTTTCAGACCTATCCCCAACTATTACAGAACGTGCGAGTTATAGATCGCGATCGCCGGATGGCGTGGAAAGATTGCGAACCGCTACAAAAAGCGATCGCCCTTGCCGAAACAGCAATGGGTGATGCTGGCAGAATTTTAGTCCGTGTTTCTGGCACAGAACCAGTCATCAGGGTTATGGTGGAAGCGGCAAATGCTGAGCTTGCTCACCACTGGACAAATGAATTGGTTTCACAAGTCCAGCAACACTTAGGATAACCAGTGCTGACGTGCTGAGTTAAATATCAGGACTCAGCACGCAGAACTGAAACTCATGGCCAAACCCAAGAAAAAATCTCAAAAATCAAAAAAGCGATCGCAATCCGAAACACCTACTCTTAGCCTGAAAGAACGGTTAGCCCAAAAGCGCAAAGCCACCCTCGCACGTAAAGAATTTACGAGTTTATTGACCGCCGCCACCTTTGGCGGTGTCTTCTTTGGGATACTGCTTTTTTTTGTAGGTGGAATTAAGGTAGCAGTTCCTGGTGCTTTAGCAATTCTCATCTTTTCCCTATCTTACAAATACCCCCGCCAAGCTCTTTTTGCTTTCCTAATTTACGTACCTTTGGGGGGTACTATCACTTACTACCTCGGCAGTAGTCCTATACTTCAATTAGCTAAAGACGCTTTTTATGTTCCAGCCTTAATTGGACTTTGGCAAAATTGTCGTAAGCAGGGGTTACCCTTCATTCTGCCTCAAGCCATTAAAACTCCACTATTAATTTTATTAACATTTTGCTTACTAACACTGGTATTTATCAATGGCGGGCAGCAGTTCAACCCACCTAAAGTAGGATTACTAGAACAAGTACCAAATGAATTTCCTATAGGTTTGGGCATTTTAGGATTAAAAGTATTTTTAGGCTATGTACCTCTAATTACCTGTGCTTATTATTTAATTCGCAATCAAAAAGATTTTCTATTTTTATCGCGCTTACAAGTTGTTGTAACACTGATCTGTTGTGTCCTAGGATTTATTCAATACTTGTTACTACTAACTGGTGTCTGCCAAGGTACTAGAGGTCTAGAAGGTGATGCCTTATTTAGAGCAACATTAGAAGCTCGGTGTTATTTTGGTGGTGCCCTACTATACAGTCCAGAAGAAGGAGTAATTCGCCTACCAGGAACCTTTGTAGCTCCTTGGCAATGGGCATGGTTTTTAATTGCTAGTACCTTTTTTACCTTTGCTACTGGCTTCAGCGATCCTTCAATAATTTGGCGGTTTATAAGTTTAGGTTCTTTAGCTTCCGTCTTTATTAATGCTGTGATTTCTGGGCAGAGAATTGCCCTAGCTTTAGTACCAATCTGCTTCGTAATTTTACTATTTCTTACTGGTCAAATTGCCAACCTCAAACGTTTTATTCCCATTGGTGTAGGACTGGCTGTGATTCTGGGAATTGCCATGATCGCCAATCCTACTGTAGTGCAAGAACGAACTGAGAGTTTTACTGGTCGCTGGGAAGCTTCACCACCCCAAGAATTTATTGTTCAGCAATTTGAAGAAAACTGGACAAATGTCGATGGACCGTTAGGAAGTGGTTTAGGAAGAGCCACTAATTCTGCTCGTTCAATGGGTTCAACTAAACTGGTGGAAACCTACTACCCTAAAGTACTGTTTGAAGTAGGAATTTGTGGATTAATAGCTTTCTTGCTATTAGTCACCATCCTCACAAAAGCTGGATTCAAGACCTATCGCTCGTTAAAAAACCGTAATTTCCGCAGTTATGGAGCTTCTTTATGGGTGTTTATCTTGTTTATTAGCTATAACACCTACTATTACCCTCTAGACGTCGATCCTGTTGCTGTTTATTACTGGTTTTTTGCAGGTGTTCTTTTTAAATTGCCAGTAATAGAACAACAAGAGAAGGACAACATGGAAGTAGAGCAGACAGGAAATAAAAAGCGTCCTCTCAGATGAGAATTTAACTCAATATGAAACCCAAGCCAAATATAATACTCCCGTAAACTCTCGGAGGGCAAATACTTAATTTTAGACTAGGCTAGATTCAAAGTTAAAAACTTATATATTTAGCTTGATAACGGCTATTTTTGATTATTAATAAATTCAAAAATATTGTTTAACTTTTTAATCCAAGTTAGAGATACATAATCTTTTTAGCCTTGCGAACAAAAATTATTATATATGATACAAAATCAAAATCCTGAATATCGGAGGAGATTTAATTGGATTGACCAGACGAAAGGTTTTGCAATCTTAGCCATTCTAATATTTCATTTTTTTCAAAATTATCCAGAACGAATACAACTGATTTCTATATTAGACCGAAATACAGCCAAGCTAGGATATGCTGCTGTAGATATATTTTTTGTTATGGCTGGTTTTAATACAAGTTACAGTCTAATTTCTAAATTAATTAAATTCCAATCACAAGATATTAAAATAAACTGGCGATCGTGGCTTACTAAAAGATTACTAAGAATTTACCCAGCATATTTATTATCTGTTATATTAAGTTGTTTGCTTTATTATTTGTTTTCTAATTTAAAGATAAAATCTTATACTAACTTTATTTTAACCTGTCTAGGTCTAGCAGGAATTAAGTTCCAAGCTATTAACCCAGGGTTTTGGTTTTTCACAGTTATCTTAGAAGCTTATATATTTACTCCTTTAATATTTCTAATTTGTCGTAATCAAACCAAAAGAATACTTTGGTTAGGTTTGATATTTGCCAGCTTAACAAAATTTATATCCATCTACTTTCTACAACAAAATAATATTGAAAATTACTTGTTTTTTTTACAAAATAACTTTTTAGGTAGCTACGTATTTCAATTTTGTCTGGGAATTTATTGGGGATTTATTTATGCAGAAAAACAAAACTTCAGAAAAATAGATTTTATCATCTCGGCTAGTATTTTTAGTCTAGGACTAGTTTTTTACGTTATTTTGGGCATTACAAAAATAAATATCATATATATGCTAGGCTTTGATATCTTATTTACTCCCTTCTTTTTCTTGGGTATCCAAGCGTTATTAAGTCGTTTAGATAAAATAGCTAAACTAGAATGGATTTTAAGTTTTACTTCAATGCTAGGAATTTATTCTTACCAAATTTATTTAATTCATCAACCTTTGTATTTTGTCTTATTACCAAAATTAAATAATATTTTACAAACTAATGTTTATTTTAAAATTATGCTGTCATTATTATTGCTAACTATTTTAGTGGCAATCTATACCTTTTTATTTACTAAATTAGAAAAAATTGTTACCAAAAAACTATTAACTGTCATAAGTAAGTAAAATTCAAGTTCATAAAGATTAAATTTAATAAACTTAAGAGAGATAAAAATGGTAAAGGTAATTGCGGTTATTTTCTTATTTATCAACTAAACAAAAATATATATGAGTAATTTACCTTTAATTTCTGTAGTTATCCCGACCTATTATCGAGAAGAAGCACTACGCGATAGTCTTGTAGATGTCTTGAAACAGGATTATCCGAATTTTGAAGTTATAGTGGTAGACCAAACCCCAAAACATCAACCAGAAATTCAAGCTTATCTGGAAGAACAGGCAACCGTAGGCAAAATTAAATGGTTCCGCTTAGATTGGGCAAGTTTACCAGGTGCACGCAATTATGGGGTGCGGCGGTCAGAAGGTGAAATAATTTTATTTATTGATGATGATGTTCAGTTAACACCTGGTTTTTTATCAGCCCATGCGAAAAACTATGTGCAAAATCCAGAGGTAGGGGCTGTTGCTGGACGAGTATTTGACAGAATGAAATTAGGTGATTCTGGAGGCGATTTGCAAATTGAATATCTTCCACCGCAAGCGATGGACCCAGGAATTGCTTGGTATCACATAGATTTAGTCCATACCATCAAACCTCAGCAAGTACTGACAGCTAGGGGTTGTAATATGTCCTTTCGCCGCGAAATTTTTACCAAGCATGGACTGAGATTTGACGAACGTTTTCGTGGTAGTGCAGTGCGCGAAGAATCAGACTTTTGTTTGCGCCTGCGGCAGACGGGATATAAGATTTGGTATGACCCAGAGGCTGATTTAGTGCATTTAGGTGAAGAAACAGGCGGTTGTCATGATATGAGTATGCGATCGCTCAAATATCAACTCACCTTTTACCATAACCATTTCTTACTGGGACTGAAAAACCTCACGGTTACCCAAGCTTTACGCCTTTACGCCCGTTTATTTGATTGTCACGTTTTGGGAAGACCTCCTTGTCATAAAAGCGGTTCTCCGATCAAAATTGTGACTCGCGGCTTTTTCTATATTTTGGGTTTTCTCAAAGCTGTAAGCACTATCATTCAATCAATATGGAATGATGGACAAATTTATAGTCGTCTTGATCAAGAATTTTAGTTGATTTTAACCGCAGATGTACGCAAATATATTACCTATTAATTAGTTTGGTATTTTTGTAGGGTGGGCATTGTCCACCTTACAAAGTTTTCACTGTTACTGAAATATTTCAATTTTATTAATTAACTTACTTATGAGAATTTTAGTTGCTAGCCATACTTACATTGTAGATTTAAACTGCGAAAAATTACGCACTTTATCTCAACTAGAACCAGGAATTGAAGTGATTGTTGTTGTGCCTAAACGCTGGCAACCTGGTGGTGTACAAAATAAAATGATTGAAACTGAATACCGTGATGAAGGCTCATTTAAAATAGTACCAATTTCTAACTTTAGTCAAAATCATCAGGGACTTTTAGCATTTGGTGCTGATTTAATAAATTTGTTAAAGCAGTTTCGTCCTCAAGTTATTCAGGTAGAACAAGGCTCTAGAGGACTAGCGTATACCCAAATGATTGCGTTAAATCAACTCTTGGGTTTGAAAGCAAAAAATGTATTTTTTACTTGGTGGAACTTGCCATACGAACTAAAATTGCCAGTGGCTTTACTAGAAAAATATAACCTCAGCCATAGCCACGGAATTATTTGTGGTAATCAGGATGGAGCAGAAATTTTACAACAAAAAGGGTATCATGGACCAATTAAAGTAATGCCGCAACTGGGTGTAGATGATAAATTATTTACTCCCCAATCGCTACCAGAACTAGCTACTAAATTAGGAATTTTACCAACCGATTTTGTAGTCGGTTTCGTTGGCAGATTTGTTCAGGAGAAAGGGTTGCTAACGCTTTTGCAAGCATTAATATCTTTAAAAGATAAAGCTTGGAAGTTACTGCTGCTTGGACGAGGAGAGTTACATACAGAATTACTTAAAATAGCAGCAGAAAATAACATTAAAGAACGAGTGCTTGTGATTGAAAGTGTCGCACATAATGTAGTGCCTCAGTATATCAATTTAATGCATACTTTAGTACTGCCATCAGAAACTACTTATAAATTTAAAACTTTAACTGCTATTGGCTGGAAAGAACAATTTGGTCATGTACTCATTGAAGCAATGGCTTGCAAAGTACCTGTAATTGGTTCAAGTTCTGGCGAAATTCCCCATGTAATTGGTGATGCTGGTTTATTGTTTCCTGAAGGAGATTTCCAAGCCTTAGCTAATTGCTTAACTCAATTAATTGAAAACCCAGAATTCGCTCAAAAAATAGGTGCAATGGGTTATCAAAAGGCAAAGGCTCAATATACAAATCAAGCTGTAGCACAGCAGCAATTATATTTTTACAAAGAACTTGTTAATAGTCAATAGTCATTGCTTATCGGACAAAATATAAAGGATAAATGACAAATGACAAATGACAAAAATCTGCGAATTCTCCACATTATTCCCTCAATTTCTCTAATTTATGGTGGTCCCAGCCAAATGGTGTTAGGACTGGCTCCCGCCTTGGCAAAAGAGGAAGTAGAAGTTACAGTAATCACAACTGATAGTAATGGTGATACTGGACAAAAACCGTTGGATGTTCCCTTAAATTTTCCAGTTAAACAAGATGGTTATGAAATAATTTATTTTCGTTGTGCTCCATTTCGTCGCTATAAGTTTTCCCTAGATTTACTTAAGTGGCTAAAACTTCACGCCTGCGAATTTGAGATTGCACATATTCATGCCTTATTCTCTCCTGTTAGTAGCGCTGCGGCGACTATCTGTCGTCAGCAGAAATTGCCCTATATTTTGCGTCCTTTGGGAACTCTTGACCCGGCTGATTTACGTAAGAAACAGCTATTAAAACAGCTTTATGCCGCAATTATTGAACGGCGAAATTTAGCTGGTGCAGCAGCAATTCATTTTACTAGCGATCAAGAAGCAAAAATATCAGCAAGATTTGGAGTTACTACGCAAGATTTAGTGATTCCTTTAGGTGTGGTTCCGCCTAAATTCATCAAGCAAAAACAGAAGAGTTTGGTACGCAATGAGTTGGGGATACCAAATGATGTACCTGTAATAGTATTCATGTCACGCATTGACCCCAAAAAAGGTTTGAATTTGTTGATTCCAGCGCTAGAAAAGCTGTTAGTATCTGGCTGTAATTTTCACTTTGTCTTGGCAGGGACAAATCCCCAAGATCCAGATTATGAACAAAATATCATCTCTCAAATCCAAAATTCACCACTGCGATCGCACACTACAATTACAGGCTTTGTCACAGGTGAGTTAAAAGCTAGTTTACTGCAAGCTGCCGATTTGTTTGTCTTGCCTTCGTACTATGAAAATTTTGGTATTGCTGTTGCTGAGGCGATGGTAGCAGGAATACCTGTGGTAATTTCCGACCAAGTGCATATTTGTCACCAGATACTTGAAAGTGAATCGGGGTGGGTAGGTGCAATGGATGTACAAGTACTGGTAAATTTACTGCAAGAAGCTTTGCAAAACCCCGAAGAACGCCAACGCCGGGGATTGAATGCCCAACAATTTGCATTAAAACATTACAGTTGGGATGCGATCGCTCACCAAACTATCCTGGCATACAAGCAAATCTTGCGATCTTGAAGAAGGCAGAAGTACGATAGCGTAGCGTTAGCGAGTCTTCTCCTAAGGGGAGACGCTAAGAGCGAACGAGCGTCGGGCAGAGGGCAGAAGGTTCTGTTAAGAAAGGGATTCAGACCCCTCCTGAACGTAGTGGAACCAGCGAACAAAGTTTCCAGAGGGCTTGATATCCTTACTGCTTTTAGTCGTGGGCAGAAATTGAAGGTATTCCTTCTGCCTCCTGCCCTTTGCTTTTTTTATTCATCATGTATTGAGCTTCTTTAAGGGAAATTACGTAACATAAAATTTTCTTGCACATCTCTTAACCCGATGGGGAAACCGGGGTTTTATGTCACGATCGCATAGTAGAATACATAATGCCTTCTAACTACAGGAAAGCTCTCATGACTCTCCGTCTAGGTGATACAGTACCCAACTTTACGCAAGCCTCTACACACGGCGACATAAATTTTTACGAATGGGCAGGTGACAGCTGGGTAGTGCTGTTTTCTCACCCTGCTGACTTTACACCTGTTTGCACCACCGAATTAGGCACAGTTGCCAAGCTGAAACCAGAATTTGACAAGCGCAATGTCAAAGCGATCGCCCTCAGCGTCGATGATGTAGAATCCCACAATGGATGGGTGGGCGATATTGAAGAAACCCAAAGTACTACTCTCAACTACCCAATTTTGGCAGATGCAGATCGTAAAGTTTCTGACCTTTACGATATGATCCACCCTAATGCCAACGCAGCGGTAACAGTGCGATCGGTTTTTGTTATTGACCCCAATAAGAAGCTACGTCTTAGCTTTACTTACCCTCCTAGCACTGGACGCAACTTTGATGAACTATTGCGGGTAATTGATTCTCTGCAACTGACTGATAATTACAGTGTGGCTACACCAGCTGACTGGAAAGATGGAGATGATGTTGTAATTGTCCCCTCACTCAAAGATCCAGAAGTGCTGAAGCAGAAATTCCCCAAAGGTTACGAGGAAGTCAAACCCTATCTAAGGATGACACCTCAGCCTAACAAGTAAATCTGAAAATTATTTCATGTAACTGTTTGGTGTAAAGGCGCGAAGATAAAACTTTGCGCCTTTATATTTTTGCGTGAGAATAAAGATAAAAGTTAGTCTGGTAAGCATTATGTTTTCATCTCCCTTGGTGTTACAAATTCCGCCATCAATGCAAATGACAGACGAACAATTCTTTGAGTTTTGTCAGGTAAATCGTGATTTACGTATTGAGCGTAATAAATTAGGAGAAATATCAATTATGCCACCCACAGGATCAGAGTCAGGTAATCGTAACTTCAGCATAGCTGGTCAGTTATATGTGTGGGCAGAAAAAGATGGTACAGGTATTTGTTTTGACTCTAGCACTGGATTTAAGCTATCAACTGGTGCAGATAGATCGCCTGATGTTTCTTGGATGAAATTAGAAAGGTGGAATACTCTTTCAGCCGAACAACAACAAAAGTTTGCTCCGATTTGTCCAGATTTTGTAGTTGAATTGAGACTCCCCAGCGATAAACTCCAACCTCTTAAGGAAAAAATGGAAGAATATATAAAGGAACCAGGAGTAAAGTTAGGCTGGTTAATTGATCGCAAACACCGCAAAGTTTATATTTATCGTTCTGGTTTACCAGAAGAATGTTTAGATAACCCTAATACTGTAAGTGGTGATCCGGTATTACCTGGGTTTGTCTTAAATATGAGTAAAGTTTGGTAATTAAATTCGTAGTCCTGGATTGTTAAGCACTAATGTACTTACTATTAACGAAGAGTAGATTTTATTGAAATTTCTCTGCCAAAATTGTATAAGCTTCATTTACCAGCCGCATTTTTTCTTGAGCTTGTTGTTGCAATTGGGGTTTAGCTACAAATAAATCTGGATGCCATTTTTTTACCAAAGTTTTATAAGCCTGTTTTACTTCAGTAAATGACACACCAGGTTGTAATCCTAAAATGGTATAAGCGCGAGTAATTTTGTCTTTTTCTGCTTGGGTTTTAGGTTGCTGAGGCGATTTGTTGCTTTGGGATGTATTTTGTTGTTTGTTAGCTTGAAAACCAGGAGAACGCATTTCTGCTTTCATTCGTGCTATTTCTTCATCGAGTTCCCAATTGCGAAATTTGGTTTCCAATTCTGCTGGATTTGGAGAGGGTGAAGCCTTCGGTGGTGGAGGGGGAGAAGCGCTAACACGGTGAGTAGAAGATGTTTGAGAAGTAGCAGAAGTGCGATATGTGGAAGATGCAGAAACATTCACCCTCTCTTCTACTTTTGAGTAACTTCTTTGCTCCTTTTCGACTGGGGGAGAATATGCTGTATATTTTGGCGTTTCTCGATAAGGTTGATAGTTTGAAGATATCTTGGCTTTTGTTAACTCTTGCAGTAATTGATTAAAACTATTTTGTAAACCCTGCAAATTTTTGCGCTTATTAGCAATTTCTGGTGGCTCTTGGCAACCTGTAAAGCGAATTACTTTTTTTGTTTTTTGCTCATATTCAGCTAATACTGATAATCCTTGATTGCTCAAGCGAGAAAAATAATCTTCGGTTGTAGCTATGCAAATTTTAGCAACCTGCTGATGATAAGTTTCCTTAGCTGATTTTTCTTCTGAATCTTGAATATTTTTGTTTAATAAATAAGAAATACTACCAACCACAGCCGCACCGACAGGGCCACCCAATAACCAACCAATCCCACCACCAACTGCTATGGCTCCAGGTTCACTTAAATCATTACTATTACTTGGCTTGGGAGGTAATGTAATTTGTGGTTCAATAGGTAAGGAAATTAATAAATCTTCTGGTCTTTCTTCTCGAAAAAATTCATAAGCTTGATAAAGCCATTTCATCACAGAGCGTTGTAACTCCATAAGGTCTTTTTTTAAAGTACCTATTTGCCAAGTTTTAAAGTTATTCTCCGCGAGTGCTACTGTGGCATCAGTTTGATATTTTCTGAGTAGGTTGGATAAATCTAACCAATTACGTAACTCTGAAATACTAGTGTTTAAGCCTTGTTGAATTAGATTGGCAGCTTTTTGTTTAACTTCAACTTTAGCCTTTTGTTTTTCATCAAAGGAGTTAATTTCACTCAGGATAGGGTCAATTTTAGCTTTTAAATTTAATTGGATTTGGGAAGCGATCGCCTGCACTCTCGGTAACCGCACATCCCCACGATTTTGTTGTAAAATACCTACAATATTTTGCAAAGCTGCTTCAAAGGTTGCTAATCCGCTACTAGTAGCCGCCGCCGCATCACCTTTTAATCTGGCTCTTAAAGCAGGTAAAGCATCAACACGATATAAATTACTAAACCCAGGCGGTAATTCGGCGCGAAAACTTTCTGCAACAAACAACAGACGATTTTGCACTTGCTGTTGTTCTTCGGGTTCGAGTAAGTTAATAAAATTAGCGACAAAAATAACTGTTTTAATACCCCGATCTAATAACCAATCACGCAAGTTTTCACGCTCACCTAAAGTCATTAGCTTGCGGGCATCGAGTAATTGTACTACTAAATCTGTAGATAACAGGCGATCGCGTACTAAACTATCTTGTTCTTCGCGATCGTTTGTACCTGGTAAATCTAGTAATTCTATACCCCTCTCTAAAAAAGGATGAGGACAAAAAACTTCTACAGAGATTACATCTTGACGCATCTGTCTGTTACCATCGAGAATTGCATACTGCTGCAAAATTTCCGTACCGCTGCGATAAATTTCTGTACCATCTCTCAACATAATCCGAGTGCGCAAATCAGTACCATACTTGACAGTAATTGCTGCGCCTGTTGTGGGAATTAAATCAATTGGTAAAGTACGATTTCCTAAGATGGCATTTAGCAGGGTGGATTTACCATGATTAAAAGGGCCAAATACCGCAATCTGAAAGTTAGGATTAGTCAGATAATTAGAGATGGCATTTATATCTTGATATAGTTGTGATTTGCGCTCTAAATTTAGTAATGCAGATGCAGATTTGAGTGCATTTACCAAATCCTGATAATCTTCAGACTGTTTTTGCATAGTTTCCTTGTTTCACGTTGCGTATGCAAATAAATTTTGTATTTGTAACCACAGATGTAGACACGAAGTGGCTTCCCGAAGGGTACACAGATAAACACCGATAAAATATCTACATTTATCTGTAATTTAATTCTTCATTTCCTAATATCACCTGAGAATAAAATCAAACTATTGTAGGGTGGGCACTGCCCACCAATAATACTATTAGCTATAGTAAGCCAATAAATTACTATAGGCTGTCTCAATCTTTTGCAATTGTTCTATTACATCTTCCTGCAAATTTTTTAGCCGCTTTAACTCACTTTCGCGGTTAATCTCACGAGTGGCTTTTTGCTTTAGCAGATTATCTAATTCAGATTTGCGAGATGTAATATCGTCGTTAATGCGCTTACTCACTTCTCTTTCATAAGAATCGAAACACTCTTTCACTGCATCATACACAGTTTGCGATTGTTCATGGGCTAACTGTGGTAGGTATTTCACTAACTCTTTCTTAGTAGTTTTTACTAACTCTTTACGTGCTTGATCTGCTTGTAGAAAACCTACTCCTAAGCCTAGCAATGCAAAACCAATCGGCCCAAGGAAAATACCCGTTACAGCCGTAATTATGCCGCCAATACCAATTACGGTAAAGTAGTTTAACAAAATATTTTTCCAATCGAATCCTGCGCCAGCTAATGCAACACCAGCTAGGTTTCCTCGCGATAGAGATAACAATCCCATTGCCCATTTTGCCCATCCAGGAGAGTTATCATCTTCTGGAGTAGCAGCAGGATTTACTCTTACTTGCTGTCCTGTTAACTTTTCGGTAATTTGATCTGTAACTTGACTATAAGATGCGCCATACTGTGCAGCACTCAGAGAAAGTTCTCTAAAAGCTGCATTGATATCTTTTTCAGCAGTTAAAGTCCAAGCAGAGAATTTATCAGTAATGTATTGCTCAAATGCTTTTTGTAGTGCAGCATTAAATGCTTCTCTTTTTCCATTACTGAGGAAATCCAACAAATTTAACTCTGGCTGATAGCGCAAGAAATCGGTTTCAAAGGTATTACCTAAGTTTAAAACGTAGCTGCGAAAGGATTCAGAAATCTTTCTGGCTTGGGTATCTCTGGTGTTGATAATTTCTTTTTGGAATTGATCGCGGATAGTTGTAAGTTTATTAAACTCTGGTTCTACAGAGCCAATCCGTTGTTTCAATTCATTGACATCTTTATCAAGTAATGGTAGACGTCTTTCTATAGCTTCGCGAGTGTGATTGCACGCTTGTCTAGCTAAGGTTCTGACTTGACGAAGTTCCGCGATCGCACGTTCTCTAGTCAGAAAAGTATTGAGCGATCCCATAAACTCTGGAAAGCCAGTCCCCTCTAAACCAGCTTGGGGATTTTTCAACCTTTTTCTGAGTGCTTGAATTGATGAAAGTTCAAAAACACGCTCATCATAAATATCCCGACCATCTACATGACAATATTCTGCTAAATTCGCTTTGAATACTTGTCTTAACCTGTTTTCTGCTGCATTTAGCTCTTCTATATCATCAGGATCAATCAATGATTCCCGCACCTGATCCCAAGCATTGATTAAAAAGAAAACCGTCAATCCTCGACCTTTAATGTAATTTTCTAAATAGCGACGTTCACCCAAGGTACAAGGTTGCGATGCTCTCATCACAAACAAGATAGCATGGCAATTATTTACATAACCTAAAGATAATTCGTTACGCGCTTCTGTATCATTTAATCCTGGACTATCGACAATTTCAATTCCCTTTTCTAATAGCATTAAGGGATACTCAACTACTGCATAATCGACATCAGGAAATGCTTGTTTTTTTTCTTGTTCTAATTTTTTAGCTTCAGCCGGGTCAATAGTATACTTGTATTTGAAGCTTTGAAAATCTAGCTGTTGTGGACTTTTACCATCATTAAAATGAATTGTGACTTTTTTCTCTGGCCCGTAGCGTAAAACTGTTAAGACTGCGGTACAGGGATTAACATCACTTGGTAACAAATTCTCTCCAATCAAAGCATTGAGAAACGTACTTTTACCTCGTTTCATATCGCCTAAAACTAACAGGCGAAATACACCTTGTTTGAGATTTTTACTAGCTACTGTAATATCTTCAATATCTCGTTCTAAACTCAGCTTTCCTGATGAAGATTCCCCTGCTAATTCTGCTTGATTAATTGTGTCAGCAAGTCTACTCAAACATACTGACATGGACGATCGCACTTGCGCAACACGTTCTAAATCGTTGATAAATTTGTCAGCCGCAACTTGATTAGTCATATTGACACCCTAAACTAAGGTTTATTTTTTGGAGATTCCAGAAAAAGTTTGTAAGCCATCCAAGCCAGTGCAGCAAAAATCACAATTCCAGCTACGGCTGCGGCTATTCTGACAGCAACCAGCACCGCCACCCCAATCCCGAAAAGTTGTACACCGAGAATCGCTTTTTTCATCCACGGCTGAGACAACTTTTCTGACTGATGCTTGACAGTTTGATGAAAAGGCGGATTAGGACGATTTATATCCGCTTCCATTTCTCGGAGTCGTAATTCCACTTCTCGTTGTCTGAGTTTACGTTCGCGCTGTTCTAAATCTTGATTGCGATCGTTTTCCATTAATGTCCACCCTATCTAGGACAATGAAATAGTTTCAGTATTTATAATCTTTATTATGTATTTTATTTTACTAATAAATAATACTCATCAGTATAATCGCTACTTTAATGTGAAATGGTAAACAGCAAAATTCGTCAGATAATTTAGATTCCACCAGTTGAGCTTGTTTTTTCGGATTTTTGAAACAATAGCTGAAAGGTTGTGAATTTATCTGCCAAATTTTTAATTTAAGGTTTTTCGCAAATATTTAATCTCAGTCTCTAATACCTATCTGTGATATGTAAAATGGTCAGCGTATCTCGCTCAATGCAGGCGATCGCTCATGGCCATGACAAAACGGCAAATGCCGTCATTCTTACGCTTTCCCAAAAATCCGAATCTTTCTCAAAGACTAATGTTGATCGGGTTAGTCATTACCCTGTTTTTCTTATTCCTGGCGTTCTTCGCACCCGTATTTCAAGCTTGGGGATGGCTGCAAGATCCCAAAGATTTGTTAAGTAACCCGATTCAAGAGCCACCTTCAGCCAAATATTGGTTTGGCACCAGTCGCTTAGGTCATGATGTCTTCTCTCGCACAATCTTTGGTGCTCAAGCTGCTTTGCAAGTGGTGATATTAGCAACGGCGCTGAGTATGGTAATTGGTGTGCCTTTGGGTATGGTCAGCGGTTATCTTGGCGGTAGACTGGATAAACTATTGCTGTTTCTCATGGATAGCATCTACACCCTACCGGGACTATTGCTATCAGTGACGCTAGCATTTGTAGTAGGGCGGGGGATATTAAATGCAGCGATCGCCATTAGCATTGCCTACATTCCCCAATATTACCGAGTTGTTCGCAATCACACTGTGAGCGTGAAAACTGAGGTGTTCATTGAAGCTGCTCAAGCAATGGGCGCTTCAACGTGGGTTGTGCTGTCTCGATATCTATTTTTCAACGTTATTCAAAGCGTACCTGTATTATTTACCCTCAACGCCGCCGATGCGATTTTAGTCTTAGGTGGTTTAGGGTTTTTGGGTTTGGGATTGCCAGAAGAAGTTCCAGAATGGGGACATGATTTAAAACAAGCACTAGAAGCACTACCCACTGGCATTTGGTGGACTACACTTTTCCCCGGTTTAGCGATGACACTGATGGTGGTAGGGTTATCACTACTTGGTGAAGGTTTAAATGAATTTGTCAATCCTCGTTTGCGACGACAAAATAGTATTCGGAAATAATTCAGTCAACCGTGAACAGTAATTAGTACACAGGCTGATCATTGATTTGGAGATTCATGTGAAAGACAATTTGACTTTAATTGCCGCTGCCACTGGCGGGTTTATGCTTTCTGTTGCTTTATCTGGCATTTTACGGGGAACACCAGTCACAGCTTGGCAGGGTGAATCGGGTGTGAAGTCGGCGAATGTTACAAATTTACAATTTGCAGCCAAAAAAACTGAGAGTTCAGAATTTTTTAGCAACAAGACGCAAAAAAGCTAATATGCTTTTTGAAAGTATGGGGGATTGGGTAAGAGTCAAGAGTCAAGAGTTAGGAATTCTCCCCCTACTTCCTTGTCCCCCTGGTTTTCCTTGTCCCTCTTGTCCCTAGTCCCCAGTGTTCCCTTGTGAATATCTAAAAAGTGGTGGTGAATTCTCAAGTAATTGGTATTGATTTGGGGGGAACAGCGATTAAGCTGGGGCGATTTGATCGAGATGGCAATTGCCTGCAATCTCTGACAGTAGCAACTCCCCAACCATCCACACCAGAAGCTGTGGTGGCGGTAATGGTGGATGCGATCGCCCAAGTTGATCCAGATAATCAAACTGTAGCCATTGGTGTCGGCACTCCTGGCCCTGCTGATGCCAAAGGACGCATTGCAAAAATCGCCATCAACCTGGCAGGGTGGCGTGATGTGCCTTTGGCAGATTGGTTAGAAGCGAAAACAGGCAAACCAACGATTGTCGGTAATGATGCTAACTGTGCAGGGTTGGGCGAATCTTGGTTAGGTGCCGGTCGCTGCTTTCAAAATTTTATTATGCTGACTTTAGGCACTGGCGTTGGCGGTGCAATTATTTTAAATGGCAAACTGTTCATTGGACATCAAGGCGCTGGGGGAGAACTGGGTTTAATTAGCTTTAACCCTGACGGCCCGGTGTGTAACAGCGGCAATCGCGGCTCTTTAGAACAGTACACCTCAATCACAGCGATTCGTCGGCGCACTGGCAAGGAACCGCTTGAATTGAGCGCTTTGGCGCAAGCAGCAGATGCCAATGCCTTGAAGTTTTGGCAAGAATATGGTAGCGACTTGGGTATTGGCTTAACAAGTTTGATTTATGTTTTAACTCCAGAAGCGATCGTGATTGGTGGCGGAGTTAGTGCCAGTTTCCAGTTTTTCTTACCAGCTGTAAAAGCAGAAATTGAGCAACGAGTTATGCCGACATCGCGTGTTGGTTTACAAATTTTACCCGCAGAACTGGGTAATGCTGCGGGGATGGTGGGTGCAGCAAAGTTGGCATGGCAACACCTTTTAGGACGTTAGATGATACTGCCAAAAATCACAGCGACTGATGCATTTGTAGGGTTTCCCTTGAGGACAATCCATCAATTGACCCGTTGCAAAAATCGGAAATAAAAAGGAACCACAGATGAACACAGATGAACACAGATAAATATCAGTGTTATCTGTGGTTTGATATGTTTAATTTTTCCCGTTCGGACGCTGAATAATCGTTTCTATCACCCGCCGCTTCGCCTTTGGATCAATTCCTACCAAACGTAAGTACTCACCACTATATTCAGCTAGACATGATTCTAAAGCTGAGATTGCATCTGAGTGCGCATCGATGTGGGTGTTAAGACAACTTTCCCAAGAACCTGTGCGGAAGCGGCGTTCATTAACGTGTTCAATATTAATTGTGTAACCTTGAGCCAAAATTTGCCGAATCTGTTCTTGTGTCTCTAGGGTTAAATGCGGACTCGATACTTCCTTCTGAAAACCATTAGTTTTTGGGGCTTGATTTCCACCATTCCTTGACGGCTGACTAGTTGGTGTCACATCAGCAGGTGGCGGCGCAGCTTGATAACTTCTACCGCGATTCAGGCGATTGTACTCATCAACTAACTGAGAATTTTCCACCCGTTTTTGTTCGCTTACCATCAAGTGACCTGATTCAATCAAATGAGACAGGCTAAAATCTGGCTTTTTAAAGGCTGGCGGTCCTTCTAGGCTGTTTACCACGCGTAAGGAAACGCGCTCAAATCCTACTTGATGGATAAATTCCCGGATTTGTTGATCATAAATACGCGATCGCAAAGCGCTAAAGAAGTCAATCGATTGATTGGCAAATGTATCAACTAGCTGTTCAATTTCTCGCCCAGAAAGTCCATCTGGTTCAAAAATTCCCCCAACAATCCCCACTTTATCGTCGCGGTTCGGTTCCCAGTAGAATTTCTCCATGCGACCATCCCGAATTAATGGTGCATAAAGAGTGGAAAAATCATTTCCTGTGACAATAATCGGCACACGATGTAAAGGTGTGGAATCGTAGCTTCCAGGTAACTGCACATCTGTAGGATTATCAGCAATATTCATCAGTGTGGCATTCACTAACTGGGTATTTACAGTATATTGAGTGCCTTCATCAAAGCGTCCTGCACCTGCATCTAAATCATTAATCATGAGCACGCACATTTTACCGCGCACTTTGATTAGTTCCGCTGTTTCACGATAGCGCAGACGAATTAAACGCGCTGGATCTCCTGCATCTGGACTTTCCAATTCCCCACCAGAGATGTGAGTCACTTCGACACCCATTTTCTCGAAGACTAACTCACATTGAAAAGATTTTCCTTCACCTTTTCGTCCATGAATTCCCAAAATCAAGGGTACACGCACCCCAGGAAGATCTAAGAAGTTTTTGGTAATGTGGACACCGAGTTTATCCAGAAACTGAGGAGCAATGTAGTAACTCATAAAATTATTCTTGCCTGGGACTTATTAAATTAATGCTAAGTTTTTTGTGTCTATTTTTCATTTATCTTTTGGTAGAAAGGGAATGCTAACTACCACAAACGCTGAATTGGATAGGCATCAAAAATTGTATCAGCGCTAAGTACAGGGATATTTTCTACTATGGACTGTGCAATTAACAGTCTGTCAAATGGGTCACGGTGATGTAAAGGAAGTGTACTAATTTGAGCAAGATGACTGATTTTAATATCTAGTAATGTGAAATCATTGAAGTTGAGTTGCTGTGTGATGAATATTTCAAATTGCTGATTAAAACTAAGCTTTCCTACACTCTGCTTTATTGCTATTTCCCAAAGACTAGCTATACTCAGCAAAATTTGATTGTCCTCGTCATTGATTAGCTCTATTACTTGATTACTAAGTCTTGAATTGTCAGTTACATACCAAATAAAAGTATGTGTATCAAGCAATAGCACCATCACATATAATCCTGAAAATCTTCTAGCGGTTCATCAAAGTCATCAGATATTATAATTAAACCCTTGGCACTACCTGGTTGACGGCGGCGTTTCACTTGCAATACAGGAGTTAGCTTCACTACAGGTTGATTATCTTTGATAATAATAATTTCTTCCCCACTGAGTGCTGCTTCAATCAAGTCTGGTAAGTGTTGGGATGCTTCAGCTAAAGTAATTTGCTGCATAATATTAAGACCTTGGGGCACCTTTAAATAAAAAATCAGATGCTACTACTATCCTAACTTTGGATTATCAATTAAATTATAAGGAAACCAACTTAACCAAGCGTCCCAATTTTCTAAGATTTGGGCAAATTCTGCATAACCTCCTGCATTCGGATGAACGCCGTCATTTCCTATAGCTTCATCTCTCCAAATAGTTGATTTTTCTAATATGGAAAAAATGTCTAAATAAGGTACGTTCAATTCATGACAAACTAATGCAAACTGTTTAGATAAATCGCTAATTCTTTTCTTTCTCTGGGGGTCTTCTTGTTCTGCATATGGCGCAGGACCAATCATTAAAACAGGATATAACTGCTTAGCTTCAGTTAAAATTTTGCGAGCATTTCTGATGGAATCTATCAGGTCTACACGAGTTTTACCGTTTTCTACTGTTGTGTCATTTAGCCCAAAAGAAAATACAACTCTGCCATAAGAATTTTTAGGTAAGCGAACTGATACTTCTTGTAACCAACGCTTTGCTATATCGGTACTCGTATCTCGCCTAACTCCTAAATTATAGTAGGTTATGTCATAACCTTTTTTATTAGCATTAATGCATATTCTGCCTGTCCAACCAAGATACTCAGGGTCGCCAGTGCCATTAACAAAGGAGTCTCCAACAAAACAAATTCTGAGATCTGGTAGCTGTATTGAATTCATAATTCCGATTCATGAAAGAAGAGAGGCAGATAATTCTACCTCTCCTATGGGGGAATTAATAAATAACCTAAAGCCCCTAAACTAATTCAGCTTGTCAGCTTTAGTATCTGCTGGGTTTGTGAACGATGAAGCTTAGTACTTGGCACTGCTTGATGTTGTCAAAACCAACAACACGGATATATTGGTTGGAATACTGAGAACGGCAAGCTTGAACTTCGTTCAGTACTTCTTGAGTAGATTTAGCACCAAACAAAGGTAGCTTCCACAGTGTCCAATATAATTCTGTTGGCTCAGAAGTTTCGTTAAACTCAATTGCTGGGATGTAACCTTGGTTGAGGATGTACTGGATCTGCTTGGCAATTTGAGCGTCAGAAAGAGGTGGCAAATAGGAAAGGGTTTCGTAACGACGCTCTTTTGGTAAAGTTTGCATAGCTGTTGATAATGGGTTGCGATTTTTTAGTACTATGTTGACCGACTAACTGGATAGGTTATCCAAATTTGGGTCTGAGCTTGTTTGCTGTTCTGGTTGCAGACTGGGGTTTGATGTCTCTATTTGAGTGATTCGCTCTAGATGCTGGCGACGCTGTTCCATATTGGCTTGCTGAATGCCAGTACGAACCATTTCTGGTAAAAACTCTGCAATTTCCTCAGCAATGTGTTCTCTAACAGTCATGATCCGCAATGCCAAATCTGGCTTTTCCTTTAACAATTGGGCAATATACGATTCTCCATCCTGAATTTTGTCAGCAGAAAAGTTATGCAGCCAAATCGCCAATGGAGGATTAGTTTCGCCTACCTGTGCCAGTACCGTCCTTAGTGCCTGATAAGTCAGGTAGCTTTGGAGAGTCTTGGCTGTGTCTTTCGCAATTTGCTTCAGATTCATGCTTGACCCCAGCCTTGAAAGTATGAGTATGAAGGATAAAGGATGAAATTATTGAAGTAATTTTAACTTCAGCCTCTATCCATACCACTTTCAACCTTTATCAGACGGTATCCATTGCCTCGAATTCAAACTTGATTTCTTTCCACAGTTCGCAAGCAACAGCCAATTCAGGAGACCACTTAGCCGCTTCACGGATAATGTCGTTACCTTCACGAGCCAAGTTGCGACCTTCGTTACGAGCTTGAATACAAGCTTCTAAAGCTACACGGTTAGCTGTAGCACCAGGAGCATTACCCCAGGGGTGACCGAGTGTACCACCACCGAATTGCAGCACGGAGTCATCACCAAAGATTTCTACTAGTGCAGGCATGTGCCATATATGGATACCACCAGAAGCAACCGCCATTACGCCAGGTAGAGAAGCCCAGTCTTGGGTAAAGTAAATACCGCGAGACTTGTCTTGCTCGATGTAGTTTTCACGCAACAGGTCAACGAAGCCCATTGTAATACCACGCTCGCCTTCCAATTTACCAACTACAGTACCGGTATGGATGTGGTCACCACCAGATAAACGCAGGGCTTTAGCCAATACACGGAAGTGAATACCATGGTTCTTTTGACGGTCGATTACAGCGTGCATCGCCCGGTGAATGTGCAATAGAATACCGTTATCGCGGCACCAACGAGCCAATGTAGTGTTAGCGGTGAAACCTGCTGTCAGGTAGTCGTGCATGATGATGGGCTGTTTGAGTTCTTTTGCGTACTCAGCCCGTTGCAACATTTGTTCACAGGTGGGGGCGGTGACGTTGAGGTAGTGACCTTTGATTTCACCGGTTTCTGCTTGTGCTTTAGCAATAGCTTCAGATACAAACAAGAAGCGATCGCGCCATCTTTGGAATGGTGCGGAGTTAATGTTTTCGTCGTCTTTGGTGAAGTCCAAACCACCGCGCAAGCACTCGTATACAGCGCGACCGTAGTTCTTAGCAGACAGACCTAATTTGGGCTTAATTGTACAACCCAGTAAAGGACGACCATATTTGTTTAACTTATCACGCTCAACTTGGATACCGTGGGGAGGGCCTTGGAAGGTCTTGATGTAAGCAACAGGGAACCGGATATCTTCTAAACGTAGCGCCCGCAAAGCTTTAAAACCAAACACGTTACCTACAATCGAGGTCAACACATTGGTAACAGAGCCTTCTTCAAACAGATCCAGGGGATAAGCAACATAACAAATGTATTGGTTATCTTCGCCAGGAACTGGTTCGATGTCGTAGCAACGACCTTTGTAGCGATCTAGGTCGGTGAGCAAGTCTGTCCACACAGTTGTCCAAGTACCAGTGGAAGACTCAGCCGCCACAGCCGCACCTGCTTCTTCGGGGGGAACTCCAGGCTGTGGTGTAACACGGAATGCCGCTAGAAGATCTGTATCTTTAGGTGTGTAATCGGGTGTGTAGTAAGTTAGTCTGTAATCTTTAACCCCGGCTTGATACCCAGTTTTTGACTGAGTCTTCGTTTGAGCGTAAGACATAAATTCCCTTCCAAGAAGTCACACTTTGTTACTTATCAAATCACGTTGTATGCAATTTTCCCCCACTCTCCACTGTTCCTCTGTAGGCAAGGAGAAGATTAGAAAAATTTTTTGTTAGGGGTCGTCTATGGCAAAGAGGTAGCGGTTGCTATTCAGGAACATTTGGTGAAGTATCCAAGACATCATCACTAACTTCCTTGATTTTTCGAGGTACACGACTGTGTACTTCTGATTCTTCCTCTGTTCCCAGCATATAAATTCTTTTTATCTCTTTCTCACACTCCTCTAAATATTGCCTAGCCCACTTAACCTTGCTGCTTTACAAGGCTGGCTTTTACCCATTTTCCCTAAAGGATAACCTAGGTATTTGGGCTTTTTCGCTCGTACATCTGCTGTTTTTCCTTGATTTCCAGGGAAATCTTCAGAGTAATTTGGCTTGAGGTGGGTTTAGAGGAATGGTAAGCGCAAGACAAAAATTGCACACCACGTAATTTGTAGCTTGTCTCACAATATATCAAGAAATCAATAAGTTATACTTTGAAACTTTTTAACTTATATATTTAAATTTGTTATTACATAAAGTTTTAAACATTTTGTTAAGAATACTTTACAAAGTCTCTCATGAATTGTATGTGCCTTTGGTAAGCAAGGGTTTAAGGGTCTACACACAAGGCGGATACGGGAGACAAGGGAGCAGGAGGACAAATGACCAATCCCCAGTCCAAGAGAAAAATTGCTGAAGGCGTTTAAAAAATTCCTGGTAGGGGAACACTGAAATTAACCCCCAGCCAATTTCAGCAACAGACATCTTGTAGCGGTGGGGAGAGGAAAAATCAATTTCTTGAAACTTTTCCCTTGATCCTTTCCCAACTTCTGTAAGAAGCCTAATGGCTTGGGTACTGTCTCCAAAGGGAATGTTACCGTGGTATTGTTTTGCAAGCGTACTAATGTACTGATTACTTCTATCCTGGCAGGATTTATGGTGCTGCCGAGTCTGGGAATTGTTACATCAACAAATCCAGCAAGGGCCCAAAAAACCGCTAGTCCTGCTCCGACACAAAAAAAACCTGTTACTAATTCGTCCAAGCCAACTACCTCTTACCCAGCTTCTGCGCCACCCCCGCGAGTAGATCCCTTGCCCGACCAACGGGAAGAGCAAGAGCATTCAATAGAAACCGATTATCGTGTCAGTAATTTATTAGCGGATGTTACTGGCAATCTTTGGGTAGCTTCTTGGCGAGGCTTGTCGCGAATTGACCCCAAAACTGGCAAGATTGTCTCTCGCGTTAGCCTACCTAATGTTGCCATTAGTGCTTTAGCTCAAGACAAAGTAGGGCGCGTGTGGGTAGGAAATTATGAGGGTCTAATCCGCGTAGAACCTCGCACTAGCGAAATCACGGCGCAGAATTTATTTTTGCCTTCCAAACGGGTGTTATCGCTATTGATTGACAAACGTGGTTATTTGTGGACGGGAACTGATAACGGCTTAGCCTTGATTAGTCCTGACCAAGGCTTAATTATGACCACCTTAAAAAACTTGCCTGGTGTTAGCGCTAACGCCCTAACTTTAGATGCAGAAGGTCACCTGTGGGTAGGCACTTTAGACGGACTGATCCGGGTAAATACTGCTAATGCTTTAATTATGAAGCGGATTGCTGATTTACCGGGGACGACTGTGCAAGCTTTAGCTATTAGCCCAGAAGGCTTAATTTGGGCGGGAATGCCGAATAATTTGCTAGTAATTAACCCGAAAACTGGTGCAGTGCTGCGGTCTGTGACTCGTTTGCGTGGACGTAACGTTACAGCAGTCCGCTTTGCCCAAGATGGTAGTGTTTGGATCGGTACGAACAATGGTTTGTTACGATTAAATCCAAATACAGGATCTGTATTGGATGAAGTTGCAGGCCTTCCTTCCAGTCGGGTGCTTGCCCTTGCCCCTGATATCGCCAATAAATTATGGATCGGTACCAGTGAAGGTCTAGCTTGGTTAATGCCCAAAGTGGGTAGTGCAAAAACCCATCTTGCTTTTAGTCGCGCTGTGAAATGAGTAGTCATTTGTCATTTGTTATTTGTCCTTGGCAAATGACAAATGACGAATAATAAATTACAAAAACTCCAAAATCTTAATAATTGGCAATGGTAGTTACCACCCAGCAATTAATTCAATGGAAACAACAAGGACGTTCAATTGTAGCGTTGACCGCCTGGGATTATGCGATCGCCCAACTCCTCGATGCAGCTGGGGTAGACTTAATCCTGGTAGGTGACTCTATGGCTGTGGTTCTGGGTTATGAGACAACATTGCCAATTACTTTAGAGGAGATGCTATACCATGCTAAAGCCGTGCGCCGTGGCGTGAAACGCGCTTTAGTTGTGGTAGATTTGCCATTTTTGACTTATCAAGAGAGCATTCAACAAGCAATGCACTCGGCTGGACTGGTGCTGAAAGAAACTGGCGCTCAAGCTGTCAAGTTGGAAGGTGGCTACCCAGCAATGGTAGAAACGATTGCTCGTTTGGTGCAAGCAGGAATTCCAGTTATGGGACACGTGGGTTTGACACCACAATCAGTTCATCAACTCGGTTTGCGACAACAGGGCAAAACTCATGAAACCGCAGAGAGAATTTTAAACGAAGCGATCGCTCTTGAACAAGCAGGCGTATTTGCAATCGTCTTAGAGCATATACCTGCTGATTTAGCACTGCGTATTACAGAAAAACTCCGTATTCCTACCATTGGCATTGGTGCCGGAATCCATTGTAATGGACAAGTGTTAGTCACATCTGATGTTCTTGGACTTTCAGAAAGACAGCCACCTTTCGCTAAAATTTATACTAATCTACGGGAGAATATTACTAAAGCTGTACAGGATTATGCACTAGAAGTGCGAGAGCGAAAATTTCCTTAGTAAATATAAAAAATGACAAGGAAGCAGGGGAAGAATATTTACTCCTGACTATTGGCAAAAAAATAGTAATTGAAGATGAAGATACTGCAATTATCACTATCAGAAAACTAATTACCCGAAATCAGGAAGTGATAGATTTGCAAATATAACATCAGCAATTACTAAAGTTATAGCTTGAATCGAGAGGAAAACAGGCAATATTTAGTTTGAGCAATTTGCTGCAAACTTGGGTTTATAAGAAGGTAGACAATAATAGTCTTTTAGAGACAATATTTAGAAGCTGTACCCAGTGCAGTGTAAGTAGACTCCTATACTTTATAAGAAGCTGTTCTGAGTCTACAATATGCAGCAAAAGCCTAGACAATAATAAACGTCTTTTTAGTTTTGACTTCGGTACATAGGTACTAGATTATTAGCGTTAAGCTTAACTGTAGAACAAATAACACAGTCCTTGGATTTGGATGTTATACAATTTCAGCAAGTAGGAAAGCCATTTTTGCCAAATCCATAAATCCAGAAAAGAAGTCTAAACTAAAATATTTTTAGAACAAGCGCATTAAGCGGATCAACGCTTGATACAAAGGCTGAGATAAATAGTTATACATCTAGTTGAGTGAGTCTCAACTGCAAGCATCATCCTTTCCCTAGCCAATGCAGAGTGATTTTTTGTTTAGTCTCAATTTCAGTAGAAATCGCAAGGTTCACAACCTTTTAATTTTGTAAATCTGCGTATCTTTTATCAAGACGAAAATCAGGCGCAGGCTCTAACAAAAGCCAATGTTTACGCTTAGTCTTATTCTTGAGGATATTCACATAGTTATCAGCGTAGCGGAAAGCTGATGCACGGTCATAAGCAGCAATAGCCACAGCTTGCGAGAAAACCTTTGTAGGGATTTCAAAGCCTGCAAATTTCTGCATTAAAATAAACAAATCCTCTTCTGTTACAGGTAAACTAGTTTCTTCTACCTGTTCTGGTTCATTAAAGATATCTTCATTTAGCACTTTGGACATTTAGCACCTCACCAAAAGCATAAGAAGCGAAACCTGCGATGAAATTGAGCTGTTGCTCGCGAGTCTGTAAATTTACTGGGAGTTCATTACTAGAACATCCAATCTCCCGCAAAATTTCCAAACAGTAAGCACTCAGTTCAGTATATGAAGCTCGTTCCCAGTTCAGAGCCACCTCTTTCGCCTTTTCTAGATTGACTCTAATAACCGTCATTACAGGGCTTGTCATAAATCTACCCTCCTAAACTGGATATTCGTCATTTTGATCTGAACAACAAAATGACGTAACCGTGTTATTGCGGAATTTCTCTCGGTGGGGGGGGAGAATATCAGGGTATTTACGGTCAAACTTTCAAGGTTAAAGCTTGCTTTATTTATTTAATTAATACAACCTAAGTACTTATAGATTTGCTTGGTTATTTATATCGTTAAAAGGGTTTCAGCCTAAATTTGTTAATATTTTTTTATTTTTTTAGTATACTTACTTGCATACACTTAAGCAATAATACGCAAGTAGCTAGATAATGGATGCAGAGCTAACAATGGATGAAAACCGCTAATTTTTCGGTTACGAAATACTTCACATCTGTAGAGTGAGCGCTTGCTCATGAATCCGAAAAAGAATTATGGTACATATCTCGCAACATTGTCGATACTACATTGGTTATAGTTTTTGATGATGTACGAAGAATTACGGGCGATCGCCTGCGATGATATCAACGTCCCCAGTCTTTCCCCGAAATGGCATAGTTGAATTTTCGGATAGCAATGCTGTCTAACGGTGGTGCAATCAAGAAGGAAATTTGCTGTTGTGGAGTAACGAACAAGCTGAACAAGAACGCCAACGCGCTGATACATTAGCAGCTAAGTTAGGCGAGCTAGGTGTTGATCCTGATGCGATCGCATAAAGGTATAAAGAAAATAATGAATATAACTACCCGAACAGTAGAAAAGAAAACCAAAACACAGTTCGGTTAAAACGAGATGCATCTGAAGACAGGAACACTGAAATTTCATGAAACAGCAACAAAATCAATTCAGTCATCTCACAGCGATAGAAAGAACTAACTTGTCATTCCCTGCACAGTTTTTACTAACTCAAAATCTGCTGCAAGGAAAAATACTAGATTTTGGTTGTGGCTTTGGCAATGATGTTAAAATCCTGCGTCAAAAAGGCTGTGATATTACAGGATACGATCCTTTTTATTTTCCTCAATATCCTCAAGAAAGATTTGATACAATAATTTGCTTTTATGTTTTAAATGTTTTATTTCCTGAAGAGCAAGCTAATGTGCTCATGCAAGTATCACACTTATTGAAACCAGGGGGTAAAGCTTATTATGCAGTGAGAAGGGATATTAAAAAAGAAGGTTTTAGAGAGCATTATGTTTATAAGAAGCCTACATATCAATGTCTTGTAAAACTTCCCTTCCATTCAATTTATTTGGATGATATTCGAGAATTTTATGAGTATATTCATTATAATTACCAGCATAATTCATCCAATAATTGTATATTTTGCAACCCCCATAAAAATCTAATTTTATTAACAGAATCGGCAACTGCCTATGCTATTTTAGATGGTTACCCTATTAGTAAAGGGCATGTTTTGATTATTCCTAAACGCCATGTCAGCAGTTATTTTGATATACCATTTAAAGAACAGTCTGCTTGCTGGTTTATGGTGAACAAAGTTCAAGAAATTCTCAAAACAGAATTTGCACCTGATGGTTTTAATGTAGGAATAAACATCAATCGAGCAGCAGGACAAAATATGATGCACGCCAGTATTCATATCATCCCTCGTTACACAGGTGATACTGTTGGTTCTAAAGGTGGAATTAGAAATGTGATTCCTAAAAAGAAGTAGTTTTCTGAAGTACATCTTGCACCAATGGCGACAACCGCGATTCCAGCAAATGTGTAAATCTGAAAACTCTACAGAATGTATTTATTTCTGGAAATATTTAACCGAGTTTATCAGGATCTATTCCCAACGCTCTTAATTGTTCTGCTAGTTTTTGAGCGCGTTGTTCTGCTTGTTGAGCACGTTGTTCTGCTTGTTGAGCACGTTGAGCTTCTTGTTGAATTTGTTCTTTTGGCGTAGGATAACGCTTACCTTCCTCGTCATACCAATACAGCCATTCCCGCGTTACACCAGAATAGTTTCCTCGTTCGCAGCCAATTCCTAAGCCAATTTCTGGTAGCCAAACTGGGTTTCCTGCTTGCAATTCATACCTACCATTAACTAATTTATGCACTTCCAGGCGAGGTTTGCGACGACGACGAGAAGAATAAATTACGTAGTACAGTACGCCTAATTCTGCATATTGATCTAATTTAGTCGTGTATTCTTTGCGATAATTTTGGGAAACTACCTCTAGCACTAAAATAGGTACAACATTTTCATCCCACAACACATAACTGGGACGTAACTCTTCATCATAAAAACGCTCTACACCCAAACTCAAAAAACCATCAGGCACAATTGGCGGTTCATCTGGGTGATAATAAATACCCATATCTACCCCAAAAAACCAGTCCATGCGTTCTGCCCAAAGTATCAGTAGTATTGCCTTGAGCAAGCCTGGTATTAATTCTTGCAGTTCATTATCCACAGGTGCGTCGTCAGAGTCTGGTAGTTCTTCGGCAGAGGGCAAATACCTCGGCAGGTTGTACTCTAACATGGTTGATTTTCCCAAAACTCACCAGAATTATAGCGATTTATCGGGTTACTGACAGCAACCAATCACTAGGCGATAATTACTTTATCTGCTGATAGATATACGTATCTGATATGTTGCCTCAACTCTGCTTGTGAGAATCCCTCCAATCCTGATGGAACCCAGTTTTGCTCTCACTGTGGAGTTTCCCTAATCGTATTGCGACACTATCGTCCCATCCGGGTATTAGGTAGTGGAGGATTTGGCAAAACCTACTTGGCTGAAGACGTTGAAAAGTTTAATGAACTATGTGTCATTAAGCAATTTGCACCTCAGATACAGGGAACTGGCGCACTACAAAAAGCAACGGAATTATTTGAGCAAGAAGCAAGGCGACTGCAACATCTAGGAGAACATCCACAAATCCCCACGCTATTTGCATACTTTGAGCAAGATCATCGTTTGTATTTAGTGCAGCAGTTTATCGATAGGGAGAATTTATTAGATGAATTACAACACCAGTTGCGATCGCCTTCAGAAATGCCTGCTACAGTAGCTTATCCTCAGCAAACATCACCGTCATTACCTGATGTACGGCACAGTAAATCAGTGATGACTGTTGCTATTAGTTCAGATGGACAAACTCTGGCGAGTGGGCGTGCAGACAGCACTATCAAGATTTGGAACCTTCAAACTGGAGAGTTGAAAAATACTCTTACTGGACATCAAGATGTAATTTTTGCTGTAGCGATTAGCCCAGATGGCAAAGCTTTAGCAAGTGGAAGTTATGACAGGACAATTAAAATTTGGGATTTACAGACTGGCGCTCTAAAAAATACCCTCACCGAACATCGCTATGCAGTTAGTTCTTTAGCAATAAGTCCAGATGGACAGACTTTAGTGAGTGGAAGTTGGGACAATACTATCAAAATTTGGAATTTACAAACTGGTGCGCTAAAAACTACTCTGACTGGGCATAGCGATTTAGTTTATACCGTAGCAATAAGTCCAGATGGACAGACTTTAGTAAGCGGAACTAAGGACAAGACAATTAAAATTTGGCGAGTCCCATAAGAAGTTGGCATTTAGTTTAAGGGGGCGCTTCTCTAAACTCTAGCGATCGCACTCTCTTATCCTCATAAATCTATCTCATGATAGATGTACTAAATTTAGAAATAACTGTAAGAATCAAATAAGACAATATCTAGTCTGGGAAATTCACTGGTAGCGATCGCCGCGTTGGTTAAGTAGACAGGAAGTGAGATTACCCAGCATCTACTCATACACTGAGAAATCTCAGTAACTCTTAACTATTGATAAATATCTATTGCTGGCCCCGGTTCATGGTTTATATTTACCCAGAGGTGGTGTAAACAGCCACCGATCTTCAAACATTAGGAGGCAGCGCCATATCCCCCCCGTGTAACTGATGCATACCCTCAGTACAAGGTGTCAGTTTAAGGATAAGTTGATATTAAAACAAACAATTTTTGCTGAATTGCAACGGATAAGGACTACACTTAAAAGTCTTGTGCAGCAAAACCTGTAGCTTTAAATTAAAGTAATCATGTCCAAGGTTCTTGTCTCCGATCCTATTGACCAGGCTGGAATTGACATTCTCTCGCAAGTTGCTACTGTTGATGTCAAAACAGGTTTAAAACCAGCAGAACTGGTAGAAATTATTGGTGAGTATGACGCGCTAATGATACGTTCTGGTACGCGCGTTACCCAAGAAATTATTGAAGCTGGCACGCAGTTAAAAATTATCGGTCGTGCTGGCGTGGGTGTGGATAATGTGGATGTTCCCGCCGCCACGCGCCACGGAATTGTAGTAGTTAATTCTCCTGAGGGTAACACGATCGCGGCTGCCGAACATGCGATCGCTATGATGTTATCTTTATCTCGACATATCCCCGATGCTAATGTGTCGGTGAAAAAAGGTGAGTGGGATCGCAAAACTTTTATCGGCGCAGAAGTTTACAAAAAAACTATCGGCATTGTTGGGTTGGGTAAAATTGGCTCCCATGTAGCCGCTGTGGCGAAAGCGATGGGGATGAAACTACTAGCTTACGATCCCTTTATCTCTACAGACCGAGCCGAACAGATTGGCTGTCAGTTAGTAGATTTAGATTTGCTGATGCAGCAAGCAGACTATATCACCTTACATATCCCCAAAACCTCAGAAACTACCCACTTAATCAATGCCAAAACTCTGGCAAAGATGAAACCTACTGCTCGCATTATTAACTGTGCTCGTGGTGGCATTATTGATGAAGCAGCTTTAGCGGTGGCCATCAAAGAAGGTACAATAGCTGGTGCTGCATTAGATGTATTCGAGTCAGAACCCCTAGCCGAATCTGATTTGCGATCGCTAGGTAAAGAAATGATCCTCACCCCCCACTTGGGAGCATCGACTGCGGAAGCGCAAGTCAATGTGGCGATAGATGTTGCTGAACAAATTCGCGATGTCCTCTTAGGCTTACCTGCACGTTCAGCCGTAAATATTCCCGGACTTGGTCCTGATGTCTTGGAAGAACTTAAACCCTACATGCAGCTAGCAGAAACTTTGGGCAACCTAGTAGGACAGCTGGCAGGCGGCCGAGTAGAATTACTCAATGTGAGATTGCAAGGTGAACTGGCAACTAACAAGAGTCAGCCGTTGGTGGTAGCCTCCCTTAAAGGACTGCTTTACCAAGCACTGCGGGAACGGGTAAATTACGTCAATGCCAGCATTGAAGCTAAAGAACGGGGAATTCGAGTAATTGAAACCAGGGATGCTTCTGTACGTGACTATGCAGGTTCCTTGCATTTAGAAGCCACAGGTACTTTGGGAACTCATTCTGTCACCGGCGCTTTATTAGGCGAGAAAGAAATTCACCTAACTGATGTTGACGGTTTCCCAATTAACGTCCCTCCCAGCAAATATATGTTATTCACCCTGCACCGCGATATGCCAGGTATCATTGGCAAACTCGGTTCCCTACTCGGCAGTTTTAATGTGAATATTGCCAGTATGCAGGTAGGCCGGAAAATCGTCCGTGGTGATGCAGTCATGGCTCTCAGTATCGATGATCCATTACCTGAAGGCATTTTGGCTGAGATTACCAAGGTGCCTGGAATTCGAGACGCGTATACAGTAACACTATAAAGTGCTGAGTGCTGAGTGAAAACAAGTTAGGACTAACTCTGAAATCTCTCAAACTTATTAACTCTCAGACTCAGCACTCAGCACTCAGCACTCAAAAGATGGCAAAAACCTGGTGGGAACTACAAATTTTATGCGAACCAGACCTAGAAGATTCAATCTTTTGGCGTTTGGAAAATTTTGGCTGTCGTGGTACAGCTATTGAAGGTAAAGGAAATTCCTCTTTAGTACGGGCTTATTTACCGGAATTTCAAGCACAGCTATTAGATTTAGCCGCGCTGTCGCTGTGGCTGCGTCAAGATGCTCTGTGTGTGGGATTAGCTGCTCCGGCTTTACACTGGGAGTTAATTAATGAAGAAGATTGGGCTACTAGCTGGAAGCAATATTGGCAACCCGAGAAAATAGGCGATCGCTTTTTGATCAATCCGGCGTGGCTACCATTACCAGAAACATCAGAACGCCTAGTGATTCGCCTCGACCCAGGTGTAGCATTTGGTACGGGTAACCATGCTACAACTCAGTTGTGCTTGGAATCACTAGAAATGCGAATGAGTGAACTACCTAAAGCTTTTGCTAACTCATCTCCTAAAAATGAGCATGTGGTAATTGCGGATATTGGCTGTGGTTCTGGTATTCTTTCGATTGGGGCAGTGCTATTAGGCGCAGAGAAAGCCTATGCCGTAGATACTGACCCTTTGGCAGTGCAATCGACCTTTAGCAATCGCGCACTCAACGACATTAGTCCAGAACGTTTAGTACCAGCAGAGGGGAGTGTAGATATATTGCAGAAGCTGATTGAACAACCAGTAGATGGGATTGTCTGCAATATTTTGGCTGATGTGATTATCGAGTTGGTTCCAGAAATTAGTGCCATCGTCAAACCAACAACTTGGGCAATCTTTAGCGGGATTTTACTTGAGCAATCTAAAGCTGTAGCTGATGCCTTAGAACAGCATGGCTGGGTCATTGCTACTTTGTGGAAAAAGAAAGAGTGGTGTTGTTTAAATGTCCGGCGTTCTTAAGAAGGCAGTCTCAATGAAACCAGTTTCACCGCTAAGCATGAAAGAGAGACTGGGAACTAGTATTTTTACTCAGCACTTAGTACTCAGTACTCAGCACTTTCAAGTCAGAGGGCAGAGGGCAGAAGCAAGAAAGAGCTTTTAAGGTATACCCTTGTATCTTGTCTATCTGGGTTTAAGAGTCTCACTAAATCAAATATTTGGTAGTCTACAATTACTCAGAGATTCCGTTTCTCAATAATTGAGCCTTGCCTTCTGCCTCCTGCCTCCTGCCCTCTGCCTTCTTCATTCGCCCTTAGTAGCTTGTGTAATTTGTTGAGTAAGTCTTGTAACGTATAGGGCTTGGGCAAAAATGCTTGAACCTCTGTGCCCAAAGCAGAATTATATTGAGAGCTATCTGTAAGCCCGCTGGCGGCAATCATCAAAACCTGCGAATTAATTTGCTTCAATACCCGGATTGTAGTCAGCCCATCCATTTCTGGCATCATCATATCCATCAACACAGCACTGATTTCATCTTTATGCTGCAAATATACAGCGATCGCCTCAAGTCCATCATTAGCTGTAAGGACTCTATAATTTGATTTTTCTAGTGATGTTTTGGTAATTTCTCGGATAGGGGCTTCATCATCCACAACAAGAATTAATTCTCCCTGCCCTTGTAGCAGTTCTTGATTTAATGATGCTGACTCTGGGCTGGCCAACACTGTTGGTAAAAATACGCGAAATTTGGTTCCTTTGCCAACTGCACTCTCTACAGTCACAAAACCCCCATGACTTTTAATAATTCCTATAACTGTTGACAGCCCCAGTCCTGTACCTTTGCCTTGCTCTTTGGTAGTGAAAAACGGCTCAAAAATTCGCAATAAAACTTCCGGTTTCATGCCCATTCCCGTATCTGCAACAGTAATCACACTATAGGGGCCGACAGAAGCATCAAGATTCATCCGGGCATAATTTTCATCAATGAAAATATTTTCTGCACAGAGGCTCAAAGTCCCGCCATTAGGCATTGCATCACGAGCATTGACTACTAAGTTCATTAACACCTGATGCAGTTGGGTAACATCTCCAGAAACAGCACAAAACTCTGGCGATATATCTATTTGAACTTCAATCGACTTGGGAAATGTCTCTTTAATAACATGGTGAATTTCTAATAGTAAGTGCTTGAGTTCTAAAATTGTATGCTTACCTTCTAAGCCACGGGCAAACGACAGAACTTGCTTGACCAAAGCTGCCCCGCGTTTAGCGCTAGTTTCAATTATGGTCAGTAAACGCTGTTGCTTTTCAACATTAAGTTGTGTCTTGAGCAAGAGTTGCGCTGATGTAATAATTGGCGTGAGCACATTGTTGAGGTCATGGGAAATACCACCAGCAAGAGTACCAATGCTCTCTAGACGCTGAGCTTGGAGAAATTGCGCTTCCAGTTGTTTTTTCTCTGTGATGTCGGTGTTGACAATCAGGATTGATTGCGGCTGTCCCTGAAAATCAAGTACCAAAGTCCAACGGCTGGAGACAATGATTTCTTTACCTGCTTTCGTAACTTGAGACAACTCCCCCTGCCAAGAGCCACGGTCAACTACAGAATCCTGGGCTTGTTGCAGTTGCGGCGAAATTTCATGGAAAATTAGCTGATGGGCATTTCGATTCATCACCTCAGCTGCCTTCCAACCGTACAAACGCTCGGCACTTTTATTCCAGAATCGGATGTGGTTGTCTAGAGATTGGACAATAATTGCATCAGTGGCGACATCAAGCAAGGCAGCTTGTTCTCGAATTTTCTGTTCTGACTTTTGACGCTCGATGAGTTCGCTTTGGATCTGCTGATAAAGTTCCGATTGCTTAATAGCGATCGCCAATTGGGTTGCTAACTGCTTGAGCAAATCAATCTCCAACTGCTGCCACTGTCGCGGTTCGGAACAGTGGTTAGCTATCAACAATCCCCATAACTTTTCCCCTTGCACAATTGGTATGACTAAGTTGGCTCTGACTTCAAGTCGAGCCAAGAAATCAACATGACATTGAGAAAAACCAGCTGTGTAAATATCTGCCACCGCTTGGGTGCGACCTTGTTGATAGAGTTGGCGGCAAGTAGCTTCTAGAAAAAAGGAGTCTTTGATTGTTGTTCCTAAAATAGGTGACCAACCAGAAGCTACAGATTCTACTACCACAGAGCCGCTCCAATCCTCCCAGAAGCGGTAAATAAATACCCGATCAGTTTGGAGAAACTGCCGGACTTCCGACACTGTAGTGTTAAGAATTTCTCTTAAGTCAAGAGACTGGTGGATATGTTGCGCTATCTGTGCCACCAGTCGTTCTCGCTCAGCTTGCTTTCGCCAAACTTCCTCTTGATGCTGGCGTGCAGTTAGTTCAGCCAGTTGTGCTGCTCGGCTTTGGCTTTCCAGGCTTACTATCTCTCGATAGTGAAGGAAGAAGTCAGCCAAAGCAGGCTCCTCTTCCAGTAAGGGAGCCAAATGATTGATCACTCGCTGATCTGCTTCATAAGACACTTCTGGGTGAGTTTCCATCCATACAAGGCAAGACTTCACATAAGCGATAAATACGATCAGATGGTTGTAGTTTTCAGATCCCAGAATCCGGCGCAGCTCCTGACGACAATGCTCAGCTTGCTCTGATGCGACGGCAATAAATATTGCACAGTAAAGGAGACTCGTTTCTAATGCCGAATTTGATTCTGGCCAGACAGCGAAAAAACGAGAGTTCGCTGCTAGTATGCTGAGGTGCTCATCAATGTCTATTACTGATGGAAAAGGAGATTGCAGTAACTCTAGAACTTGCCCTGCACTCATCCCTAGGGGACGTAGAGTGCAACTGTGACAGATCATGCAGTAAGGTACAGCACAGAAGCGCGAAAGGTAAGCGGAAAGTTTTTCTTTAAACAGATCTGGCAGCGGATTGTTCACATAGGCAGAAAGTGTCTGTTGCCATAAATTTTCCAGCACTTGTGGAGTCTGTTCTGCTGGTTCAAAAAAAGGTGGAACAAAACCAAATTTTGCCTTAATTTCTGCCTTAATTTGCTCAGCACTTCGCTCTACAGCAATAAAAGCTTTCTTTCCATTTGATTCTGGCAGCATTACGTTCTCAATCGGCTTGTATTCGGTAGTAGTTAGTGCCAGTTTTGCTGGGCGATCAACTATATTTTTAATCATTTTGATTTAGCACTCCCTAAGCAAATAAAGAGTGGATTAAAGGCAGTAACGCTGTACCAAGTTCTGATTTAGTAACAAATCCATCTGCACCTACAGCAAGAGCAGCAGTGCGATATTCACTGCCATCGTTTAGTGTTAAAACGACAACGTATGGCGCACTGGAGCGCTCCTTAATCTGACGTGTTGCTTCCAGACCATTGATTCCCGGCATAGCCAAATCCATCACTACCAGATCCGGACTCAATTGTGGCACCTGTTCAACTGCTTCTTCTCCTGAGAGAGCACGCCCAACGATTTCGAGTTGCCTATCCATAGCCAAAAAGCGGGCGGCGGATTCAAGAAAAGCAAGGCTGTCATCTACTAAAAGAATGCGCAGAGGAGGCATAATGTTGATTGCTAAGTGTCCAGAAAACTAGTAATACTGGTAAATCAAGCTACATATTGTATTTGACTTTGAGCAAAGTCTTCTCATCTGTGCTCTACCTGATTCATACATTACGCTACCTCCTAGGATAACTAAATCAGGAAAACCCTGAGATCCCAGCAGAAAAATCCTGAGATATTCCTGAGTCGTCACTGGTCGAGCCAGGGAAGAAATGACAAAAGACCATTGACTTTTGCCGATTGCTTATTGCTTGTTACCTTCCGACACTAGCTATCCGAAATCACTAACCCCATACGAATGGCATAGCGTACTAAACCAGCCACATCATGAATGTCTAGCCGCTTCATCAGTTGCATCCGGTGAGTTTCTACTGTTTTAACACTGATATATAGTAGTTCAGCAATTTCTTTTGTGCTTCTTCCTTCCGCAATCAACTGCAAAATTTCGCGTTGCCGTGATGTTAATTGTGTTAAAGAACTAGACTCATCACTCACCCGTTGTAAGTAATTAGCAACAACATGCTTAGAGACTGCTGGACTTAAATACGTTTCACCCTGACAGATGGCTCTGATTGCCACTTCTAGTTCACTGATACCAGCGTCCTTCAGTAAATAGCCCATTGCTCCTATACGCAATGCTTGCAACACATATTCCTCATTCGCGTGCATAGAAAGCATAATTACTCGCACCTGGGGAAATTCTTTAACTACATGTGCCGCGGCTTCTAAGCCATTCATTTCTGGCATGGCAATGTCCATCAAGACTACATCAGGTTGATGTTCTGCAATCAAGCCTAGAGCCTCACGCCCATCACCTGCTTCTGCAATTACTTGTATACCTTCGATATTTTGTAGGAGCGCACGCAATCCAGCACGGACAAGCGTATGATTGTCTGCTAATAAAACACGAATCAATTTTGGGGCTGCGGTCATTTAGCTGAGGATCTGAAACTAGCTGTTTGTGGCTTGAGCAAGCCATGCATGAATAACAAGCTTCATACAAAAAGGTATGAAGTCGTTATTGGGAATAAAGCTATTTGTGGGATATTTAGGGTTTGCTCTGAGAATTAAAAAATAGGGCAGGTGGATTTACTCCATAAAAACTGGCTTATTAACTAGTGGTATGTGTGATTAATTTTGAATCATTTTAGTGAGCAGTTTAATGCTTAAAAAATCGCTTAAGCGCCGACTAAATAACCATCATCACAATGAATAACATTAACTACTAGCTACTCAACCTTTCTTTTTATGCCAGTTTTGTAAGATGGCATTATTTTCATATTCTCCCTTGTTTTCCCCTGAAAAAATCAAGTAAATTCAGCTTAATTTTCACAAAGGGGTAAAATAGCATGAATTTCAGTGCCGTGTTGATGCACGGATTTCATCTCTATTTGACCACCAATCAGTAAAACACGCTCCTCCATTCCTAGCAAACCTAAACTTTCTCCCTTCGTGGCTTTTTCCCGCGCTGCATATACATCAAACCCAATCCCATCATCGCGAATTATTAGGTGCAGCTGAGTTTCCTGTTGCCATAATTCAACAGTTACCCGTTGTGCTTTGGCATGGCGCACGATATTCGTTAAGGCTTCTTGAACAATACGAAAGCAGGTCGTTTCTAGGTTTGGCGATAGCTTGGTTTTTAAAGGCTTGCTCACAAATTCTCCAATGATGCCAGCGCGTTGAGTTTGGCGATCTATATACCACCGCAGTGCTACAACTAATCCCAAATCGTCCAATAAGGAGGGTCGTAAATCAAGGGAGAGGCTACGTACTTGTTGCAGAGAAACTTCAACTATGTCAATACTTTCCTGTAATGGTAATTCTGTCTTATTTACATTGGATGAATGTTGTAAGGTTTGCAAATTAATTTTTACTGCTGTCAATGCTTGACCAATTTCATCATGTAATTCATGGGCAAGGCGACGTCTTTCTACTTCCTGTGCCTCAATTAACTTGCTAGAAAGCGTTTGTAGTCGCTCTTGCATTTTTAGCTGTATATCCTGCGATCGCTTGCGTTCGTTAATATCTTGAATAACGGCAATGAAATATTTTGGCTTTCCATTTGGCTCACGTACGAGTGACCCAGTAAGATTAATCCAGACTAAGGAAGAATTTTTGCGGATGTAACGCTTATCCATAGAGTAAGTCTGGATTTCACCTGCTAATATCCGGTGAACGTACTCCAGATCGGGATCGAGATCGTCAGGGTAGGTAATATCCTGAAAAGTTCGCGATTGTAGTTCTTCAGAGGTGTAACCGACAATATCGCAAAGCTTTTGGTTGACTAGTAGCCACCTGCCATCTGTGTCTACTTGAGCAATACCAACAGCGGCAGAATTAAATATGGCACGGAATCGCGCCTCGCTCGTCCGTAACTCTGACTCTACTCGCTTGCGTTCTGCAATTTCAGTTTTCAATTCCTCATTGATTTGAGCCAGTTCTAAAGTCCGGTTTTTTACTCTTGTTTCTAACTCTTCGTTTACTAATTGCAGAGCATTTTCTACCTGCTGACGCTGAGTAATTTGTTGTCGTAGTTCTTGATTAGTGGCTTCCAACTGTGCCGGACTAGGTAGGGCGATCGCTTTAGGCACGAGTGGTACTAGCGCCATTGCTGTGTACACTGATACCAGTGCTGTAATGGCTTTGAGCAATCCTGAAAGCCAATAAGTTGGATACCACAATGTCCAAACTTCCATTACATGGGTAGTTCCACAGGCAACAATGAAGGCACTAAACATCAGAAATATCCAATCAAAAGGTACATCTTGCCGTTGACGCACAAAATACACCAAAGTGATTGGAATCGAGTAATATGCCAAGGCAATCAGCGAGTCGGACATGACATGCAGCCATACCAAACCTGGCTTCCAGAGATAGCAGTGACCGTGAGGGATAAATGGCCCTAAAGTAAACAGATTATGCCAAAATTCGGACATATTGGACTTGATTGAACAACAAGCAGATATTTTAAATAGGAAAGTAATACCAATTTAAAAAAGAATGAGACAGATCCCCGCTCTTAACGACAATCCATGACACGCAATCATTGATTAAATCGGTATAAAGAAATCAATTTTTAGCTAACTTCAAAACAGTTTTTATGCAGTAATAGAAAGTTTTATAGATGGAATATTAATTAATTTTCACAAACTATTCTTGTTATTAAAGGCGCGAAAGTTCGCGCCTCTATGCGAAACAATTCTAGATTATGCTTTGAAGATGTTGCACTAACTGCTGTGCTTGCATGACCCCCTCAATCCGATCTACTGGTTTACCTTGTTTAAACAGTACTAAAGTTGGTAGAGCGTAAATTTGATACTGACTTGCTAGCTCTGCATATTTTTCTGTATCAATTTTAACAATACGTAAGCGATCTTTAAGTTGTGCATTGACCTGCTCTAGAATTGGCACCATCATCTGGCAAGGACCGCACCACTCTGCATAAAAATCTACCAACACAGGTACATCTGAACCAGACAACATCTCTTCAAAGCTGTTGAATTGTTTTTTCGTAGCCATATGACACACCGATTTTCTCTTGTTTGATTTCAATAGTAATGCGTGCCTTAGAAAAACGGTGTAACATCATTTTGTTTTTATCAAGCTAAATTAGCTGTCATCGCAATCAAAATTTGACAACTCGCTAAAATTTAGAATTGCAAAACTCAATTAGTTTATAGAAATGTAGTAATAGTTTAAATTTTTAAATTGCAATTATACTGACATTCATTGAGGTATTCTTCATTGAATCACACCTTGGGTATATTTAAAGATCCTTGAATTACCCAATTAATCAAGATATCTGCGATTCACTACCCAATTTCTGATGAATACAATTATAGCTGTCGAATGCAGTTAACTCATCCTCAAATTTCAGTCGATGGGGTTTGGTATCATACCATTTCTCTAAATCCTGACTAGAGATAATTCTCCCCCTGCACCCTCCACTCTGCTATCCATTTGTAGCTTTATTTGAAGAATTGGTATTAGTTGTCAGTAGCCAGTGATAAACTAGCGCAGTCTTCGGGTGTCTTCAAGTATAAATCTACAAATCCATACCCAAACCCCCATAGAAGGTACAAATCACCATAAGATCATTAGCGCGGTGATTCAAAAAAGATTTCATGGAACTCTTGAATGAGAATTTACAAAAATTGCGCGGTCAAGTTGCAATTATCACAGGCGCTTCACGGGGAATTGGCAGAGCGATCGCACTTGAATTAGCTAGCTACGGTGCCAATGTAGTTGTGAATTATGCTAGGTCTAGTGCTGAGGCTGATAGCTTAGTTACGGAAATTACAGCAGCATCTGGTCAAGCTGTTGCCCTGCAAGCTGATGTTTCTAAAATCGAGCAAGTAGAGGCACTATTTAACGCTGTTATTGACAAATTTAAGCGTATTGATATCTTGGTTAACAATGCAGGTATTACTCGTGACACATTACTTTTGCGGATGAAGCCAGAAGATTGGCAGGCAGTGATTGACCTCAATCTTACTGGTGTTTTTCTATGCACACGCGCTGCTAGTAAAGTTATGCTTAAGCAACGTTCTGGGCGGATTATCAATATTGCTTCTGTCGCTGGGCAAATGGGCAACCCTGGTCAGGCAAACTACAGCGCCGCGAAAGCAGGTGTCATCGGCTTTACCAAAACTGTAGCTAAGGAACTGGCTTCTCGCGGGATCACCGTTAACGCTGTCGCCCCCGGTTTTATCGTCACTGACATGACCAGCAATCTCAGCAACACCGAAGAAGTTCTTAAATACATCCCTCTCGGTCGCTACGGACAACCAGAAGAAATTGCTGGCATGGTACGCTTCCTAGCTGCCGATCCCGCCGCCGCCTATATTACTGGGCAAGTGTTCAATGTCGATGGTGGCATGGTGATGGCGTAGATATGACTGGATGTTAAGTGTAAAGTGCTGATGAAGCAGTAGCAGTACTCTACACTTAACATTCATAACTGAGAAATCAGAGTCCAAACAGCGCTGGTTCTACACCTACTTGTTTCCAAGCGTTACGAACAGCGTTCTGTTCCTTACTTCCTTGACCATATAATTCTCCAGCCACGGAGATTGTATGGTGTGCCGCCTTGGAAAAATTTGACCGAGAGCGCAGTCTGTCTCTTAAGGTGATGTACCAAATTTTGCCAGCCTTTTCCCAAGCATACCCTCCGATTTCTATTGCTACTAAGTAAAAAGCATGGTTGGGAATACCTGAATTAATATGCACACCACCGTTATCTTCAATTCCCTTGTATAAATCTTTTACATGGGCTGGTTGGGGATCTTTACCCAGTACAGGATCATCATATGCGGTTCCTGGTGCCTTCATCGAACGAATGCCCACACCTTTAACCCCAGGCATAAACAAATCTGAGCCGATAATCCAGTCAGCCTGGTCTGCTGTTTGATTGAGTACGCGTTGTTTTACCAAGGAACCGAAGACATCAGACATAGACTCATTGAGTGCCCCCGGTTCATTTTTGTAGCGTAAACCAGCTTCGTATTGGGTGACACCGTGAGTTAGCTCATGTCCAATCACATCAATTGACTTGGTGAAGCGAGTAAAAATTTGCCCATCGCCATCACCGTATACCATTTGGCTACCGTCCCAAAAGGCGTTGTCATAGCTCACACCGTAATGAACAGTAGAATCTAAACGTAAACCGCGATCGTCAACAGAATTTCGTTTGTATACTTCCTTGTAAAAGTCATAAGTAGCACCAGCGGCATCGTAGGCTTCATTCACTGCTGGGTCATTGCTGGGAGGATCGCCCTCACCACGAACTAATTTGCCTGGAAGCTCTGTACTTTTATTAGCATCATAGATGGTGCGGCGCTTCTCCCCAGTTGATTTTACTGTTGGCATCAGGCTCAAGATATCGCGCTGTCCGCGAATCCTTGCTGAACGGGTTAAGCTCTGAAAAGCCCAATCGCTCTGTTGGGGATTGCCACGTTTGGCTATCTCTTTCAACATATGCGGCGGGACAACACAACAGATAGGACAAATCTGGTCAATTGGATGACAACCTTTTGACTTCGCCACTCTTTGATTTTTACGATCCATAGCTTCTATCCTTAATTATGTAAGTGGCGATCGCAAGTTGAACGGCGATCGCCACTTTGATTGATCCAAGAACATTAGCCGAAATTTACTGCTTACGTCACAAAAAGTCACTGAATAAATTAATACTTAATCCTTCCGCATCCTCCCAAAGATAGTAAAACCGATCAAAAGGAAGACGCTCATGGTTGTAGCTACCATCTGTACCAAGGTCAAGTGCTGCGTTCGCATCGCTAACAAATTGCAAACCAAGGTAATTGACCACAGGGTGAATGCAGCTCGACGTTGGGAGAATCCCCAAGCCAGCAAGCGGTGGTGCAGATGGTCTTTGCCAGGAGTACTCATAGGGTTTTTCCCAGCCATCAGTCGGCGCACAACTACTTGAGTAGTGTCCAGTACTGGCAGTAGCAAAAATAAAACTGTAGGAATTAAGGAAAATACGGTGTTTACTTGGAGTTTACCTAAAATACTAGTTGCGGCTAGCACATAGCCGAAAAAGTAGGCTCCAGCATCACCCATAATAATCCGTGAGGGATGGAAGTTATGGCGCAAAAAGCCTAGGGCTGCACCTCCTAATGCAGCCAATACTAAGGTCGCTGCTGCGCGATATGAAATCTGGGCAGAAACCGCCAACAGACTCATAGCAGTAATAAAACTTACCCCGCCTGCTAAACCATCCATACCATCCATCAAATTGATGGCATTGGTAATTCCTACTACCCAAAATACTGTCAGTGATATGGAAAGAAAATAGTCGATTGGTGTGCCAAAAGCGATTTCAATTCTAATACCGTTAGCAACCAGCAACAGTGCTGTGAGAACCTGAGTAAACATCCGTACTGAGGGAGGTAAGCTAAACTGGTCATCAATAAAGCCAACCAGAACTAATATCGTCCCTCCCAAGAGAATAGTCAGTACTTGCGCCAATACGTTTTGCAGTTCAATTGGCCGTAAGAGGGTAGCGAGTACAAGTGCAGCAATCACACCTGTATAAATAGCCAAACCTCCGGCATTGGGCAAAGGTTCTCGGTTAAGCCGCCTTGCGTTTGGTTGGTCAGCCCAACCTACCCGTAAGGCAAATTTGCGTACTGTGGGAATTAACTGCCATGTTACTAACCAAGCCAAGAGAAACGTAAATACTACAGCCAACCAGCCGGTGCCGCTAGGGTCGGCAATACCGAGGGACTTAAGGGAGTCGTATAGATTCATCTCCCAATTCAACCATTACTGCTACTATTCAACATGAGCATCAACTGTATATTAATCAATTTTTTTATTTCCATTTGTTATCTGAACTAGTTTTAGGAGTTAGCACTCTTGCTCTGTGAGTGCTAAATTGTCTAATGGAAGCGCTTGAGAAATGAAACATGGCGAAGATTATTGCATTTGATGAGGAATCACGGCGGGCCCTAGAACGGGGTGTTAACGCTCTTGCTGATGCCGTAAAAATTACCCTGGGACCAAAAGGTCGTAACGTTCTTTTAGAAAAAAAATTTGGTGCCCCCCAAATTGTCAACGATGGTATCACTGTTGCCAAAGAAATTGAATTAGAAGATCCATTAGAAAATACAGGTGCGAGACTCATCCAAGAAGTGGCATCTAGAACTAAAGATGTTGCTGGTGATGGTACTACTACCGCCACGGTTTTAGCACAGGCTTTGATCAGAGAAGGGTTAAAGAATGTTGCAGCTGGTAGCAACCCAGTCAGTTTAAAACGAGGAATCGACAAAACAGTTGAGGCGCTGGTGGCAGAAATTGCCAAAATAGCCAAGCCAGTCGAAGGAAGTGCGATCGCTCAAGTTGCTACAGTTTCGGCAGGCAATGATGAAGAAGTCGGCAGTATGATTGCCGAAGCAATGGATAAAGTCACAAAAGACGGTGTAATTACCGTTGAAGAATCTAAGTCCCTGACAACTGAACTAGAAGTAGTAGAAGGGATGCAGATTGACCGGGGTTACATTTCCCCCTACTTTATCACCAACAACGAACGGCAGACGGTGGAATTTGAAAATGCCCGCATCCTGATCACCGACAAGAAAATCAGCAGCATTCAGGATTTAGTACCTGTGCTGGAAAAGGTTGCTCGTTTGGGTCAATCATTGCTGATTATCGCGGAAGATGTAGAAGGAGATGCTTTGGCGACTTTGGTTGTGAATAAAGCGCGGGGTGTCCTTTCCGTAGCTGCAATCAAAGCACCTGGATTTGGCGATCGCCGTAAAGCTTTGTTACAAGATATTGCCATTCTCACCGATGGACAATTGATTTCTGAAGAAATCGGCTTAAGCTTGGATACCGCTTCTATCGAAGCCCTAGGAACTGCTCGCAAAATTACCATCGACAAAGAAAACACCACAATTGTCGCTGGTAGTGATACTAAGCCAGAGGTGCAAAAGCGGATTGCGCAAATCCGCAAGCAGTTGGAAGACACCGATTCCGACTACGATAAAGAAAAACTGCAAGAACGTATTGCCAAACTAGCTGGCGGTGTGGCGGTAATTAAAGTAGGGGCGGCCACAGAAACCGAACTCAAAGACCGCAAACTGCGAATTGAAGATGCTTTGAACGCCACTAAAGCGGCGGTAGAAGAAGGTATTGTTCCTGGTGGTGGAACTACCTTGATTCACCTGGCAGTAAAGGTAGAAGCGATTAAAAACAGCCTCCAAGATAGTGAAGAACAAATTGGGGCTGATATCATCGGACGAGCTTTAGAAGCTCCCCTACGCCAAATAGCCGACAACGCTGGTGTTGAAGGTTCTGTAATCGTTTCGAGAATCAGAGAAACTGATATCAACGTTGGTTACAACGCTGCTACTGGGGAATTTGAAGACTTAATTGCTGCTGGTATTATCGACCCTGCGAAAGTCGTGCGTTCTGCCTTACAGAATGCTGCTTCCATTGCCGGTCTAGTCTTAACCACTGAAGCTCTCGTTGTCGAGAAGCCTGAAAAGAAAGGTCCTGCTGCTCCCGCTGATGGCGGTATGGGCGGTATGGGCGGCATGGGCGGTATGGGTGGCATGGGCGGCATGGGTATGTTCTAATCTCTGCTTCTCCATCTTCTTCATATAAATATTTATTAAGCAGTTTGTCTTAGCCTAGACAAACTGTTTTTTTATGATTTCTGACCGCAAGGTAAGGGAGTGATATCATATCGGCTTGAATAGTTAATCAATTTTGGATGTTAAATTGACTTTGTAGGGTGGGCAATGCCCACATATTAGGTTTTGGTGCGCATTGCCACTATACAAAATTATTAATTTTTACCAATGATTTAGAATTGCTATATTTTGCTATTACCAATAATCAAAAATATAATTTTGAAAATTAAAGGATATCTAGAAATTACTAATGACTAGCAATTAATTATTAAAGGTAAAAGTACATGCTCAGAACAATACGTCGGCGAGCTAAAGCTGTTAATCAGGCATTTTTCAAAGACTTTTATCACCAACCTGGGACTATACCAGGAACTCTTTTTATTGATGAGAATGCTGAATATCCCGAAATCATTTTGATTGATTACAATCAAAATGATTACATTCGCAAACAAATAGAAACTCCAGAGGAATGCATTTCTTATCTAGATAAGACATCTGTAACTTGGGTAGATGTACAGGGTTTAGGAAATCAAGACATATTACAAAGATTAGGGAAAGTTTTTGAGCTACATCCTCTAGTTTTAGAAGATATAGTCAATGTGCCAGAACGTCCTAAAACAGAAGACTATGAAGACCAATTATTGATAATTGCTCGCATGGTAGTTCCCAAGGAAATTGCATTTGGTTTTTATAGCGAACAAGTAAGCTTCATTCTGGGTAAAACTTATTTGCTGACTGTACAGGAAGAGCCAGAACATGATTGCTTTGAAGCAGTGCGATCGCGCATAGAAAAATCTAAGGGGATTATTCGTAAGTCAGGAGCAGATTATTTAACTTATGCCCTGTTAGATGCAATTATTGATGGCTTTTTTCCTGTGCTAGAACGTTACGGTGAGCTAATTGAAGATTTAGAAGAAGAAGTTATAGTTAAACCTACCCAAAAAACACTACAGAAGATTTATCAAATTAGGCGAGAATTACTGCAAATACGACGTGCTATTTGGCCGCAGCGGGATGTAATTAGTTCTTTGATGCGAGATAGCGGTGAACTTATCAGCGATGAAGTGCGAATGTATCTCAGAGATTGTTATGACCATGCAATACAAGTAATTGATATGGTAGAAACTTATCGCGAACTGACATCAGGATTGATGGATGTTTACCTGTCGGCAGTTAGTAACAAAATGAATGAAATCATGAAGCTACTAACGGTAGTTTCGTCAATTTTTATTCCCTTAACTTTTGTAGCAGGAATCTATGGAATGAACTTCAATACCGAAAAATCCCCATATAATATGCCTGAACTGAATTGGTATTGGGGATATCCGATGTGCTTGGCAATCATGGCTGCGATCGGAGGTGGATTACTATTCTTTTTTTGGCGGCGGGGCTGGCTAGAACGGTCTGTAACTATGAAACAAGATTAAATATAGGGTATAGGTATGAAGCGAATATACAAAATTACTACAGGGAGTCTATATTTTAAGTTATGAGAGGCAATGGCGACCAAAATTTACTGGTTTTGACGCTTTATATTATCGGCGTCTCTTACATCTTTAATCTGATGATTGAGTCGATCGATGACAAAATTAAATTTGAATATAAAAAAGCAGTCGTTGACGATCAACTCAAAGAGCAAAATCTCCAAGACCAAGTGGGAATTACTTTTAAACTCAGCCCTTCATACTCATTTGATGAATTGAAAGAGTTGTCAGTTAGCATTGAAAATAAATCTGACAATCTTGCCATCTACATTGATTGGGACAATAGCTCTATAGTAGTCGAACATAACAAGCAATCACGCCGAGTAATTCGCAAATCGCCAGACTTGACCCGTGACTTAGCTGTGCCGCAAAGTCCCAGCCTTGTCGCTCCCAAGAAAACGCTGACGGCAGCAGTGACAGCAGAAGATGTTTTCGCGCGTGATGTAACCACAGGCACTTACTCAACAAAACAACCTCTAGTAAATATTAGTGCGTTGCAAAAAAGTCCTGTCAAGGCGCAAAGAAAGTTGTACAACGACTTTGTTAACAGAACAAAACAATTAGAATTTTCGCTACAGTTGGTGCTGCGAATATCTGAGGTGCGTGTTGGTCTAGCTCCTGGTGTGAATATCCCACCAATGTGTATTGTCAATTGTCCTTTTACAATCAGAAAGTTGCCTTGGACATACGCTCTGCCTTGGAATAAAAAGAAGTAATTCAAATCAGACACACAATGCCATCCAAGATTACACTGGATCTAGGGAGAGAGTAGACGTAGGCGGTTGCAGATCGGTCACAACAACTGATTTGAGGAAAGTCCGGGCTCCCGAAAGACCAAACTTGCTGGATAACGTCCAGTGCGAGCGATCGTGAGGATAGTGCCACAGAAAGATACCGCCAATGAGTCATTAGTCATTAGTTATTAGTCATTTGTGAAAGAACAAAGGACAAAGGACAAAGGACAAAAGACAAAGTTGGTAAGGGTGCAAAGGTGCGGTAAGAGCGCACCAGCAGCGTCGAGAGGCGCTGGCTCGGTAAACCCCGGTTGGGAGCAAGGCGAAAGGAACTATGGTTGGTCTTTTACCAGTTCCGCTAAAACAGAGCCGCTAGAGGCGTCTGGTAACAGGCGTCCCAGATAGATAACCGCCCTCATGTACGGAAGTTACATGTAACATCTCTACATCAGAGAACAGAACCCGGCTTATGATCTGCTCTCTTCCTTTTTTGTCATTGGTCATTGGGCATGGGGTATTAGGCATTAGTATTGAGTCCAGAGTCAAGGGTCAATAGTAGACTTCTTGCAGAAGTCGGGAAAAGGGGAAGGGTAAAGGGGGAAAGGTTTTGTATTTTCCCCTTCCCCTTTAACCTTTTCCCACCTCTTGCAAAAAACACTTTTGCAAGAGGTCTAGTCAATAGTTATTTCTTCTTCCCCCTGCTTCCTTGTCCTCCCGAAGTTCTGATCGCCGGAAGCCAGCAATCAGACTTCTCTGTTTGTCTCCCAGTCCATGTTCCCCCTTCTGATTGAATGTCTCTCGCTTATCCACGCCGTCAGCGGCAGCTTGAAAGTTTAGTTAAAAAATTAGGTCTACTAAAAGAAGCACCTATACAGTGGCAACTGCTTGATTTAGCGCTGACTCATCCTACTGTCTCTGAGTCAGCAAATTATGAACAACTGGAGTTTGTCGGTGATGCTGTGGTGCGGTTAGTAGCGGCTGTGGTGTTGTGGGAACATTATCCAGATTGTCCAGTGGGGGATTTTGCAGCAATTCGTTCGGTTTTAGTGAGCGATCGCATCCTCGCTCAATTGGCCAGAGAATATGGTTTAGAGCTATATTTATTAGTCGCTGGTAGCGCTACTGCTGATAAGGTTGGTCAAGAATCTCGGCTGGCCGATGCTTTTGAGGCTGTTCTTGGTGCATTGTATCTCAGTACGAATAATCTCGATCTCATCCGTTCTTGGCTAGACCCTCACTTCAAACAACTAGCAGCAGAAATTCGTCTCGATCCAGCTAGGTTGAACTACAAAGCGGCTCTGCAAGAATGGACTCAGGCGCAATTTAAAGTTTTACCTGAGTATCGCGTTGTGGAAGTTACTCAACCCCACCGCAATCAAGAGCGTTTCGTTGCTGAAGTTTGGTTGCACGGTAAACAGTTAGGTCAAGGCAAGGGACGTTCTATTAAAGCCGCGGAACAAGCCGCTGCCAAAGTAGCTTTTTTATCTATTAGTAATCCGGAACAACCCTGAACTCAACAGGCGCTTTATGCGCAGATAATTCAGTTATTAGTCCAGAGTTAAAGTCTAGTGTCAAAAATTTAACTCTTGGCTCTTGGCTAATGACTAATAACAAATAACTAATGAATAACCAAATTACAATTGCTGTCCTAGGCGTTGGGCGTTGGGGCGTGCATTTGCTACGGAATTTTTTAGAACATCCCCAAGTCCGTATTGGCGCGGTATAGACCCAAACCCTGAACGGTTGGCGGCGGTAAAACGGCAATTTAATTTAAATGACAATGTATTATTAACAACCGAGTGGCAGGCTGTAAAGCAAGTGCCAGATTTGATTGCAGTGGCGATCGCTACTCCAGCTGTCACTCATTATGACCTGATTAAGTATGCTCTTAACCAGGGATACCATGTTTTGGCAGAAAAGCCCTTAACTTTAGACCCATTAGAATGTTGTGAACTTTGCCAGTTAGCAGAGGAACAGCATTTAATACTGATGGTGGATCACACATATTTATTTCACCCAGCCGTTGAGAAAGGGCAAGCTGTGATTCAGGCAGGTAAGTTAGGTAATTTACGCTATGGCTACGCCACCCGCACTCATTTAGGACCAGTCCGACAAGATGTGGATGCATTGTGGGACTTAGCTATTCACGATATTGCCATTTTTAACAGTTGGCTGGGTCAGCTACCAGTAAAAGTGCAAGCAACAGGTACGATGTGGTTGCAGGGAGTAGGGGACAAGGAGACAGGGAAGACAAGGAGGACAAGGGAGCAAGCAAATAAATTTAATTCTCCCACCCTACGGGAAGCTAGCTTTCAGACGTCTACATCTTTCTCATCCCCCTCACCGCAAAACCAAGGGCTAGCTGACTTAGTATGGGTAACCCTAACATATGCAGATGGCTTTCAAGCATATATCCATCTATGCTGGCTGAATACCGATAAACAAAGACGGTTGGCGGTTGTAGGTAATCGTGGTAGCTTGATTTTCGATGAAATGTCTAGACTATCGCCTTTAACCCTGCTACATGGTGAGTTTGATTTCCAAGACAATCAATTTCTGCCTGTGAATCAAAGCCAAGAGGTGCTGGAAATAGAAAAAGGCGAACCATTACAGCGGGTTTGCGATCGCTTTATTTCTTGTATCCTCAAAAATACTCCCCCAGTTATCTCATCTGGCAGGGTAGGCACAGAGTTAGTGAAAATTCTCTCTGCCCTCACCGTATCTCTCCAACGGGGTGGGCAAGCTGTGTTTTTAAAAGCTGAGAACTGGGGATTAGAAGCTGATGACTGGGAACTAAAGACTGGGAACTGGGTACTAGGGACTGAGGACTGCGGGTTAGGGGACAAGGAAGAAAAAGCAGGGGAGTAGGGAGCAGGGAGCAGGGGGACAAAGTGAGACAGTGCTGCGGGAGGAGAGCCACTGCGCCCTTACGGGTTTCCCGGCTTATAGACACCCAGAGAGTGGCTTCCCGCAGGGTAGCAAGTGGCGTTTTCCCTCCGCAGGCGACTGCGGTAGCGAGTCTTCGAGCGTCAGCGGTAGTCAAGTCTAAGCGTCACCCGTTCGACAAAGTCGTTCCCGCTGGGTAGGGAGGATGAGTGAGAAAAAATGACTCTTGCCTATTGCTTATGCCTTTTGACCAATGACTAATGACTAATGACCAAATCTCTACCTTTCCGAAGTACCATTAGCACAAGCTTCTCCTGTCGGTAGGCTAGAAAAGGCACTTTGCTGACTAAGAAGACTGACTTCACGAGTATCTTCCAAAAGCGGCAACTCGTCTTTGGGTTCATCTATCCCTGTTATGGTAGATTCCTTGATTTCTATAGAATCTAGTAGCTGTTCTTGTTGAAGGTTAACATAGCCGTTCATTTCCCTTTTTGCCTGATCTGTAGCGGAGACTTCAATATTCTTTAAATTCTCTTCCTCTTCTGGAGGAGATAACAGTGAAATATCAATTAAAGGCAAAGTGATAGTTACCGTTGTGCCTTGATGAAGCCCCGTACTCTTAAGGCTAATACTACCTTTCATGAGTTCGATTAAGTTGCGTGAAATCGCCAGTCCTAATCCCGTGCCTTCAATCTTGCGTGTACTCGCACCATCTACCATTACAAAGGGGCGAAATAGTTTATGCTGTTGAGCAGGATCAATGCCCATGCCTGTATCTGTGACATGAATCAATACCTGAGATTGATCGTAGCTTTCCTGAATTTCACAAGCGATCGTGATGCTTCCCTCTTCGGTGAATTTAGTAGCATTGCCAATTACATTAATCAGTACTTGCTTGAGCTTTGCTGCATCCGCCTTCACTGGAATTGACTCGCTACCTAGGTCAGTTTTCAACTGTAAGCCTCTTTTTTGCACATTTACTGACTGTAAATTAATTACTTCTAGGAGTAATTTACGGAGGTCTAGCGGTTCTGTAACTACTGAAAGCTTGCCTGCTTCAATTTTAGAAATGTCGAGTAAATCATTAATAATTCCTAATAGATGAATCGCTGTTTCATCGGCACGCTTGAGGAATTCTATTTCTTCTTCTCGGTTATCGCATGAGCCATCGTGAACCAGGCGAACACAGTTAATAATAATATTTAGTGGGTTACGCAACTCATGGGAAGTTGTAGCTAAAAACTGACTTTTAATTTGATTAGCAGTTTTTGCTTCTTTCCAAGCTATTTCTAGTTCTTCTGCCCAAGCTTTGAGTCTTTCAACCATTTGGTCTAAGGCTTGTGCTAGTTGATTAAACTCGCGGATTTTAAAATTGTGGGGAACTGGTTGGGCAGTGTGGTGGCTGTAAATATTAAGAGCATAATCTCGCAATTCTTCTACGGGCCCTGCGAGGTAAGGAGCTAAATATAAGGATGCCAGTAAGCTTGCACCTATTAAGCCCACTGTTAAAACGATGAGAATCAGCTTTATTTCTTCCAAACCAAAAAGAGCATTGTCTACACTGGTAACAGCTAAAACAATCCATTTTTGCTGCGATTGTTGATTAATGGGATCTGTAATTGCCGTATAACCAGCTACTAATTCTTGCCCCTGTTGAAAAGATAAATCTGTAGAACCTGTTTGCCCGATGTTTGCATTTTGAATAATACTTTGGAGTTGGGAAGCATCTGAGTACTGTTGAATATTACTCCCCACTCTTTCTGGTAATGGATGCGCTAAAATTGTGCCATCTTCAGCGATGACTACCAGCGAGCCTGTGAGCGATCCCGGCTGTTGGGTAGTTTGTTGGTACAATGCTGACTGAAGACTTAAGTTGTAGAGCAATTGACCAGCAGTATTGAAGACAGGAGCCGACATTAATAATCGCAATTGGTTTTGTGGATCTCTAGAACCAGTGGTTCCTGCCTTTGGAGGTAATATCGCTGTAATATCAACTCCTTGACTGGGCAAAGATGAACTCAGTTCGCCAATAGGTTTGTTATCACAAGTACTGGCAACTATTTTCTCTGTTTGTAAATTTTTTAATTGAATACACTCAATTGGGATTGGCAATTGCTGTGTTATCTGAGTAAGAAATTCTTGCGCCTCATTCAGTGAACGAGACTCGATAACTTTTGTTTTACTAATAATGAACAAACTTGTTTTCAGGGTAGCGATCGCATCTGCAATCTTCTCTCCTTTAAGAACAGCACTTTCTGTTAAATTCTGTCGTGCAGTTTTCAATAGGCTAGTGCGTGCCTTATTTAAGGCAACAATTTCCCCTATTAATAACACCGGGACAAACAGCAGCAATATTCTTGTTAATAAAATACGCCGAAAGGATGATTGACGGGTCTTAGCCATCGAAAGTCTCACTTCGCATCTGCAAACCACAACAGCCAAAGATATGCAATTAGACCAGCTAGATGAGACATCTTATTAAGTTATTAGTACTTTATTGGCAAATGCTAAAGATATCAAAGTTTGCATCTGCAAAAAGAAACATGGTATACCAAAACCCGTGAAGGTTAGCTGTAAAAAAGACTTTTGTTGCATATCTATGACAGTGGTGAAATCATTAAACAAGAGCTTGGATGTATGGATTTTTGTTAAATCAACACACAACAAGGAAAATATTAAAAATATCAAAGCAACTCAATGATGCAACATCGTCCTCATACCACAGTTATTTTGGCAATGAGTGCAGATGGCAAAATAGCGGACTTTAGGCGATCGCCAGCTCGGTTTGGCTCAAAGGCTGATAAAGCACACCTGGAAAAACAAATCGCTGCCTCTGATGCCGTTCTCTTTGGTGCCGGTACTCTCCGTGCATACGGTACTACACTAACCGTATCACATCCGACACTGCTGCAACGTCGAACACAGGAGGGCAAATCTACCCAACCAGTTCATATAGTCATTACACAATCTGCTAACCTCAAGCCGGAAATTCACTTTTTTAAACAACCAATTAAACGCTGGTTGCTCACGACTAGAGCCGGGGCAATTTCCTGGCAAGGACGCGAACAGTCACTTCCTACAACGGGGGGAACCGCAAAGGATTGTGCTGCAAAATTCGAGCAAATTCTGGTTTTTGAAACACCAAATGGCAAGATTGATACTCCTGCCGCCTTAAAGCACCTGGCATCTCTACATATAACACGCTTAGCGCTATTGGGGGGTGGGGAGTTAGTAGCTTCTATGCTGGAGCTAGATTTAATAGATGAATTATGGTTAACGGTATGTCCCTTGATTCTAGGTGGTGCTAATGCGCCCACACCAGTATCTGGCGCAGGATTTCTCGCGAATTTGGCTCCCCGCCTTCAACTTCTAGAAGTTCATCAAGTTGAACAGGAAGTGTTTTTACACTATCGGCTACAACGACCAGGATCTTAGATTACCCTAATAAGGATTGGGCATTGGGCATTGCTAATTACTTACTTTTCCTTGTCCCCTGTGTCTTCCCTAATCCAGTCTCTAGTCCCTAATTCTTCTAAAAACCCACACGATGATAGAAAAACTAAAACCTCGCTATTCTATCGTTTGGATCAACACAATTGCCGAAATCCCCCAACAAGCTTGGGATGCTTTGGCATTACCGCTCAAAACTCCTTTTTTAGAGTGGGAGTGGCTGAACAATTTAGAAACATCTCACAGTGCTACGCGCAGAACAGGTTGGTTACCAAATCACTTAACACTGTGGCGTGACAGAACGCTGATTGCTGCGGCTCCACTCTACCTGAAAGGACATAGTGCTGGCGAATTTGTCTTCGATCATCAGTGGGCAAATTTAGCTGAACGTATTGGGGTGGATTATTACCCAAAATTGTTGGGGATGACGCCGTTTACTCCTGCGGAAGGCTATCGTTTCTTAATCGCCTCGGGAGAAGATGAAGATGAAATTACAGCCTTGATGCTGCATGAGATTGACTCTTTCTGCACTAAGCAGCGCATTTCTGGGTGTCATTTTCTTTATGTTGATCCCCAATGGCGTCCTGTGCTGGAAAGGCAAGGGTTTACAAGTTGGTTGCATCACAGCTACATCTGGGAAAATGGTGGATTTAAGAATTTTGATGATTATTTAACTGTGTTCAATGCCAATCAGCGCCGCAATATTAAGCGGGAACGCAAAGCTGTAGAGAAAGCAGGCTTAAGACTACAACCGCTGACTGGTGATGAAATCCCCCATTCTCTATTTCCCTTGATGTACCAGTTCTATGCAGATACTTGTGACAAGTTTGGCTGGTGGGGTAGTAAATACCTGACAAAGAGGTTTTTTGAACAGTTACACAGCAATTACCGCCATCGAGTGTTGTTTTTTGCGGCTTACAGCGAGCAAGATAGTCGCCACCCGCTAGGAATGTCTTTTTGTCTATTTAAAGGCGACAGGCTTTATGGGCGCTATTGGGGCAGTTTTCAAGAAATAGATTGCTTGCATTTTGATGCTTGCTATTATGCGCCGATTCAGTGGGCGATCGCTAACGATATCCAAATTTTTGACCCTGGTGCTGGTGGACGCCATAAAAAACGGCGCGGATTTCCTGCTAAACCCAATCACAGTCTGCACCGCTTTTACAACAACCGTTTAGAACAAATTTTGCTGCCTTATATCAAGGAAGTGAATCAACTCGAACAGCAAGAAATTGAGGCGATGAATGCTGAATTACCTTTCAGCAACCGAGATGTTTAGGGACAATAATTTACAAACAAACCAAGAATCCACAAGAAGTTAGGAAAGGAAGAATTACACTTGAAATGGAGTAGAAATTTGCAGAAATTTGATTTTAATAATGACTATGGATTTGATAGTAGAAGACTTGGCTGCAATTGACGATCAGCTTTCTCACCGTCATATTGAACTCGATCCCAGTGGATATTTCATTATTTACTTGGATCGGGAGGTAAAGTTAATTTATGCCAAGCATTTTACAAATGTAATTGATGAGCGCGGTTTAGCTGTAGATCCAGAAACAGGAAAGGTGATTCCCGCTAAAGGAAAAGTAGAAAGAACTCACACAACTGTATTTAGTGCTAGAACCGCCAAGGAACTTTGCGTCAAAATATTTGAAGAAACTCAGCCCTGTCCAGTAAGCTTTTTAGACCATGCAGCTTATTTAGGTAGAGAATTTGTCCGGGCTGAGGTGGCTTTAGTGACAGGGCAAGAGTACATTCAAGATTGAATTTAACTGTTAATTGTTGACCGTTGACAGTTAACAGTTAACAGTCAACTATCAGCTATTAGCTATTGTTCGATGGTTGGTTAACTTGGTAGAGATAGTAAGTTGCCATCGGGATAATAGTAGCGGCAATTAATAGCCCTACTACCCAAGCAGTGGCATTACCTTTATCTTTGTCAGTTTCTTCTGCTGTCTTGAAGGTGCCTTCTACCTGCACATTCTCAACGATTTTGGGTGGACCGGGATCTGTTTGGCCAGAGAGGACGGCGACTAGGCGATCGCTTGCATCTAAGAATGCTTGGTTATATTTGTTACCACTACGCAATGGAGCCATGACGGTTTCCGTAGCTACGCTCTCAGCAATAGAATCTGAGAGCAAAGGCTTGACTTTATCTCCAGTAATAATGGCGGTGCCATTGGTAACCGTGTCAATTACCAATAGAGTTTGATTGGCTTGTGCTTCTTTTGTGGGAAACCATTTTTCAAACAGCGCTTTGGCAAAACTTTCTGGTGTTTCTCCATAGTCGAGTCGGCGAATGGTGACAATTCTGGTTTCGTAACCAGTTTTCTTTGCCAAATCTTCCAAGGTGCTGCTAATCTTACCTTCATTCACACGGCTGATCGCGTCTGCTTGATCCACAACCCAGGTGCTATTATCTACTGCAAGGTTGGGTATTTGATATGCCCCAGTGGCTAAGGCTGATGGCACAACTAGACAAGAAACTAGAGCGATCGCTACTAATGGCAGAATTAGCCTAATCAGGTATTTTGGGATGATAATTACTTGGTTGAGGAGCTGTTTCATTGGATAAACTCTCAGACAGTCTTGCACCAAAAATACTACACAACCACTGTCAAAATCACCTGGTTTATAGCTTTTTTCATTTGAAAGTTTTAGCTATATCCCAAATATGGATTTTACTGTGAAAGTTTTGTGGCTCAAATGAGTTTTGATTCTTGCTGCTACAAACTGCCACCGCCAAGAAATACCGCCCAATTTAGATAATTTCCTAAATTGGGCGGATTTTGCAAACCATTTGGGGATTATACCATATAGTTTAAGATTTTTGAGTGCGTACTTTAACTTCTTTTCTAAACAAATTAAACACACAAACACAAAGGAAGACAGCTTATTTCTTTGCACTCAACTGCTGCACAAAAGCAGTATGTTCTAGTGACTTCAACCCCGCTTGCACTACCTCCAACACCTGTGCCATCTGATTATTTAATAGCACCTCTACAAATTCAGGGCGATCGCCTCACTCGCCACTTTGAAGCGGGGGCGAATTGGATTGTGTTTAGGGTAAGTACTCTCTAACTATTTGCCAATCCTCACTGTAGTAAACCTTTATATGAGAGAGTGGGGATTTATTTAGACTGCTAAACTTGTAACTAAAGGCAACTAAATGTTAGCAAAAAAGGCAAGAGGAAAAGTTCAATGAATACTGTTGTTCTCAATCTCGAACCGATCGCTCATTTAACCGATGAGCAATTTTATCAATTGTGTATTGCTAATAGAGATTTAAGCTTGGAAATGAATGCAGCAGGAAAATTAATCATTGTGCCACCAGTAGGAGGAGAAAGCGGGAATCAAGAAGCAGACTTAATTACAGACTTGAATAATTGGAATCGTCAAGCTAAATTAGGTAAAGTTTTTAGTTCTTCAACTATTTTTATCCTTCCAAATGGTGCAAAACGTTCGCCTGACGCGGCTTGGGTAAAATTGGAACGATGGGAAGCTTTAACACTTGAACAGCGAAAAAAATTTCCGCCACTTGTACCTGATTTTGCCATTGAACTGCGTTCGGAATCAGATCGGCTTCAACCGCTGCAAGAGAAAATGCAGGAATATATAGAAAATGGTCTGCGTTTAGGTTGGCTGATTAATCCTCAAGATGCAAAAGTAGAAATTTACCGACTCAATAAAGCTGTGGAAGTGCTGCAAATGCCAGCGATTCTTTCGGGAGAAGATATATTACCTGGATTTGAGTTGCAAGTGTAGCTAAGCGATCAGACTGATGCATTTATTGGTGGTTTAGAAGAGAAAATTTTTATGAATGAGCGATCGCATAGTTGTAGTAACCACAGCGATGTTGAATCGCAGCGATCGTAATAAATGCTCATCACTCAACTGGGCTAGCTGTTGCAGGAGATTGTTAGACTCTAAGGGCAGTTGACGATAGAATTCCATTTGCTTTCCTCAATTTACAGCAATGGATGCTTGGCTCCTCAGTATAAATATATGACTATCATTCTTACTAACGACGACGGTATTGATGCGCCTGGAATAAAAGCGTTGCTCAATGCTGTCAAAGAAAAAAATGTAATTGTAGCTGCGCCGAGAGATCATCAATCTGGCTGTGGACATCAAGTTACTACCACTCGCCCCATCACCCTTCAGCGGCGATCGCAAACTGAATATGCGATCGCCGGGACTCCCGCTGATTGTGTGAGAATTGCAATCTCACAAATTAGTGAAGATATCAAATTTGTGTTGTCGGGAATCAATGCTGGGGGTAACTTGGGCGTGGATGCCTATATTTCCGGTACAGTGGCGGCGGTGCGAGAAGCCGCAATGAACGGTATTCCCGGAATTGCCATTTCTCACTATCGCAAAGCCAAACAAAATTTTGATTGGGAACTCGCTGCTAAGTTCACATCTGAAGTTTTGGCTGACTTACTTCAGCGTCCCCTAGAACCAGGAAATTTCTGGAACGTGAATTTGCCACATCTGCAACCAGGAGAACCATACCCAGAAGTGGTGTTTTGCCAACCCTGTACTAAAGCCTTGCCAATTAACTACCGGATTGACGGCGATGATTTTTATTATGTAGGGGAATATAGCAAACGCGATCGCACTCCTGGTAGCGATGTGGATGTCTGTTTTTCTGGCAACATTGCTGTTACCAAATTAAGGGTGTAAATGTAGTCAAGAGTCAATGGTCATTTGTAATTGATTATTTCTCCACGTCCCCTTGTCTTCCTTGTCCTTCTTGCCCCCACGCCTCTACCACTATCCTTCCTCATCTGACCCTTGTAGCAGTATCATCAGCTTATCCAGGGTTTGTGTCAGTTGACTGAGTTTTTGTAATGAATCATCCTGGGATTCAGCAAGAGTCTGCACAGCGTCACACAATGCGAAAATTTGATAACCTTGCTGCTGTAACTGCTTTCCTTGCGCTTCGACTTGCACGCTGAGAGTCTCCAGTCTTTGCGCAAGGCTTTCAATTGTCTCTGTAGTAGAAAGTACTGCTTCGCCGATTTGCTCAACAATCGATTCCAATCGGCCTATTTTAACCTCGACTCCTGTTGTCATCATGATCTTTACCACCCTAATTTTGAGAGATCAACATAGTAATATCGCTACGGATCTTGAATAATTTAATATACGCATTAACACTAGGAAACCGCCACTATTAAAATGTAATTGATAATTTTTACGTATTTATTCGTAGCTAATTATAGGGAGAATAAACTTAATTACAAATTTGTCTCATCTTTACTTACCTTTCTCCGGAGATGATCAAATAACTTTATCCTAAAAATATAAAAAATCCGGCTCTCAACAGTCTTGTTAAAGTTCAAGTAAATACACGGAAAAAACAAAATCTTTTTAATACTCTTAAGTATATATTCAAATCAAGGATAAGTAATTTTACTTTGAGCGCTCGATATTAAGCCGGATGATGTACCCCACACAATTACACAGTTTTTTTCAAAACGCCACTTCTACAGCTTGGGATTTACAATTTATTCCTCACCCCTCAGTAAAATCTAAATTTAAACGTTGTCTAGATATTGTGGGTAGCTTGGTAGGGTTATTAATTTTAGCAATTGTATATGTGCCAATTGCGATCGCCATTAAAATTGATAGTCCAGGGCCAATTTTCTTTACTCAAGAACGCTATGGGTATCTAGGAAAACCATTCCGTATTCGCAAATTTCGCTCAATGGTTAGTAATGCGGAGCGTTTAAAATCTTTAGTTAAAAATGAGGCTAAAGGACTCATTTTTAAAAATCAAAACGACTTTCGCGTAACTAATGTCGGCCGCTTTTTGCGACGTACTAGCTTAGACGAAATTCCTCAGTTTTGGAATGTTTTAGTAGGTGAAATGAGCCTAGTAGGTACACGCCCACCTACGGCTGATGAAGTAGTTAATTATTCACCACGTCACTGGCAACGTTTGAATGTCAAACCTGGTTTAACCGGCGAATGGCAAGTTAATGGTCGTTCTCAAGTAACAGATTTTGAACAAATAGTTGATCTAGATCTACGTTATCAGCAAAATTGGCATATATTTTATGACTTGTTACTGATTGCCAGAACATTGTATGTCCTCTTCCATAAAACAGGAGCTTGCTAATTACAAGATGCCGATAATTTGAAGAATTCGTAATTCGTAATTGATTTTTAGATAGAGATTTACAAACCAAGAGCAACGAGGTTGCTTCTCTAAGTAGGAAATTTCCGGGTCTGCTAAAATTACGAATTACGAATTAGTAATTATTAATTATTTTAATTTATTTACATTACTAAGTTAATTGCATTGCGCAGAAATACAATGCCGATCGCAGAAAAAGCTAACCCAGCAAAGCGAATTCTATTTGGCAACATTGAGTACATTTCTCTAGCACTCATAACTACAGCACATTGAGTTAAGGTAACGCCTAGGACATAAATAACTAAAGGCAACATTCCAGTTTCAATGGCAGATCCAGTACCAGCATAACCGTGAAATAAACCTGCGATCGCTCCCAGCAGTAAAAGTAACAGCCAGTTCGGTTGTTTTAATATCATCAGCATAGCGCCAAAGGCGATTGTGGAAGTTGCAATCCCAATTTCTGCACCTACTAAATTCACCTGGAACAGATGCATTACTGTACCAAAAACTCCTGCTGACACAAAAGCCGCAGCAATCAAAGCGCCACGAACCATTCCAGCCGAGAGTAGGCCTATGACTACAAGACTAGCCAAACGATCTAAGCTAATTACTGGATCTGCGATTCCCCAAAGCAAGCCTTCCCAGGAATTAGAAATAGACGGATGAAAGTCAAATCCACTCAAGGAACTCAATATACTAATTAAAACTAGAGATGCGATCGCCCCAGCATGACGACGCTGTAACCTAGTAGATGTTGATAACTCAACTGTTAACATCAATTTATACCGAATATTTATTTTTTTGGTAATTTATATTACCCAAGTTTCTCCAGAAACTAACACAGTCTTCACTATAAATATCGGTAAATACGTAAAGTTATGTAAAATTGCTGTTTTTACACAATTTTTAATTGATGCTTGAATTAGAGGGAACTATTTTATCTATTGGTTTAATTCTTAGTGAATCAGCAGATTTCATTCGCATGGGAATTTGAATGACAATTTCTGTCCCTTGTTCTGCTGCTGAAATACACTTTAACTGACCACCATGTTGAGCAACAATTTGGTGGCTAATAGACATACTTAGATTTGTGATTGTACTAGATTTATTACTAAATAATGGATCAAATATTTTTTCTTGTACCTCTTGTATCAGACCACAGCCGTTATCTGTAATCCGAATCAGCACTTGATTACTGCCCTCTAAAACCTCAGTATGAATACAAATTTGAGGCTTATTAGTTGAGCCTTTTAAACTATCAATAGCATTATTTAGGATATTAATAAATACTTGATTAAGTTGTCCAGGATAACACTCCACTTTCGGCAATTGACCATAGTCTTTAATAACTTGGATCTCCGTATGATCCGTTTTGCCTTTTAAGCGGTTTTGTAAAATCAGGAGAGTGCTATCAATTCCTTCGTGAATATCAACTTCCTTTATATTTGCTTCATCTAATCGAGAAAAATTTCGTAAACCTAAGATTAGCTTGCGAATGCGATCGGCTCCCATTTGTATAGAGGATAAGATTTTTGGTAAGTCTTCTCTAATGAAATCGAGATCAATCCTCTCAATGCGAACTTGAATTTCTGATTGGGGAATTGGATAGCATTCTTGGTAAAGTGAAACTAAATCGAGCAAGTTTTCGGCATATTCATTAGCTGCTGTACTATTGCCATAAATAAAATTAATCGGGTTGTTAATTTCATGAACAATACCCGCAACTAATTGTCCTAAACAAGACATTTTTTCGCTATGAATTAGTTGAGCCTGAGTTTTTTCTAATTCTTGCAGTGTAAGTTTCAGTTGACTGTTAGCTACCTCCAGTTGTGCTGGACTTGGCAAAGCGAGGGCTTGAGGAATTATCGGCAGTAATACAATAGCTGTATAAATTGAAATAAAAGCCGTGATCGCTTTAATTAAACCAGACAGCCAATAAGTTGGATGCCAAAGCGTCCATATTTCCATTAAGTGTGTTGTACCACAAGAAACTATGAAAGCTCCAAATAATAAAAGGATTGATTTAAAGGGCAAATCCTCTCGCTTCCTAACAAAGTAAACCAGCGCAATAGGAATCGAGAAATAGGCTAAGGCAATCAAAAAATCAGATAGGATATGTAGTAATAATAACCCTGGTTTCCAGAGGTAGCAGTGTCCATGCGGAATAAATCCTCCATCAACAAAGAAACTTTGTAATAATTGCAGCATAAAGTATTTACTTTGTATAATTTGTTAAATAAGTTATTTGACAAATTATACGCATACTACAGAGAATTGTCTCTAGTACTTAAACGCTAATGTAATAATTCCTCTATCTGATGCTGGCTCCACAACTTCCTGTACAGACCTTGTTGTTGCACCAGTTCTAAATGATTGCCCATCTGGACAATTTTCCCGTTGTCGAGCACAAAAATGCGGTCAGCAGCCGCAGCAGCAGACAGTTGGTGAGTAATAAAAACAACTGTTTTTCTATCAGTACCAGTAGAGAGATTTTTTAGGATTTGTGTAGCAGTTTGATTATCTACACTGGAGAGGGCATCATCTAATATTAAAACTGGCGCATCAACTAGCATTGCCCTAGCTAAGGCAGTACGTTGCCGCTGTCCACCAGAAAGCGTAATTCCGCGTTCACCAACTATAGTCTCGTAATGCTGCGGAAAATTGCTAATTTCTGAGTGAATCTGTGCCTGCTGCGCCACCATCTCTACATTTTGCTGTTCTCTAATTGGGTCACCGTAGCGGATATTATTTCTGATTGTGGTGCTGAAAAGAAAGCTATCTTGTGGAACATAAGCGATCGCACCTCGTAAATCTGCTAATGCTATCTTCGTAATATCCAACCCATCCAAAAATAACTGCCCTGCTTCAATCTCCAACAAGCGTGGTAGGGCATTTGCTAAAGTAGATTTCCCTGAACCGATAGCCCCAACAATTGCCACCGTTTCCCCAGGATTGATCGTAAAGTTGATATTCTCTAAAGCCGGGGTAGTAGCACCAGGGTAAGTGAAACTAAAATTTTTAGCCGTCAGTTTGCCTTTAACATCACTCTTGGGTAAGTGGATGACATCGGTTGTGTCTTGAATCTTCGGTGTCACCGAGAGAATAGACTCTAAACGATCGATACTCACCTCACCCCTTTGATAAGCAGTAATGGTAAATCCTAACAAAGCAGTAGGAAAAACTAGACGTTCTACATAAATTAGTAGTGCTAGAAAATCACCAACAGCAAGAGTTCCAGCAGCAATTCGTGTTGCACCTAGCCAGATAATTACCAGTGAACTGATATTAGCTAAACCGCCAATCAGGGGAAACAGAGTATTCCGGCTTTTGGCTAATTCCAAATTAGCAGTCAATAGTGCCTGATTCTTCTTGGCAAAGGCTCGACGCTCGTTTTCTTCTTGAGCGTAGATTTTAATCAGGGCAATGCCGCTAATATCTTCTTGGATGAGTTCGCTAATGTCAGAAAGTTGCTCTTGTACTACCGTTTGTTGTTTACGGAGGCGATCGCTAAAAAGATGCACCAAGAAGAACATCAAGGGATATACTGCCAGGGAAGCTAAAGTGAGATCGACACTAATTGTCAACATCACTGGCAGGGTCAGAGCATAAGCAAAAACTGTATTTGCTAAACTCAGGACTGCAAAACCCAACAACCGCTTGATATTTTCTACGTCACTAGTAGCCCTACTAATTAAATCGCCAATAGTATTGGTGGCAAAGTAAGCAGGCTCTAGCTTAAGTAAGTGTTCAAAAATCCGCTGTTTTAAGTCAAATTCTACCTCGCGTCCCACGCCAAACAGCCAGATGCGTGAAGCCATGCGGATTAACCACATTGCTGAACTGAGCAAGATGATGATGACTACGTAATTTAAAACTTCGTACCAGCTAAAGGTTGTTGAGAGTTTGTCAACACAAGCGCGAATCAACCAAGGAATGTAAACGCCTAATCCGTTTACAGTTAACAAAGCCAGAATACCTAACATTGCCTCCCGCCAATGGGGACGCAGGTAAGCACCAAGTTTAGCCAGTCGTCGAGATTGTATCATTCAGAAAAAAGTCGGGGAGCAGAGGGTAGGGGAACTTAGTGCCGCAGAGAAATAACAAATGGCAAAGGACAAATGGCCCTTCGGGTTCACCAGTTGCTACAAGGGAGGGAACCCCAACGGACAGTTTGACGCCACTTGCTTTAAGCCGGGAAACCCGTCCAACGCAGTGGCTCCTCAAGTCGGGTAACCCTTTCGGCAATTGCTCATGGGGGACTCGGGGTCCCCTCTGGGGATTAGGGGCGAACCCCCAAGACCGCATTGCCTCACCACGCAACTGTCCTCCGCAACGCACTGGTTCACCAATGACAAATGACTCTTGCAAGCAAATCTACTGAACCTCCTTTTATTCTGGCAGAAATCATAGTTTAAAAAGGCCAGCCACCAGAACATAGTGCTTTGGCCTAGTTATTGTTAACTTTTTAGCTTTATGTCTGACGACCACGCAAGAAAAAGTAAATCTGGTTGAGATAACTGTCCCAAGCTTGGGTTGTGACTTGCAGGGTTTCTGCACTTGGTACAAAGTCTTCAATTCGTAATCCGCGTGTTCTAATGTCCTGAGGATTCTGCAATAGGTAAGGCGGGACTTTTATATCTAATGGATTCAAAGCGATGGTTGACCGAACCATATCACTTTGAGGTAGAATGCCATTTTCTACAACATCGGAGATATTGGCCGTGCTATCTGGAACCGACGCCACCAAAGTTTCAGATGTGGGGGTAAGTTGTCCTAAACTAGCTAACTGAGGATTACCTACTGTTGCTATTGGTGCCCTAACCAGGAAGTAGGCAATAGCTGGTGTACTGGCTAACAGTAAAATTGTCAGCGCCCAACCCAAGAAGTATCCTCCTGGTTTATCGATTCCACCTCCCTTAATTCTCTGAGCAGCAAAAAGTAACAACAAAACCGACGCTCCCAGAGGTCTTAGCGGGAATGATATCAACCTCCACATAGACGCCACCGCTGGTTCGTTGGGATTAATGAATGCCAGCGCGATGACGATCAACGCAATGACTACGAGTAATCGCCCGACAAAATTACCTGTTGGATAGAATCTTTGGAACAAAGAATATACAACAGTGCCAATTAATAACCACAGTAGTACCCGGCTTAGGAGTAGAAACATAATATATTAACTCTCAAATTTTCCGCGGTCAGCCTCAAGGTTTTGGGCAGCGGATTTATTTTCTCGTCAAATTGTAATCGTACTGTTACCTGACTTAAAATACCTCAAACCTCACAACCAAAGACTACCGTCGTAGTGATTTTAGTGCAATTTTTTGATACTGGGTGTATTATCTAGAATTTTGCCAATGAGTAATGAGGCACTAGTAACTTAAATTAATTAAGTAGTTATAACTCAAAAGGAAAAACTATGTCGCCTAGAAAGCCCACAATTTTAGTGACGGGGGGAGCAGGATATATAGGTTCCCATACAGTTCTTGCCCTCAAGCGAGCGGGTTATGAAGTAGTAATTCTTGATAACCTAGTGTACGGGCATCGCGACTTAGTAGAGAAAGTTCTACAAGTAGAGCTGATAGCAGGCGATACATCCGATCGCGCTTTGCTCGATCAGCTATTTCAAACCCGCAATATTGATGCAGTCATGCACTTTTCAGCCTACGCCTACGTAGGAGAATCAGTTACAGACCCCGCCAAATACTACCGCAACAACGTTTTAGGTACTTTGGTGCTGTTGGAAGCAATGCTGGCAGCGTCCATTAAGAAATTTGTCTTTTCTTCTACTTGTGCAACTTATGGAGTGCCGGAGGTTGTACCGATTCCAGAAAATCATCCTCAAAATCCGATTAATCCCTATGGCGCTACTAAGTTAATGGTGGAGCGCATTCTCTCAGATTTTGACGTTGCCTATGGTTTAAAATCAGTACGTTTTCGCTACTTCAATGCTGCTGGTGCCGATCCCAATGGACTACTCGGTGAAGATCACAACCCAGAAACCCATTTGATCCCCTTGGTGCTACTGACAGCTTTAGGCAAGCGCGAATCCATTTCAATTTTCGGTACTGATTATCCTACGCCCGATGGCACCTGCATTAGAGATTACATTCACGTTAGCGACTTAGCAGACGCCCATATTTTAGGATTGGAATATTTATTGAAAGACGGGGATAGCGAAGTTTTCAATTTAGGCAATGGTCTAGGTTTCTCTGTTAAAGAAGTAATTGCAGCTTCCGAGGAAGTGACAGGATTGACGATCCCCGTGCAGGAATGCGATCGCCGTCCCGGAGATCCACCCTCTTTAATCGGCAGTAGTGAGAAAGCCAGAAAAATCTTAGGTTGGCAACCTCAATACCCAGGCATCAAAGATATTGTGCTACATGCGTGGCAGTGGCATCAACAGCGGCATAAGTAATCATGGGGCATGGGGCATTAGGCATTTGTCAAGGGTTAATAGTCAATAGACTTCTTGCAGAAGTCGGTAAAAGGGAAAGGGGAAAAGGGGAAAGGAACTCCAAACCCTTTCCCTTTAACCTTTTCCCTTTCCCCCTCCTGCAAAAATATATTTTTGCAAGA
>NZ_MTAV01000196.1 GCF_002154695.1 Nostoc sp. T09
TGACTTCCCTAAACTTCATGAATATGGTGTTTTCTCATAAACCATTTAGGATTGCTATATTTTTCTCTTAAATCCAATTCCTCAGTGGGCACATTGGGCGAAATACTTAATCTTTTTTCATTCTGGTTATAAGGTCTTCTGGTCAGGATAAAATAAACACTGTCTGGAAGAATAGTAGGTAAATATAAAAGGTTTCCGGTTGATTCCTGGTCAACTTCATCCAGTGCATCAACAACCATTACCAAGCGATCGCCAGCAGATATTTTCTCCCTAGCTTTGATCAACAACGTTGATAAATCAGCATCTGCTGCATCATTTAACTGGTAACGATTCATCAATTGTTGGCGAATTTTTTTTAAGAATAATTCTGGGCGATTCATACCCTCAGCACGAATATTAAAAAAGCAAATCGCTTCAGGATGATCAATAATATATTGTGCTGCGATCGCACTTTTACCCATCCCAGCATCACCTACTACTGTAAAGTAGCCGCTAGAATTTCTATTGAAGAAATTTTCTATTGTATTAAATACAAACTCACGTCCACAAAATGACTGAGTTTTTTCTAGAATTAATCGTTCAAATTCTGGTGGTAATTGCTGTTGCTCATACCAGCTTTTAGGGTCAACTATATCGGTAGGTTTAAGATTTAAAACTTTCGCAATATTTGTTACTGCCCAACGTTCAACTCCATTAGGGCAATCTTTAGTCCCAAGTAAGCGTTTAACTGTATCTACCGATACATTTGCTTGCTGTGCTAGTTCTTCTTGAGTAAACTTGGCATCTTTGTAAGCTTGTTTGAGTTTGGCTTTTCCTTCTTCACTGGATTGAACTTTATTAGATTCACGCATCGTCAAAATTTAACAAAGCATACTGATATCCAAACAATAACGAATTTTTAAGTTTGCAGTCTAGGGCAGATAGATTTTTTTACCTTATCTATCTGCCCTAAATCACAGGGCAAAAATTTAGACAACCTAAACCTATCTGCCCTCGTCATATATTTTTTTGCTCAGGTAGGATACCAATATCAAAACAGAACAACACAGCATTTCGGAGGTTAGCGATGCAGTTCCAGCTTTTCAAAAAACCACAAACTAATGATACCTATAGCGATATTAAAGAAGAAATAATCCGCGAATTGTTGCGGCAAGTGCGTCACAGCTACAACCTTGCACTTGGTGTAACCGCTGCATCTGCCTTAATGACTTTATTTGGTGTTGGCCTTCTCTACTTCGATAAAGTGTCAGAAGCAAGCCTAACTGCTGGAAGTGGAATTTTAGCGACTATTACAAGCGTTCAGTTTTCCAAGCAAGCAAAAGAAGAACTACACGAAATGATAAAAAAGTTGCCAGAATAATACCATTTTTACAAAATAATTGTAGGGGCGAAATCTCTCCGCCCTTGACGACAATTTATATGTTGTAATTATTTAATTGGAATCACCCCAAAACTGGCCGCAGACTAGAAGCCTGGGGCTAAATAAACAAAGCCCGCACAGGCGGGCTTAAGATTATTACAGCCTACGAAAGTAGGCTTCGTCCGTATAGCCGCACCCTTGAGGGTGTCGCCTATTAACAACTACGCAACATTCAGAAAACCAGTCTGAATCAAATACGCAGTATAGGTCATAAACATTTCTGAACTGATGGGCGGACAAACGATAGAACTACCAGCGAGTGCTTGTAGAGTCTCCTGACAGCTAATGTGTGGTCTTCTCGCTTGCAAATACAAATCTGGAATTGTTAACTGCTCATCAGACCAACGTTCTAACAAAAATGGTCGCAGTGTGTATAAAGGATTATCTACAGAAGAGACATTATTGATCAACTCTGATTGCCATTGTTCATAAGGAATCGCCTTAACGGGATAACCGAATGATTGCACCCATTTAATTAACGTGCTTAAAGGTTCAGGTTGGGGATGTTGCAGGTTGAATGCTTTACCTATAGATGATGGCTGCATTGATAGATAAACAATGGCTTTGCTGACATAATCTACAGGAGACATATCCATCATATATTCCACATCTGGGAAATATCCCATTTGTAGACAGCCTTTAACCATCAAATTGATAAAGTCGTGGGTATTACAAATACCTGTCTGGCTATCTCCAGAAATTAAAGGTGGTCTGTGGATAGTTACAGGTAAACCGCGATCGCGCGCAAGTTTAACTAACTTCTCAGCTACCCATTTAGTTTGGGAGTAACCGAGGAAAATACCTTCCCAATGATTAAAGTCATCTTGCTCTTTCACTACCTTGCCAGCATAAGCAGGTGATTCAAACACCGCCACACTAGAAACGTAATGTACAGGCTTGAGTTTGATTTGGCTAGCTAATCGCAATACTTCTTGAGTGCCTAACACATTGGCTGCTTTCAATGCTGAATAGGGAAAAACATAATTCAGCAAAGCACCACTATGATAAATGGTGTCAATATTGGCAGCTAAAATTTGAAACTGTTCCGCGCCCATACCCAACAATGGTAGAGCTAGATCGCCAACAACTGGGACAATTCTCGGCTTATATGAATCATCCCAAAGTGCATATGCTTGGAGATTCTTTTCTAATTTGCTCTTACCTTCTTGAGGATTAGCAGCCCGCACTAAGCAGTAGATATCTGCATTGGTGTGCTGTAACAATTCCCGAATGATAAATGCTCCTAAATAGCCTGTACCACCAGTTAAAAAGATATGCTTCGGTTCAGTTATCGAGACTGGAGGTAAAGCGTCAGGGCGAATGGTGGGGTCAAGAACTACCTCGGCGCTTAAATCTAAAGTCGGGATAGGAGTATTAACAGAGGCAGTAGTTGTATCTTGAATTGCTGACTCTTCTGGTAAATCTTCAGCTAAACGCTGGGAAAGTGCAGCAATATTTGGGTAATGCCACAACAGCAAAGGTGAGGGTTGGAATCCCAGCATTTTTTCCAATTTGCTGACGAGAATCATTGCTTGGGCTGAATCCAAACCGTAGTTTTCCAAATGTTCGTGGATATCTATTTCGTCAGTTTCTACCCCTATCAATTCAGCCAAATTCGACACCAGCCATGCTTGTATATCTGCTGCACTATAAGAATGTTTTGAATTCATTTTTACATCTCCAATGTAGAACTAGCTGGGCGATATTGACTGTAATAATCGGGAATTTGCAAACCTTGAAATTTCAAACTTTGTATGCGATATAAAAATGCTGCACCAGTCATCAGGTGATTAGCAACATCAACAACTTTGCGGTTTTGGGGTTCAGCTAAATAAGTACCGCGCACCCAGTCGTTGAAACTACCCATCGCTGGGCCGCACCAAATTTGATAATCAACTTCTCTACCTTTTTCACCAGAATTCGACCAACGGGAAGATAATCCTAAATACCACCGAAAAATCACAGCCATCTTTAATTTAGGATTATTTACCGCCTTGCCAAGTTTTTCCGGATTTTTCTGGGATAAATAAGCAGCAGTTCCTTCCCAAACTTCGGCAATAGTTTTGCGAAAAACTTGTTTTTCTAATTTCTCTCTTTCAGCAAGCGGAATTTCTTCAATTGAGTCATAATTCCGGTACAACTCATACAATTTTTGCGCTCGCATCGGGAACATTGTGCCCCGTTTGAGAACTTGTAATTTGACTCCCATTTCAAACATATCTGCGGCTGGAGCCATCATTACGTCAGCCATTTCAGCTTGTGCAAGTAATTTTTTGGTATGTTCGCAAGCACCAGATTCAACACAAGATTGATTAATTGAACCTGTAACTACATAAGCTGCACCCATCATAAAAGCAGCTAAAGCTGATTGTGGTGTAGCAATTCCGCCGGCTACTCCTACTCTAATTGGTTGTGAGTAATGATATTGTTCTTGAATTTCATCTCTCAAAGCCATAATGGAAGGTAACAAACAAACCAGGGGACGATTATCTGTGTGACCACCAGAATCAGCTTCGACAGTAATATCATCAGCCATTGGAACTTGGGCTGCAAGGGTTGCTTGTAACTGAGTAATTAATCCTTGTTCAACAAGTTCTTTAAGGATTCTGGGTGGTGGTGGTTGGAGGAATTTGCTGGCTACTTCTCTACGAGAAATTTTGGCAATGACTTTATTTTTGATTTCAATTTGATTAGCTGCATTCAAACTTAATCCTGCAACTCGGTAATAAACAATGTTGGGGGTTAAGTCAAGAAATGCAGATGCTTCGACTACTTTCACGCCATATTTGAGGAATAAATCCACAGCCCGACGTTCGATCGTTGGTTCATTGGGGCTGTGGATTAAATTAAAAGCATAGGGGCCTTGTGGTAAGGCTTGTTGGATTTTATTGATAGCAGCTTCTAAGCGATCTGGGCTTAAACCGCCTGCACCAAAGGAACTTAAAATTTTCTCTTTTCCGAGTGCAATAACCATTTCTTCGGAAGCAATGCCCCCAGCCATTGCACCAGTTGCATAGGCATATTTCACTCCGTAAAAGGAGAGAAAACTGGGATCGCCTAATTGTTGAATTTTAATTGGTGGGATGGATGCTAAAAGTTCTACTGGTGCAGTTACAGTGCTATCAACTGGGCATAAATACCCTACATTGGTAACGCCAATTTTCCCTGACACGTTAACAATATAACAGGGTTGATCTAAGGTGAGAAATTTATCTACTATGCCTTGTTGATCAAAAGATATGCAATCTAGGGAACCTTTCCAGATGAGATTTTGTCCATAGGAATAGCAGGTAAATCCTAGTCCGTTTTCGTGTTTACTTAGTGGCGTATCTACAGTGGTCACGCTAGTTATCCCTCGATTTATAAGCAATGGTTTATAAAGGATTAAGGGTGTTCGCCCTTGGCGTTCCCGAAGGGTAGGATGAAAAAAGAGGTAATACCAATTTTGATTTATCTATCGTGAGTGTTACTGTGTTTTAGAAAGTTCGTTAAATTTTAGCTGTGTTGCGAGGATGATGTTTTTAACGAACCGCAGAGGACGCAGAGGACACAGAGGGAAGAGAGATGATAGAGTTTAAAAATTGGTATTATTTTAGATAGCATAAGACTGAAGTTTTTATTTCAATTTTTGCCTTCTGCCATCTGCCCTCTGCCTTTTTTATGATTCTTCATTGAGTAAGTTTTGAGCGCAAGCTAATTGCAATTGAATGATTTCACTCATTTGCTTGCTAAAATCTTGTCGGGATTTTAAGAAAGCAGTATGGGATTTGGTCAAGTTGGCATTGTTAGCATTGAGCTTTTGATATTGAGTCTTATTTAAATCGGGCATACGGATAGTTTGGACAGGTTTGCGAATTATATTTTGTGTAGGGAAACTAGGCTGAGTTGCTTGTTGGGAAGTCGTAGTTATCTCAAAGGATTGTAATTGTTCCGTTGAGACTAAACCGTGTTCCATGATATTTTTCTCTGCGATTTCTTCTGGCTGATTTGTTGGCAGTAAAATATCATTGCTTGGTTTATTATTGGTAGCAATTACCACTGGAGTATTCAGTGAATTGATAACTGGATTTGCTCTGGAATAATCAACTGTGGCGGAGTTTGCTTGTGGTTTGCTAGCTAAATTTTGGAAAATTTGGCGATTTTCTTCACTCAAAATTGTGGCAGTAATTGAGTTACCGCCTAATGTAATGTTTCGTTGGGTGAGTTTACTGTGATTTCCCGTTTCTTGGGTGAGGTTGTAAAGAGATGAGATGTCTAACTCAACTTTATGGCTGAGTAATTTAGCTAGTGCTTTAACTATAGAAGTATGGTCATCCATACCTCTGCGATTCAGGGAAACGGTAATATGTTCTTGTCCTTCGAGAATTTTGCTTACCCAGCGAGAACAGACACCGCCAGCACCGGCTTCGATAAAAATTTTGACTCCATCGGCGTAAACGCGATTAACTAAGCGAGGAAAATCAAGTTGTTGGCTGAGTCCGGTGGCGATACTGTGGGCTACTACTTCACTGTTAACTGTGATAGGTTTATACCCAGCCGCAGAAGAAAAAGTAATACCGGGAATCTCCTGAGTTGGTAAGGTGTTGAGTTTTACTAACTCTGTGTACTCCGATCGCATGGCTTCACAATGGATTACATGGTCGAAGGGGGCAGGGAAGGAGTTACAGCCCAAGGCTTTAATGACGCGCTGACAAGCTGCTGGTTCACCAGCGATTAATACTTCTTCTGGTGTATTAATCTGCGTTAAATAAACACGACTCTCATTTTTTAGACATTCTTTCACTTTGTCTGGAGTCGCCATGAGTACATAGTTAGCCCAGAAGTTATTGTCAGAAGCTTCGGATGCTGGTGGTAAGTTCCAGTACTCGCGCACAGCATTTTTTGGGCCAGATAACCTATCGCCAAATAAAGCTGAGGAGTTAAAGCTGTTACTTCCAGCAAAAAAATCACTCCAAACTCCTTGGGCAACCATCATGCTAGTTTCACCCAGGCTATAGCCAAACACATATTTGGGTTTGACTTGAAAGCGATCGCGGATTACTGTGGTGATTAACCTAGTAAAAAACATTTCCGCTTCAAACATTGCTAGGGAATCATCTAGCAATTTCTTCTCCAGGGTTTCTAGTTCTCTGGTAGATAACTTATGTAAGCTTCTGGGAAAAACCAGTTTCTCTACATCCGAGACTCGTTTATACAGACTCTTAACGAAGGGTTCATTTTGCAGGTTGGGGAACAGACGGAAGAGAGTCCGACCAATACCCACATAGGAATTGACAGCAGCTGGATACACATAAGCAACCTCACCTTCTTTACCCAATGGTTTAGCGGTAAAATAACTACCTATAGGTGTTTGCCAATCACTACCCTTTTCAAAGGCAGTATTTACCCCTTTTTGGGCTGAGGCGATTTCTTTGAGTAATTCCTTTTTGTTGCGTCCGGTAATGGCTAGGGTGTATTTGGCTGTAGAATGCTGCTGAAATTTGACGAAGTTCTTACTAGCAGCATCAGATAGAGACTCAGAATTCTCAATTTCTTGTTGGAGGTTATCCAACAGATTTAGTAAAGCCGAACGGTCATCAGCCGCTAAAGGGAACAGATAAAACGGCCGTTGCTGTAAATATCTACTGCTGTGATTGATTTGGTCTGGTTCATCGGACAAGATGACATGGGCGCAAGTACCATCACAACCCATACCATTAATGGCGGCGATTCTGTGGGTACTATCTTTATGGAGGAACCAAGGTCTTGATTCTGTCGCCACAAAGAAAGGACTACCTTGCCATACTTGCGGTGTTTTCACACCAGACCAGTTGGGGGTAGCCGGAATATAGTTGTGATAGAGACACAAAGCTGTTTTGATGAGACTGGCAATTCCCGATGCTACATAAGTGTGTCCAATATTAGCCTTAACGCTGCCAATGGCACAATGTAAACCATCGCCTACAGAGCGATAAGCCTGAAGCATCCCCGCAATTTCTGCCTCATCTTCCTGGGGAAAACCACTAGCAACAACTTCTACATAGTTAACTGCTGTTGGCTGAATTCCCGCCATTTGGAAAGCTTGCTGACAGACTTGGTTAATCGTATCTGCATCTACAGAAGTAGAAGCAGCTTGACCAATACTGATAGCATCAACCACAGCGTAAATGCGATCGCCCGCAGCCTTAGCAGTATCATAACGCTTGAGAACAACTGCACCTGCACCTTCGCCAACTGTCCAGCCATTAGCATTTTGGTCATAGCTTAAGGTATTAGCACCAGTATTCACTGTTCCCCATTGGCTACGCAGCAAGACATTTTCTATCCCGCCAGCCAAATCGACAGCACCAACCACCACAGCATCTACTTCTCCAGTCATGAGTAGCATTTGTGCCACTTCTAAAGCTTTGAAAGCAGAGGTTTCCACCGCCGTCATCGTAAATGATGGGCCAGTGAAATTCCACAGCGAAGAAATGCGACTCGCCATAATGTTGGCGATATAGCTGAGGTATTCACCAATATCTACTTGATGGTGAACACTATCTTTAACAATAGTTTCCAACTGAGCAATTTTATCCGCAGGCAAAGCAATTTCCGCAGCATTTAAACCATCTTTAATTTGCCACGATAAATTCCATCTTTGCTGTAGCTGGTGAACAGACAATTCTGTTTCAGCTGCAATAATTACAGCGACATTTCCCCCTTCTTGAATCCCTGCATCTTTCAATGCACCATCTGCCACTGTTAACAGTAACAGTTGTTGCGGATTGAGTTGTTCTACTTCATTTGGGGGAATTTTGTAAGCTAAAGTATCGAGGGCAAAATCTTGAATGTATGCGCCTACAGGGGCTTTACCATCCGGTAAACCGTACTCTTTGAGTAAATCTTCTTTCCCATCTATGCCATACCATCTTTGAGATGGTAGGGGAATAAAATGCTGTTTGCCGTCATAAATACTACGTTCAAAAGCATCTAAATCTTTACATTCACCAAAAAAGGCATCCATGCCGACAATGGCAATTTTGGATGATTGTATTTCTTGTTCAAACATTGTTTAATTACGCTAACTAAAGTTTGTTATTTGGTAAGGCAGAGGGCAGATGGCAGAAGGAAAGATTGCTGATTTTGGTGTGGCTGAGTGATGGGATAATTTCTTTCACAGTAAATCCTCTATTTTCTGCTTGAAAGTTTAAATTCCCCTACTTGATGGATAGAGAAAATAAACCTTACATTTATGCAAAGAAACTCTTTTCTTTCCTTCCTTCTGCCCTCTGCCTTTCTACACTTCATCCTTCTTTTCCAGAATCAGATGTGAATTAGTTCCGCCAAAACCAAAAGCACTTAAAGCTGCACGTTTAACTGGCGAATTATCTGGCCATGTCGTCGCAGTTCTCACAATATTTTTGTCAGAAATGACACTATTTTCAGAACCAATCGGTTCACTCACGTTAATAGTTGCTGGAATCACACCAGCATTCATGCTATAAATCGCCTTAGCCAAGCCAACCATACCAGCCGCTACTAATAAGTGACCCACATTAGCTTTAGTAGAACCCACCAAAGGCGATGCTTGGTGTTCACCAAAGAAAGTCTCTATAGAGCTAAATTCTGTGGTATCTCCTAATAATGTCCCTGTAGCATGGCACTCCATATAATCAATGTCTTTGGGGCTAAGTTGCGCTTCCTTATATGCTCGTTCAAAAGCGAGAATTTGTCCTTTGGAATTAGGACTCAATAAATGCTTACCTTTGCCATCATTAGAGATTCCATTACCAGCAATTGTGGCAAGAATTTTATCGCCATCTCTAACAGCATCGCTGTAGCGCTTCAGCATTACCATCCCAATGCCATCGGAGGTAATTAATCCGCGAGAAGACTTATCTAAAGGACGACTGATACCATTTTCGGGATAACCTTGAATCCCAGAAAATAACATTCGTAAAAACAGCGGATCTACACAACTAATTGCACCCGCTAACATCACATCAGCTTTGCGTGTTTGCAGATAATGAGATGCCATCTTAATCGCATAAAATGATGATGAACAAGCAGCATCTATACAGAAATGATTACTGGATAAAGAAAATGCTTGGGAGACGAGTGCGGCTGGAAAGCCGGTTATCATCGCATTATATGGGGAAGCCTTGGTTGTTGTTGGTAACGCAGCCAACCGGAAATTTTCATCTTGCAAAAGTTCTGCGATCGCAGGTTCAATCGTTTGCTGATAAATTGGCGCAAACAATTGATTAGACATCTTCGTGGGTAAGGATAAAGTCCCTAGAATTACCCCACATTTGGAGAGAACTTTTTGGTTTCCCCAGTAACCACTGTGCTGAATCGCTTGTTTAGCCGCATACAGCGACCATTTAAAAGAATTATCTAAAGTGTCAACCAACTCCACAGGCAAATTGTATTCGCTGGCATCAAATTCAAAATTACGAATAAATCCACCTTGGAGAAAATATATTTTTTCCGGTTGTCCCTTAATTGGCTCGTAAAATATTGTGGGATCTACACCCAAATCTGCAATAGTAGTAGCTGAAGTTGCATCTTTCTCATCTGTAATATTTTGCCAAAACTGTTCAGGATTATTGGCATCAGGAAAGAGGCATGATAATCCGATAATGGCTATTTTTTCCACGGCTGATATCCTCGTTGGGGTATTAAATAAAAGGGGATATTATCTCTATTCCTCACTCTTCTCCCCTTGGCACTCTTAGCGGTTAATTAAAAATAAAACCGCATCAATTAGATTCCCCGAACATGACAGGACTTACGCTTTTAGTTGGCTTCAGATACCCGATTTCTTAAAGAAGTCGGGTATCTTGTTGTTCAATAGCATTTCAAATTGATTATAATGCATCAAAGAAATGCTATAAATACAACAAAACGAATTACTTAGGTTGAAGCAAACTCATCGGCACAACAACAGCCTTAGCACCTAAGATTTGTGCGTATAATTTCCCTTCGCGATCGTGAAGAATAAAATCGGCAGTTAAACCAGTTCCTTTTTTCTCCTTAATATCAGTAGAAACATAAAAGGTTTCATCGACTGGTATTGCTCTATACTGTTCGGATGTTGTTAACTGTCCAGGTAAACAAACTTCTTCATGAAAATGGCTTAACCAAATCCATAAAGGTTGTGTACTCAAATCAGTTGCATAAGGATTGTGCCAATGAATCGGGAACTGTCCTTGTTGTTGTTCGGTGATTTGCTCCCAAAAGCATTCGGTAGTAATTTTTTCGGGGCTAATATTTAAAACCCTTTGAATTTTCTGAAAACATGGCCCATGAAATAATGTAGATGGCCCATTTTGATAAAAATCTTTACCAGTAGCGGTAATGATGCCATCTTCTGTAAGATTTATGCCATCATACATAGGTGCAGCAGGTAATTTTCGCACCAGTTTGATAGTAGAGGTGAAATGATAATGTGTTTTGCCAGCAGGAGTTTTACTGAAGATAGTTGTTTGAAATTCAATAAACTCTCCCTCAGATTTAGCAATTTCTTTGAGTTGCAGAATATGTTCGCTGGCTACAGATTCATTAAAGGTAATTCCCTTTAAAACTTTAAAATCTTTGCAGCTGAAATATCTATAACCTGGATAAGCTTCTTCACAACCATTAATCATCCATGACATCGCACAGGTAGCTGGAACTACTGGATAACCTGCAATTACATGATCCATTAAAAATGGATTGGCTTCTACTACGATCCGGCGACGGATTTGATGAGTTTTTAATTCAGGATCTAAAGGTGCAGGTGGTGGAATTAGGGGACTACCAATCACCAATTGAGTAGTGTCGTGATGCTTGGGATGTAGTTCTTTGACTAACATTTTTGTTCCTACTTCCACAGGAATAATATCAATTCCCCGTTCTGCAAATGCTTTTTTAAGTTCTGGTGTTACCATACCACTATCCCAGCCGCCCCAATTAATCGCCACGACGTGACAGTTGGGGTAGTACTGTTTCATCAAGTGGGCTGATTTGTTGAGAATTTCGTTAGCGATCGCATAATCGGACTGACCGATATTGCCGTAAAATCCTGTGATGGAGGAGAACAACACTAAATGCTGAAGTTGCTCTGCGGGAACGCAATCTAAAAGGTTTTCTAATCCTTGAACTTTGGCGGTGTAAACCTTTTCAAAATCCTGTTCTGTCTTCTTTTCAATTAACTTATCAGCTAAATTACCTGCACCATGTATGATGCCTGTAATTGGCCCCATGCGGTTAACAGCAGCCGCAAGTTGTGCTTTTAATGCTTGGGTATCGGTGACATCAACGCTGAGATATTCGGCTGTAGCACCTGTTTGTTGAATGGCGGCTAGGGTTTTTTTGATTTCGCGGCTGGAGTGAATTTTGTTATATATTTTTTGTACATTCATGGGTGTTGGCTTCTCACCTTGAGCGAGAAGATTTTCCATGATGCGTTTTTTTAATGCGGCTTCTTCAAAACAATTTTGAGCGTAATCTGGCTCGGTTGCTAATAGTTCGGAACGTCCCAGGAGGATGAATTTACAAGGTTGTTTTTTAGCTAGTTCAATTGTGCATTCTGCGGTGATACCTTTGGCTCCACCGCTAACAAGAAAAACTGATGAGGGACGAATAGGTGTTTGTGTTGTCATCTTTCAATTTTGGATTTTTAACCGCCGATAAACGCCGATAATTAGAATTGCGTTCTTCTTTCTTTGCGCCTTTGCGCCTTTGCGTGAGAAAAAAGATTTTTAAAACGAACCGCAGAGGACGCAGAGAAAAGAGAGTTTAAGAGAGAGGGAGATGAGGTGTTATTATTCCTTATCTCCCTTATTTCCTTACTTATCAGATGAAGTGATTAGGGTAACTCTTCCCTGAGCGCCGTAGCCAACTTCACTAAGATAAAGATTAGAGTCGTGCAACTCAGCAATGATGTGTTGTGCTGATTGTTGAGCATCGAGAGAAGGGCTAATGTCGATCGCTCTGGAATATACTTTGGGCCATTCCCATCTCATTGTTTTGGTTAAGCCAGCTAAACCGGCTCCGATGACTCCAAAGTTGGTGTTACGCTCAAACCCGAAGGCTCCATCTAATCGAGCTACTGTGATAAAACAACTGCGTCCGTAACGCGCCGCTTCGTTGAGGGATTTTTTCAGGTGTTTGGCCATGAAGAAGACGTGTTTAACGATCGCCTTTTCCTGTTCAATATAAGGAAGTGTCTTTGTGTGACTGACCTGAAATACCGGGTGAATATGGATGAAAGCCCCAATGCTGCCAAGGGTGGTGGCGATCGCAGATAATTTATCTTGTAGTAGTTGTTCGCTTAAATCTACTAGGGTGATGCGGGTAACGCTTGGGGGTAAGAGTGCTTGTTGGGGAACAATCGATTGAGGAAAGCTTAAAACTACGACCTTCCAACCTTTGTCGATTAAGGATTGCACTACCACCGAGGTGGTGAGGGAACCATCATCGGTAACTAACGCGATGTGTCCCTCTGGTAAGTTGAAATCTAAGTAATCTGGTTGGGGAAGGTATTTGAGTTTGGCGGGTAGACGTTGAACGTTATGCTCTACATCTATTATCGGCTCGTCGTCAAACTCAAACTCATGCTTTTTTTTTTCACCTCCAGCCAGCTTCTGGAGATAATCAACTATTTGACCGATGGTGCGCAAGTCGCCAAGTTCTTCGATGTCTGGCTTGGGTAAGTCGGGGTACATTTCTTGCATCGCACCCAGGATTTCTACTCGTTTGATGGAGTCAATTCCTAAGTCGGCTTCCATGTCCATTTCCAGTTCCAGCATCTCTACTGGGTAGCCTGTTTTTTCACTGGTAATGTTGAGTAGAGTTTGACCGATGTCTGCGTAATCAGTGGTAGTTGTGGTTTCTACTTCGGGGACGAAGGAGACTACTTCGCTGACTGGGGCGACTGGTTCAGGAGCAGTAATTACAGTTGTTACTGCGGTGACTGGGGCGGCTGGCTCAGGAGCAGTAATTACAGTTGTTACTGTGGTGACTCCTTGAGGAATTTCCGTGGTTACTTGTACCGAAGAACTTTGCACCACTACAGAGACATTTCCAGTGGCGTTGGTTTGCAGATACTCAACTACTTGACCAATAGTACGTTTTTCTGCTAATTCTTCCAAGTTTGGCTTGGGTAGGTCGGGGTATAATTCTTGCAATCCGCCTAAGATTTCTACTCGTTTGATGGAGTCAATTCCTAAATCAGCCTCCATGTCCATGTCCATCTCTAACATCTCAACCGGGTAGCCTGTCTTTTCGCTCGTGATGGCTAACAGGTTAGTACTCAACTGAGATAAATCAACGGTAGTAGATACAGCGACAGGTACAGGTTCGGGGTTGAAGGCGACAACTTGAGCTACGGGCTGCTGCTGAACGGGCGCTACAGCAATAGGAATCTCAATTACAGGCTGGGGAGCAGGAATTTCTGCTACAGGCTCAGGTTGAGGTTCAACTATTTTGGGAGTTGAGCCATTTTTGACAACAGGCTCAACTACAGGTGCAGTGAAAGTTTCAACAATTTTGACGGTAGGCGGAACAGGTGCTTCGGTAACAGGTTCGCTAACGAAAGGTAATGTTACCTGGGGTAGGGTGAGTTCTTCACCTGAAACTAGGTGAGAATATTCTTGCTGAATTAGTTGGAAAAAGTTTTTCGTATATTCGATTTGCTCTTGGAGATACTGCTCATGGATGCGTAGAGTTTCACCTTGTTGGGAATGAAACTGCATCATGCTACGCTCTAAGCTTTCCATCACAACTTGCTTGAGCTTGGCGGTTTCTGTTGAAGATTTAGCCTCAGCCAGCAAGGCGTTTTGTTGTTGCATCAGTTGGAAAAATGTCTTGGCATATTCCATCTGATGACTGAGATAATGCTCGTGAACTTGTAAATTTTCGCTTTGATTGTTCTGAAATTGTGACAGGAGATATTCTAAACTTTCTAGAACTCGTTGATAATTTACAGGTTTTTCTGGTGTTTGCATCTTTGATTCCTGGGCTGGTATTTCTAAAAGGGTCGCAGGATTCATTTGAGGCTTTGGTTCAGGAGAATAAGCAACGCTGTTCACTATTGGAGTAGGAGCAGGGGATGTTTTTTTATGTCCGTTACTTTGGATGGGTGTAGGAGTTACAGGTTCTATGTTCACAGGTGCAGGTGAAGGTGCAGAGATTGCGGGGGTGATGGTAACTTCAGGTGCAGATACTGCGGGGGTAACGGTAACTTCAGGTGCGGGTGCAGCTAACTTAACTTGATGTCCATTTTGCAAAGCTTGAGGGAAGGCGTTTTTGGTTTTTTCCGACACATAATTAATGCCGTTTAACTTCACAGATAACGCCTTCTTCTTCTCATTTTCCGGTGCAGGTAGCACAGGTTGTAGTTGATAAGGATCGAGATTTTTCAAAGACAAGCCAACCACACGCAACTGAACAGCCGCTTCTCGCAAAGAGCGATCGCTATTCTTTTGAGTGCTGGGGTTTAAGGAAATCGTAAGATGCGGGCGATCGCCTAAAATATCTTTGACTAAGTTAGTCAGAATCCGCCGCGGCCCAAATTCTACAAAGCAGTAACCACCAGCCGCGTAGATACTTTCAATCTCCTGCTTAAACAGCACCGAGTTTGAGAGGTGAGTTTCCAGGATTTTTTGAATTGATTGGGATTCTTGGGGATACTTTTGACCAGTGACGTTACTGAAAACTGGGATTTGCGGAGCTTGGAAGCTGACAGACTTAGTTGCGATCGCAAAGGATTTCTGTGCAAAAGCAATTAAAGGTGTGTGGAAAGCTGCGGATACAGGTAGTAGAACAGCCGCATAGCCTTTGTCATGCAATGCTTGGCGAACTTTAGCAATTTCGGCGGTGGGGCCTGCTAAGACAACTTGGGTAGGAGAATTGATATTAGCGATCGCAACTTGGGGATAATGTCTGATGACAGCTTCTACCTTGGCGATATCTTCTTTGACAGCCAGCATACTTCCCGCATCATGATCTGGGTCTTCGGGAGCCGCCATTGCTTGACCCCTAGCCTTGACCAAAAATAGGTAATCTTGCTCGCTCAAAACACCCGCAGCCCATAAAGCTGTCAGTTCGCCAAAGCTGTGTCCCGCCACAAAATCTGATTTAAAACCAGCTTGTTGCAGTATGGAATACAACCCAGCACTCAATACCCCAATTGCGGGTTGAGCATATTCTGTGCGTTGTAAAGCCGCGACTTGAGCATTCTTTTCTGCTTCCTCAAAGGTCGGAGCAGGAAATACTATTTCCGATAACGGCCGCAAATTATCTTTGAGCAACAGGCTATCCATCTTGCTGTAAAGACGGCGCATTTCGGGGAAGTTCATCACCACTTCCCGACCCATCTCTAAGTACTGAGAACCTTGTCCAGAAAATAGCGCGACTACTTTACCGCCTAAATTCATCCCAGCGGAACGGAAGTAAATTCCTTGGGGATGCTCCCAAGAGATTGCTGAACCTTTATGTTTTAACCAGTCCAGACTAATTTGCATTAACTTGCAAGCTTCTTGCAGATTCTCAGCAACAAATCCAACTCGTGCCGCAGCTTGGGGAATTTCACCAGATGTACACTCTTGAATCAATTCTGCATAATGTCTTTCGCCATCTTTTGACTGCAACTTAGCCAAAGTTTCTTCACACTTGGTCACAAGTTGAGCAGAAGTACCAGCAAACAGCAGAATTTCCGCAGGCGCATTGTGCAAACGGTAAGGCTGATTTTGTTCAGCGCCGTATTCTTCCAAAACCACGTGATAATTTGTGCCACCAAAGCCAAAGGAACTCACACCCGCACGTCTCGGCGCTTCACCTTCCGCCCGAATCCAAGGTCTGGTTTCTGTATTTAAATAGAATGAGGAATTTTTAATGTTGAGTTTGGGGTTTGGCTCGGTAATGTTAATTGTGGGTGGCAATACCTTGTGATGTAGTGCCAAAGCAGTTTTAATTAAACTTGCTGCACCCGCAGCCGCTTTTGTATGCCCAATTTGCGATTTCACACTACCAAGAGCAATGTGCTGTTTCTGGGAATCATGTTCGTTAAAGAAATCTCTTAAAGACCCGAATTCTGTGGGGTCGCCAGCCATTGTACCTGTGCCGTGCGCTTCCATCAAACCCACAGTAGCGGGAGAAAAGCCTGCATCTTCGTAAGCACGTTCTAAGGCTTTTACTTGACCTTCTTTGCGGGGAGCATAAATGCTCTTGTAGCGTCCATCGCTAGAAGTACCGATGCCTTTGATGACTGCATAGATTTTATCGTTATCCCGTTCTGCATCTTCCAGACGCTTGAGGACAATCATCCCAATACCTTCACCCAGCATCATCCCATCGGACTTAGCATCGAAAGGTTTGACATTCTCACTAGGAGAAACAGCCGGGGTTTTGCTGAAGGAGATGTAAGCCATAATGGTGTTGTCGGTATCAACGCCACCAGTCAGCATCATGTCGCTGCGATACTCAACTAGTTCGCTAATCGCCATTTTCAAAGCGCCGAAGGAACTAGCACAAGCTGCATCAACTACACAATTCATCCCGCCAAAATTCAGGCGGTTGGCAATTCTACCTGCAACTACGTTGGCTAACATCCCAGGGAATGCATTCTCATCCCATTTGACATAAGCGCTTTTAATTTTCTCAACAATTTTTTGAGTATCTTCATCAGATAAACCACTGCTTTTCAGCGCTTTTTCCCAAATAGGATATTCTAACCTAGCAGACAGTGGCATTCCTAACTGCTTGGCCATCGCCACGCCTAAGATTACCCCAACAGTTTCGCGGCTAAACTCACGCGCTTCACCATAGCCAGCATCTTCCATTGCTTCTTTCGCAACTACTAAACTTAATAGTTGCGATACATCTGTGACTTCTAAAATGCTGGGGGGAATGCCGAATTCCATTGGGTTAAAATCAACCTCAGGAATAAATCCACCTCTTTTACAATAGGTTTTATCCTCAGGTGTTCTGGGGTTTGGATCGTAGTAATCTTTAACGCTCCAATGTGTATCAGGAACATCAGTAATACAGTCAATTTTATTAACAATATTGCGCCAATATTCCCGTAAATTTCGCGCTTTCGGAAATAGAGACGCCATCCCAACAATGGCTATAGGATTTTGTTGTAATTGTCTGTTAATCTTGTTAAGGGAAATTGGTTTGTCTGACTTCACTTTTTTCTCCTCTATAAACTTAATCAAAGCCTTTTCACAACTGTTGATCTGGATTTCCAAATCCGCTAAGGCAGTATCAATGGAATAAGCAGACATAGGACATAGACTAATCTGGGGGACTGTGAATTGCGCAGCAACAGTAATTTCTGTGCCTAGCAATAATGAAAGCTATCTGTTTTAATAAGCAGGTAGCTACCCTATCTGCAAAAGCTAAATGCTTTTTTTGGAATAACACCGCACGACACATACTGCCCTAATTAAGCTTTGATTAATTGGCGCTTTTGGCGTTATCAGCCAATTTAGGAGCATAACGAGTAGTGATTTGGAAAAAATACTAGACAACGCCCGACTCTTGATATTGCGGCAGCAGGTCAATAACGTTGTTGAAATTGGTAAAATAATCGTGGAGCGCTTTAGCAGCTTGACCAGTGAATTCCATCCATTCGTAGTGATAGAGATTTTGGGCAACTGTATCCCACTGGAGTAATGGAAACTTAGGAGTAGCTATTAAGACAGAAACGCTTTTTTCTCCCAAACTAGTTTGACTATCTAAGTTTATTGCAGCCACATAGCTGGTGTTAATGACAACGTTCTGTATCTTGATAAATGTCATAGCCAGTTTCAGCTTCCAGGATAATGTATTTTATGCAATTTGCCCGATAGAAGTTGACAAGTTCGTTACAGAAAAAACCTCACATTTACTCCGAATTAATGCAGTTATTTAAATAATCTCCGAACATTCTTAAGGTGATAACAATGCGGCTTGGTTTAGTTTTTTCTTTTCTACTCACCAGAAATCAACTAATTTACCTGCCGTTTTGAAACACTTGAATTAATACAAAGACTAGCACAACTTAAATAAACTAAATTGTTTATTTCAAGTAATTTAAGAAAGAAAATTGAGTGCTACTGACAAAAAGATTTAATTAAGCTAAAAGCATCAGTATCTTTTTTCGCCATGATTAGCAACCTCATATTTGCTTGCTTAATTGCTAGATATCGATTAAATAATAATTGCAATAATAACCGTAATAAATAAGTTAAATAAATTACGTTATAATTAGTACAAAGATTGGATGAAGTCGCAACCGTATTTTTTTCAGCATAACATCATAAAACCCCAAATTTTTTTAGTGTTTTTTCAAGATAAATCAACATAAGAAATAAATAAGTGCTTTATAAAGCAAAGCTTAATTTTGCTAAAAGTGCATGATAAACAGCAATTTTGTTCCAAGCATTCTCTCGTTTAGCTAAGAGGATGTTTTAAAAGTCCTCTTGTGCGTAGCAAAAAATTATAGATCCCCCTAAATCCCACTTCAAAAGGGGGACTTTGATTCCGGTTCCCCCTTTTTTAAGGGGGGCTAGGGGGGATCAGCAAGTACCTAAAATCACAGCAAACCACGTTTCAAATAACCTCTAAAAGACCGCCTACAGGCTGTAAGCCTGGGGCTAATACCAATTTGAAAAAAGAATGCGACAGATGATAGGGGCAAGGCATTGGACTGTTTCATTAATTTTACTGGGTTGCCAGATCCCCGACTTCTTAGAGAAGTCGGGGATCTGACCCCTCGCAACTCGTCATAACTTTTGGATGTGTCGCCAACTACAGCAGTTTTGCCGTGCATGACATATACTACTCTATGATTATTCTTAACAGAATTATCTTGAAGATCAGTAATGAACAGCATCTTTACCCCCGAAGAAATTACTGCCCTCTCTGCCGAAATTGACCGCCAGTTAACAGAACTGCGCTATGCCCCAGATTCAGAGCAAAAACAAGGAGAGAATAAAATTTCAGATGAAAAATTGCTGGTAAAACAAACGACAGAAATTACAAATCTTACACAAGAAAATTCTCAGAGTTTTTTGCAGAAATTTGGACGAGCCGCCAAGAGTGATTTATGCCAAGAAGGGGGAATGCTGAATCAGCAGTGGAAGAAATGGGGTGATTTGGATAATAAGGATGCTGTGGAACGCTTGGGTGCAGTGTTGGTAACGATGGGTTTTTCGGGGGATGTGTTATCTCCTTTAGTTGTTGCAGTCACGGTGATTATTATTCACATTGGATTGAAAGCTTTTTGTGAAGATTATTCTGCGTAGTGGCGCTGCTAGTGTTCGGATTACCCCACCCTAACCCTCCCCTTGGAAAGGGGAGGGAACTAGATTGTCTTATTTCCCCCCTTTCCAAGGCAGGGCTGTTTCATTCCCTAAAACAGGTAAAATTGCAAGTGTTGAGGGGAAAAA
>NZ_MTAV01000197.1 GCF_002154695.1 Nostoc sp. T09
GGCTTTCAAACTATAATATTTTCAAGGTTCGGTCTCCTGACCGCGTCGCTTTTTCTCGCTCCGCTCTCAGGCACTTATCTAATATATCGAGCCTAATTAGCTTTGTCAACTCTTTTTTTCAAAAAAATTGAGTTGTTTAGAGTTGGAAGTAAAAGCCTTGTGCAGTAAGGATTTTAGGCTATAGTATTCCTGGAAGTTGAGAAGGAAGCAATAAAGTTGTGAGCAAGTTTGGTGTTTTGCCACCTTGGCTAGTGTTAGATCCACTGTTGCATGGCTGGTTGTTGGAGGATATTGGTCGGGGCGATCGCACAACAAACAGCCTGCTAGCTAAAGATGTCACACCAGGAACAGCCAAATGGATAGCGAAAGCCCCAGGAATCATTGCTGGCTTACCAGTTGCAGCTAGGGTATTTCAGCTTTTGAATGAAAAAGTCAGTTTTGTGCCAATGACAAATGAAGGGGCATCGTGTGAACAAGGACAGGTAGTAGCGGAAATTCATGGTTCATTGGACGCGCTGTTGATGGGAGAACGGGTGGCGCTTAACTTAGCTATGCGGTTGAGTGGGATTGCGACTCTCACTAATATATATGTAGAGCAAATTGCCGATTTACCTGCTCAGTTGGTAGATACACGCAAAACTACACCAGGGCTGAGATTGTTGGAAAAATACGCAACGACTGTGGGTGGGGCAATTAATCATCGTATGGGACTGGATGATGCGGTCATGATCAAGGATAACCATATTGCTGCGGCTGGAGGGATTGGCGAAGCAATTACCCGTATCCGTTCCCAGATCCCTTATCCCCTAACAATAGAAGTAGAGACAGAAACTCTAGAGCAAGTCAAAGAAGCGCTAGAGCATAAAGCTGACATTATTATGTTGGACAATATGCCTCTAGATATGATGTCTCAGGCGGTGCAGATGATTCGCGAACAGTATAGCCATATCAAAATTGAAGCTTCAGGTAATGTAACTTTGGACACGATTCGCGCTGTAGCCCAAACAGGTGTGGACTATATTTCTAGTAGTGCGCCGATTACGCAGTCGAAGTGGTTGGATTTGAGTATGAAAATTCCCCTGGCATAAGCAGGCTGATAACTTTACAGGAAAATTAGTGTGCTGTTGCATCTTGGGGAAATAAAATCTCAAAAAGTTGGGTAGCTATTAAATATAAATATCCGACGAAATCCTTGTGCGTATTTCTTCAAGCAGCAATTGTTTGAGCCAGAGATGGAAAATCAAGCCTTTTCAGTTTATATTGCAGATTTTTGGTTATATTTCGGCTCAATATCTATATGTACTGGTTAATGTGGAAGTTGAGTTATGGAAGCTGAAGAGTTGTTGCAGCGTTATACTGCTGGGGAGAGAAATTTTATATCCGTCCAAGTTAAAGGTCAACTAATCGAGACTGACTTGCAAAGTATTAACTTGAGTGGAGCTATTTTTGCGTGTAATACTTTGGAAGGATCTAACTTCAGTCATGCCAATATCAGTGGAGCTTACATTAGCGATCACTATCTTGCCGATATCAACTTTAGAGATGCTAACCTCAGTAGAACCTCCTTGGAGCAAGCTGATTTGGAAGGAGCCATTCTCAGTAGAGCCAACCTGCGAGAGTCCAAACTTCGATTTGCCAATTTGAGAAAGGCCGATTTGATTGGATCTGATTTGACTGGAGCCGATTTGGGTGGTGCTGATTTGAGATGGGCTAACTTGACTTATGCTATTGGGGTTAAACTTGATAACTGTTTTCTCTGTAACACAGTCATGCTTGATGGAAGCATTCGGAACGATCAATGTGTCTGAATCTTCGTTTGCCAGTAATGATGCATCAAGTCGTAATTTTTTCTGCCGCCAATAACAAAATAATTTGGTAATGGTTACGCTCTGTATCTTCTTTTGCTTGTCGATAATCAACTAACAATTATTCTTCGCTTAATTAATTAGCGATCGCATTCGTTTGTGCATAGTACTTGGATATATGTACTGTAACAATTATAGTTTATAATCAGTAATTATCTTAACTTAAGATTAGTTGTAAAGTTACTATTTCTTAACATAAATAAAAGTAATCGTAAATATAAAAAATCGTAAAACTATATAATAGTTAAATATTTTATGCTTTTTGTTACGAAATTATTGCCAATATCAAAATGATATGTATGATAGTTTTGGGATTTTAAATTATGCAAACAAATATCAATATTTAATACTTGATACTTGGAATAATTTTAATTTTTAGTATATTTTTTAAGTCAAAAAATATGCTAGAAAAGAGCAACAATTGCTACAACTAGATTTTTGCAAAAACTAACCTTCATTACAGCTTAAAGAAAAAATTATCGGGACAATGGGTGCAGACAAAAATACTGTTGTTTTGCGCTCGGAGACGAATAATGGTAGCGATCGCAGAGAACGTTCAGCATCGGCTAACTATACAAACTGTAGAAATTGCCCCTAACACAACGGCGATTCGCTCTCTTGATTGGGACCGCGATCGCTTCGATATCGAATTCGGACTGCAAAATGGTACGACTTACAATTCATATCTAATTAGGGGTGAGCAAACAGTTTTAATTGATACTTCTCACCAGAAGTTTCGTCAACTGTATTTAGACACACTAAAAAGTCTTGTGAACCCCAAGACTATTGATTACATTATTGTCAGCCATACAGAGCCAGACCATAGCGGCTTGGTAGAAGATGTTCTCCAGTTAGCTCCTAGAGCGACTGTTTTAGCTTCCAAAATTGCATTGCAATTTTTAGAAGGTTTGGTACACGAGCCATTTTCCAAGCGGATTGTCAAAAGTGGCGATCGCATCGATATTGGCAAAGGACACGAAATCGAATTCGTGAGTGCGCCTAACCTGCACTGGCCAGATACCATCTTCAGCTATGACCGCAAAACCGAAGTTATCTACACCTGTGATGCTTTTGGGATGCACTTCTGTGACGATCGCACTTTTGACGAAGACTTAGAGGCGATTGAAGCTGACTTTAGATTTTATTACGATTGCTTGATGGGTCCCAATGCGCGCTCCTTGCTGAATGCAATGAAGCGAATGGGTGACTTGGGGAAAATTAACATTATTGCCAACGGTCACGGCCCCCTACTGCACCACAATCTAGATGTGCTGACCGAGTGTTACCAAAGTTGGAGCCAAAGACAAGCAAAGGCAGAAACCACCGTCGGCTTGTTTTATGTTTCAGAATACGGCTTTGGCGATCAGCTAATTCAGGCACTTGGTGAAGGAGTTCAAAAAACTGGAGTTGGGATCGAAATGATCGATCTGAGTTCCGCTGAACTTCAAGAAATTCAAGAACTAGCAGGTCGAGCAGCTGGCATTATTATTGGTATGCCGCCTACTACTGCTGCTGCTGCTCAAGCTGGTATCAGTTCGCTGCTATCTGTGGTCAACAGCAAGCAACTGGTAGGATTGTTTGAGTGCTACGGTGGGGATGATGAACCCATTGATACACTGCGACGTAAATTTATCGACTTGGGTGTCAAGGAAGCCTTCCCAGCGATTCGGATTAAAGAAGCTCCTAGCGCCTCTACATACCAGCTATGTGCAGAAGCGGGTACGGACTTGGGACAAGTGCTGATGCGCGAACGCAACATCAAGCAGATCAAGTCCCTCGACGTGAATATGGAAAAAGCGTTGGGTCGGATTAGCAGCGGATTATATATTGTTACCACCAAGAAGGGTGATGTCAGCAGTGCAATGCTTGCATCTTGGGTAAGCCAAGCAAGTTTACAACCCTTAGGATTGACAATAGCCGTAGCTAAAGACCGCGCGATTGATTCCTTAATGCAAATAGGTGATCGCTTCGTTCTTAATGTTCTAGAAGAAGGCAATTATCAAGAACTGAAGAAGCACTTTCTTAAGCGTTTACCTCCCGGTGGTGACCGATTTGCTGGTGTAAAAACTCAAACAGCGAAGAACGGTTCCCCAATTCTGACAGATGCACTGGCATATATGGAATGTGAAGTGCAAAGCAGCATTGAATGCAGCGACCACTGGATTTTATATTGCACAGTCCAAGAAGGACGTGTATCCAAATCAGAAGGACTGACAGCCGTTCGTCATCGCAAAGTAGGTAATTACTACTAAAGCTGAGTAGAGATGGACAGGATGAGGGGGATGAGGATGAATAGCTCCCTCATCTTTCTCTACTCCCTGATCTTCTACCAGGATTTCATCAATCAAATGAGATTCCCCAATCCCCTCACCCGCGTCTTTGAATTCGCTAAAAACTGGGTAAATCCTACCCGGTTTTTCCAAGTTTTTCGTAAATCTTACCCGAAATCTATGAGCAATTCCAAACCCCGTGACGTACAAGTTTTGCCCATTGCGACAAATACTAAAGTTCTGAGAGCACGTAGTTGGTCACGTCTGCGGTTTGAAATTGAATATGCACTTGAAAGGGGTACAACCTCCAATTGCTATTTAATTGAAGGCGATAAAACTGCAATTATTGACCCACCGGCGGAAACTTTCACCGAAATTTATCTCGAAGCTTTACAGCAGACGCTTAATTTAAAACGGTTAGATTATGTAATTCTGGGTCACTTTAATCCTAACCGCGTCGCAACTTATAAAACGCTTCTAGAACTAGCACCGCAGATTACTTTTGTCTGTTCGCTTCCTGGTGCAGCTAATTTACGGAATGCTTTTCCTGATGACACTTTAAATATCTTGGTGATGCGGGGGAAAGAAACTTTAGATTTAGGTAAGGGTCATGTTTTAAAATTCTTCCCTACTCCTAGCCCGCGTTGGCCAGAAGCGCTTTGTACCTACGACCAACAAACCCAAATTCTCTACACAGATAAATTATTTGGCTCTCATATCTGTGGCGATGAGGTATTTGATGAGAACTGGGAAACATTCAAGGAAGACCAGCGATACTATTACAACTGTTTAATGGCTCCCAATGCTCTGCATGTAGAAGCAGCTTTGGAGAAAATCTCTGATTTACAGGTGAGAATGTATGGTGTTGGTCACGGGCCTTTGGTACGCACCAGCTTAATTGAACTCACCAAATCCTATGGAGATTGGAGCCATGCTCAAAGAACCAGGGAAATATCTGTAGCACTGCTGTATGCTTCAGCTTATGGAAATACGGCAACTTTAGCACAAGCGATCGCTCTCGGATTGACCAAAGGTGGAGTGGCGGTAAAATCAATCAACTGCGAATTTGCACCCCCTGATGAAATCCGCACTACCTTGCAAGAGTGTGATGCATTTATCATTGGTTCTCCTACTATTGGTGGTCATGCACCTACCCCGATTCATACAGCTTTAGGAATTGTCCTCAGCGATGGCGATAATAATAAACTGGCTGGGGTGTTTGGTTCCTATGGCTGGAGTGGTGAAGCATTTGATTTAATTGAAGGTAAACTCCGGGATGCTGGCTATAAATTTGGTTTTGAAACCCTCAAGGTCAAGTTTAAACCTGATGATGTAACTCTCAAATACTGTGAAGAATTAGGCACAGATTTTGCCCAAACTATAAAAAAAGCGAAAAAGGTGCGCGTACCGCAACAATCGGCTACTCCTTTAGAACAAGCTGTTGGTCGGATTGTTGGTTCAGTTTGTGTAGTTTCAGCAAAGCAAGGAGAAGTGTCCACAGGAATGCTAGGTGCTTGGGTATCTCAAGCAACCTTTAATCCACCAGGTATCACTGTGGCGATCGCTAAAGAACGAGCCATTGAATCGTTGATGTATCCTGGTGGTAAATTTACCTTAAATATTTTAGAAGAAGGCAATCATGTAGACTACATGAAGCATTTTCGCAAATCTTTTGCTCCAGGAGAAGATAGATTTGCTAGCTTTAGTACAGCAGTGGCTGATAATGGTTGTGTTGTCCTGACTGATGCCGTAGCCTATCTTGAATGCTCAGTGAGTCAACGTCTAGAATCTGGCGATCATTGGGTAGTTTACGCAACTGTTGATAACGGTAAATTACTCAAACCTGATGCAGTGACTGCTATTAACCATCGGAAAACAGGTACTCATTATTAGGTTTTACTGGTAAGTAACCACTAATTACAGTTAGGTTAAGGAGGAAGGGGAAAGAAGCAAAAACAAACATTGCTCTACCCTTTTTTTCTTTAGGAACTATCTTTTAAAAATACTGTAAATATACTACCTTGGGGATGATTATCTTCAACAAAAATGCTGCCGTGATGTGCCTCTATCGCCATTTTACAAAAAGCTAATCCTAAACCAATTTGTGTAACTTCTTGCATTAAATTTCCGGTTTCATACTTATCAAAAATTTTTTGACGGAGCGTTGGAGGAACTCCGGGGCCAGAATCAGCAACTTGCACTTTCACAATTCCTGATTCCAAATACTCTGCTCGTAAGATGACTTGAGAGTTTGACGGCGAGAATTTAATTGCATTAGAAAGTAGATTATCCAGCACTCGCCGGAAGATGGTTGCATCTACTTTAATAATCCTGCTCAGTTTCGGTAATTCGCTTACTAAAGTCAGCTGCTTTTGAGTAGCGATCGCCTCAATATCTGCTACGGCTGAAATACAAATCTCACTAATGTCTACTTCTTTGTAGTTAAGAATCATTTTGTCAGATTCTAACTTTGCCATCAGCAACAAGTTATCAATCAAAGATTGGAGTTGTTCTACAGCGATATCAATTTGAGCTAGTTTTCGTTGCTGTTTTTCAGGTGTTACTCCAGGAAGTTGGAGAATATCAACCGATAAGACAATACTGGCAAGGGGATTTCGCAAGTCATGCACAATCATGTTAACCATGTCTTCTCGCAGCTTAAGCAAAGCTTGCTGATTGTCGTACTGCTGCTTAATCCGCAACATCGAATTAACTCTAGCTCGTAACTCTACCCTGTTGACGGGCTTACTAATAAAGTCATCTGCACCTGTCGCTAGACATTGAGCCAAATCTTCTTTAGTATTTAATGCCGTTAATACAATGATCGGCACCATCTGCCATTGTGGATCAGCTTTGATACGTCGGCATACTTCCAGCCCATTTAGATCGGGCATCATTACATCCAGCAAAATCACATCGGGTTCAAAACTATCCAGGCGATCAAGAGCTTGTTTACCACTAGAAGCGTAGTAGAGCCGATAATTTTCACCATCTAGCAATGTTTCAACAACATCAAAATTATCCGGTTCATCATCAATTACCAAAATAGAGGGTTGAGTGTACATGAAAAATTGTCGCTACTTGGCTAAAAGTTGTTGAATTGTGATTACAAGCTGTTTGAGTTTTACGGGTTTGGTCAAATATTCGTTAGCTCCAGCTGCCAAACAAATTTCGCGATCGCCTGGCATGGCTAGCGCCGTTAGCGCAATAATCGGAACATCGACAAATTGCCGATCTTTACGAATGCGTCGCATCGCTTTTAGTCCGTCCACGCTTGGCATCTGTATGTCCATCACAATCAAGTCAGGTTTTCTAGCTAGGGCCAGATCAATGGCTTGTTGTCCATCTTTTGCCAATACCAGACGGTATCCTCGATTTTCAAGATAGCCGGACATTGTATCAATATTTGCTTGGTTGTCTTCTGCCAGCAAAATCAAAGGAGCTTCTACATCTGGCTCTGGTGCTACCATCAATGCAGATAAGCCGGGATGGGTAGGATGTTGTAGTTTCTCTAGAGTTGCGCGAAACTGAGCACGAGTAATAGGTTTTACTAAATATTCTGAAGCGCCATGAACCATTCCTTTGGTGTGCTCGTCCACTACGGAAATGATGATGACTGGAATTTCTTTGGTTTCTGGGTGAGCTTTAAGTTGATTTAGTACATCCCAACCCGACAGGTTCGGCAGTTGAATATCCAAAAAGATAATAGCAGGCTGAACTCGCAACACTTCATCAATAGCTCCTTCGCCTTGAGCATAGACGATGGGTTGCATTTCCATTTCGTTGAGGTAGCGAGTTATTTGTTCAGCAGCAGAAACCGAATCTTCGATAATCAAAACTGGAGAATTAGCAGCAGGTAAGCGAAGGCTAGGCAATGGAGGCGTTACCTGGTTTGTAAGCTTAACACCGGCTTTGTAGGGAATGCGGACAGTAAAACAGCTGCCTTGCCCAACTTCACTGCTAACCGATACTGTTCCTCCATGCAAGCTAGCAATTCGCTGCACTAGCGCCAAGCCTAAACCTGTGCCGTTATACTGACGATTGAGACTGCTATCAAGCTGGATGAAGGGCTGAAACAACTTGCTAATATCTTCAGGGCTAATGCCGATGCCGGTATCAATAACACAGAAGCAAAGGTAAGAGCTATTACAGTACTGTGGTTGGGGGACTAGAGATTTCCAGGAAACGTGGTTAAATGTTAATCCGCAAGACTGGGAAGATGAAGCAATTACTTCCTGCTCTGCTGTACTTTCATGCATCTCCTTATCTTCCAAGCAAATTTCTAGCGTCACAAATCCCCCATCTGGCGTGAACTTGACCGCGTTGCTCAACAAGTTAATCAGCACCTGGCGTAAGCGGCGTTCATCTACTTGAATGTTACCAAGATTGTTGGCAATACTAGTACAGAGGTGAATATTTTTCTTCAACGCCATTTGTTTGATAAAGGCGAGGCTGGAATCGCAGAGGCTCTTAAGCGAAACATCACTCAGCTGCAACTCAAATTTGCCAGATTCGATTTTAGATAAATCCAAGATGTCATTGATCAGTTCTAGCAGATGTCTGCCGCTACGCTCGATGGTGGCGATCGCTTTTGCTTGGCGTTCATTTATAGAACCAAACACGCCTTCCTGGAAGCCTTCCGACATCCCCAGAATTGCATTCAGCGGCGTTCGCAGCTCATGGCTCATATTGGCGAGAAATTCATCTTTGAGGCGAGTAGCGCGGGCAAGCTGCTCATTTGTCTGCCGCAGTTGTTCTTCAGCTTGTTTGCGTTCGGTGATATCTTCATAGGAACCCAAGACGCCAAATACCTCACCTGCGCTATTAGTCAAGGGAACTTTGCTAGTTCGTATCCATATTTGCTCACCATTGAGATTGTTTGTTGGCTCTTCGTAACCTAGTTTGGGAGTTCTAGTGTTCATCACATAGGCATCATCTGCACAGTAGAGGTGTGCCCAATTTGCCCAAGGTAAATCCAAGTCGGTCTTGCCGATAATCTCATCGGGAGTCAGTTGAAAATCGCTAGCAAAGCCAGGGTTACAACCTAAAAACCGCGACTGGCGATCTTTCCAAAACACACGTTGGGGAATTGTATCGAGTACCAATCGCAGCATTGTGCGTGATTCTTCCAGTTTTTGTTTAGCTTGTTTGCGATCGCGGATATCAAATATGCTGGAACGGCTACATAGATAGGTGCCATCTTCACTCTTAACGGCAGTTGCATTCAGCAACACTGGTAAAATTGTCCCATCTTTACAGATCATCTCAAACTCTAGATCTTTCACCCAACCACATTTTTTGAATTCTTGATAGTTTTGGCAAAAAACCAAGCGACTTGCTTGCGAGACAAAATCAACAAAGTATTTGCCGATCATTTCTTCATAGGTGTACCCCAACCATTGCAATTCCGTATCATTAATATTGACAAATCGACCGTCAGTGTCGAGAGAATGGTAGCCACAAGGAGCATTGTTATAGAGATCTGCAAGCTCGCGGGTATAAGTTGCGAGTACCTCTTCGGCTTGTTTGCGATCGCTAATATCTGTCACGCGCACTAAGTTCAGGTTACGTTCGGCTACGGTAATCGGCTTGGCTGCAATGTTGCCCCAGAAAGAGTTACCTTGATGAGTAACATATTCAATTTCTCGGCTCCAAAAACCTTTTGACTGCATTTCTGCCACAATAGCAGCCATCTCTTCGGCAGAGAATTGATGGCGTTGGAGTGTATGCCCTTCAATACCGATTAGTTCAGCTTTGTCAGCAACCTCAAAGAGTTCTATCGCTCGTCGATTACAATCCAGGGTAAGCAGCGTTTGCGGATCAACTAGAAACAGAGCATCAGTAGATTCGTTGAAAATTACCTCCCGCAATCTCTTGTTACGGACAAGTTCCTCTTCAGCAAGTTTGCGACCTGTGATATCTGTGAGTGTAGCGATATAGCCGATAATGCTATCTTTAGAGTCGGTTTCAGGTAGGACCTGGACATAAAACCAGATAATGCTGCCGTCTGGGCGGAGAAATCTGCCTTCGTTCCGATATGGTTCTTGTTGCTCAAATGCTTGAGACCATTCTGTAAAGATACGATCGCGATCTTCCGGGTGTATGGTTAATACCCATCCCATTCCGAATGCTGCTTGTGTTGGTCTAGCTGTCATTTCGCACCAGCAATTGTTCGCATAAACACAGTTTCCAGCAGTGTCAAGGCGGAAAATCGCAACTGGTGAGGCTTCTGCTAAAGTTGCATAACGGCGTTCGCTCTCCCGCAAAGCTTGTTCTATTTGTTTGCGTTCGGTAATGTCTAAGATAGTGCCGATCAACTGTTTTGGTTTGCCATCAGCATCTAATATGACTTCGCCCCGGGACAGTAAATTGCGCAAACTTCCATCTAGGCGATAATAGCGATACTCGATTTCATAGGATTGCCCAAGGGCGATCGCTTGCTGCACCATAAAATTGCAACGATCGCGATCGTCTGGATGAATGTACTGGAGCATTTTGTCGTAGCTAGGTATACCAGACTGAGGAGCGCGTCCAAAAATGCGAAATACCTCATCTGACCAGATGGCTGTTTGCGTTTGTAAATCAAATTCCCAACTACCCAAATTAGCAATTCGCTGGGCGGTAGCCAGGTGAGCTGCACTTTTACGGAGTTGCGCTTCCATCTGTTTGGGCTGGGTAATATCTTTGGCAATACCCAAAAATCCGATAGTTTCTCCTTCATTATTATGCAGGGCTGTCACTGTCAGAATTACAGGGAACCGAGAGCCATCTTTGCGAATGTATGTCCATTCATCCTCATAGGTTTTTTCCTGTTGGGTAATAACAGTAAAAAATTCTAAACCTGGTGCAATTTCCCTGCCCAGTTTTAATGAGAGTGCTGCTGCTTTTTGCTTGATTTCTTTTTCGTCGTGGAGTATACAGCTTGGCGTCATCAAACCAACCACTTCATCTGCTGTATAGCCAAACATTTTTTGGGCACCAGCATTGAAGGTTTTAATAATGCCTTGGGAATCAGTGGAAACAATGGAATAATCAGTCGCATCCAGAATCGCTTGTTGCATTCTAGAAAGAGTTAATAACTGCGCTTCTGCTTGTTTGCGTTCGGTGATATCCGTTCCCGAACCTGCCATGCGAATCGCATTGCCTGCTTCATCCCATAATGCTTGCCCTCGATCTAGCACCCACATATAAGATCCGTCTTTGCACTTGACTCGGTATTCTTCGCGAAACAAGGGCGACTTGCGCGCCAGATGATCTGCAACTGCGCTCAAGACGCGATCGCGATCGTCTGGATGAATTTGGGTTGTCCATTCCTCTACGTTGTAGTTAAGTTCATGTTCTGCAAAGCCGCGCATTTCTTCCCAACGAGTTGAGAGGAAGACTTCACCAGTTTTAATATTCCAATCCCAGATTCCGTCATTGCTGCCCCGCAGCGCCAACTGCCAGCGTTCTTCACTCTCCCTTAAAGCCGCTGTGCGTCGTTCTACTCTAGCTTCAAGTTCCTGATTTAATTGTTGCAATGCTTGTTCTGCATAAATGCGCTCAGTAATGCTTTCCTGTAAGCAGGCTTCAGCTTGTTTGCGGATTGAGACGTCTTCAATTACAGAAATGAAATAGTTCGGTTTACCAAAGCGATCGCGCACCAGCGTAACTGTTAAGTTTATCCAGACAATGGAACCATTCTTGCGGATATAGCGTTTCTCCATTGAGTAGGTGGAAATTTCACCAGCTAAGAGTTTCTCTACCTGCTGTAAATCAGCTGTCAAATCTTCTGGATGGGTAATCTCTTGAAAGGTTAAAGTCTGGAGTTCAGCTTGAGGATAACCGGCAATCTCACAGAAGCGCTGGTTGAGGCGAATGAAGTGCCCCTGAAGCGATACGTGGCTCATGCCTACAGCAGCCTGCTCGAAAGTACAGCGGAAACGTTCTTCGCTCTCCCGCAAAGAATCTTCTGCTTGTTTGCGTAAGCGATGCTCGTCGTAGACATCGCTAATGTCTATCAACACGCCCAGCATTCGCAATAGTTGCCCAGTTTCGTCGTAGACTCCCTTTCCTTTTTCAGATACCCAATGAATGCTGCCATCCTGCCACAATACTCGGTATTCCACAGCGTAATCAGTTTGTGTGGCGATCGCTTGATTAAATTCCCGTTCTACCAATTGCCGATCCTCTGGATGGATCAGGTTTAACCGTTGCTCAAAAGTCAGCTTCGAGTCACTCTTCTCATAGCCAAAACAGCGAATTGTATTCTCGCTGAGAAATATTTCATCAGTGCTTGGGTTCCATTTCCAATAACCCATGTGAGTAAGATTTAAGGTGATCTGAAGTTTTCCTTCACTGACTCGCAGCGCTGCTTGTATGCGTTTGCGTTCTAGCAGTTCTGCTTGTACCTGCTCATTAGCACTCGCCTGTTGAATTGCCAGCGATATTTGCACAGCGACTTGCTCCAAACATTCCAATTCTGCCGCTTGCCAATGACGAGGTCCAGAACATTGATGAGCTATTAACAATCCCCATAATTGACCTGTTGCCAGGATGGGGACTACCAAATTGGCTTTTACTTCCAATTGTTCCAGCCACTGCACATCATACTCTGGTAAACCTGCTTGATAAATATCAGCGATCGCCTGCTTTTTTCCCTGGCAATCATCGGCTGCTGTGGTTTTTTGAAAGTAAGTGCCCTGAAACTGCCTACCGAGGGTGACTGTCCAACCTGGAAGCACCGACTCGGCAACAACACTACCGCTTATATCTGGCTGAAATTGATAAACTAGTACCCGATCTGCCTTGAGAAACTGCCGCACTTCTTTTGCTGTTATCCGCAGAATCTCTTTCAGTTTGAAAGAGTCACGAATTCGTAAAGCGATCGCGTTAATTAATTGTTGCTGTTCTCGACTTTGTTCTAGCTGCCGAGTTAAATGCATCCTTTCAATCGCATTATGAATTGTACGTTGAAAACCTGCCAGGGTGAGCTTATCTTTGACTAAATAATCTTGGGCACCGCTTTTAATCGCATTGACAGTGATGATTTCATCTTCCTGTCCCGTCAGCATGATGATAGTGGTTTGAGTATGACTCAAGCGTTCTCTCAATCGCCTAAGAAACTCTAGCCCATCCCCATGAAGTAACAGAAAATCTAGTAAGATGACATCTGGCGTTTCCTGCTGACACCATTGCATCGCCTCTGTTGCCGTCTCAAACTCCAAAATGCGATAAGTATCTAGGCTGTCCTGCTTCAAAAAGCGACGACATGCCATCCGATCTACAGCGCAATTATCAATCAAGAGGATGGTAAGACAGGAGCGATGACTCATAACTTAAAAATATAAACGCGATCGCGTTTTAAAAAATTGTACCTCGATAATTGTCATGTTTTTAACATGACGTAAATTAAAAAACATTTATGCAAAGGATAGATAAGTACTTATACTTGCTTATAATGACAAAGTTAGCTGAAAGAATGTAGACGCAAAAAGGTTTCCCGCAGAGTATGCTAACTGCTCGAAATTTTTTATATGTTGTGTTTCACTACATTCAATCCAATCTGCGAAAGCAGTCGTTTCTCCCCAGCAGGTGATGTTTCCACCAGGGCATCGACTACCATTTACGGCTGATTTTCTGATGATTGAACCAAATACTGGCTTGCACATAGACTTGGAGGTTGATGAGCCTATCTCATTTGCAACTGGGAAGCCTACTCACTCTATCGGCGATGATGACTATAGAAACAAGTGTTTTGTCGATGCAAACTGGCTGGTTATCCGCTTTGCAGAAGAACAAGTCTCATCTCAGCCAGAACGCTGCGCTCGATTTATTGCTGGTGCGATCGCTCAACTGACAGATAATAATACTTATCGCCAGAAGCTACTTCATGTAGAGAAAGTTACTCCTATGCGTCAGTGGTCTGCACGTCAAGCTTCCAGATTCAAGAAAAGTGATTACCGCCAAGGCTATCTTGTCCAAAGAAAGAACTAAGGATGTGAAAAAATTGAATTTCTGCTAAGTAATTTATTTGGTAGCATCTGAGCCTGACAAGTACATAATATAGTATCTCTCTCGGCTTCGTTTCTGAAAATTCCTGGAAATAGTTTCACGCACCTAAAATTTTTCAAATGTACCGCTAATCCGCATAAGGATTGCCAAATTTTTTACCTGGGTGTAATTAAAACCTTTGAGTGAGGCTTTAAGAATATTGATCGCGTTTAAAGGTTGACTAACTATTGCATTTTACTCGAATAACTAAACGTCATCGACTAAAACTAATGACATCTGTTCTTGCTTGATCTAGCACTGAATTTGACACATCTAATAGGTTCAGTTTGCTATTTCCCATTGCTGTGTAAGGCGATACTACCTCAAACAATACCTTTCCAGAAGGAGCAATTATCATCGTTGGACATTTCTGATCTGGTGCAGCGTTGTTGGCTCCTAGAATGAATCGCTGTGTTTCAGCAGCACGGCTTACGAGGTGACTTCGCCATATAGGACATATTTCTGAATCTCCCACAGCATTATTAAGGAAAGCAAAAACTTGAACGCCTTTAGAGGCAAGATAGCGCCATTGCTCAGGATAGCGAATCTCACGACACATTTGAATACCAAGCGATACCGTCAGCCCACAAATTACAACAGAAAACGCAGGAAGCTCATCTCCTGCTTTGAAGAAGCCCCGTTCACTCGTTGCCAAATTAATTTTCCGATATACGTAGAACTCTTTGCTAGGCCCGAAATACAAAGCGGCATTATACCAACTGCCTAATTCTTGCATACAAGAACCAACGACAAGGTGTAGTTGACGTTGAGCTGCTTCATCACGTAACTTTTCGATTGCGTGCTCAAGTAAAACTGTATCTATTTGCTCTAGAAATATCGAGTCTTGCGAATATCCTGAAACAGCTCCTTCCGGAGTAACCACAAGGGTTTGTTCCTCAACAGCATAGAGGATTGAGAGAAGATGATCCATGTTAGCTGAGATATCCAAAGAGACTGGAAACTGAGCAACAGTAGCAGAAACAGTAGGATTCATAAATATTTTTAATAGTGGTTAGAGGTTATTTATAAAGTAAAGCTGAAATCGTAGTGGACTGACACAGCTAAAATGTTGCATTAGAACTAACGGATTCCTCCTCCTGAAAAACTGGATAAAGATGTTGCAGTTTCACCCGGGCATCAAGAGTAGAAAACTGCCATATTACTTTAGAAGCACTATGATTGCGTTCCTGTTGCCAGTTTAAGAGTTCAAGTTTGAGTTGTTCAGAGGTAGGAATCCTTCTGGCTAAACATTGCTTTGATAGAATACTCAGTTCAATTTCAGCTACGTTTAACCAACTGCCATTTCGGGGAGTATGATAAATTTCTAGCCGTCTGGCTAATCGATGGGCTTCTGGGGCGGGAAATGCTTCATAAAGTGAGGCAATGTTGTGAGTGTTGAGATTATCACAGACTAACTTTACTTTTCGCGCTTGAGGATAATCTACATCCAAAAGTTGACGGACTTCTTCTGCCCAATCAACACGAGTGCGATGATCTCGGTTACTAACTCTGCGCCATCCCCGATTCGGATCAAAAAACATAAACAAAGCTTGCACTCCTTCACGGGTATAGTGATAATCCTCCTTTTTGTCGTGATTTGGTTCCATTTCTAGGGGTTCGTAGACATGCCCAGTCAGCTGGACAGAGGCTTCATCCATATTAATTAAGGGTTCATCTTCACTATGTAGCTGACTATAAAGGTCTAAAATGACTTCCATTTGGGACACGAATCTCGCTAAATCCCGTTCTGGAATACAGAATCTTTGCGTTTTCCAAGGGCGTAATTGGTTTTTTTTAAAGTGCGTCGCACGGTTTCACGAGAGATTTCGGTGACAATTGTCCGTTTTTTCAGTTCTCTTGTTAACAGTCTAATTGTCCAGTCTGCTCTCCCAGAAGGTGGATCGGAACAACAAAGGGCGATGATATGTGCTTCGGTTGCTCCATCTACTTTTGGCGCGGTGGGAGGAGTCTTTCTTTGCGTAGGCGTAGCCCGCCGAAGGCATCGCTCCAAGGCAGGTTTTTCGCCTTTGAGCAGAAATCTTTGGCGAATCCTTCCGACTGTGTTCCTATGTACCTGTAAAGCTTGTGCTATTTCCTCGTCCGTCCATTTTTTTGTTCCTTGTTCTCCTTCATCGCACATGAGCAGAATTCTAGCGTGTAGGATTTTTTTGGCGGGTGAATAGCCATTTCGGCTGATTTGTTCCAGTTTTTCTCTCTGTTCTACCGTCAGATGGACTTTATCTCGGCGACCTCTTCCCACTTTCGAGTCCTCACCTTGGCATATCTATTGCACTATTTTAGCTGTGTCAGTCCA
>NZ_MTAV01000198.1 GCF_002154695.1 Nostoc sp. T09
CATAAATTGTTGAGGGGTGACAAGCACACATCATTCGATAACCCGCAACTTGGGTTATTACAAAAAAGCCGAATCAGGAAACAAGCTGACGGGAGCATCCTACTTTATTGCGTTGGCGGAACGCCTTCCCGCAGGGTACGAAACAAAGTGAAGCAATCGCAGAATCCCTAACCAAGAGCAAGTCTATGCGATCGCTTCTCTACGAGACTCTACGCGAACGTCGTTCCTCCTTGCAATAGACATCTTGCATGAATCCAATCATGCCCTCAGACTTGAAGTCTGGGGCTAGACAAACAAAGCCTGCCTCCGCAGGCTAAATACTTTAAATTAAGTAAAAACTAGTTTTTATGTTAAAAATTCAGGCTAATAAATATTTGTGCAAGAAGTTTAATGACAAATAATTTTTTATTGCTACTAAATAAAAACTGGGATGCACTCCACGCTGACGTAATACCAATTCATAATTCGGAATTACAAAAGTCGGACAGAATCTAGGTTTCTAAATTTGAATTTGTTGCCGAATTTTAGAGAATTGGTATAGCAATCGGATTTGATTTTTGAAATGATACGTAGGTGGGCATTGCCCACTGCTGTATCCGGGTTTTGGTGGGCAATGCTCACCCTACATATACTTAGATTTTTTCAGAAATCAAATATGAGTCCTATATTACGTACTTGTTTCCTTCAGACTTATAAAAAAGCAAGAGAAGCATCTGAGGAAACGCGATCGCTCATTAAACGATCTACTTTGGAGTTAGGATTTGTCTGAGTTTGTGTGCTGACCATATTAATTTTCTAATTGAGGTTGCGTGTGCACAAAGCAAAGATGGCGCAGAAAATTTATCAACTGCTGTGCATCTTCTAGGTAAACCACATATTCACTGTCGCCAACTTTAACGTTCTTGCCTTCCATATCTATTCCGTATTCCTCAGCCATAACTACAATCGGTGTATGGCTGGGTAACACTGCATTTTGGCGTATGCGCTGCCCCATTTTAATGAACTGTGGTATCGACAGATCAACCTGATTGAGCAAAATTAGGTTAGGGCGATCGCGCTCATAACATGCTCGTGCGATCGCATCTTCTTCGTCTAGTGCTACAATTGCACGGAAACCATGACTGTAAAGATTATATCTAAGAAGAGGGCGTGTCTCATCATCCTGTTCAATTAGCAGGATAGTCGCCTGTGCCTTTTTTTTGTCGTTCATTTGTCACCTGATTTTTCCTCTCTCAAATTCCACTCGCAGGTTGAGAGAAGAGAACTCTGACACAACCAGACGAGAAAATTATTTGTACACAATCAAATCAGTAGATTAAGCTTGGACTTATAGCAGTATGAATTTTGCAACAAGTTTAACCAGTTGCTACATCGGAGGGAACCTCCGATGTAGCAACTGGCGTTGCGTGGGCTGGTTTCCTGACTTGAGCAAACTTTTCAAGTAGATAAGCGTTTCACATTTCCAGCTGTCGCAATATTTTTTGAAAATAGTAGTATTTTATACTCCACATATAAGTAAGAAATATTTTAAACCGCGTCTACTTTGAAAACCATAGTTTTTTCTAGATTGGGTTTTGTCCCCAAATCCTCTACTCTTCCCCGTTCACTGTTCCCTTTTGAAAAACTCCAGTTCTCATGTAGAGACTTACACCAGTTATTGATTCTTTATTATCAAATGTTTAGTAAAGGCTTTCACCTAACTAAATGAATAAGTCAGAAGATAAATTTTAAATAGTCTTCTAACAAGAGAATGTGATTAAGATCATGCTGCCCCTTGTAAGGGACTTCCAAATAAAAAAAACATCATTTTGAATGCAGGGGATAGGGGGAAATGTAAGAATTTAGGAGCCAGAATTCAGGAGCCAGAAGGGTTAAAGAATGAGGAAAAATATTAGATAAATCAATTTACTAATCTACTAGATTACCTCTAAATTCTGACTTCTGACTCCTGGGT
>NZ_MTAV01000199.1:0-37908 GCF_002154695.1 Nostoc sp. T09
TGCTTGCGCTGTTTCAGGTATTTAACGTTTAATAAACCTCCTTAACCCGAACTGACGTTATTTATTAAAATTATTTGCACGCAAAGACGCTAAGAATAACTTTGCGTCTTTGCGCGAAATTATCCTACAGCCTTTTCAACAACAACTTCTGGTAACAAACGCTTTACACCTTGCTTAACAAAACCTTGCAGAGAAGCCATCTGCTGATTTTGTTGAAACACATTTTGTAAAGTTTGCCGCAACTTTTCCAAATTTAAGGCATTTCCAGAATCTATAGCTATTTCCTGCTGTTGGAAATACTCTACTAAACTTAACCCAGCTACTCTGGTGAGATAAGCTGCACTTACTCCCTGTACCACGCCACCAGCAACAAAGGTGACGGCGTTACTTTTGAGAACGGTACTAACAGCTTTTGTAGAAAGTTCTACTAAACCCAGTTTCAGCATTAAACTTCCCATTGTTCCAGCTAGGGTTTGCGCCTGTTCCAAGGAAAATTTCTGCTGATAGATATTACCTAAATCCATTACCATTTGGGCATTTATAGCCGCAGTTGCTAAAACATCAAGTGCTGGGACTGGGTTAGCAAAGGCCGCCGCCGCCGCAATCCACTGATACTGTTCTATAGCTGGGGTAGCGCGATCGCGTCTGATGTCATTTAACCAGTTTTTCGCCTCAGCTTTCAGCAACTTAGCTTTTCTGATCGTTGTTGCCCACACTAACTTCTGTGATTGCTGGGCTAAAATTTCACTCAGTTGCTGTTTCAAAGGCTGGATATCTGGTGCTGGTTGTTCCAACCATTCTTGTACAGTACCGTCAGCCTCGTGTTTCCGTACTTTGATGGGAATGGGAGACGCGGATGTTGCAACTAAATTTTCCTGCATCCGTTGTTTCAATGACAGCAAGATGCTAGCGCGTTCATCAGGTAAATACTGGTCTTGTTTGTTGAAAACCAGTATATTAGGCTGATTCGCGGCTTTTAGCTGCTGTAAAGTTTGAAATTCTGAATCTGTCAAATCCCCGTTGGTGAGGAACAAGACGAAATCAGATTTTTGTACTTCTACCAAAACATCTATATCTAACTTGTCACCAGCTTTGATAAATAAAGGCGCTGTCTCGTGGAAGCTGATTTTTTGCTGTACTTCTTCCTGCCAGCTAGACTTTAAAACTTCAATCAAAGTGGTTTTACCTACTGATTTGCCACCAGTAACAGCTAGTTTAATTTCTTGCCTATCTATTTCTAAAAGTAATTGGGTAACTTGTTCTCGTAAATTCCCTAGGGCTGTATGATTTTCTGCTTCTTGTGCCAGTTGGTTAATTACAGCTTCAGCTTTGGCGATCGCACTTTCCACATCTGCCCGCTCTACAAGCATAGTATCTGGCTGCTTTAGACTAGCTTTCGAGCGTTTTTTCTGGAATAACCACAATCCACCACCTACTGCCAAGGCACTCAATAAACCAAACTCACTGACTTGCACTATGGATTCGTGCCAACTGTCTAACATCCACAGAGAAAAGGATAGCCCCAATCCTCCCACTAAAATTGGTCGTTGCAACTTCACAACCATTACTCTCCGCGCTTTTTTGACGGCTTCTACTCCAGAATAAAACAAATCCCTGCAACCTTTACAGATTGCAGGGATTTGTTTTAACTTCTAGTTGGTGGCGGGAAGTGGATTTGAACCACTGACCTTCGGGTTATGAGCCCGACGAGCTACCAGGCTGCTCTATCCCGCGTCGCTTCTTCACTTTTACAGTATAACAGCAAAGTCCAAAATTTTGCAACTACAAAAGCGATAATTCTCCAATTACTTCTAAACGCTTGTATTTTCCCAAAATCATAAACTTTTCAGCTAGGCTTTCTGCCACGCTGGGAGTAATCCAGCCCATCTGCTGAAGTAAGTGAATAGCAACTGCGTATTTTGCTCGCTTTGCCCCATCTATGACTTTAATTGCCAAACCCATGCCTTCCCCAAGTCTGCCAATGCACTGCACCCCTTCTGCACCAGCTTTACTAACTAATTCCCCTGGGGTTAAGCGCATCAGTTCCGTATCAAATTCCCCATCTCCAGCTACCATTGTGGGGTGATGAGTCATAGCACGGACAATGCGTTCCATATCCAAAGTCTTACCAGAGGCTAGCAAAGCATATAGAGAAGCCATCTGACCAATTTGCATCAGATAAGTTGGTGCGCCACAGTCGTCATGAACGCCGATAAATTCTTCAGATGGCATTCGCAGCAACTCTGCTACCTTGCTGAGAATTAACTGTTGCACTGGGTGTTTGCGTTCTAAGTAGTTAGTCAAAGGCCAGTGGCGTTGCTGACAAACGGCTAACATTCCTGCATGTTTACCAGAGCAATTGTATTCTAGAGGACTCCGTTTCCCTTCAGGAATTGGGCATTGGAGCGTGCTTGGATCAAGATCAGCCCGCCACAGGATATTAAATACCTGTCTTACCTGCTCTATGCTGGCTTTATGGGAACTAGTAATGATTGCTAAATCCCGATCGCTGAGGTCGTAACGTTCTAGCGTACCTGTGGATGTGACTGCGAGAGCCTGAAATGGTTTAAGTGCTGAACGGACAAATGCAGCAGTTTCAGCATTACCGGCAACGGATAAAACCCGCCCCCGTTCGTCGCAGACAACAGCTTGGACTATATGCCTCGATTCAATAATGCCTTCCCGTAGCAACCTGACTTCCAAGGCTGCGGCTTGAGTTCGTTTTCCCATTGTCATGGGTTAAAATCTATCACTTTTTTACTATTTTTTTATTATTTGTTTGTCATTAGTTATTTGTCCTTTGTCATTTGTCTAAGACTGATGACCAATGACGAATGACCAATGACCAATGAATATTTACAACAAATGCCAAACTATACTACCAGCAAGAAACAATCCTGCCAAGCCAGCAAAGGTCAGTTGCAAGCGCCGGAGAATAGGTTTGATTTCATATGTGGCAATTAAGCGATCGCGGTTTAGGACTTCCTCTGGTTTTGTCCAAGTTTGACCGTCATACCAACCAGACTCTTCATAAAATACTGTTGGGCTGAACAGGCGATCGCTCACATAGAACCAGCCCAAGTACAATCGTACTAGTAGAAGTACTACTCCAATACTCGCGCTTGCTGCGCCACAAAGAATAAATTGGGCAATGTGCTTATGTGGTGGAAAACTGGCTGCTGCTACTGGACCAGCCACCACCCACGATAAGCTCCAAATCCACAGCATTTTCGTGATATGCTCGCGCCAAGTTAGAGCACAATCACGAAATAGCCAAGATGTTTTTAATTCTTCGTACTCATTGAGTGGTTGTTGTTCAGTCGGAACTGGGCAATTGAAAACCGAGGATTTGATCATTTTGGCTTACCCTCACGGTCATCGGATGTTGGAAGTTCTAGACGTTCTGCATGAGACCAGAACGCTTCTAAATTATAAAACTCCCGCTCCTTGGGCATCATGATGTGGACAATCACTTCGCCGTAGTCTTGTAACACCCAACTACCTTCTGCTTTACCTGCTGTCCGCAAGGGATGTCGTTGCAGTTCAGTTCCTACTTTTTCTTCAATTGCTTCTGCGATCGCCCTTACTTGTACCCTAGAATAGCCAGTCATCATCACAAAGTAATCTGCTAGGTAAGATACATCTGCCACTCTGAGCAATAAAATCTCTCCTGCTTTGCGGTCTGATGCTGCCTCGGCAACAGTTATCGCTAATTTTCTACTCGCTTCTTCGGTGTGGGGTTGTGGGCTTGTGGCCGCACTCTTTTTCATCGATACAGATTGTATTGGGAAATCTCCTTGGAAATAATCAGACATTAAACCTCAGGTGCTTTATGCCTTTCGTTACATTTTTTCACAATTCCTAACAACCAATTAAGTTGTAGCTGTTTAAACTGTTTTTTTGCATACTAACAAAAAAAACGTCTGTTTGGATTTGGAACTCAGCAATCAAGCAGACCCAGCTAAATTAGCTCATTGGGTTAGAAACTTTGATAACAGCCAAGCAGAGTAGTAAAAGTATATGGGCTAAATGTCTTGCTTGACTCCTGCTTAGACCAAAGATGGTTTGTTGCTAATCAAGCTTACTCTGCAAGCAAAAACTAATTATCGGTGGATATGGTACGCAAATCAATCAAGTAACAAGTTTCTAGCAGCAACTATTAGCTATGAATAATTACAAATTTACAATACATCTTAAGAAATATTTTCCAGTGAACCCAAAGCTGTATATTTTATCATCCAAAGGTATTATTTTTATTATTAAAATGCTGTCTGAGAATTAGGTTTGATATTTGAAAAAAGTCCTTACACTTAAAGCTTAAGGTAGGTGGCCAATGCCCAACGCCACTTACTACCCTGCGGGAAGTTGCCCTTTGGCGTCTACATGCTGGGGAACCCTTTCGGCAGTTCCTTCAAGTTGGCAAAGCCCTTCGGGTGACGCTCCTGCGTCGCTACCGCTGCGCTAACGCAACCGACGGAAAGCGGAGCTACAGCGTTGGACGGGTTCCCCGGCTTGAAGCAAGTGGCATCCAAGACTGCGGCTGCCTCGCCGTGTCTCCCGTTCTCCGCTTCCCCGCAACTTTTTGAGGCTAAGAATTATGCAACTTAAAGGCGCATTAGCTTACTAGTTTTATATTTAGGTCTTATCTGCAAATAAATACAAAGCATAGCTAACTCATACCTGGCCTATCTTGGGTATAGTTAATAGTAAGTTATAGTAATTTATTCAAATTGCTTGCTAAAACTTATACATAGGGAAATAGCCCTGCCTGCTAATGCTTAGACAGGAACTGAGACTCGCAATGCTATATTAAACTTCCTGTTTCGAGATAGTTGCGGATTTAATTACTTGAGCATCCTCCGTTAAGGAGTAACACAAGTTTTCGTACTGATTTAAAGCTTGCTCAAATGCATATTGTTCAACAGCATATTGGCGACTTTTATAACCTAGATTTTTGACTTTTTCCGGATTTTGGTACAAGTCTAGAATCGCATTTGCTAAAGTCTGGGGATCTTCGGGAGGAACAACAAATCCGCCACCACTTTGTCTAATAGCTCCTGCTGCCGTACCATTGTCAGGAACAGATGCAATCAATGCTCGCCCACTGGCAAGTAGTACTTGTATTTTTGAGGGCATATTGAAGGATACAACATTTTTCTTTTGCACAACTAAACCAACATCCGCAGCTGCTAACATCTGTGGCAAATGTTCTCGGGGTTGAAATGGTAGCAACAAAACATTATCTGCACCGTAATTAAGACACTCCTGTTGCAATCTCTGCAAACCTTTAGCCTCACCAGCGATCGCAAAAACAATGTCTGGAATATGGCGTAACATAGCAGCAGCTTTAATGACTGTTTCTAACCCTTGCGTTAAAGCAATATTTCCTGAGTATAAAACTACAAATTTATCTTTGAGATTGTGTATTTCACGAAATTGGTTATCTTCTTTAGGCAAAGGGCGAATAAAATTCACATCAACCCAGTTAGGAATTTGCACAATTTTGTGAGATGGTACACCTTTTCTTAGCAAATTCTCTACAAATCCATCAGCAATAACACTAATTGTAGTAGCACTTTGATAAGCAAACTTCTCTAATTTAGTAAAGAGCTTGATGAGAAATTTATTTTTCAATAACCCTACATGAATAGCTGCTTCCGGTAAAATATCTTGAAGGTTTAAAATCACAGGACAGTTACGCAACCATCCTAAAAGGGCAGCCGGGACGCAAACAGGTAGAGATGGTGATGTTGAAATAATCACATCTGGTCGCCAGCCTATGATTGCAGGCAAAAAACTGGTGACTACGAAACTAGCATCTAACAATATCCGATCAAGCAGGTTTGGTTGTGGGCGAATCCAAACATAACTGCGTTGAATTTGAACTCCATTTTTGTATTCGGTGAGATATAGCTTGCCCCGATAGCTTTGGTAAATTTGACGTTCAGGATAGTTCGGCATAGCCGTGACTACACGCACCTGATGTCCTCGCTTAACCAGTCCCTCTGCTAATTCCGTCATCAGCGGGGCAATACCAATTGGCTCTGGATAGTAGTTGTAGGAGTAAATCAAAATCTGCATAACAAATTAGTCAGATTATCTGGCTTTTATTCAAAAACAATATTTTTCCCAAGTTTTTTGACGTTCTGAAGCACCCTTAATTAATTCTCACTGTAGACTCTTTTTATGTCAGTAACTTTTCATTAAAGATTGAGTAAAACTTGACTATGTATGCGTAGATGATACTTAATTTGGTTTTTACTAAGAGATTCATTTCTGTTTACTCTACAGAGTAATATCACTTAAGTATAATCTCTCTTATTCTTGGTTAAGAATACTTTAAATAAGAATCAAATTAACTTTATAGAAAGTTCCAAAAAGTATACTGGCTAGGAACTTTTAGTTATAGTACGCTCAAAATTGCAGCTGGCGGATAAGAGGTAAGTATATAGCAATTATACGCCTAAGATCATGCAAAATACTACATAATATACACTGTATATATTAGGTGAATATATGTTGAAAACTTAGATGCACTATTAAAATTTTATTAAGGCAAATTTTTTATAATAGCTTGCTAAATTGAAGAACATCCTAAAAGAGTGAGTTGAAAGTTTAAATGCTAGAAAACTCACTAATAATTCTAGATCTCAGTAATATAAACTTAACTGTGTAGAACTCTATAGCTATTTATTTGAATATTGTCAAATTGTATAGACTATCAATATACCGTCTAGAAAGTGAATAAATATAAATTTCTCGTGCTGAATTGTTAATGATTTACTTAGCTAATCTCCATTAAGGCGCAGATTTTATTAGATTAATTTTTTAATAGATTGACCACATATAGTACTTACAGCTTGCAAAAACTTCCTGAGGGCTGGCATGATATTTTCTTGCTGCCATACTACAGAAGTTTCTACTAATGGTGTTTGTTCGTCTAACAAGCAATAAACCACCCCGCCCCTTTGAAGATTTTGCAAAGAGGATGGTACGATCGCAATTCCCATTCCCGCTGATACCAACCCAATAATTGTCTGCATCTGGTTAGCTTGTTGAGTGACATTAGGGCTGAAATTTGCTCGCAGGCAAACACTGAGAATTTGGTCATAAAGTCCTAGCCCCAAATGGCGCGGGAACATGATAAAAAACTCATCAGCTAGCGATCGCACTGCTACTGATTCTTGTTGAGCTAGGGGATGAGTCTCCAGCAAAGCCACAATTAAGGCTTCTTGCTGAATGCACTCTTGAGAGAGAGATTTGTCTTCTAAAGGTGGATGAGCAGCGTTAATACTATAGCTATATCTATAAAAATAGCGTTATAATCAAAATTAATTAAACTGAATTTAGCTATTAATTTTCTAAGAAGTAGACAGTTTTTTAGAGAATTTGCGATAAAAACTTGCGGGTTCGTTCTTCTTGGGGTTGATTGAAAAAAGAGTTTGGCGTCCCTGACTCAACGAGAGAACCGCTATCCATCAGAATTACTCTGTCAGCAACTTCACGGGCAAATCCCACCTCATGGGTCACAACTACCATTGTCATACCATCGCGGGCAAGACCTCGCATGACATCCAAAACTTCTCTAACCATCTCCGGATCTAAAGCTGAGGTGGGTTCATCAAAAAGCATAATTTTAGGTTGCATCGCTAAAGCACGAGCGATCGCCACCCGTTGTTGCTGTCCTCCAGATAACTGTCCCGGATATTTGTGTGCTTGTTCTAAAATTCCTACTCTTTCTAACAATTGCATTGCTGATTCTTTAGCTTTATCCTTCTTCCATCGACGCACCCAAATTGGTGCCAAAGTAATATTTTGCAGTACTGTGAGATGGGGAAATAAATTAAACTGTTGAAATACCATACCCACTTCTTTGCGAATTGCGTCAATATTTCGCAAATCATTGCTCAGGGTAATACCGTCTATAACAATTCTGCCTTTTTGATATTCTTCTAAAGCATTAAATGTACGGATGAAGGTTGATTTTCCCGAACCAGAGGGACCCATCAATACCACTACTTCGCCACGATTTACTGTCAGGCTCACACCTTGGAGAGCGTGGAATTTACCATACCATTTATGAACATCCTCAGCAACAATTATCGGAGTTTGTTCTGACATGAGATTTCACCTTTTCAACTTTTGTTGTTTGTGCTTCTGTCTGAGGCTAATTCATACTTTTATGATCGAGTTTTAAATTTTAATTACTTAACTGTCTTTCTAACCGCCGCGAAGCCAAGGACATTGAATAACAAAATAGCCAGTAAATCAATCCAATAAATAAATAAACTTCTGCATAACGTCCAATAAATTGCGGTTGGGCCAAAATAGAACGAGCAATTCCGGTAAGTTCGACTAATCCTACCAAAGATAGAAGTGATGTATCTTTAAATAAGCCAATAAACTGGCCTACAATTGCCGGAACTACAGCCCGTAAAGCTTGTGGTAGGACAATTAATATAACAACGAATAGAGAATTAAATCCTAGCGCTTTAGCAGCTTCAATTTGTCCACGTGAAATAGCCTGGAGTCCGCCACGTACATTTTCTGCCATGTAAGCAGCACTAAATAAAACAAGTCCTGTAATTGCTCGCACTACCCGATCTAAACGTACCTCAACTGGTAAAAATAATGGCAGCATGACCTGTGCAAGGAACAAAATTCCAATCAGGGGAAGTCCTCTGATGATTTCAATGTAGAGGATACAAAACCAACGTATTATTGGTAAGTTGCTAGTGCGCCCTAAAGCTAGTAAAACTCCAATTGGAAAGGACATAACAATACTAACTGCTGCCATCAACAGTGTAAGTAGCAAACCATTCCACAAATTTGTAGATACAGGTTGTAAGCCAAAACCACCGCCAATTAACCATAGAATTACAGGGAAAGATAAAAGCCATACTATAGAAAGCCAGGGAGAAATTACTTTAGAGAATCCTCTACCAATCCAAAATCCTACAGATAAAAAAACAGCAACTAAAAGTAACCAGAGACGGGATAGAAAATTTAATGGTAAAACAACTAACAGAAGCCCAATAATTAAAGTAGGCAGAACAACTGCACGCTTTGTTAAATGTTGTCTGCTAGAAAATGCACCCCAAGTTACAGCAGCTAAACTAGAAGCGATCGCCAGCACAATCCAAACTCTCCAATATAAGGATTGGGGAAATCTTCCTACTAAGAATAAACGTAAGTTAACTTGAATTACTGCCCATTGTGCTTGGGTAGTTGTCCAAATTAAAATTCCTCTGGCTACCCATAACAGAAATACTAAGCAGACAATAGTAAGCAAGCTGTTGTACCAAGTACTGAACAGATTTTTGCGCAGCCACAATAATTGAGGATTGGTCATTGGTCATTTGTTATTTGTTACTCTTGTTTTATATTTATCTCTCTTGAATCTGCACCATTCGATTTAACAAATTCATTACTACAGAGATTGTCAAACTGAGTGTGAGATAAGTGAGCATAATGAGTAACATAACCTCTACTGCTCTCCCTGTTTGGTTAAAAGTTGTGGAAGAGACAAAATAAATATCGGGATAGCCAATGGCGATCGCTAAACTGGAATTTTTCATCAGATTGAGATATTGACTCGTCAGAGGCGGAATGATTACCCGCAATGCTTGGGGAAATATCACGAGACGCATTACTAAACTAGGTTTTAAGCCTAGCGATCGCGCTGCTTCCCATTGTCCTTTTGGTACTGATTGAATTCCGCCTCGGACAATTTCAGCAATAAATGCACCTGTATAAAAAGTTAAACCCAACAATAAAGCTGAAAATTCTGGAGATAATGTAAACCAAGGAAGTTCTGCACCATTTTGGCTCAGGTAAATCAACCCCCAAAGTGAAATTTTATTTTCTGTCTTGGGAAATCCGAGGAAAACCGCAAAGTACCAAAACAGCAATTGCAGCAGTAAAGGTGTATTACGGAAAATTTCCACGTAAACTAGGGCAATATTCCGTACTAGCCAGTTATCAGAGAGCCGAGCAATTCCTGCACTTACTCCTACAATTGTTGTGAGGAGAATTCCCGCAATTGCTACTCGCAATGAATTAATTAGTCCTACCCACAAGGCGCGGCTGTAGGTATCAGTTGGTTTGTAGGTAATTAGAGTTTCACCAATATCGAAAGATGCTTGTTGTTTAAGAAAATCAAAGCCGAACTGAATACCTAGTTGCTGTAGATTGCGATTAAGATTGCTCCATAGTATTGTGACTAGAACTGCTGCTAAAAATACAGCTATCAATTGTCCTGCAATACGCCAAAAACGGCGATCGCGCCACAACAATTTTAGATTAGTCATTAGTCATTTGTGCTTTCTTACAAAGTTCTGCTCGCCAGAAGCCGGCGCTCCGACGCCAGTTGCTTTCCGACGCAAGGCGACAGGAACGCACTGGCTCGACTTTGCGCTTTGTCATTTGTCAAGGGTCAAAAGTCAACAGTCAAGAGTCATTTCTCCGCGACCCTGCGTCTGTTTATCTTCCTTATCTCTCATCAGCGGAACGGTGGAGAATAGAGTAATCCGCCTTTTGACCAAAGTTGATTTTGACCGCGCGCTAGATTGAGTTTTGTCTTTGCTCCAAGATTGCGATCGTAAACCTCGCTATAGTTACCGACGTGCTTGACTATTCTGGCTGCAAAGTCGTTAGTTAAACCAAGGCTCTCACCAAGGTTGCCTTCTGTTCCTAAAAATCGTTTAATATCTGGGTCATTACTAGTAGCGAATTGTGCCACATTTTGGGAATTAATGCCTAACTCTTCGGCTTTTACGAGAGAATACACTACCCACTTGACAGCATCAGCCCACTTAGTATCTCCTTTGGCGACTGCTGGCGCTAGTGGTTCTGAAGAAATGACTTCATCAAGAATCACGTTATCTTCTGGTTTGGGTAGAATTGAGCGCCGAGAAACTAATGCTGAACGATCAGCTGTAATACCGTCGCAACGTCCCTCAGCATAAGTAGCAAAGGTAATGTTAACGTCCTCAAAAACAACAGGTTTGTAAGTAATACCCCGTTTCCGCATTTGGTCTGCCAAGTTCTGCTCGGTAGTAGTACCAGTTTGAACGCAAATGGCCTTGCCTTTAAGATCTGCTAGGGCTTTGATATTACTATTTTTGCGAACCATAATTGCTTGACCGTCATAAAAAACAACAGGCGCAAATTCTAAGCCAACAGAGGTTGTGCGGCTAAGCGTCCATGTAGTGTTACGGCTGAGAATATCTACTTCCCCAGTTTGCAAAGCTGTAAATCGTTCTTTGGAATTGAGATTGCGATACTCTACTGCATCTGGGTTGTCAAATAAAGCTGCTGCTATGGCCCGACAGATATCAACGTCGATTCCACTGTATTTACCGTCAGTCCCGACAAAGCTAAATCCTGGCACTTCACCACTGACACCGCAAATTAGCTGACCACGGTTTTTTACTGTATCCCAACGATTTTTAATTACTTGTGTTGCTGAAGTGCTGGATGTGTTAGCGGTATTTCCGGACTCTCCACTACAAGCAGTAATGGCAAATATGAGGGGCGCGATCGCTAAAATTAACGCTGATTTCCGCATAAATCTTATGGACTTTCACCAGGTAAATATGTGTTTCCTACTACAATTTCTCTGTGAAATTAGGTAGATGATTGTAATATAAAACTTTTTGGGCATCTGTGTTGAAGTTGTTTTTCTAAAAGTAGGATTTGAAGATTTTACTTGTTTTTCAAACTGCTTCAAATATATCAATGTGTAGCTTTAAAACCCTTATTTGAAAAACAAATATTGGTTGCTTTGTAATTGCTATAATTTTCTTAAATTTAATTTTTGAAATAACTTACACCAAATAAATATTTATCATTATCAATATAATTTATAATTAAATTGTTAGCAAATATTGATATGTGCATCGTTAAAACTTCATATTTTTTCTAAAATTTAATATGAACTATTGCGAATTTTTAACTAAATTCAAGAAATCTAATTAAATCTAAAATCAAATTATTGCAGTGCTATGAAACCCAGCCTGACAGCTAAAAAGATGGTTTTTTTGTAGATATCCCAACCACAGTTTTCTCACTCTAAGAAATTTTGAATTCCACGCAACGTTACTGGCTTGGCTAATAAACGAGAGCTTGATCGCATACTTGAATGAAAGCAAAAGTAATTGCACTAACCTAAGCATCTGCCACTAGCAGGTTAAACTAGGTTGGGTAACAGCTGCTCCACCGTTCCTTATGAGGCTTTTATGGGAGCTAATCTGAAACAGATTGCTAAATACTTAGACAACCTTGGTTGGGAATATCGTTTTGATGACGAAGAAGAACGTATTATCACAGGTGTGGAAGCTGATAACCTAGAAGACTTCCTGATAGTTGTTCAATTGGATGAGGAGGGAAAATTTTTCCGCGTATTTGCTCCTCAGGTTCTGGCAGGAGTTCAAGAGCATCCTCATAAGGGAGCTATCCTACAGACAATGCTGGCTATTTCTTGGGAAACCAAAATGCTGCAATGGGAGTATGACCCATCTGATGGTGAAATCCGTGCCATTATCGAGTTTCCCTTAGAAGACTCGATTCTCACAGAAAAACAATTTAATCGTTGTTTAAGCGGGTTAATTCAGATTGTTGACAACATAGCGATGCCACGCTTGAAAGAGGTAATGGAAACAGGTCTAGATCCAGGGAATATAGAACTTGGGGAAAGGCTGTTACTGAGTATTCAAGAAGAGGCTCCTGGATTACTAGAAATCCTAGAAAAGGCAATGGAAGCCAGGAAAAAGCGGGGAAGTTTTCCCAACGAGTGAGGCGGATTATCACTGAAATAGCTATACTCCAAAGTGATACCCTCACTATATACTGAATTTTTCTAGGGCTGGATTTTATGACATCCTATGCAACCTCCTCTGCCAAAGCGGAAATGAGTGAACTTCGGCGGTTGAAAGGCTTACTACCGCCAGAATTGCAGAGCTGGGTCACGGTTGAAGGCACAACTGAGGTCAATCCACCCCTGATCCGCAGCGAAGAAATTGGTAAAGACCAGGTAGAAATTCAAATTGACCTGGTGAAATGGGATAGCCTCGCAATGGATCAGCGTAATCTGCTGTTTTGGCACGAAGTCGCCCGCATTCAAAATGACACAATTCCCAAAGATGGTTGGGAAATGGCAGCACTGGCTATCGGTTTAGGTGGTGCTGTCGGTGAGTTGTGGGTACAGGATGGATTGTTACTAGTTTTAGCATTAGCACTTTGTGGCGTTTCCGGCTGGCGACTATATCAAAAAAATAACGGAGAAAAGCAACTAAAAGAATTGGTTGATGCGGACGATAAAGCGATCGCTCTTGCAACTCGCTTTGGTTATAGCCTCCCTAACGCCTACAAGAGTTTGGGTAGCGCCTTAAAAACCTTGATTGATAACACTCCCAGCAAGCGTCAGCGGTCTAGATATGAAGCACGGCTCTCTGCCCTCAAACGCAGTGCCAATAAAGCAAAAGCTAAATCTAAAACTGTAGATGAAGGTGGATTCTAACAGTGCTGAGGAGCTAGTCGTGCGGTGAAGAAGCAGCGCGGTCTTGGGGAGCCACTCCGTTGGGCAGTGAGTCTAGCGCTGCGGGAGGGTTCCCCTCATGAGCGACTACTCAAAGGGTGTCCCGACTTGAGCGTAGACGCCTGTGGGGCCGCTTCTCGTAGAGTACTGCCGTTGCTGTGTAACGAGTACCGAGTCAATTACACTCAGCACTCGCTACTGTTTAAAGCTGGTTTAACATTTTATGAGTTTGAGGCACAACACGGACATACTTCACAAACTGCTTCATTAAAGCTTGCCACTTCAAAACCTGTTCTGGAGAAGGGGCAAGTATAGGTATTGCCGTTAATTTTTCAGATACAGCCAAAGGTGTGACAGGTTGTAAAAACACTGGAATATCGGGACTAACGGCTGCCACCAACAAAGCTGAACGTTCCAATTCAGCTGGGTCTGTTTTTTGCGAAACAATTATCTTGACAAAAACATTTAAATGTGAATCATGACATAATTTCAGGCATTGTGCGTGTTCTTGCCAATAGCTTTCACCGCTGACACTAGGTAGCTTGAGATCCATACCTACCGAGTCTAGGTAGGGCAGAATTATAGCCAATTGTTCTGGGCGATGACCTCCCGTCTCCAAATATATGGGTAAATTGGTAAGCGATCGCACTTGTGGTAGAAATAGCGCCAAAAATGGGGCATGAAGAAGCGGTTCGCCCCCAGTTAAGCTAATGCTATCGTGTAGAGAAGGTAAATTTTGCCGTTCAACCCATTCTAATAGCCTAGTTATTGGGATAGGATTGGAGTGCACTTCAAAATCCCGGACTCCTGGGGTTCGCTCTATCCTACAGGTAGAGGGTGCATTCCAAGTATGGGCGCTATCGCAAAAGTGGCAACGTAAGTCACAAAAAGCAAAGCGAATAAAAATTTGACGTGTCCCCACATTCAGTCCTTCCCCTTGAATAGCAGAAAAGACCTCTATCAGGCGTGCAGTAGTTTTAACCGTAGTTTTAGCAGTCATGGGATGATATCAACGCGATCGCGCCGCGTCTTCACGAAAGCAAGTAAGTTTTTTAGCCTCTTGTTCTATTGTGAATCGTCACTGGCAATCTACCATCTCTCCCAATTAACTAACAATTAGTCCTGATTCCTCCTAATTGTAGATGAGGATAGGTAATTACATGAGGACAAATAATGTTTGGCAGCTTACATTTACACGGCAACTAAAGTGCAGAGCTTCATGACTAGCCAACCGCAAGAGGTCGTTCCAGTTACTTCTTTAAATGAAACAGCAATAGTGCAGGTTCCGGCTCGGTTAAGCGTGCTTGAGGCCGTAGGCTTTAAGCAAACTTGCCAAGAGTTAATCCAGGCAAATGCACATCTCAAGCAAATAATCATTGACTTTCACCAAACTACTTTTATGGATAGCAGTGGTTTAGGTGCTCTGGTCAGTAATTTTAAAACTGCCAAGGAAAAACAAGTATTATTTATACTACGTAATGTCAATCCTCCAGTAATGGCAGTCCTAAACCTCACAGGATTGGATCAAGTTTTTTCAATTGAATCATTGGGTATTGTACCGCAAAAAGAACAACACGATCCCCAAGATGCTCAGGTCTTTTCTTCTCGTAAGGTTGAGCAGCTACCTACTACTCATCCTTCTGTGGCATCTTGGATGAAACGGTTGCTTGATATTGTTGGGGCAGTAATAGGTTTGGTAATTACAGGCATTTTACTAATTCCCATTGCGGTTGCGATTCAAATCGATGATCCCGGCCCGATTTTCTTTAGCCAAACCCGCTGTGGTTGGATGGGGAAGCGTTTTGAAATTTGGAAATTTCGCTCCATGTGTGTGGATGCAGAGGCTAAAAAATCTCAAGTGCAAAACCAAGTACAAGGTGCTTTCTTCAAAAATGAGAGCGATTTTAGAGTGACGCGGGTAGGGCGCTTTTTACGGCGAACTAGTCTAGATGAATTGCCGCAATTTTGGAATGTTCTTCAAGGAGATATGAGCTTAGTTGGTACAAGGCCACCTACGCCTGATGAAGTAGAACGCTATGAAGTACCTGAATGGCAACGCTTGGATGTTAAACCTGGTATGACTGGCGAATGGCAAGTAAATGGAAGGTCGAAAGTACGCAGTTTTGAAGATGTAATTCGCTTAGATTTGCAGTATCAAAAAAATTGGAGTTTACTGTACGATTTCAAGCTAATTTTCAAAACGATAGCCATTCTATTTCATAAAAATAGTGGTGCAGTTTAGCCGATTACTTTGATTTTTAATTGGTCACTAAGTCGTAAATTTCAAAATTAATTGATGTGTGCGCCTCAGCAGCATTTACGCTGGGGCGCACAATTTCTTTAGTAACTTATGTGATGTATAACATTCAGTGGCAAACTCTGATAATTAAACTGTCGAGAATTATAGTTACTAGAAATTTATGACAGGGTGGAGAGGAGAATATTGACAAATACCACCCGATTGCCATTTTTAAATAAACCTACCCAGCGAACTTTTCCGACGAATGCCAATTACAGACGGACGAGGGACACCTGTAGATTGACCTTTACCACCGTCAGCTGGGGAAATATTACTGGGCCAGCTACTACCACGAGGTACAGTGCGATTTTGTTTGAATGTCGTGCCATTCAAATCTAATAATTCGATACTGCGGCTCAGCATTGTACCATCGTTAATTGGGCAATCTTCACCAGGATGCTGCACTGAAATAATTAGTGTATCCCCCACAAAAGTAGGCCCAGTCATTTCACAACGCACTGGCCCGTGAGCAAACGGTATTACCTGTCCCGCATTAGTACCACTGGTGGGGATAAAGAACAGCCAGTTATTGCCAAAAACTCCCGTCAAATCGGAAACGTTACCACTAGCTGTGTGACTGATAGTAGTTTGCTTACCAACAGCACCAGTATTAAAACCGTTATGGGTGTTGGTAGACATATCTGTTACACCCCAAACATTAGCGCGATCGTCGAAAACTAAGTTATCTACATTGGCAAAACCAGCCCCAGACACCGAATCGGCTTCTCCACCTTGGGCTAATCTCTGCCAGCGGAAGGTAAGGCCTGTACCATCGGCACTATCTTCAATAATCTTGTATAATCCCCCTGACTGCTGCGTGGCATTAGCAGTATTGTTTAACTTGGCAACGTGGAAAATTCGCGAATCAGGATAACCATCGCTTCCTGGCGCACCATCGGTATAAGCAATGAAAACCTCTTGAGTACGCGGATGGATTTCGATATCTTCTGGACGGGCGGTGGGAGTTCCCCCGATTAAGTTTGCGGCTAAAAAGGCATCAGACAGAACCGCACCTTGGGTAGTGTAAAAGTTAGATAATTTTTTATTCTGATAAGCAGGTAGTATTTTCGCTTCGTTAGTGCGATCGCATTTGAAAATACCACCATCTTCAGTTTGTCCGGCTATACCTTTACGCTTTGGTAAGGGTAAATGACCTTCTTTTTGCACTTTTCCTAAAGCCGCAAATTCCACGGAAGACAGTACAGTTGGTGCAATCGGATTAGTAGCAGTAGTTAAAACTAAAGGTATCCATTGACCTGTACCATCTGGGTTGTAACGGGCAACATATAAAGTCCCTTCTTCCCACAATCGGCTATTACTTTTACTGCTTGGCGAGGAAACTTTACCTGCGCTGACAAATTTCCAGGTATGTCCTCCGCGTCTGTCATCACCCATGTAGGCGACTAACTTCTTTCCGGCTGCAACCCTCATGGCGACGTTTTCATGGTGGTAACGACCTAAGCAAGTGTGTTTACGGGGACGGAATTTCGGGTTAGTGGGGTCAATTTCCACAATCCAGCCATATTTTTCCCCAACCAAACCAAAAGTTTTGCCAGTACTGCCATCGGTGTAACCTATTTGAGTACCATCACTTTTAACTGCTTCTGTGACACCAACTTGATTTTGAAAGTTTTCTTCAGCAGATAAAATAGTTCCCCAAGGTGTTGTACCACCAGAACAGTTGTAGGCAGTACCAATGATTTTGTTACCTAATCCATCGGTACTCAGATTAAAAACTTGAGTTGCAGCCGGTCCAGTAGCAATTAAATAGTTTTGGTTGCCTTTTTGATAGCTGAGATTTCCCCAAGAAGTGACAGTTTGATAGCCGTCAGTTCTTTGGCTATTAATTCCCAATCCTGAAAGACCATGAATGCGGCGATTTTTAGCGTCTTTAACAACCGCAAAACGCTTGCTAGTTTTATTGCGAGAAATCCGAATAATAGAACCGCCCAGATTATATAAAAATTCCCCTTCAACTTGAATATTTTTACTAGTAGGTAAAGCCCAGCCAATCACAGGTTCAAAGGCGGTAGGTAGTCCAGCTAAATCATCAGCAGCCTCTATTACGACCGCAGAAATAGGGTAGCTCACATATTCGTGATTTACCCATAAATAACCTTCATCTTTATTCTTACTTAGGGGAATGAAAGCGGTGTAATCACAGTTGTAGCCTACATATTCTTCTTGATTAGAAAACACGCGATCGCCCCAACTCACAATTACATAACGTTCATATTCTGGGGGCACTACCACGTCATCAACGACTTTATAGCTAGTTAAATTTACATCCTCAGATACATTCAATTCCTTTCCCTTTCCTATTCCCGTTGGTAAAAAATTCTTGTGTTGTTGATAAATTGGTAGAGGGTGGGGTAACCGGACTGGTGTAAAGTTAAGTGGTTTTATTTTCTTTTCTGCAATACTAGAAGCAGTACTGAAGTTTTTCGCTCCCCATAAAGCAGCACTTACACTACCAGCAAAAAATATTAAAATTTGTCTACGACTCAATTTAGACATCCAACTTTCCTCTGCAATTACAGAAAAAATTTAGTGATAGGTAAATATTTTCAGAATCAGTCATGATTATTGAATCGCTGATTAATGGTATTGCTCAGTAATTCATTAATCAGCAACAAACCTACATATAAATAATTAACAATAGGTTATATTTTAATTAAAAAAAGTTTTGGCAATTTCAAGTTAGGTAATTAAAAATACACATTGTTTAATAGAAGATATCTAAAACATCGCCTACTTTCTAGGTAATTTGGTATCATTTACAAATTTGCGGTTTACGTGACCAGGAACAGGGCTAGCGTCACAGTTGTCCTATTCTGGAGATGGGTAATAGTGTTGTGGGTGAGACTGTGTTTTTCAGCGTTGTTATACCGACTTACAATCGCCAACCAATTTTAGAAAAGTGCCTCCGAGCCTTAGAATTGCAAGATTTGGCAAATTCAACTGCGATTACAGGTTATGAAGTCGTTTTGGTAGATGATGGCTCTACTGATGGGACTTTAGAGTGGTTGGCAGCACATAAAGACGAGTTTCCCCATGTGCGATGGTTTGAACAAGACCATAACGGTCCAGCCGCGGCTCGGAATTTGGGGGTAGAACAAGCACTAGGAGACACAATTATTTTTATTGATAGTGATTTAGTAGTGCTGTCAAATTTTTTGCAGGCTCATGCTGATGCGCTGGTGCAGGGACAGAAAAGATTGGCGAGCGATCGCTTCTTTACTTATGGTGCAGTCATTAATACTTGTAATTTTGATAATCCTACCTCTGAACCTTATAAAGTAACAGATTTTTCAGCAGCTTTTTTTGCTACAGGCAATGTGGCAATTCCCAAACATTGGCTAAAGAAAGCTGGACTTTTTGATACTGGCTTTCAACTTTATGGCTGGGAAGATTTAGAACTTGGTGTAAGACTCAAAAATTTAGGTTTACAACTGATTAAATGTCCGGAAGCTGTAGGCTATCATTGGCATCCAGCATTTAAATTAGAACAAATTCCTAACTTGATTGACAAAGAAATTCAACGCGGACGTATGGGAGTTTTGTTTTATCAAAAACATCCCACTTGGGAAGTGCGGATGATGATTCAAATGACTTGGTTACATCGCTTGCTTTGGGGCATACTATCCCTAAATGGCGCACTTAATGAACGGACAATGGCACCGTTTTTGCAATGGTTAATTAATCTAGGTAAACCTCAATTAGCTTTGGAAGTTGCCCGGATTTTTCTTAATTGGTATAACGTCAAGGGTGTTTATGAAGCCTACGCCCAAATGCAGCATTCATAAAAGTTAGATAATTGGGCATTTGTCAACGCTGCCCATACCCCTGAGTCTAAATGTGCTACCCTAGTATGGTTCATTAATAATCTCGCACATCCAGGAATTCGGGTGTTTCCTCGTTGGGAAATACGCCTGGGTGGAGGTTTAACCCGAATCGGAGTAAAAAATATATGCCAGTCGTTTCATTGGCTCAAATGATGGAGTCAGGGGTTCACTTTGGGCATCAGACCCGGCGTTGGAACCCAAAAATGTCTCCTTACATTTATACTTCCCGCAATGGTGTACACATCATCGACTTGGTGCAAACTGCCCAGTTGATGGAAGATGCGTATAGTTATATGCGTACACAAGCTGAACAAGGGAAAAAATTTCTGTTTGTCGGCACCAAGCGCCAAGCAGCAGGTATTATTGCCCAAGAAGCCAGTCGCTGTGGTTCCCACTATATTAACCAGCGTTGGTTGGGTGGAATGCTGACCAACTGGGCAACTATCAAAACTAGGGTAGACCGCCTGAAAGATTTGGAACGCCGGGAAGAAACCGGAGCCTTGGACTTGTTGCCGAAAAAAGAAGCCTCAATGTTACGCCGTGAAATGGCGAAGCTTCAGAAATATTTGGGCGGCATTAAAACCATGCGGAAAGTGCCCGATGTTGTGGTGATTGTAGACCAACGGCGGGAGTATAACGCAGTTCAAGAATGCCAAAAACTGGCAATTCCGATTGTATCGATGTTGGATACAAATTGTGACCCCGATGTAGTAGATATTCCCATCCCGGCAAATGACGATGCCATCAGATCAATTAAGCTGATCGTCGGCAAATTGGCAGACGCGATTTATGAAGGTCGTCATGGTCAGCTGGATGCAGAAGAAGATTATGAAGATTACGAGGGTGGTGAGGACGATTACGATTATGAAGAAACTGAGCTAACTGGCTCATATGCTTCTGGCGACGAAGACGACGAAGAATAGGCTAAAGCATGAAGGATGAAATTTTATCCTTCATACTTTACACTTCATACTTTTCATCGCTCTGAGTAAGATAGAAATACTCAACACCCGTGAGCGATTACAACTCGAGGTCAAGTAGGAATTGAGGCAACATGGCGGAAATATCTGCAAAACAAGTCCAAGAGCTACGCCAAAAAACCAATGCTGGCATGATGGACTGCAAAAAAGCACTACAAGAAAATGATGGCGACCTTGAAAAAGCCATAGATTGGTTGCGGCAAAAGGGCATCGCTAAAGGAGGTACAAAAGGCGATCGCATTGCAGCAGAAGGTCTAGTAGATACCTACATTCAACCTGGCTCTCAGGTGGGTGTACTTATAGAAGTTAACTGCCAAACTGATTTTGTTGCCCGTAACGATGCTTTTAAGGCTCTAGTTAAGAATCTGGCAAAGCAAGCAGTAACAGCTGATAGTGTTGAGTCTTTGTTAACTCAACCCTATATTGAAGACCAAAGCTTGACCGTAGAAGATTTCATCAAGCAAGTCATTACTACCTTGGGTGAAAATATCAAGGTACGCCGCTTTGTCAATTTTTCACTAGCAGAAGGCAAATCAGGTATAGTAGACAGCTATATTCACACTGGCGGTCGAGTTGGTGTTTTGGTTGAGATAGACTCCGAAACTGATGCTGTAGTTGGCAATGAAGAGTTCCAAGGTTTAGCACGGAACGCCGCTATGCAAGTAGCTGCTTGCCCAAATGTCGAGTATGTCAGTGTAGACGAAATCCCCACCGAAGTTGCTGCTAGAGAAACAGAAGTTGAAATGGGGCGGGATGATTTAGCTAGCAAACCCCAGAACATCAAAGAAAAGATTGTTCAGGGACGGATTGAAAAACGCCTGAAAGAATTTGCTTTGCTAGATCAACCTTTCATTAGAGATCAGAGCATTTCTGTGGAAGATTTAGTGAAGCAAGTCAAGTCTAAGCTAGGTCAAGACATCAAAATCAAACGCTTTGTGCGCTATGTCTTAGGTGAAGGCATTGAAAAGCAAGAAAGCAACTTTGCTGAGGAAGTCGCTGCACAAATGGGCACTAAGTAATTTTGTCATTTGTCATTGGTCATTTGTGATTAGAACTAAGAACAAATGATTAAAGACAGATGACTTATTAAAATACAGGCCAGGCAAACTATGCTGGCCTGTATTTTATTAGTCTTGATTAGAGATAATTAAGAGCCTCTAGTTAAGATAGATATTTAAAATTTGTGCTAAGTCAAGTTCCTTTGCAGGCGATAAAGCTGAGAAACTGGCTTTTAGACTGCTATTTGCAGGAGATTTGCTATACTTACCGCAAAATTGCAAATCCTAGGAATGTTTATTTTAAAATAGATACGTACATTTGTACCATTATTGGGTTTAGATGGACTATAAAGAAAAGATATGGCTAGAGCAATCGAGCGAATTGATCGAGATATTGCACTGCTGAAAGAAGCGATAAAAGCGATCGCGGCAGAACTTCAAACTGCTTATGCTAGTTATTTAAGCATGTTAGGGCAAGCCGTTCGCCAGCAGTTGATTCTGGCAACGTATCACCTATGTACCCAAGGTTATTCCGAAAATTTCCTGAGTTTGTCATTGAATCAGCGGCAACAATTGCAACAAGCCATCCGGAAGTTGGGACAACAAGCAGCTGAGCAGTTGCTGACTTTTATCAATAATGAAGAACATCAGGATGAGGTAGCAGAGGTAGCTGGAGAAGATGCAAGTGATGAGGTAGCGGAGGTAGCTGGAGAAGATGCGAGTAATGAGGGAGATGTAGGTGATGGGGAAGATGTGGATGATGACAAAAATCCACAATCTAAAATCCGTTTTGAAAAGTTTGCTATGGAGGGAAATCGTGCTGGCAAACTTCCCCTAATTATAAAATTTACTGACCCTGCTAACCCGATGGAACTAGCAGCTTGGCAACAGAGCTTAGAAAAGTTAATCCAATATACTCTCAAAAAAGTCTCCCATGATGCCAATGTTTTGCTTCAAAAAATTAGTATTTTACCCAAAAAGTTACCAGAACCAATTTTAGAAGTAGCTGCGGCTGCATCAGAAGCATCTGCCGAAGTCATGCCAGGACCACCTAACTTATTAAACTTGGTAATTGAAATTGAAAATGAGCAGGATGCCCAGCAATCTGGACTAACAAGGCTGATAGCGATTAACCTACGGCTGAGCGAAATTGAATTTGCTGATTCTAAACTCTCCTCTGGGCGCAAACAAATTCGCAGTATCTTAGTTCAGTTAAATAAATTAGGGCAGGAGTATCAAAAAAAGCAGCGCGAACGCTCAATTGCTGAAGCTGAAGCAGCATGGCGTGCTATTTGGATTGATGATTAAATAGTCATTTGTCCTTTGTCCTTTGTCATTTGTGAATAACCAATGGCTAATGACTAATGACCAATGACTAATGACTAATAACTAATGACTAATAACTAATGACCAATGACTAATGACCAATGACAAACCAGATTGGATAAGATTGCAAAAAGCCTTGGCAATAGAAGCAGAACAAGGCTTTACAGACTTGATGGGTAGACAATACCGCTTTAGTGAATTTCTCAGCTTGACTTTAGGGAAATTTCCTACAGCTTTGCCCTCAAGTGAGCGCCGTCGCTGGCAAGAGCTAGCGATACAATTTGCTAAATATCCCGATCTGGTTTTAGAAGATAGACAACATTTAGTAGCAGAAACGCGCAGGTATCTGTACCAACTACAGCAAGAAGATGGGGAACAGGAGGAGAAGAAGCACAAGGGAGTAGAGGAGCCTAGGAAAAATTATCAATCTAAAATTCAAAATCCCAAATCTCCAATTGTGGCTGAGGTTAGTCGGAGGCTGGCTCCAAAAATTGACCAAAAACTCAGCGATTTACCAGAAATCGGGATTAGAAAAGCTGACAATTTGGCGCGTCTTGGTTTGTATACCGTGCGCGACTTACTTTTTTACTATCCCCGCGACCACATTGACTATGCACGTCAGGTAAATATCCGCGAGTTGCAGGCGGGTGAGACGGTGACGATAGTCGCAACGGTAAAGCGCTGCAACTGTTTTAATAGTCCGAAAAATCAGAAACTATCAATTTTAGAACTGATACTAAAGGATAACACTGGGCAAATTAAAGTTAGTCGCTTTTCTGCTGGTACGCGCTTTACTAGTCGCGCTTGGCAAGAAAGTTTAAAACGGCGCTACCCGGTGGGTAGTGTGATTGCAGCTTGCGGGTTAGTAAAGGAAAGTAAATATGGCTTGACGCTGGATAACCCCGAATTAGAAGTGTTGGCAAATCCCGGAGATACGATTGATTCCTTGACTATCGGTCGGGTTGTGCCAATTTATGCTTTAACTGAAGGTATAGCAGCGAATATGGTGCGACAGGCGGTAATAGCTGCTTTACCTGCTGCGGCAAATCTCAAAGACCCCTTACCCAGTGGTTTGCGAGAGAAGTATGGTTTGATGGAATTGAAAGATGCGATCGCTAATATTCACTTTCCGCCAGATAGTGCCTCTCTGCAAGTTGCCCGTCGTCGCTTAGTCTTTGACGAATTTTTCTACCTGCAACTGAGTTTACTGCAACGACAGTATCAAGCAAGGCAAATTCAAACTAGCGCTATCCTCGCTCCCAAAGGTCAGCTAATAGAAAAATTCTACGAAATACTACCGTTTCAACTCACTGGCGCACAGCAAAGAGTTATTAATGATATTCTCAATGACTTACAAGAACCCACACCCATGAATCGTTTGGTACAAGGCGATGTAGGTTCTGGGAAAACTGTGGTTGCTGTGGTTGCTATTTTAGCGGCGATTCAATCTGGCTACCAAGCGGCGCTGATGGCTCCGACTGAAGTTTTAGCAGAACAGCATTACCGTAAGTTAGTTGGTTGGTTTAACTTACTGCATTTGCCAGTGGAATTACTTACAGGTTCCACAAAAACTGTAAAACGGAGACAGATTCATGCTCAGTTAGAAACGGGAGAATTACCCCTATTAGTTGGTACGCACGCCTTGATTCAAGACCCAGTAAACTTTCGGCAACTGGGGTTAGCGGTGATTGACGAACAGCATCGCTTTGGGGTGCAACAACGGGCGCGTTTGCAACAGAAAGGCGAGCAACCTCATGTATTAACGATGACAGCTACTCCCATTCCCCGGACATTGGCACTGACAATACATGGGGATATGAATGTGAGTCAAATTGATGAGTTACCACCAGGACGGCAAAAGATACAGACAACAATGCTTACAGGTCAGCAACGCAGCCATGCTTACGACCTGATGCGCCGAGAAATTGCCCAAGGGCGGCAAATATATGTGATTTTGCCTTTGGTGGAAGAATCAGAAAAGCTAGATTTGCGTTCGGCTGTAGACGAGCATCAAAAGCTACAGGAAAGTGTTTTTCCGGAGTTTCAAGTCGGGTTGCTTCATGGTCGCATGAGTTCCGCCGAAAAGGACGAAGCAATTACAAAATTCCGCGAGAACATAACCCAAATTTTGGTTTCTACCACCGTTGTGGAGGTCGGCGTTGATGTCCCTAATGCTACGGTGATGCTAATTGAACATGCAGAACGGTTTGGTTTATCACAACTGCACCAACTGCGGGGACGGGTTGGGCGTGGTGCGGCGCAGTCTTACTGTTTATTAATGAGTAGTTCTAGAAGTCCTGACGCGCAACAACGGCTCAAAGTGATGGAACAGTCCCAAGATGGCTTTTTCATCTCAGAAATGGATATGCGTTTCCGTGGCCCTGGGGAAGTGCTGGGAACTCGTCAATCTGGTGTGCCGGATTTTACACTTGCAAGTTTGCTGGAAGATGAAGAAGTTTTGCTGTTAGCGCGACAAGCAGCAGAGAAAGTTATAGAGATAGATGCAACTTTAGAGCGTTGGTATTTGATGAAGGAAGAGTTGAAGTATCGGTATGAGCGATTGATGGGTGGGGCGATTATGACTTAATATGTCTGAGTTAATTCGTAGTGACTTAGACCGATAATAGCGTAATGGTAATTCCGTTTACGGACAGAGAACTAGAGAAAGCTTGGCGAGAAAATAAATTTGCTTCCGAGAAGATACCACGAAGTAATGCTCATCGGTTACTCTTATTTTATGCTGTTGAATGTGGTTTAAAAGCAATTTTGATGCGTAGACAGGGTAAAAATCGTTCAGATTTATGTACAGATATTTCTGAATGCCAACATGATGTCAACAAGCTACTAGATTGTTTGTCTGCTGGCGGAAGTTTAAAATTACCGGCACAATTAAGCATGAAGCCAATCAAATGTAAGAATGGCAATGACGAAAGGAAATTTACCCCTGGTGATATCAACCAAATGTGGCGTTATGGTGGATGTTGTACAGCAACAGGGATAACAGACGAATATTTAGAGAAGAAATTATTAGAAATAGTAAATTGGATAGATGGAGAACTTAGAAGACCATGAAATCTTTAAGGTTATTGACATGGCTTGATGTGAGAAGAACTATTTCCCGCAAAACAAACTATGGTAGTAAATTCCCAGAGGGAGTAGTAAGAATTCGCTGTTTTTCTGATGCTTTGGAAATTGGTATTAGTAATGAAGAAAACAGAGTTAATGCAGAGAATGCTTTAAAAGAATGGTTTGGCGATTGGTATCAGGAAGACGAGTCTATTATTGAGCTTGACCTTGGTAATGCTACATTGCCAGTAGAATTTATCCCTGAGGAAGCATCTACAATTGAGATTTTTATACGTCCATTTTGGGAAGAAATTGCTTATATTGACAGTGATATTGAAGAAGAAAGAGTCATTCAAAAAACGATTGTTTTTCCCCACGCATATACTAATAAACCTAATTTAATAGCTTTCTATTCTTTTAAAGGTGGTGTTGGTAGAACTCTAAATTTAGCAGCACATTATTTTGCTTTGCTAGATAGAGCTAAAGAATTAGATAAATCTATTACTATATTAGTTATCGATGCTGATTTAGAAGCACCAGGTCTTACTTATTGGAATCGCATAGAAAAGCAACAAGCAGCAGTTTCTTTTATTGATTTTCTTGAAGTATATCACTATTCTCCTATTGAAAGAGAACAAACACTTTCATTATTTGCTAGAGAAGTTAAAAAATCTCTGAAAAATGAAGGGAAGTCAAATGTTTATTTTTTACCTGCCTGTCTTGATGATGAACAGTTACTAGATACACCTATCTTACCTGAAAATTTAGTCAGAAGTCCTGATGGAACTTGGGAGTGCGGTAATGCTATTCATCTTTTAGGTGAAGCTGTTGGTGCAGATTATGTGTTTATTGATTTGAGGGCTGGCTTGAGTGAAATATCCAGTCCCATAATTTTTGATCCCAGAATTCAGCGTTTTTTAGTTACTACAATCAACGACCAGTCAGTAAGAGGTATCAGTCTTGTTCTTGAACAAATTGGTAGAGTCGCGCCACCAGAGGAAAGAGTAGATAACGAAAAATATTATGATCCCTCTTTAATCGTTAATATGCTAACACCAGAATTGAAATCATTACCAGCAGTAGAAGATGCATTGGTAAGATTGCAATCTGCTTATTTACAGTCAGATAAAGATAATATATATTCTACGAGGTTGGATAGTAAAGAAACTTATTTTGCCCAAGAATTACTTTATATTAATAACTGGGAAGAAGCACGCTCAAAATTAAATGCAACTTCAATGATGGCAATTGCTAAAGAGTGGGCAGAAGGACAATTGCTAAGTAATATTATTGAGCAACCAAAGTCAAAATCTCCAGAAGATACAGATATACTTGCACAGGTTCGCCGACTTAGAGATGTATGCCAGCTATACGAATATGCTGAAGAAGGACAAGGAGAAGACTTATTAGTAACAGAACCTTTGAAAAACTTAGCAACTAATTTTAGAAATGAATTGCCTCGTGTAGTATCAATTGGAGCTAAGGGTGCAGGTAAAACTTTTAACTATATTCAGTTATCACGCTTTAAATATTGGGAAAGATTTTTAAATCGTATAGATAATAAACAACAAGAACTAGATTCAATAACGCATATCTTTCCTATGCTACAATCTAGAAACATTAAAAATAATGCCAAGATTGTCATCAACGAAGCTAGAAGTGAAGTCCTATCAGTCTTGGGTGATAATATTCCTGAGTTTTTGCCTTCGGAGTATGAGGGTAGAATTAAAAAAGCAATTGCGACTGCAAATTGGAGTGAACCAGAATGGACAGAGTTTTGGATTAGTGAAATAGCAAGAGTTATAGGTATTAATCCTGACGCAGAAAGTTCTAAGAACCTTAGCAGTATCAATAGTGAATTAAAAAACAAAGGATTACGAATTATATTTTTATTTGATGGTTTAGAAGATATTTTTCCCAATATTTCTTCTAATAATCAAGAGAAAATAGCATTAAAAGCTTTAATAGATGATCTGCCAAACAGATTATCGGAAATTAGACAGTCTAATCTTGGCGTAATAATTTTACTACGCCGTGATTTTTTGCGATACACAATCACTCAAAATTTAAAGCAATTTGAAAACCTTTACCGTTCTTACGATTTATCTTGGGATCAAGATTATTTTTTACGGTTAGTTTTTTGGATATGCAGCGAAGCCGAAGTCATAGGTGCAGAGAAAACGAAAATTGACAGTTTAAGCAAAGAGGATCTGACAGAGCAACTACAAAAGCTATGGGGTAAAAGGTTAGGATCAGATAATGCTAAAGAAGCTTATACAGCTTCTTGGATATTTGCGGCTTTAACAGATTTTAACGGCAGACTTCAGGCGCGAGATATTGTCCGCTTCTTGTACCATGCAGCAGATATTACAGTAAATAGAGCTAAAGAAGTGCAATTTGAAAAGTGGTCTACCAGCCGCCTTTTACCACCTGAAGCAATCCGCCGCGCACTTAAACCATGTAGCGAAAAGAAAGTAGAAGAAGCGAAAGAGGAATATCCAACGTTTAAAGTATGGGTTGAGGACAGTCTTCCTAAATATACCCCTGAGCAACGGAAAATTCCATTTGCTGTAGAACAATTTGATATGGATCAACAAACGGTGAGAATGTTAGTAGATATGGGGGTTATCTACGAAGATACAGAAAAAGAAGATGTAGCGCGATTTTACATGCCAGAAATCTTCCGTGAGGGTTTAGGTTTTTCAGGTAAAGGAGCGAGACCTCGGATAGTGGTGTTAAAACGTAAGGTATTGGGGAAAGGGATTTTATAATGCGTTTTATTTTCATTTCACTTGTCCATAATGCATTCATGTCAACTCAGTTGGCGGCGAAATTGGTTAATGCTGATGGATAACAACAATGTAGCAAAGAATAAAAGTGCGATCGCATGAGTCCAAAGTACTTCTAATCCTACACCTTTAAGTAGTATGCCTCGCACAATCTCTATATAATGACGTAGCGGATTCAGTAGTGACAAATACTTAAAGAATATCGGCATACTTTCAATGGGAGAGATAGCCCCAGAAAGTTGAATCAAGGGTAAATTAATAAAAAATGATGTCAGCACAACTTGCTGCTGAGTACGGCAAACTGTAGCCAGCATAATCCCAATGCCAATTCCGACAAATAAATAGAGTCCTGATAAAGCTAAAAAAAGTGCAGCATTGCCGCGAAAAGGGACGCTGAAAATCAATCTTCCTATAGTTAGAGCCAAAATTACATCGCCCATTAACAGCACAAATAGCGGCACAATTTTAGCTAGTAATATCTCCCAAGCTTCTGCTGGAGTCATTAACAGTTGTTCTAGAGTTCCTGTATCTTTTTCCCTGACAACTGTTACTGAAGAAACTAAAGAACTAATCAGCGTTAAAACTAATCCTAAAACGCCTGGAATGAAGAACCAACTACTCCGCAAGCCTGGATTATAAAGAAAAGTCGTTTGTGGTGTAATTAATGGTGGGGCTTGATTAGATGACAAGCGGCGACTAAATTGATTAATCATCTGATTTAGATAACCTTGAGCAATACCAGCAGTATTGGCATCTACTGCGTCTATCAAAATCTGCACCTCGCCAGATTTGTCTTCTGATAAATTACGTTTAAAATCAGGCGGGATGATTAAACCTGCTGTAATTTTTCCTTGCCGTACTTGCTCACCTAAATCTTGAGTATTAAATAAATATTTTTCTAGTGTAAATACTTTATTAACTGTTAAAACAGAAACTAACTCTCTACTTTCATAACTATTGGCATAATCGACAACTCCTAATTTGAGATAGTGTACATCTGGATTGAGAGCAAAGCCATAAAGTAGCATTTGAATTGTCGGGGGAATTATTAATAATACTAATGTTTCCTTACTTCGTAAGATTTGGCGAAATTCTTTTATTGCTAAACTCCAAAATCGGCTATTCAATAAAGCTTGAATCAATTTCATGGTTATTTGATATTACCTAGATGACATATCAGGTGCTTAGTATACCAACTAGAATTTTAATTAACTCAGGTAATTCTTCTGGTACTCGATATAATTTAAAGTCTTCAGTTATCTGTTTCTCTTGACGTTGGTAGGTAACAAATCGCCAATCTTCACCCGTAGTTACTGCACCGTAAAGGATTGGTGTATCTGAATTTATCCACTGATCAAGTGCAATTAATTCAACTGCTAATTGTGTAAACCCTCTACTTAAATCTGCTTGTTTAGCTTTAATTACTAACAAACCCTTACCTTTATCAATGTAGTAATCTAAGCTACCTTTGAATTGCTCGCTAACATTAATAGAATACTCAATATTTAATTGGGTTTGTGCGATTTCACAGACTTCTAGTAGTATAGGTGCGATAATTGCTTGTTTACGTGCATCTTCGCTCAGTAACTTGACACGTCGGAGGTTACGTTCAATCACTCGCTGTAATTCTTCGATGCGGTTGGGGGTAGATTCTGCTATTGGTAATTGCAACCGTTCACGTTCATACTTACAACCTAGTTCAGCCAGAATATCTTCTGGGGAAAATGGAAGTTCAAAATATTTGCTAAATGTATAGCTTTGTCCGGGTTGAATAATTCGAGGACGACTCATAATAATTTACAGTCTTGAATTTTTTTAAATAATAGACAGTGAGTTAGCCGTTCCGCCTTGTTGTACTAGCTAATCAGATAACTGCATTCGCCTTAATATACGACGTGCGGCATTAAAAAGTAAGAATCCTAGAATAATTAGCATCATTACAGAAAACCAAACACCTGGCCATCCAGTGCCGCGCACGTAAGCATCGCGAGTAATTTCAATATAATAACGTGCTGGAATTACAGCAGAAAAAAGAGATAGTGGAAAAGGGATATTACTGATTGGATAAATAAATCCAGATAGTAGTAAAGCCGTTAAGAAGCCTAACAATGCTACAGCTTGCACAGCAGAGTTTTGGTTATTTACCCGTACACCAATTAATAAACCAAACATAACGCTATCTACTAAGAATAGTAACGTGCTTATGAATAATGGTGTTACCTCTACTGCAAATGTTAATTGCCAAATTATTGCACTCATTACCGTAATCAATAAAGCTTCGCTAATTCCAATCAGTAGGTAAGCTAAGCCTTTTCCTAATAACAGTTCTTCGGCACTGAGACTAGAGGCATAAACTTGTAATATTGTCCCCTTTTCTTTTTCTCGTACCATTGCAACTGCTGTTAATAATGATGGATAAATCCATAAAATAACTGCGTAAACACCAGGCACAATGTATAAAGATTCTTTTCTTCCTGGGTTAAACCAAAGGCGGATATGAGCAATGACTTTATCAAAAGAGGATTGTAAACCTGAATCTCTTAAGAAAAATATTGTTGTTGCCTGAATACTATTTTTGATAATCCGTGCATTATTAACATCAGTCCCATCTACTAAAATTTGTAAGTCAGTAGGTAATTCTGATTTAATTCGACGGCTAAAGTCTGGTGGAATCACCACAGCAGCTTTTGCAAGTCCTTGATCAATAGCTGCTTGTGGATTTTGAAATTCTGGATTTTGGTTAGAAGTAAAAAGGGAAAATTTAAAATTATGAATTGGCTCAAACTGATTAGTGGCAAATAAGCGCTCTATATAGGAACGACTAAGAGGACTGTTATCAAAATCTTGGATAAATAAAGGAATATTTTTAGATTCAAGTCGAATCACAAAACCAAAAATAATTAAGGTCATAAATGGCAAGAGAAATGCCAGCGCTAAGGAAAGGCGATCGCGCCGAAATTGTGCTAATTCTTTGCGACATTGAGATAAAATTCTTTTCATTGGTCATTGGTCATTGGTCATTGGTCATTGGTCATTTGTTATTTGTCATTGGTCATTTGTCCTCCTTGTCTTCCTGTTCCTCGGTGCGTTGCACTATGCCAATGAAGGAATCTTCGAGAGAAAAGGGAATAGGTCGCAGGGAATGAATATTTATATCATTTGTTTGGAAAATTGAGCGAATAAGGGGAATATCGGAGTTTGGATGATCGAGAACTAGGTGTAGGCGATCGCCAAAAATTGATACTCGCCAGGGTGCTAACTGTGTTTTAAGTAAATTAGAGGCATCTTGAGTTTTATCAGTAACTATCTCTATCAACTGACCGGGTTGAGCAGCTTTAATCTCACTCGGTGAACCTTGAACTACTATTTCACCTGCTACCATAAACCCCATGCGGTTACACTGTTCTGCTTCTTCTAAATAATGGGTTGTTACCAGAACTGCTGTTCCCGATCTGGCAAACTCATTAATTAATCGCCAAAATTGACGCCGCGCTAAGGGGTCTACACCTGATGTTGGTTCGTCTAGAAATAAAATCTCTGGCTCATGCATTACTGAAGCACCAAAGGCTACTCGCTGCTTCCATCCTCCTGGTAGTTGTCCGGTGAGCATGTTTTCTCTACCAACTAAGCCACAAGTTGCTAGTACCCAATCAATTTTGCCGCGGCGTAATTGCCTCGGCACACCATAAACCCCACAATAAAATTCTAGATTCTGGATAATAGTTAAATCATCGTAGAGTGTAAATTTTTGGCTCATGTAACCAATGCGTTTTCGCAGAGCACTACTACGCAAATTTTGAGTTTGTCCAGCCAAGGAAATTTTTCCTGAGGTTGGTTCTAGCAATCCGCAGAGAATCTTAATTGTAGTTGTCTTACCTGCACCATTCGCTCCTAGTAACCCATAAATTTCGCCATAGCGAATTTCTAAATCTACACCTTTAACTGCTTGGAAGTCGCCAAATACTTTTCTTAGTTGATTTGCACCAATAGCAATCTCTCCCCTAACCCCGCCATTATTCAGCCGGGAACGAGGAAAAGAAATAAATTCTGGGTCGTTACCAGATGCACGTAGGCGGATAACAAAAACGTTTTCTAGAGTTGCATCCGCAGTTTGAATGTTGTCAAGTGGTAGTTGCTTTTGAGCAAAAATTTTCTCAACTGTGGCTGTGGCTGCTAGTGCATCTTTTACCAACACATCTAATCTATCGCCAAAGGTTTGGACATCGACAATTGATGTTTGGGTATTATTTATTGCTTCGTGTAATACTTGTTCAGCGGCTTCAATGCGATCGGTGCGCACTTCTAAACGTTGTAAACCTAAACTTTCGCGTAACTGGAAAAGAGTACCAATTTGCTGAATCTGTCCCTCGTACATTAAAGCAATACGATCGCACCTTTCGGCTTCATCTAAATAAGGGGTGGCTACAACTACCGTAACTCCCTCAGCTGCGATCGCAGCCAGAACATCCCAGAATTCCCGCCGCGATACCGGGTCAACACCTGTCGTCGGTTCATCCAACAACAAAATTTCCGGTTGGGAAATCAACGCACAGCACAAAGCTAATTTCTGCTTCATTCCACCGGAGAGACGACCAGCCAAGCGATCGCCAAATTTCTCTAAACTCATTAATCGTAAGTATTTATTGCGACGCTGCACAAAAATCTTCTCAGGGACTTCACGCAAGCCAGCACTATAACGCAGATTTTCATCAATGCTGAGGTCGAGATAAAGAGAGAATTGCTGTGTCAGATAACCAATATATAAACGAGCATCACGCGGAGGTTTGCCTAAAATCTGGATTTTGCCAGCTGATGCTTCCATCACCCCACCCAAAATGTGGAATGTCGTAGTTTTTCCGGCACCATCAGGGCCGATTAAGCCAAAAATTTCTCCCTGCTTGACGGCAAAATCAATTCCCTTAACGGCAACTAATTTACCGTAGCGTTTGTTTAAGCCCTCCACTTGAATTACAAAATTGGTCATTTGTCATTGGTTATTTGTCATTTGTCATCTGTCATTTGTCATTGGTTATTGGGCAAAAAGGCAATATTCATGCATGGTTTCTTCCCATCTCCCTTGTCCCATTTCTCCCCACACTCCCCACCCTCTCCCACACTTCCCGCCCTTCCCACACTCCCCACCCTCTCCCACACTCCCCACACTCCCCCCACTCCCTCATCACTTCCCCGCCTCTGGTGTAATGTTAATCTCGGCATCTGCTGGCATTCCTGGCTTGGCTAATCCGGCGGGATTGTCGATGGCAATTTTGACACCAAAAACTTGCTTAACTCGGTCTTGTTGGAAATAAATATTTTCAGGGGTAAAGGATGCTTGAGTATCAATGGCAGCAATTTTGGCACTTAAGGGTTGTTTGGGTGCTGAATCTAGAAATATCTTAGCTTCTTGTCCGACGCGAACTTTACCAATATTACCTTGCGGGACAAAAGCACGTAGATAGACTGTCTTAGGATCAATTACAGTTAGCAGAGTTTTACCAGTAGTAACAACTGCTCCTGGTTCTACACTCCGGCTGACGACTACGCCGTTAATGGGACTGATGACATTGAGGTCGGAAATTTTAGCTTTCATTTCCTGCTGAGAGGCTTTGGCATTGGTGACATCAGCTTGAGCCGCAGCTAGTTTCAAACGAGTTTGAGCCAATTGCGTGTTTAACCCAGATAGTTGGGTGCTGCGGATAGAGGGATTTAATCCTATACTTTGAGCTTGTGTTAATTGACCTTGGGCAGAATTAACTAACTTACGAAAAGAATCTACCGCTGCTTGACGCGATCTGAGGTTGGCTAATGCACTTTCCCAGCTTGTTTGAGCTTGGTCAAATTGTTGCCTAGTTATAGCTCCCTGTTTGACTAATTTAGCGTAGCGATCGCGATTCATTTGCGTGAGTCTCAACTCAGATTTGGCTTGTTCCACCTGAGCAATTGCTTGGTTTAACTGAGCTTGACTCGATGCTACTGATGACTCAGCCTGGAAAATTCGACCTTTAGCATCTCCCATAGCCTGTTGCAAGGTAAGCCGATTCTCAAGAATTTGGCTTTCTAAAAAACTAATTTGCAACCTTGCTTGTTCTTCTTGTTTTTGCATAGCATCTACACGAGCAGATGCTCCCTTAAGTTGAGCTTGAATCTCTGCGTCATCTAGCTTGACAATCACTTGTCCTTTGTGAACTTCATCCCCTTCGCGCACTGCTACAGACTCGATGCGTCCTGCTACTTTAGCTCCAATATCAGTTTCATAACCTTCAATGCGACCACTTACTCGCAGTGTATTAGCTTCAGAGTGTGATGAAATCAAATACGAGGTTAAAATCCCAATGCCTGTTAGTAATAAGCCTACAGGTATTAACAAACGTGGAGAAAGTTTGCGTTTGCCTTTATCTGATGCAGTACTATCAAAAGGTTCTTGGGGTGGCGAGAGTGGCTGAGCCATATATTTGCTGGGTTTAAAAGTAATATCAAACCGGAAATTAAAGTTGTGTTTGCTCAGGAGATTAAGTCTGAGTAAACAAGTTATAGGAAATTTTTATCAGGTTGTATAGTTCTAAGTAGCATTATCAAATATAACCAAGCTACTAGTTTACCCGGACCGATCGGGTTGGCTAAACTACAATAGCCTCTACCCCTTGTGCCAAAGCGCGGGGGATTGCTGTTTGCATAATATTAAAACCACATTTACATCCGCATTAATAACTCGAAGAGCATTGCTCTTATACAATTCACGACGCCTAAGATGTCTGCCGCTGATAGTTTGGCATATTACTGACTACATAACCCAAGTTATTCATCATTCGACATCTGCCTGAATGATCATCTAAGTAGTCGGGCAGAATTAATGGCACAATGTCGATCATGCAACAGCGATCAATGGTCGAAGTTCAATTTTTTTGAGTGCTCAACAGCTAATTGATTAAGATGGAGCTAAGAGTTTTATCGGCAAATACTTAGGTTTCATTATCAAATTTTCGTTAGTTGAAAATCGCCACCTTGTACCGAGTATGCCTAGACAACGATCCAATAACAAATCAAATATCGAGATCGTGGCGATCGCAGCTTCGGCTGGTGGAGTTACAGCGATTCGCAAAGTGCTCTCGGGATTGCCTGCGGACTTTCCCGCTCCGATTCTTTGCCTACAACACCTCAATCCTTCGGAAACTAATGTTTTAGCACAAGTTTTGCAGTTGCAAACGAATTTGACGGTACGCTGGGCACATGAGAGGGAAGAACTTACTGCGGGAGTGGTGTATGTGTGCCCACCAGGACATTACTTTGTTGTTCATGCTAACGGTACAGTCTCTCTGGCTCCGCAAGCAACTAAACACGGCTGGGTGCATGGAGTCAATCACTTTTTTGAGTCAGTAGCCCAGAGTTATGCAGATCGCGCTGTAGTAGTTGTGATGACTGGTACGGGTAAAGGTGGTGCAGAGGGTGTGCGTGCTGTGTCTCAACAAAATGGCATTGTCCTCGCCCAGGATAAAGCCAGTTCTGTGGCTTATGGAATGCCGGAGGCGGCGATCGCGACTGGTTGCGTAGACCGAGTTCTGCCCCGTGAGGCGATCGCTTCTTTATTGGTGAGCTTGGTATGCGAGGGAAATCCTTTATCAAATGAGCTAGTGAGCAAAACTTCATCACTCTTGATCGCTGGTTTGCCAATATCACCTACGTTTCAGGATGCGTTGGAAAATGTGCTTGATAGAGCGATCGCAATCCACCGCACGGACATGGGCTACATTCATCTGCTTGATCGGCAGACATGCACCCTCGCTCTCGCTGTTCAACGCGGCTTCGACGTTGGCTTAGTTGATGAGTTGCAGACAGTGAGCATCACTGAATATTCACCCTGCATCATGGCTTTGCGTGCTGGAGAAACGGTGATTGTTGAAGATGTCAAGGTCGATCCTCGGTTCACTCCTCACAGAGCGATCGCGGCGGCGGCGGGGTATCGCGCAGCCCAATCCACGCCGCTAGCTAGTCGCACAGGCACTTTGCTCGGCGTATTATCTACTCATTTTCGTCAACCTCGCAAATTTGTACCTTGGGAGATGAAGCTCCTCGATATGCACGCCCGTTATGCTGGCGATTTAATTGAACTTTTTCAAGCAAAGAAAGTTGGGTAATACAAATTCAAAATTCGTCTTGAAAACTTTTAATCGCTGTCTTCAGCGAATAGGGCGGAAATATCTCTATAGCCACTGATAATACGGAAAATCTCTATATCTTGTTCGATGGGCATGTAGAGAATCAGGTAGTTATCGATTGTGAGGCTACGCAAGCCTGGCAGAATTTCGTCGCGTCTTCGCCCAAGGTTAGGAAATTGGGCAATCTTAGCAAATTTAGCATCTAGCTTACTCAAAAAACGTTCAGATTGCTCTAGGCCTGTTTGTTTAGCAATGTAATCCGCAATTTCCTCAATATCTTTAATTGCAGGCTCGGTAAGACGAAATTGTGGGGTCATTCTTCGGTAACACCATGACGCGAACGCAATTTGTCTCGAATTTGTGCCATTGCCGTCGAACCATCAACAACTTTACCTTGCAAAGAAGCTTCCCATCCAATCCGCGCTTCTTGTTGCAGTTCTAACAGTCGCCCTTGATAAATATCTTCTTGCTGTTCTAGGAGTTTGACTCCTGCTTTGATAACTTCGAGCGCAGAGGCATACTTACCACTATCAACTCGGCGTTGTACTATGGCTTCTAATTCAGGTGGTAAAACGATTTCCATAGCGTTTTATAGCAATTAAATATCACAAGCGTAGCTTATCATTCCTTGATCGCAGATTCTAGCGATCGCTCATTCAGATCCCCGACTTCTTTAAGGATACAGCTGGCGAATGGTGGGTCTGGCTCCTTATATCCTAATGCAAATAGTTTTCTGGCTTACCCGACATACCGCCCGCAGGCTGGAAGCCTTGGGGCTATCGTTACAAAGCCCACCTTCGTGGGCTGAATGTCTTTAGCCCACGAAGGTGGGCTTTGTTCGATTAGCCGCACCATTCTATGGTGACGGCGGGATTGCGGGATAAGCGAGGGGTATTACCCCTTATTCACCAGCTG
>NZ_MTAV01000199.1:37918-45041 GCF_002154695.1 Nostoc sp. T09
AGCAGGTATAGCAACTTCAATAGGTTGTTTGGGAGAAAATGAATTAGCTAAGGGTAATTTAGAAACAGCCGAGCAATTCTTAAAAGAAGCCTTAGCAAAAATGAAAGAACTAGGTATGACTTGGCACATTGCAGAAGCTAACTACGAATTAGCAGTGCTTGAACGCAAACGCGGTAATCTAGAACTTGCTCAACAACATTACCAAACAGCTCATCAACTTTTTCAACAATTAGGTGCAGCCAAAGATTTAGAGGAAATTGAAAAAGAATGGAATGCTAATTAATCAGCATTGCTAAAATGCCAATGCTGATTAACGGTTAATTCCGCATAACGGTACTACTTACCAAACACAGTGCCTAAGGAACGGGCTATATTTTGTGGTTGCATTGCATCCATTGCGGCTGTTGGTTCATAGCCACAGTGAACCATGCAATCGGCACATTTGGGATTACCACTAGCACGACCGTATTGGCTCCAATCGGTATCTTCTAGCAATTCCTTAAAGGTGGCGTAATAACCTTCATTTAATAGATAGCAAGGTTTTTGCCAACCGAGAACACTGTAGCTTGGGCTACCCCAAGGCGTACATTCGTAGTCCTTTTCTCCTGTGAGGAAGTCTAAGAATAGAGGGTTGTGATTGAAGTTCCAGTTTTTCTCACCAGATGTTTGCGGGGCAAGAATTTCTCTGAATAAGGCGCGTGTTTGTTCGCGTTTGAGAAAATGATTTTGATCTGGTGCCCACTCGTAACTGTAACCAGGAGAAATCATCATGCCATCAGTATTCAGGGTTTCGAGGAAGTCGAAGAACTCCTGCATTTCATTGGGGTCAGTACCCTCAAAGATAGTAGTGTTTGTTGTCACCCGAAAACCTTTGGCTTTAGCAGCGCGAATGGCTTTGACGGCAATATCAAAAACGCCTTTGCGGTCTACAGACTGATCGTGTAACTCTTGCAATCCATCTAAATGGACACTAAAAGTCAGGTAAGGAGAAGGTTGAAACTTATCCAGGCTTTTTTCTAGCAACAAACCATTAGTACACAAGTAAACATACTTTTTGCGCGCAACTAATCCCCGGACAATCTCATCAATTTGGGGATGCAGTAGCGGTTCTCCCCCAGGAATTGAAACAACTGGTGCGCCGCACTCTTCCACAGCGGCAAAGCACTGTTCTGGGGTAAGATTTTGCTTGAGAATTTCTACTGGATGTTGGATTTTACCACAACCGTTACAGGCTAAATTACAGCGAAAAAGCGGTTCCAACATCAATACTAAAGGAAAGCGTTTACGTCCTTTCAAACGCTGAGTAACCAGATATTTTCCTATATCTATAGCTTGTTGTAGATTAATCGCCATTGATCTTTTAACTCCTCTGTTACGTTGTAAAACACCACCGAAAAAGTCAAATTGAGTTTTTGTAGTTAGTGCTTGAGTGCTAAAAAGCCCTAAAGTGCCAAGTACGATTTTTTCTCATTTGACATACCCCCCATTGACAAACCAATCGACAGCATCCTTAAGTGCTGTCGTCAGGGAAGACTGAGGCAGACCCAATTCTCGTACTGCTTTTGATGCATCGTAGTACATAGGTTGTTGAGCCATCCGCACACCATCTAATGGTACTGAGGGCGATTTCCCTAAGGGTGCAAGAATTTTTTCATCAACCCAAGCAACACTCAGAGGTAACCAAGCAGGTACGGCCTGTTGCGGAGCCTGCAAACCTGTAATTTGAGCGAGTTGTTCCAAGAGTTGCTTCAGGGTGAGATTTTGATGTCCTAAGATATAGCGATCGCCTGATTTTCCTCGCTGCAAAGCTAGTAAATGCCCCCAAGCTACATCGCGCACATCAATAAAATTCAGCCCAGTATCCACGTAAAATGGCATTTGCCGCCGTAGAAACCGCAGGATAATATCACCTGTTGGCGTAGGTTTAATATCCAACGGCCCGATGGGGCTACTGGGATTGACCACAACTATTTCCTGACCTGCACTAGCTGCTTGCATGGCTGCTTGTTCCGCCAGAAATTTAGACTTTTTGTAGTGACCAACCAATTTATCTAAGGGACTCTGATGAGTTTCATCTACGACTTTACCAGATTCTCCTACCCCAATTGCAGCCACCGAGCTAGTATATACAGTGCGCTCAACACCAGCTTTTTGTGCTGCTGCTAGCAGATTACGCGTACCTTGGACGTTGTGGCGGTAGAGTAATTCTTGGTCTGTTTGCCAAAGAGAATAATGAGCTGCTACATGAAACAAGTACTGACAACCCAGGATTTTCTCCCAGAGATTTGAGTCATTTAAATCGCCCTTGATAATTTCCACGTTTAAACCTTGGAGGTTTTCCAGGTTGCTGCTAGGGCGTACCAGTGCTTTGACTGCATAGCCTTCTTGCAGCAACAGCCTGACTAAATGAGCACCGATAAAACCAGTACCCCCAGTAACAAAGACCTGCTTCAAGGAATCCACCTCTTTTTAAAACGCGGAAACCAGTCATCCAAAATTGCGTAGACTACAGGCACAACAATTAAACTGAGGACAGTTGAAGTTACCAATCCGCCAGTAATGGCTACAGCCATAGGCGATCGCAACTCTGAACCCGCACCCAAACCCAAGGCGATGGGCACCATACCTAAGATTGTGGCCGCAGTGGTCATCATGATTGGTCGAAGGCGCACTGGCCCGGCTTTGAGGATGGCTTCTTTGCGTTCCAGCCCAGAGTTACGCAATTGGTTGATGTAATCCACAATCAGAATGGCATTCTTATTGGTGATACCCAACAAAAACACAAAGCCAATCAGTGAAATCATGCCAAAGTCACTCTTAGTGATTAACAGCGCCAGCATTGCCCCCACTAAAGCTAATGGCAAAGAAACGCCAATCACCACAGGGTCTACCCAGCTTTTGAATAGCCAAATCAGCACGACTACAATACACAACGCTGAGAGAGCTAAGGTAGTGCCGAAACTGCCAAAAACTTCACCCAGACGGGCAGAGTCTCCTCCCAAGTCTAAAGACACACCAGGGGGCAATACTGCTTTAGCTTCTGCTACCACCTGATCTGTGGCATCACCTAAAGACATATCTTTGCCAAGGTTAGCGCCAATATAAGCCACCCGTTGATTATTCAGCCGCTCGATCTGAAAAATCTGATCGTTTTGATTGTTTTCGCCTGTAACAGTAACATCAGCGAATCCTGGTAGTTTCACTAATCGGTCTTTAATTGCCTTGGCTGCCTTGCTAAGTGCCTTGAGGTCGTTGCCTCTCAATGCCAACTGCAAAGGTTTTTGACCACCAGTATCGACAAATTGAATATCTTCCACACTGGTAGTTACATTAGGAAGATTAGGTAAAGAGGTACGCAATTGCTCTTGTAATTCCGCCGTTGTGATTTTGCGGTCTTCTTTGAGCTTGATATAAATTGTGCCTTTGTTTGGCTCACCCTCACGGGAACCAACGGTGGTAAATACCGTTTGCACAGCTGGTGATTTTCTGACTACCTCTTCTAGTTTTTTAGCAACTTGCAGAGAATCGTCTAAAGGGTTGGGAATTGGTGAATTTGCTATTTCCCCTTGTTCTGCTTGTCCTGCTTGTGCCCCTTGTCCTGCTTGTACCCCTTGTCCCCCCTGCCCTGCCCTTAAATGCTCAGGTAAACTCAGCAAAGGAGTGGTGTAAGTAATATTAAATTCGCCGCGATCGAGTTTGGGAATAAATCCCTTGGGGATCATGGGAATGATGGCGATACCCGCTATTAAGCTGAGTAAAGCTAAACTCATGACTATTCGCTTGTGATCCAAAGACCAATCCAGCAAATTTCGGTAACTTTGGGCAAAGCTAATCCATAACTTAGATTCGCTACGGCGAGAACGGGACGATGCAGGTTTGAGCCAGTAGATAGAAAGTACTGGCGACAAAGTTCTGGCTACTAGCAAAGAAGCCAGCATGGCGGCGGAAACAGTAATACCGAAAGGCTTGAAGAATTGACCAATCACTCCACCCATCAACCCGATTGGCAGAAACACCGCTACGGCTGTCAAAGTGGCGGCGGTAACTGTGAGTCCAATTTCATTGGTGGCAGAAAGAGCAGCTTGACGGGGATTTTCGCCATCTTCGACGTGCCGCATGATGTTTTCTACATCGACGATCGCGTCATCGACAATACTACCAATCACCAAAGCTAAGGCTAATAGAGTAATCGTTTCTAAGTTGAAGCCAAAAAACGCCATGACGATAAATGTCGCCAACAAAGATGTCGGAATCGCCAAGGCGGAAATCAAGGTAGCTTGCCAGTTCCATAAAAATGGAAAGATCACAACTACCGATAACACAACCGCTTCAATCAAAGCGTCGATTGTAGAATGGGTGGCGTTGCGAATATATTCAGCCTGAGTGGCGGCTAAGGTAAGTTTGGCATCTTTGAGAGAAGACCGAAGCTTTTGGACTTCTTGCTCAACTCGGCTCACCACTTCCAAAGTATTAGCTGTGCCTTTTTTGATTACCTGAAATGCCAAAGCGTCTTTGCCATTGAAACGCACTAAGGTAGCCCCACCTTCCGGTAAAGCAGCTGTATTTGCTGCTAACTGGGGAGGGGAAGTACTAGGCGCACCCAATAGTACTACCTTGAGCACTCCTGGCAGTTTCGCGATCGCTGGCACAATTTTGTCTTTTGCCAACTTCGTCAAATCGGTAAGATTCCCGGAAGGACTCTCAATGGCATAACTAATGGCAGATGACTCATTGAGGTTCAGGGGAATAATCTTATAATTTGCTCCCTGCGTCAGGGTCAACTTCTTAAGTGCAGTCTCGACTTGGCGCGTCGAATTTTCGAGGTTTGTACCGACAACAAAAGACAAACTAACGGCAGTTTGACCTGGATAAGTGGATGAGCGGATATCCTCAATTCCTGCCAAGGATTGCAAACGCTTTTCTAGTGGTTGGGTGAGTTTTGTCTCTGTATCCAGGGCTGATTCTATGGGAGCGGTAGCATTTACCACCACTACAGGAAAGGTAATGTCTGGAAATAAAGCATACTTGAGGGAACTGAAAGCCAAAAGCCCAGCTACCGTCACGGCAATCCAAAAACCTACCGTCAGCCACGAAAATTCAATCGCCAATCTAGAAATATTGAAGCGTTCTCGTGCGGATTTTGAGCTATTAGGCTTGACCATCTTGGAAAATCATCGTGCGGGTGACACAATTATTAGTCATGCTACAGTAATCACTTAAAGTTTGCGAGTTCGGGTACTCCCCAATCAGCAATATTGCTGAATGTTCTTACCTTGGTATGACTCAATCTTTCTTTTCTACAGAATGGAACTTGAGAAATGAAACTTGGCTCTGTTGAACACAAGGAATTATTCTGCCGCAGCTTTTTAGATAGCCACTTGGAGTATGAGCCTGAGCATCTGCCCTGGCCTGATTTGAATGATGCCGATCTTGCTCGTCTGCAAGCCATTCCCTTTTGGGAAAAAGCACTTGATATTGAACGAGAAGCTGGCGCAATGGTGAGTAGTTATGCAGCCACTGTGACAGATCCCCTGTTACATGAAGCGATCGCTCTCCAAGGTAGAGAAGAATCGCGCCACGCCCGTCTGATCAAAACACTAATTGACCGCTATGGCATCGAAATGCCGGAACGTCCTCCTGTGGTAGTACCGCCAAAGATTGAGCCAGCCTTCACAACCTTTGGGTTTGAAGAGTGCCTAGATTCCTTCTTTGCCTTTGGGCTGTTTGGAATTGCCCGTGACGCTAAAGTGTTTCCAGAAGCCCTTTTCACGATTTTCGATCCAATTTTGGACGAAGAAGCACGTCATATTGTCTTTTTTGTCAACTGGTTCACATACATCCAAATTAATCGCGGTCAAGGATTTTTACCTCTGCGGATCGTTAGAACTCTCTGGTACTATGGCAAAGCACTGAGTAATTTAATTACCGCCTTTGGCGATTCCGATCCTAGTGGTACTGGTTTTACCGCTACTGGCGCAAGCACTTTCACCGACGACCTCACACTAGAAAAGTTTCTGGGAGTGTGCATTCAGGAAAATCAGCAGCGGATGAGTAAGTATGATTCTCGCTTGCTACAACCGCAATTGATACCTCTGCTTACTAATGTCGCTTTCCGCACTCTCCAATTATTACCTCAACGTAAGCCCCAAACTGTCGAGAGGAAAGGGAATTGGGGAATGGGAGGATAAGGGAAAGGAGACAAGGAAGTGTGGGGAGTGTGGGGAGTGTGGGGAGAAATGGGATCAAGGAAGACAAGGAGGATAGGGGAGACAAGGGAGCAGGGGAAGAAATGCTCAATGCCTGATGCACAATACCCAATGACGAATGACAAATGACAAATGACATCCAAGTAATTCTTGTGCCTCAGGGAGCAGAGTACAAGGCTGTGTGTCGTGGTTTAAGCCGTGTCACTTCAACGCCAACTGTAATTCCTATCCCTGTAGGCATAAAACCTCTGACCACATATCTGCACGAATTACCAGAGGATGGGCGGTTTGTGAATCATCCACAGGCGAGAGTGTTGCTTATGGGTCTGTGTGGTAGTTTGTCTCCCAGCTACCCTGTGGGCAAAGTCGTTTTGTATGAGAACTGTGTTTATCAGGGGAAGTTTCAAGCTTGTGAAGCTAGATTCACAACTCAGTTATACTCAGCACTCAAAACTCATAACTCAGCACTAAATTTAGTTAAGGGACTAACAAGCGATCGCGTGGTTTGTTCCGCTGCGGAAAAACGCCAACTTGGTGAGACTCTAGGGGCTGATGTTGTAGATATGGAAGGATTTGCCGCTTTAGAGTTTTTCAATCAGGTGGGCGTGTCAGTCGCCATGTTGCGCGTAGTTAGCGATGATTGTCACCACGATATTCCTGATCTCACATCAGCAATCAGCCCTGATGGTTCCCTGCGTTCTTTACCCTTAGCAATTACATTACTCCGAAAGCCTATTGCTGCTAGTCGTTTAATTCGAGGTTCCTTACAAGCATTGAAAGTATTGGAGGAAGTAACCGGAGTATTATTTTCTGATTAATATCTGCCTCGTGAACAACAAGATCCCCGACTTCTTCAAGGATACAGCTGGCGAATGGTGGGTCTGGCTCCTTATATCCTAATGCAAATAGTTTTCTGG
>NZ_MTAV01000200.1 GCF_002154695.1 Nostoc sp. T09
GCTTTAGCGCCTTCCAATAAATAAATCTAATGCACAACTTTAGGCTTGCCACGCCACTACTAAAAAACTTGTGAGTATGTTTTACCCTAAGAAATATCAACAAAATTCGTAATTGTAATTAATTAGGAATTACGAATTAATTTGACTTAGGCTTTTTTATACTTACCACCTTTAACTGGATCTGACCAATCACAAGCAAATCCCTTAGTCTCTTTCACAAACTGATTCCAAGGAACTGGATCAACTGGTGCAGGAGTAGCATAGACAATATCAAACAAACCATCTTGCCTTACTTGACCAATCCGCACAACTTTGGATAGGTGATGATTGGCATTAACTGTCACTTTTCCTTCAGGTGCATCTATGGTTTGATTGTATGCCGCAGCACGCACTTTAGCTAAGTCGGTAGTACCAGCTTTTTCTACTGCTTGCTTCCATAAATAAACTGCAATATATGCTGCTTCCATTGGGTCATTGGTTACGCGCTCTGCGCCATACTCTTTCTTAAAAGATTCGACAAAGTTTTTGTTAGCAGGTGTGTCTACTGTTTGGAAATAGTTCCAAGCTGCATAGTGCCCTTTGAGATACTCTACACCAATTGCTTTGACTTCTTCTTCGGCAATACTTACAGACATAGAAGGGTATTTTTCTGGGGTCAAACCAGCCCCTTTCAATTGTTTGAAGAAAGCAACATTACTATCACCATTCAACGTATTATAAATCACACCGCCGTTAGGCAAAGCTTGCTTAATTTTAGTGATAATAGGTGTCACTTCTGTGCTACCTAATGGTAAGTAATCTTCACCAACTGTTGTCCCACCTAAAGCTTCTAATTGAGCTTTAATAATATTGTTAGCAGTACGGGGGAAAACGTAGTCAGAGCCTACTAAAAAGAATTGTTTACCCTTATTTTTCAACAACCAATCAACAGATGGTTCTATTTGTTGATTTGGCGCAGCACCAGTGTAGAAAATGTTTTTAGAACATTCTTGACCTTCATACTGCACTGGATACCAAAGCATATGGTCTTTACTCTCGAAGACTGGCTTAACATTCTTGCGACTTGCAGAAGTCCAACAACCAAAAACTACAGCCACCTTATCTTGATCAATCAGTTTGGTTGCTTTTTCCCTAAAGGTATCCCAGTTAGAAGCACCATCTTCAACAACTGCTTCAATTTGTTTACCTAAAATACCACCAGCAGCGTTAATTTCTTTGATTGCTAATTTTTCAGCATCCACAACGCTTTTTTCACTAATAGACATTGTGCCACTGAGTGAATGTAAAATACCTATTTTAATAGTGCTACTACTAGCAGCAGCAACAGGAGAAGCATTACCAGAGGCATCTGGACTGTTTGTAGCGGTTGGGGAATTATTAACGCAAGCTTTGAGAAAAATGCTGCTGCCGATAGTTACAGAACTGTAAATCAAAAACCTACGTCGGTTAAAATGTCTACTCATATCTTGATTAATTTTCCCTCAATGAATCAGCTAACTCGTAGAAAGCTTACAAGATCAACCTTTAAATTGTGATATTAGTTTGATAGGTTACTATTAAAAAGTTAATTTTTATACAAAATGTTTATTTTATACAATCAGATATCAATTTGATTTGGTGAAAGTTAATAAAATTTTATACTTTTAAAGTCTTGCTCCACTGATGATGAGATACTTAGGCAACTATTTTACAATAACAATATCACCATGCCTGCACAAAAAATCAGAGCCAGAAACAGTATTCCAGCCAGGTAATTCGCGTCCCCGTTCCCTTAAAAGAGGCTGATGGGTCTTAGCTCGATTGCATAGACTCTAACTGACGACCGAGGTAATGCAAGAAATACAATATTTTTTGTGTCACTTAACACTTTAATATTGATGATGTACGTATGAAATTTTGGGACTTTACTCATCATCATTAATGCGATGAACCACTAGTGAACAAAGTAATGACAAATGATCAACTATGTTCGCATTTGCTCGTAGCCGTCGTAACCTCACTTACTTATTTGCATTGTCGATGGGGAGTATCCTCATTATCTTTGCTGCCATAGCTTATTACTTGGGATCTGAAAACCACCTTCAGGTTTTTGATGAAGAACTTTATTCAACCAGCAAAGCAATTACAGCAAATGCACAGCGTCGTCTCTACAGAGAACGATGGCAGGTAAATAAAGATAATATTCCTATTTTGGGTGATGCAATACCTTTGAATGGCAAATTAATCTATGTCCGCTGGTACGATCCCCAAAGAAAATTAGTTAAATCTAGTGGCGAAAACATTCCCAAAGGATTAATTTTTGCTGCTGGTTTTCAAACTATTCAAATTAATGACATCAATAAAACCTGGCTGCGAGAGTTAACGTTACCAGTTATACAAAATAATGTTGTAATCGGCTATTTACAAATTGCTGCACCTCTGACACCTTTGCGTGAAAACTTAAATCGAGGCAGGTTATTTTTGACAATAGGCGTACCAGTAACTTTAGGTTTAATTGGGATTACTGGTTGGTTTTTGGGTGGACTTGCGATGCAACCAACTCGTCGCGCCTATGAGCAACTACAGCGCTTTACTGCCGATGCTTCTCATGAGTTACGTACTCCTGTGGCTGCGGTTTTGAGCAATGCACAAGTTGCATTAATGCCCCCAGAAGATGAATCAGAGCAGCGTTTTCGCCTAGAAAATATCGAGGAGATTGCGAAATCAATGAGTACTCTGATTAGCAATTTGCTGTTTCTAGCTCGTCATGAGGGGCCTTTAGATCCTACTGCACTCAAGAGCATTGACCTTGTAGAACTACTGCGATCGCTCTTTGAATCATATCAACCACAAGCAGCGACCCAAAATCTTAATTTTACGCTTCATCTCCCTCAGCAGCCTCTGTATTTGAAAGCAGATGCAGAATTGTTAAAACAAGCTTTTGGCAACTTGCTCGCCAATTCCTGCAAATATACTCCATCTGGTGGGATAGTTAAGCTACAACTATTTCAACGTGGTCATCGAGCTGTTATCCAAGTAGAAGACAACGGCATTGGTATTCCATCTGAAGATTTACCCCATATCTTTGAACGATTTTATCGCGTGGGCAATGTGCGATCGCGTCAAACAGGAGGCTTTGGTTTAGGGTTGGCGATTTCTCAGCAAATTATTCAAGCACATCAAGGGCAAATTACAGCCAGCAGTGTACTGGGACAAGGTTCAACCTTTGAAATCCAACTGCCGCTCACATAGGAATTAAACTAGGAAATTTGATAAATTAATTTGCAGACAGTGATTATTTGTGGTTCTTCAGTACCTAGTATGCTAAATTTACGTGAGAAAATCTCAAAAAGCTTGGTATACATGGTAAATCATGCTTATTTGTCAGATTATTTCTTAATATTGCCTCTTTCCCCTGTTCCCCGTTTCCTGTTCCCTGTTCCCTCTTAAAGACTATGAATTTAGCATAACAAGTACGGTAGAGCCTTATTTGTTAGGTTGGGTAATCAGTTGCAGTTTTGATATAAGCAACAGCTAAGGGTGTGAGTTGACTTTCAAGTTGGGTGACAAAAGCCCGATCAAATTCTGACCAAACTCGTTTTTTACCAAAGACGGCAGGCTGTAAAATTCCCCACAATTGATGATTTTGGCACAAATGAGCATGAATTAACGCCCTATGACCAAAGCTCTGGCGCTCAAATTCTTTATTAACAACTTCTGGACTGGCGGTTTCTATATCTTCGATATAAACAGAAGGGTCATTCCGGAGTGCAGCGGCAAATAAAGGGTCTTCTTGGGGTAAAGACTCTGGATCTCGTCTCCAGTCCGAGTCTGTAATATCTGGTATTGCTTCATTTCGCCGCCAGCAATAAGCGACTTTAGCCCATTTAGTTTGGGGATTTCTCAGATAGAGAAAACAGCGATCGCACTGCAATACTTCTCCAATTGCTGGCAAGATTGCAGTAAAAACAGCATCCGGCTCGCTGTATCTGTCTAGAACATTTTGTACAGCTTCTGGCAGAACTAGGCTAGTCATCAAAAGGCAGGTAAATTTCTTGGATATTTTCTCAATGCTCTGCAATCGAAAACATCACCCTACCGATACAGATACTTGGTAGAGACGTGATACGTACTGTCTCTACTTGCTTACACAACACTGCAATGTCTATTTAAGCTACTTCCAGTGTTTCTAAACTGCTTTCCAAACCAGAAACTATCAGGCTAATCGTTTGTAGTATGGCTGCGCGATCGCCCCTCTGACACCTCTCAAACAAAAGATGGGCATCCAATTCTTCGTGGTTTGCCAAAGTTTCTAATATATTTTCTTTAGCGTTTAAGTTATTATTCGCACAAGCAGAAAAAAGTAGCACCCCTACCATCGTGTACATATCTAACATTGGCTCATCACTATCTTCGACATGGACAACGTTAGGAAACTCAGATAGAGGGTGCAGGAATTGCTCAAAGGTTAATTGGATCATAGTTATTGTTGAGTCGATACCTTGAATAAGTTCAAACCCCAGGTAATCAGGCATTACGGTGATGTGCTGCGGTTCAGACCGAAAAATCAGACTTACCTTTGTTTCTAGAGCGAAATTCTTGGTGCAGTTAACTCTAGTTCTAATAGCGGGGCAGAATGCAACTTGAAAATTGGGTAGGCAAATCAACGAGCAAATGTTGCAGAATAAGTCCAAGCATATATACTTAATAGAAAGGGGCAAACAACCATTGGATTTCTAAATAAAGGTGAGAAGCTAGCCACTAAATTAGCAGCTAGCTTCTAGGTGGTCTACCGTTTCTTAGTCTTCAGCCGCTTACTGCTCCATTACCCCATACTAGGCTTGTCATTTTTTTTTGTCAAGCTGTCATTTAAATGTGACAAAAACAAATGTCTTGCATTTCAGATTTCATGAGAGAAAATAAAGACAAGCAGATTTAACATTTGGGCATATGACTGACAGAAGGCGTTCTGATGATTACAAGCAAGTTAGCGGCTATATCCCACTGGAGCTAGCTCTAGAGTTTAAAAGCATCTGTGCTCGCTTAGGCATTTCCCAAAGCGACGCTATAGAAGAGATGACCCAGGAGTGGTTAGCCAAAAAAACTGGTTCTCTCTCCAAAAAAGCTCAAGCCCCAAAAACAATTGCCGATTTAGTACAAGCCAACATGGCAAAATTGAAACGCTGTGGCGTTAAAAACCTACAAGCGTTGGCAAAAGGTGAAGTTCTCCCAACACCAGGGGACTTTGCCATTATCACATCGGCTTTAGCCATCCCAGAGGAGGAAAGAAAACAAATCTGGCAACAAACTTTTCAAATTTCCGTGTATCAAGATACTAAGGGTGTAAAAATATATAAAGATTCTGGAGGTGTCAAAGAAGATGAGTGTGAGTGTTCTTAGAATCCTCAACTTACCAGGGTGGAACTATAAAATGTCTCATGAAGGGGTTTCAATTTTTGCCCCGACAAAACGTGATGCTACACACCTGGCTCAAAGGTACGGAGAAGCTCTTAGTGAAACCGCATACAAAATTAATGGCAAGGTGCGGATTCACTGGAAAGACTGCAAGCAACCAATTGAATTTTTTGGGTGGATGGCAAGCAAGCAACCGCCTACACCATCGGAAATAGCTGAACGCATTTTGCAATATCAAGGTGCAGTGTTTTGCAGTCAGTTACACATACCATCACAGTTGTTATACCGTATGGTTGCGGCTGCGGAAAATGAGCGCCCTGTTAGCATCGTCAGACAAGATACTCGCAAGCAAATCATTGTAAATCAGCCAATGGCTGAGATGCTACAGACACCGCCAGAAATTGCCACTCACAGGATCATGACCCAGTTTTGGTTACCTGAAGATTTAGCTGAACTGGAACAAAGATTGCACAATGATAGACAATTCACCTGGACTTACTCCGCTGGACTGAATGAACGAGCTTGGGCAATTCTCACTACCCAATTCGAGGCTTTTGAGGTTGAAGGCATTTGGTACAGACAGGGAATCTGCTTATCAACTCCGCAACTGGTGCCGATTCCCCCAGGAGTATTTGAACCCGCTTAAATAAAAAATTTAACTTCTTCAGGAAGATCAACAGTTATCAGGTGCTTCAATCCGTTCGGGTGCCCTCTATCAAGCATTTACAGTATTAGACTATTTTAAATATTAGATACGAAAACCGAAACAAGGACATGAGACACGGAGATTGGTGTGTCGTCAGATTTTAGAGAAATGGTATTATTTGATTTTAACAATACAGGTAGGTTGGACTAGCGGCTAGGGGGGACAAGTAGTAATCTCATACCTAATGCCCCATACCCCGTGCCTAATTTAATAATGACTACCAGATTTACGATGTTCGATGGCAGTGACGCCATCATTTTCTAACACTTCTCCCTTATCTACTACGGCATAAATCAAGTATCTGTCACCACATTCGAGTTGATTTTGTACCGTACATTCTAAATAAGCTAAAGCCTCAGTTAGAATCAGGCACCCATTATCAGCAGTTTGGGTAGGAAGATTAGCAAACGGATTATCGCCTAAAGTGCTGTGACGAGCAAAATAGCGGCGGACATTTCTGCCTTCTTTGAGGATGTTCAGTACAAATTTGTCACCAGGATGACGCATTAAATCTGCATTCTGTTCTTGGGTAATAGCAATCATGATCCCTGGAGGGTTAAAAGTTGCCTGAGATACCCAAGAAGTTAATATCCCTGTGTGGTTGTCTTGATCGCGAGTGGTGACGACACACAAAGAACCAATAATCCTGCCTACTGCTTGTTCAGTACGATCTACTTGGGCTTCTGTGACTACTTGACGGGGAGTACGCAATTTTTTCGTTTTCTTCAAGTTTTGGGCAAAGGTAGCGCCTGCATCTTGACACTGCTGTATAGTGTACGGAGTAGGGCTAAAGCGTACCCGAATTGTCTCAAACCCTAAACGATAATTAGCATCTTTGAGCTTGTTTTCGAGTAAATCAATGGCCTCTCCACTCCAACCATAAGAACCAAACACCCCAGCTAGCTTAGTTTTAGCCGCAGATGACAGGACTATTCCTAAAGCCGTTTGAATTTGAGTAGGTGCGTGTCCCCCTAAAGTGGGTGAACCAATAATCAATCCATCACAAGCTTCAACAATGCGGGTAATCTCCGCTGGTTCTGCTAGTTCACAGTTGATTGATTCGACATTAATGTCATTTTCAATCAAACCTTGAGCGATCGCATTTGCCAGAATTGCCGTATTGCCATAAGCCGAGGCGTAAAGCAAAGCCACACTTAAATCCTGAGACTTTTGCCCTTTGCACCATTGGCGGTAATCATAGGTAAAACGACTGAGGCTGTAACGCACAACCGGGCCATGTGCTGGGGCGTAAGATTTTGCACCCAAAACTGTTAATTTATCTAAGCCAGCTTCGACTTGTTTAGCTTGGGGAGCATGGATACAGTCAAAATAGTAACGGCGTTCTGGGTCTAAAGCCTTCCAATCTTCATCAAACAAAGCATCTTCACAAATATGAGCGCCAAAGAATTTGTCAGTGTAGAGAATTTTGGTAGCCGAATCGTAAGTACAAAGCCCATCTGCCCAGCGGGGAGTCGGGACGCTGATAAATGACAGGTGATGTCCTTGGCCTAAATCTAAGGTATCTTCCCGCACAGCTTGAATACGTGATTCCCATTCAGGAAAGGCGGCTTTTAAAGCATTAGCAGCTGGGCGAGAACAGATTAACGTGACTTGCGGCGCTAGAGAGAGCAACACCTTTAAAGTGGCTCGACGGTTGGGGTTGACGTGACCAAGCACAACGTAATCTATGGTGGTCAAGTCTAGATGCTGTGCTAGTTGTTCTAGGAAAATTTCCGTAAAAGATTCACCGGGAGGGTCAATTAAAACCTTTTTATCAGCTTGGATCAAATAAGAGTTTGCTGTAGTACCCCGTTGACGGGAATACTCAACCTCAAATTTTAGGCGTTCCCAAGTACGCGATCGCAATATCAGCGTATTTGTACCAAGTTCAGCAACCTGAACATCTCTAGGGCGATTGGCTATTAAAGTAGCAGTAGACATAGTAACCTCTGGGATTTGTCAATAGTCATTGGTCATTGGTCATTTGGCAAGAAGGCAATAGTCATTTCATTTACTCTCTTGTCTCCTATGCCCCCTTATCCTCCTAACGTCCGTTGCTTTGGATTAATTCTTCTCTATGGAGACGTTTATAACGTTTAGATACTTCTTGTTCCGGATCGATACCTTCAAAGGTAGGGGGTAACCAAACACGCAGGAAAAGTAGGACTCCCAAAACTAGTAAAAATGCACAAGTTGCTAAAACTTGACTCGAAGTAATTTCTAATACGCCTTTAACAATTACTTCTCGCAAGGCGGAAACAATAGAAACTTCAACAGCTACTCCAATAGATATTCGTTGTTCTTGGAGATAAATAATTAGGAGCCGGAATAACTCAACTAAGATGAGTAAAAAAAGAATATCGGCTGTTACAACATGGAAATCTAGAGGGGGAAGCAAGGAGAAAAACATATCCCTCACCTGAATCACCATGAAACTAAATAAACCGATACACAAAGAAATCACAATCATGTCTTGGATAAATTCCAAAGTTCGTAAGACGCGACCCCGATTGATTTCATACATGGAGATTGAGTTCTTTTCAGTAGACTGATACATATAAAACTCTTAATTGATTTGTGAAGTTACTTGTAGAGGTAGGCAAATAGGCAATACATTGCTTCAGTGTAGGGTGGGCATTGCCCACCTTAAAAATAACAAATGACGTTTAATAATGATTGCCAATTTTGCGGTGATGGACTGCGGTTAATGCATTTACCTTGCCAACTCGTCCAGTTTGGATGGTGCTATAAATAATCCAATGATCTCCACAATCCATCCGGCTAGTGATTTCACATTCCATATAAGCTAAAGCTTCAGCTAATATTGGAGATTCATTAGTTGCAGGATAGGTTTTAACTCCCGCAAAGCGATCTGCACCGGGAGCAAAGCGTTTGAGGAAATGTTTCATTAATCCTTGATAATTGCCTTCTTCTAAAACATTTAAAACAAAGCGATCGCCAACATGCATCAAGGATTCTATTGCCCGGTCTTTAGATACAGCAATTGCTACCCCTAAAGGATTCAGACTAGCTTGTGTTACCCAAGAAGCGAACATTGCACTTTGAACTTCTCCCTTCTTGGCAGTGATAATATACAATCCGTTACTAATCCTACCTAGAGCTTTTTCTAAATCTGTATTGATGGATTTGATTTGTTTAATAGTGCGATCGCGGGTCAACCATTGACCTAAATCTGTTCCCGCTTCATCACAAAGTTGTTCTAGAGATGGTGTGGGAGTTTCTTTAACTAAAATTGGGGGAAAGGCTTCAGTTAATCCTAATTCTTGGAATTTGTTGCGTAAGGGATAAACTGGTTCATCTTCTCCTCCGCCTGACTCTAATAAACCAATTGTTTGTTTATGATGAGCCGCTGCTAAGATAGTGCTGATAGCTGCTTGAGCCGTAACTGAATGTTGGGCTGGCATACTAATAACTAAACCCAAAGCTTGTCCAACTAATTCCCGGACTTCTTGTGGTTCAGCACTATTAATATCTACTAATTCTACTGCTACACCCGTTTTTGTACATCCATGTGCTATTGTTCTTACTAAATGTTCGCTATAACCATAATCTTCAGCATAGAACATTGCCACTAATGTCTCTGTTTTTGCTTGTTCTAAACTCCAAGTTTGATACCTTCCCAACCATTCAGAAATATACTGTTGTAGTAAAGGCCCGTGTCCTGTAGCAACTATGCCTATGTCTAATTTTTCAATCCGCTTTAAAGCTGCTAAAACAGAACGTGCATTCGGTCCCATGAGACAGTCATAGTAATATTTAAAATCTTCCTCTATGACAGTGAAATTCTCATCATAGGTGTGGTCATCACAGTAGTGCATTCCAAATACATCACAGGTGTAGAGAATGCCAGTTTTATGGTCATAGGTCAAAATTGTATCAGGCCAATGTAAGTTAGGCGCAGAAATAAATTCTAATTCATGACCATTGCCTAATGCTAAACGTTCTCCACTTTTCACCAATATTGATTTAAATGGCTGGTGAACCATATTTTCGAGAAATTGAATAGCTACCTTAGCGCCGACTATGGTAATGTCAGGAGCTAATTGTAAGATGTCTTTAACTAAGCCACTATGATCTGGTTCTGTGTGGCTGATAATTAAGTAATCTATTTTGGCTGGGTCAATTAATCCTGTAAGTAATTCAAGATATAACTTCTCAAACTTGCGATGGGAAGTGTCAACCAAAGCATTTTTTTCGCCTTGAATTAAGAAAGAATTATAGGTCGTACCATTGTGTAAACCAAATTCAACATCAAAACGTTCTCTATCCCAATCTAGACAACGAATAGCAGTAGTTTCCGCAGCAATTTCCGCAGTTTGAACCGTCAAACGTCCGGGAGTTGTAAGAATTTTAGTAGATTCTGTAAGTAATGCCATGTGTTTTTACCAAAAAGATATTCTCTAGAGTTAATGTTCTTATTCTTATAATTGCCTGAAACCAGGTAATTGGTAAAATGCTAATTTCTAAAGATAGCCATCAGCAAAATTTATTATTCTGCTAATTTAATCAGCATTGAAATTAATCAATGTTTACCATTGAGATTTCAGATAATAAATATATAGGAATCAGGTTTTATATTTGAGGAAATTCCCTATACTTAAAGCTTAAGTGTATGCTGGGCATGACCCAACGCTAGATGCTCTCATTTGGGTAGACCCCTGCCTGCGTACCCGTCACTGGCTCCCCTATGTGTATTCTAAAAATCAAATACTAGCCCTATATAAGCTTTGAAGTTAACAACAAAATTGTTAAATAATCCCAGTTAATTTTTAGCTATATAGCAGTCCTATATGAATTTATAAAAAATGCTTTTAAAGTAAGAGGTAAGAAAGAACCTTATGAATGATTTAAAACTGCTATGGTTACTATAAGATGTAATAGCGCCTCTGCACATTTCTGTGTTAAAAGTGAAACTTAACTGTTGACAAATTAAAACGTACAGCGAATTTCAAGTTTGTGAAGTACATATCCTAAGTCTCAGACCCAAGCATAAAGACTGTTTTCCTTCTGAATTCTGGATTCTGCTGTAACTGCGATCGCCTCACCTAGAATTTATGGTGATGTTGGGTTGGGTAATGTCTCATATTCTGTAGCCACAGCTAGCCATGCATCCTTTGTGGCTAGGTGATGGTTGCGGCTGAATATCCGCTTCTGCCAATATTCTCTACAAGCGCGATCGCAGTAGCGGTTGGCGATTCCTGATGCGCCCAAATGTAGCTGTAAATACAACTTTTGGGCGTTTTTTGGTTTTTAATACAAAATAAACTTCAAAGCACATGTACCTTTGGTTGTATAAACCATCTATCTTAAGACATAAATATTTGGTATATAATGAATTTCATCTTATGAATAAATAATTTGTGAACAGCTTTAGGACACACTACTTTTTTATTAGTAGTGTTTTCCCTGATGGCAAACGATTGTTTATCTGATTGCGGTGGATTATACAGTACGTAGATTCTAAGTATTTGGGAAGTACTAGTGAGGTTGGCAGACAACGTATTAATCCACATTTTTTCCTTAATATAAAAACCGCTTCAGGTGGAAAGCTAAAGGATGAAATACTGGATCAGGAATTTAGTAATCTATATAGTCTTACTGTGTAACTTGTTACTAGGAACTAATTACGCAGCAGCCAACCAACTTGCAAATACAAATATTGATGTGCAGCAATTAGATGTACTTCCGGTAATTGAAAACATAGCAAGTGTTGACAATATTTTTGGGGAAAGTAGAAAGGAAGATTTTCGGAGATTTCGGGAAATAATCAAAGGAACAGAGAAATTAGAGGGATTATTCACGGTTTATCGCAGTCATGAAGACGGCAAAATTTATTTAGAACTAGCACCAGAACAGCTAAATCAAAACTACTTAGCTACAGTGACATTGGAATCGGGATTGGGGGAAAGTGGGATTTATAGTGGATTACCTCTGTCTGATTTTCTCTTCTACTTCCGGCGAGTACACAACAATTTGCATTTTGTGGTTCGTAATGTTAAATTTCGGACAGAGCCAGGTGAACCAGAACAGCGATCGCTTGCTCGTTCCTTTAGCGACTCAGTTCTTTATGCGCTGGAAATAGACACTATTGATCCACGTAGTAAAAATATTCTGATTAACCTGGATAATCTCCTAATGCAGGATTTTTCAGGTTTAACTTCCTTATTAAAATACTCTTTACAAGCTGATTATCGCTTAGAAGCAAGCAAGTCTTATTTTGATGATGTCAACAGCTTCCCCGAAAATCTAGAGATTGATTCAACTTATGGTTTTTCATCAGCAGAAGGTGCAAATTTAGTCACCTTACCTGATAGCAGGGCACTCACCTTAAAGGTACATTACAGTTTTTCCAAACTAAGAGAAAATAACGGTTATATTCCCAGGCTTGCTGATGATCGAGTGGGATATTTTATTACTGCTTTCCAAGATTTTTCTCACAATCACACTCAAGAACCATTTGTACGTTACATCAATCGTTGGCATCTAGAACCATCCGATCCCGACGCACCTTTATCTTCACCTAAAAAACCAATTGTGTTTTGGATTGAAAATGCTGTGCCATTAGAGTACCGAGACGCAATTCGTGAAGGTGTGCTGATGTGGAATAAAGCCTTCGCCAAAGCAGGATTCCAAAATGCCATTCAAGTACAGCAAATGCCAGATGATGCTGATTGGCATCCCGCAGATGTGCGTTATAACACTATTCGCTGGTTTAATTCTCTAGATGCAGGTTTTGCCCAAGGGCCGATGCGCGTTAACCCATTCACTGGGGAAATATTGGACGCAGATATTATTGTTGATGCAGGTATGGTGCGTTCAATTCAGCAAGAATATCGCGCTTTGATGGATGCAAATGCGAGCAAAAACCCATGTCAAGACGTTGGGGAAAGGCAGAAGGCAGAGAGCAGTCTAGGCTTTGTCCAACTCGAGCAACTGCAAACAGGTAAGAATTCCATTATTCAACCATCTTCTGAGATTTGCTATGGCAAGGAGTCTTTAGATCAAGCAGCTATGGGCGCGTTGGCGTTATCACTGTTGCAGAATACTACACCGAGTAGTGAAGCGATGCAGGAGTATGTACATCAATATTTGCGTTCTGTTATCGCTCACGAAGTCGGGCATACTCTTGGTTTGCGCCACAATTTTCATGGCAGCACCATGCTAGCGCCGCAGGAATTAAATCAGACAGAAATTACTCGCGCTAAGGGTTTAGCGGGTTCTGTGATGGATTATTTACCAGTGAACATAGCACCACAGGGAGAACAGCAAGGTGATTATTTTCCTGGGGTAGTTGGGCCCTATGATGAATGGGCAATTGAGTATGGTTATAAAAGAAGCCCTCAACCTGCACTTGATTCCATGATCCCAGAAGCAGAAAAGAGCTTTTTGGAACAGATTGCGCTAGCGTCGCCTCAGCCTGAATTATCATACGCCACTGATGAAGATATCTGGGATATTAATCCGCTAGCAAACCTTTGGGACATGAGTAGCGACGTATTAGTTTATTCTCAATGGCAAATGGATAATGCCCGTGTGATGTGGCAACGCCTGGACAAGCGTTATCTCTCGAAGGGAGAAAGCTATAGTAATTTGCGTGTCTTATTTAATCGAGTACTAAAATACTACTTTCGTAACGCCACCTTAGTTTCTCAATACATTGGTGGGCAATCATTTCGGCGTGTTCATGCTGGGGATGACACTTCCTGGGCATTTGTGCCAGTTTCACTAATCAAACAACGTCAAGCTTTGGCGAAGTTGCAAGAGTATGTATTTGCGGAGGATGCTTTTAGTTTCTCACCCCAATTGCTGAATCAGCTAGCACCATCGCGCTGGCAACACTGGGGTAACCCTATACCTAACGATCGCCTCGATTATCCCATACATGAACGCATTTTGAGGTTTCAAAGTCGGGTATTACGCTCTCTGTTAAACAGCGATCGCTTGAATCGGTTACAAGATATAGAATTAAAAACACTGCCAGGCGAAGCCCTTTCTATCCCTGAATTGTTCGACACCCTGCAAAAAGGCATCTGGAAAGAAGTTTTAGCTCCCGAAGAAGCAAAGCAAATTTCTAGTATCCGTCGTTCATTGCAACGAGAACATCTGAATATTTTGCTAGAGATGATGTTGCGTAATACAGATGCACCAGAAGACGGTCGGACATTGGCTTGGTATGAATTGCGTCAACTGCAAACAGCTATTGACAGTAGGCTAAAACAATTTGGTGAAAATCTTGATATTTCCACACTAGCTCATTTGGAAGTTTCTAGCGATCGCATCACTAAAGCATTCAACGCACATTTACTCTCTAATTAAGATGCTTTTGCTGGGGAAAGGGGAAAAACCGTAAAATGTCAAGCTTTGTTGCAACTTACTTTTAGCTAAGTGAAATCTCGCTACCTTGAAGATAACTCTGCACTGAAATTAAGCTAAGGGAGGTAGTAGCCATGATGGGAATAATTTTGTTTTCGATTTTTTGCTTACTTTGGCTAGTTGGCTTTACACTTTTAGCGGAAGCTTGGTTTTATGAAGAAGAGCAGCAGTAAAAACGCTGAGTATTGCTAAATGAAACTTTAATCAATGCGATCCCTACTTCCCGTGCGGTGTGTGCACGCAGCAATTCAATGGCGCTAACGAACTCTGGAGGCTTGGGACAAGTGGATGAACAAATTGTCATCCTGACGAGTTAGCGTCATCTAAAATTTATTTCTGAGTTATTTCTTAGCCCGCAAAAGCGGGCCTTGTTTATATAGCCGCAGGCTTTAGCCTGTCAGCTATTTATAGACATTAACCAACTACGATATAAGGCGAGTTAATCGCCGCTACACGACCGGCATCTACTAAAGCTTGATAAACTAGTGCCACTACCTCAGCACGTGTAGCATCGCGGGTAGGGTTGAGTTGTTTGGGGTTCGGGTAATTGACAATAATCTCCTTATCTATGGCTTTCGCTATTTCATCCTTGGCATAGTCAGGAATTTTTGCTTGGTCATCAAATTTGAAAGAGGTTGTAGCATTACCAGATAATCCCAATCCATTGACTAGAGAGACTATAACTTGCACGCGCTGGATATTTTGGTTGGGGTGGAAGCTACCATCAGGAAAACCAGCGAGAAACAGACCTTGATATGCCTGTTGAATTACCTTAGATGCCCAAAAGTCTGCTGGTACATCCTTAAATTTAGTAGCCGCACGGTTTGGCGATGGGTTGAAAGCTTTGACTAATAAGGCAGCATATTGTGCCCTTGTCATCGTAGCATCAGGTTTAAAAGTGCGATCGGGAAAACCGCTAACAATCCCCTTTTTAACTAGTTCTCGAATAAATGCAGCTGCCCAGTGATTACCAATGTCTGTTAAGTCGCTGGGTGCTGGTGTCGGCGTAGGGGTTGGAGTGGGTGTTGGCGTTGG
>NZ_MTAV01000201.1:0-46273 GCF_002154695.1 Nostoc sp. T09
CCATCAGGGCTAAAGGCGACAGAATTGATTTCTTTTTCATGCCCGCGCCAAGGTTGACCGATGGGGTTACCTTCCATATCCCACAAGCGGACTGTCGAATCATTGCTGGCACTGACAATCCACTTGCCATCAGGGCTAAAGGCGACAGAATTGACCCAATTCTCATATTTGCGCTGTGATCGCCCGATGACCCGCTCTTGTAGTATTTGATTTAGCTCCCACAAACGCACAGTTTTATCGCCACCACTGACAATCAGCTTGCTATCGGGGCTAAAGGCTAAGGAATTAACCTGTCCTTCATGTCCCCGCCAAGGTTGAGTGATGGGGTTGCCTTCAATATTCCACAAGCGTATTGTGCGATCGCAGCTACCACTAATAATAAACTTACCATCAGGGCTAAACGCTACAGAATTTACACGTCCTTCATGCCCACGCCAAGGTTGACCGATGGGATTACCTTGGATGTCCCACAACCGCACTGTAGAATCACTACTACCACTAACAATAAACTTGCGATCGGGGCTAAAGGCGACGCAAATAATTTTTGCCTCATGTCCGTGCCAGGGTTGAGCGATGGTGTTACCTTCTAGATCCCATAAACACACCGTTCCGTCAAAACCTACACTGATAATGCGCTCGCTATTTGGACTAAAGGCGACGGAAATAATTCCTTCCTTATGTCCGCGCCAAGGTTGAGTAATGGCGTTACCTTGTAAATCCCACAAACACACTGTTCCGTCAAAACCAACACTGACAATGCGTACCCCGGAGGGGTTGGCGCAGCCATCGCCATTGGGGTTAAAGGTGACGGAAATAATTCCTTCCTCATGTCCCTGCCACGGTTGAGTAATGAGATTACCTTGTAGATCCCATAAACACAAAATTCCGTCAATACTACCACTAACAATAAACTTGCTATCAGGACTAAAAGCTACACAATTAACCTCTTGCTCGTGTCCCAACAATAATTGAGCAGTGGGATTGCCAATGATATTCCACAAGCACACCGTAGAATCACTACTGCCACTGGCAATAAACTTGCCATCAGGACTAAAGGCTAGACAATTAACCTCTTGCTCGTGTCCACGCAAGCAATTTGCCTCTATAGGTGTGTTCGTTGCTTCCTTTAAGCTTCCCAAAACAGAAGCTAGAAGCTGGTTTGGGTATTTCTCTAGATTCTCACCCATTGTTTGAATTGCCAGCACCAAACCCTCTAGCGGTTGGACAGGAAGTAAATCCAAAACCTTGGCAGATTGTTCGCGCAGTTTTAATTCAGTTAGTGCAAGGTTTAACTTTTGAATCTCTTGTTCCTTTTCTCTCAAATGGCGATCGTGCCATCCAAGACTAGGATGAATAAATTGATTAGTTTGTTTGCTTAAATAACCAAATAATATTTGCTCTTTTAGTTCTTTATAAGTCTTTATTTTCAGAACCCGGTTTTGAATATTTTCGCTTTTCCACAGTAAATCCAGAGTATATTCCAGAAGTGGTAAAGAATCATCTTGTTGGTGAAAATTATCAATAATTTGCTCAATTAGTCCTTGTTCAAAGGTAACGCCATTTCTAGCAGCAGGTTTAGCGATCGCTAACTTTAATTCATCATCGCTCATTCTAGTGAGAATACAACTATAGCGGTCGTGGAGCTTCGCAAGTTGCGTATACTCACTAAATCTATCCAAAAAATTAGATCGCATTGTTAAAACAATTTTGACAGAGCTATCCTGTTGCTCGATCAGTCGAAAGAGACTAGCAACAAATTTGTCACGTTCCGGCTTTTGAGTTTCCGTAAACAGTTCTTCAAATTGGTCAATAAAAATCAGAACATACTGATAATTTTGTTTGATAAATCTGACAATTTTAATTAGTGTATCTTCTTTGATATCTCGACTGCTATCCGCTATTTTTGATTGTTTTTCATAGTTAAAATTAAGACTCTCATAAAGAGATGTAAAAGGATTTTTATTTGGTTGAAAATTTATGCTAATTAAGGAATTTTTACAAAATACTAAATAAGGAATTAAACCTGCCAGAATCAATGATGATTTGCCACTGTATGCTCCTCCCAAAAGCAAGAGTACATCATCTTGTTTTAAGCGATCGCTAATCTCAGCGATCCACTTCTCCCGGCCAAAAAATTTGTCTTTATCTTTAATTTCAAAAGTTTTTAATCCTAAGTAGGGAGAGTCTATTTTTAGTGGACGACGATAAATGTCCTCAAACTTACTGTCAGAAAACAAGTTGTATTCAGAAATACCTTGGACATGAGATCCAATATTTATATCGCCTTCAGAACTGTTAACCATCTTATCTCCTGACCTTTGGACACCCCTGGCTAATTCTTTCCCTCAGTTATAGTTCCTCGACTAATCTTTGTAAGTACCTCAACAAAATTAATTACACATTCTCTTGTGAAGCTTTTCCTGTCGCCGCCGTATATAGAAGTTTTGTAAATCCCATCTGCGAAAAATTAAGGTTTTAAATATATTTATTCAGCGAAATTACATAAGGCACTTTTAAAAATATGTAGTAAATTTATCCTAAAACGCCGGAAATGACAAACGGGATGGAACTTTTTGATAACCTACACCTTGCTATGTTTAGCGGCAAAGGTGGAGTCGGAAAAACAACAATCTCCTGCACCTTTGCATGTCGTTGGGCGCAGAAATTTGTCAACGAGCAAATTCTTTTAATCTCAACCGATCCGGCTCACTCTCTTGGAGATGTCTTACAAGTTAGCGTTGATGACATTCCTCGTCCCATAGCGGAACTACCTAATCTACTAGTAAGGGCGTTGGATGCAAAGCTTCTGCTACAAGAGTTTAAAGAACGTTATGGTCAGGTGTTAGAACTGCTAGTGGAGCGAGGTAGTTTTGTTGAGGGAGAAGACTTGCATCCAGTTTGGGATTTAAATTGGCCTGGTCTGGACGAGTTGATGGGCTTGTTAGAGATCCAACGTCTTTTCAACGAGCAGCAGGTTGATCGAGTAGTAGTTGATATGGCTCCTAGCGGTCATACTCTCAACTTGTTTGGATTGATGGATTTTTTAGACACTTTCCTCCACTCTCTGGAACTGTTTCAAGAAAAGCATCGGTATATTAGCAAAACCTTCGCTGGGAGCTACACACGCGATCGCGCTGACGAATTTTTGCAAACCCTGAAAGCTGAACTATCGCAAGGTCGTCGTCTACTTCAAGATCCTACCCATACTGCTTGTTTGTTAGTTGCGATCGCCGAACCAATGAGTTGGTTGGAGTCAAAACGATTCCTAGAAGCCTTACAAACCATGCAGGTTCCTTGCGGAGGGTTGTTTGTTAACCAAGTTCTTGCCAGTGCGACTGACCCAGATCGTTACCAAGAACAACAACCACTGATCGGTCAGTATACGGCTCTTGCTAACGGAAAGCCGATTTTTATCGTGCCACAGCAATCTCAGGAGCCTTTGGGAATTGTAGCCCTCAGCCATCTGATCGACCAAATCCATGTTCCTCAGCTTGAACCGCTATCTCGTATTGATCTACTCCCAGTTCAATGGCCTGAAACAATTCCTCCTAGCTTTGGAGATTTTCTCAACCAAGGTCGCCGCCTGTTACTAATTGGCGGTAAAGGTGGAGTAGGAAAGACTACAGTAGCAGCTGCCATTGGTTGGGCGATGGCTCAACAACATCCCGATCGCAAAATTCGCATGGTTTCCATCGATCCTGCTCATTCCTTGGGTGATGCCTTTGGTCTGAGTTTAGGACACGAACCGTATCAAATAACTGCCAATCTTCGAGGTCAGGAAGTAGATAGCGATCGCATTCTCGATCGATTCAGAGCCGATTACCTGTGGGAACTGGCCGAAATGATGAGTGGCGAAACCCAAACAAGCGAAGCTATTGAAATGGCATACGCTCCTGTTGCGTGGCGCAAAATTGTCGAGCAAGCTTTACCAGGGATTGATGAAATGCTTTCCCTGTTAACAGTAATGGAATTGCTAGAGCAACAAGAAGAAGACTTGATTATTTTAGACACTGCTCCTACAGGTCATCTTCTGCGTTTTCTAGAAATGCCAACTGCACTAGCAGACTGGTTAGCTTGGATTTTCAAACTCTGGATCAAGTATCAAAATGTTCTTGGTCGTACAGAGTTTATGGGGCGTTTACGAACTTTGCGACAGCGCGTAGTCAAAGCCCAAAAAGTGCTAAAAGACCCACAGCAAGCAGAGTTCATAGGGGTTACACTTAACCAAGCTAGCGTACTTGCCGAACAACAACGCCTGTTCAAATCTCTGCAAGAAATAGGTGTAAGCCAGAATTACCTTGTTCTCAACCGCTTTACTTCTACAGCAACCATTAATTGCGATTTTCCAGGTTTGACAATGGTTCGCTTACCAGTGCTTCCTCGCTCAGTTCAGCCTTTAGAACGCATCCAAGCAGCCGCCTCCTGTTTATTTTAAGTGCTAATTAAACTAAATACTTTCATACCCAAAGAGAAATTTATTATGCATCGCACTCCAAATCGCGGACAAATTCAAGCCAAACTTAGCTCAATGCCTCCTCAACGTTCACAAGCAAGAGTTTACTTAAATGCTTACAAAATGATGTTGGAAAAAGAGCGTTTAGAGCAGGAATTACAGAAACTCGAAGCACGCCGACATCAGATTCAGCAGCGCCTTGCTATTTTAAATAGTCAAATCATTGCTGAAGAAGACATCACCCATCAGCAAGCAAATACTGATTTAGAGGAAAATACACCAAAATTCAACACCATAACATTGGAATATTAAGTACTAAGATTTGAGATGCCTATTCTTTGCAACTTCCTTGCGCGATAGCCGGGAATATGGGGGAAGATGACATTGGGGTAACATTGCTTAAATTTAAACATTCAGCTTTTAGTATTTAAGAGGATTAATGTCTATTGAACTAAGTCTTCTAAAAATTGATTATGACAAACTCAACGACATTGAATCAAAATTGATTCAATGGGATGAGAATTATGAGGGTGAAGCCGATGACTCCTTTAGTCTTGAAAATGGTCTGACAGAGGTATTATATTTTCTGCTTACTGGTTTAACAGACTTTTCAGCAGCATGGTTCAGTGAGTCCAAGTTCTTAGTTGACGAAATAGCAATACCCAACTATGGAAACGTGCTGCTAGTTGATGCTTTAGCTGGCGGAACATGGTTGAAATCATTACGTTCTCATGGACTCATAGCATCTTTTTTGACAGTTGAACAGGTTAAGGAAGTTGCTCAGGCTTTGTCTCAAATTGCCCAAGAAGATTTAGTATCACGTTGGGATGCTTTGACACAATTCGCTAGTGCAGAGCGCCGTAAAATCATTGGTGGTTTGGAGAAATTGCAACCAAACTTTAGGAGATTGGAACAGGCTGTGGAGAATGTTAACGAGTTCTCAGAAGATTTTGTCAATGAGTTTGTTGCCTATTATATTGATGCTGCTGAAAATAATATGCCAATTGTAATTATTGACTGTACTTAGCTTTTGTTTTGTAGTGGGACTATCGGCAGAGAGTTCTTAGTGCATTACTGCGGTTATAGTTTGGAATTTCAATCTTTGCGATACCCCAAAGGTGAGCAACAAAGCCTACCTCAAACCCTTAGATATTCAGCTTTGCGCTAGGCACGAAAATTCGTTGCTTAGTTATTTCTTACTTCTACTTAATTCCCTAAAATTATCCAGATCGCTTCACAAGTAATGGAGAATCGACATCTAAAAGCCAATTCTCATCAATAAATTCTAGATTTTCATCATAAACAAGAACCAATTCACCAAGTTTTTGAGCATTGCTACTTGTAGTTTTCGTATTATCAACAGCATCAGCTATGAGCAAAAACTTTAGTTGTAAAAAACGTTCTTGGTGAGTAACGCCTATTGAACTGCTAACTAATTCAGTTTCTAGGGTACGAGGTAACGTAATTTGCTCATAATATTCATCTTGTTCATCCCAATAGCCACACACTTTATAATCACACTGATCAAGATGTTCTTGAACAAGAAGATTAGCATCTAAACTTTGTAATATTTCAGTTAAATCTTGCCAAACTTGATGATTTTTTAGTTCGAGCCTTGTCATAGTTGTGTGTGTTTAATGTTCTGTTACCAAACCAGGGAAGTGCAATATACCATCAATAAATTTTGCATGAAATCGGCGGTCGCCACCTTTACCTAAGACTTTAGATTTCAAATCGTAGCCAGATTCTTGGGAAGCCACCAACCCAACATTACTGCGAGGAGGTACAAGCCCTTTCTCAATGGCTTTTAAATGTTTCCCCTTTTGATCGTATTTTAATCCCAGCTTTATTTGTTCGCTGCCAAATGAAACTAGCAGACCACTGATTGAAAGATATACAGTATCAGGTTGAATATCTGCCCAATTATCGGGTAAAGTTTCCATTAAATTAAACTTGTATAGTACAAGCCTTTTCCTCTCTGCGTCTCTGCGCCTCTGCGTGAAAAAATCATCCCGCCTTTATACAACGCCCTATTCCCTATTCTCTGTTCCCTGCTTTTCTGCTTCCAGAATCGCTAATAAAAGAGCTTCCTCCTGAATTTCAAACTCTTCTTCCGCAATTTCTCCCATATCAAAAGCAAGTTGCAGTGCAAGAAGCTGCTTGCTGAGATTTTCTTTATCATCAATTTCAGTACTCGCTTGTTCTAAAATTTTTTCTCCAAGCCATGTTACCCCCATTAATGGGCCGGTAATCGGTAATAGTAAAAAGCGCAGAACCATATCATTTTACACTCGTGTGGATTTATTAAAGCTGTCCTCGCAAGACCGTAATCATGCTGATGACATAGATATTAAACATTACTAGTCTTGTGTTGATGACAAAATTCTTTGGATTTGAGTCCAGTTAAGGCTTATTGACATCCGTATTTTATATATCTGATGTGCAAAAAATTACTTTTTTAGAAAATTACTATTTAGGAGGTACTTAGAGCTTGACAACAGTATTAAATGCATCTCCGCAGCGATTTGTCAATACCCCTGCTGTTCAACGCGTCGCTCAACGTGCTTTGCGCTATCTCCAGTCAGGTTTTTCAGTACATTTACGTGGTGCGGCCGGAGTCGGAAAAACTACTCTGGCAATGCATCTAGCTGATTTGCTCAACCAGCCTATCATCCTCTTATTTGGAGATGATGAGTTTAAAACCTCAGACTTGATTGGTAATCAGTTAGGCTACACCCGCAAAAAGGTCGTTGATAACTTTATCCACAGCGTTGTTAAAGTTGAGGATGAACTGCGACAACACTGGGTTGATGCCCGATTAACCCTAGCTTGTAAAGAAGGATTTACGCTGGTTTACGACGAATTTAATCGATCGCACCCGGAGGTAAATAACGTTTTACTCTCGGTACTTGAGGAGAGGTTGTTAGTATTGCCAACAAATCAACAGCGAGCAGAGTATATCCGGGTTCATCCTAAGTTTCGGGCAATTTTAACATCAAATCCTCAAGAGTATTGTGGAGTTCATGCAACACAGGATGCTTTGATGGATCGTGTTATTACCATCGATATGCCTCCACCTGATGAACTAACTCAGCAGGAAATTGTAGTTCATAAAACAGGCATAGATTCTGAGAAAGCAGACAAAATCGTGCGCTTAGTACGGATGTTTTGGAGTCGATCTGGCTCTGGACAGGGCGGTGGGTTACGTTCCTGTCTGATGATTGCTAGAATCTGCCACGAACACGAAATTTCCGTAAACTTTGAAGAGCCTAACTTCCAAGATATTTGTGCCGATATCCTGCTTACTCGCACGAATCAACCTCGCATGGAGGCGACTCGGCTACTGGAAGAGGTTTTGAGTGAATTGCATCGTAGTACAAACACTCAATCTCAGCCAGCAGAGATCATACCAGACAGCCAAAATCAGATTGTATTGGAACAACGAGTACCTTACGAGCATGAAGTTTACAACTACCTGTGCAAGTCTCCAGGAAGGCGTTTCTCTGATTTGGCAGCAGAATTAGGCATCGATCGCAGTCAAATTGTAGCTGCACTCAAGTCTCTCAGAGAACAGGGAGTATTATTGCAAATGCAGGGTAATGCTGAACTGCCAAACATATCACAAGTGGCTTTTGATTCTGGCCATTTAATAAACAAATGAGTACTCATACTAACCGGGGAGTTATTACATCAACTCAAGGTTCCACCTTGGCAGATATTCTCGAACGGGTTTTAGATAAAGGCATTGTGATCGCAGGAGATATTTCTGTTTCTGTCGGCTCCACAGAACTGCTCAACATCCGAATTCGTTTGTTGATTTCTTCTGTTGATAAAGCCAAAGAGATTGGAATTAACTGGTGGGAGAGCGACCCCTATCTCAATAGTCAAGCTCGTTCCTTATTAACAACTAATCAACAACTTCAAGAGCGTGTTGCCAGTCTAGAAACAGAACTGCGATCGCTCAAAGCACTCAATCCTATTAATCATCAGAATGCAGGCGATTAGCAAATCAAAAGGTTCCGATTCAGGTTTAGCACCGTTGTTACTGACGGTTGTTGAACTGATACGCCAACTCATGGAAGCTCAGGTAATCCGGCGCATGGATGCTGGCAACCTCAGCGACTCTGAGTTAGATCGGGCTGCCGAAAGCCTGCGACAGCTTGAAAAACAGGTTATTCAGCTTTGCGAAGTCTTTGATATTGACCCAGCCGAGCTAAATATTAACTTGGGTGAAATAGGAACTTTACTTCCCCAATCTGGAGGATATTACCCTGGTGAAACCTCTAGTCAACCCTCTATTCTAGAACTCCTCGATCGCCTATTAAATACAGGTGTGGTGGTTGAAGGTGACTTGGACTTAGGACTGGCTCAGTTGAACTTAGTCCATGCCAAGTTAAGGTTAGTACTCACCTCTAAACCCCTGTAACTTTTTTATCTACATTCTTCTTTTCTTGGTAATACATTCTTATGAGTTATGGCTTTTACATTTATGGAATTTTGACCTTGCCTGCTCCAGAAAATTTAAATTTAGAGGGCTTAGATCGGCAACCCGTACAAATTAAAATTTTGGATGATTTTGCAGTAATCTACTCCGAAGCACAGCAGGAGCGTTATTTGGCAAGCCGTCGTAACCTGCTAAGTCATGAGAAAGTCCTTGAGGAAATCATGCAAGCAGGCGATGTCTACGACGGGCTACGGCAACGCAATTTACTACCCGTGCAATTTGGACTTTTGGTTGCAAACTGGGAAACATTTACACAACAATTAATTCGTCCTCATCAAGAAGAATTGACGCAATTACTAGCAAAATTATCAGGTCGCCGAGAAGTTAGCGTCAAAGTTTTTTGGGATACCGAGGCAGAAATTCAGGGATTGTTAGCAGAAAATCCAGATATCAAAACCGAAAGGGATAAGCTAGCTGGTCAACCTCTGAATATGGAGCAGGTAATCCAAATAGGACAAGCCATAGAACAGGGAATGAGCGATCGCAAACAAGGCATCATCAATTTATTTCAAGGCACGCTCAACTCCATTGCGATCGATGTGGTGGAAAATAATCCCCAAATGGACACAATGATTTACAACGCAGCCTACCTAATTCCTTGGGAAGCAGAATCACAATTTAGCGAACAGGTAGAAGCACTCGATCGCCAATTTGAAGAACGTTTGCGAATTCGCTACAACAACTTCACTGCCCCCTTTAACTTTGCTCGTCTGCGATTATTCAGTTCCAACTAAACAGCAATAAAAATTGAAAATCAAAAATTATTAGACCTCTTGCAAAAGTGCTAATTTAAAATTTTCTCTCTGTGCGATGCCAGATGCTTCAAGTCGGGAAACCCGCCCAACGCACTGGCTCCTCTGCGCCTCTGCGTGAGATAAAAAAATGCTTGTTTTCCAACATTCGTGCAAGAAGTCTATTGAAATTTTTCTTCTCTGTATTTTATTTAACTAAAATCAATGGACGACATATTTAAAGGATTTGAACAGCTATTAGAAATTGCCAAAGCTTTAGAAGAAAAAGCAGAGAAAGGCGAGTTAAAAACTTCTATTCAAATTCGCTCTCATAATCTCAGTAGTATTCCCCGACAAGGCAATATTCCGAGAAAAAGTAGTTCCAGCCGAGTCCGATCTAATTCCAACGATGCAGCGACACCAATGGATGATGCTGAAGTCACCCCCCCATCACCTCGGACAAACTCAAAAACTTCTTGGCAAGATGTCGGCGGCTTGGGTGATGTTCTCAAGGAAATCAGAGAGTTAGTTGAAATTCCCCTAAAACGTCCAGACTTATTAGCAAAATTAGGGTTAGAGCCTCCGCGTGGAGTTTTGCTAGTTGGCCCGCCCGGAACGGGAAAAACTTTAACAGCCCGTGTTTTGGCAGAAGAGTTAGAGTTAAACTACATTGCCATCAATGGCCCAGAGGTGATGAGCAAGTATTACGGGGAAGCAGAAGCTCGTTTGCGAAGCATTTTTGAGAAAGCAACTCGTTCTGCTCCCTGTCTGATATTTATTGATGAAATTGACAGTCTCGCCCCAGATCGCAGCCAAGTAGAAGGTGAAGTTGAAAAAAGACTAGTAGCGCAGTTGCTTGGGTTAATGGATGGGTTTGCCAAAACCGAGGGCGTACTCGTACTAGCAGCAACAAACCGTCCCGATTATCTCGATCCGGCACTGCGTCGTCCGGGACGCTTCGATCGCGAAGTTCATTTTCGCGTTCCCGATCGCAATGGACGATTGGAAATTCTCACGATTTTAACAAGTGCCATGCCCTTGGAGACTGCGGTTGATTTAGGAGCGATCGCAGATTTGGCCGTCGGTTTTGTTGGTGCAGATATCAAAGCTCTTTGTCAAAAAGCAGCCTACATTGCCCTGCGTCGTCAAGTCCCCTCGCTCAACAGTCCCGTTCCTGAGAACATGACTATCATGCAGCAGGATTTTCTCGAAGCAATTAAGGAGATAAAACCCTCAGTTCTCAGGTCTGTAGCAGTTGAAGCACCTAGTGTAAGTTGGGATGATATTGGTGGTTTGGATGATGTGAAACAAAAACTTCAAGAATCTGTAGAGGGCGCACTCCTCTATCCCGAACTATACGAACAAACCAAAGCCAAGCCTCCCCGTGGGATTCTGTTGTGGGGTCCGCCAGGAACGGGAAAAACATTACTTGCAAAAGCGATCGCTTCCCAGGCTAGAGCCAACTTTATTGCTGTGAATGGCCCGGAATTACTCAGCCGATGGGTAGGAGCCGCAGAACAAGCAGTTAGAGAACTCTTTGGCAAAGCTCGGCAAGCAGCGCCTTGCGTTGTGTTTGTAGATGAAATCGATACCCTAGCACCAGCACGGGGAAGATTCAGTGGTGATTCTGGAGTTAGCGATCGCGTTGTCGGTCAACTGCTCACCGAATTGGATGGGTTGCATGAATGCCCGAAAGTATTGTTAGTAGGAGCAACCAATCGTCCAGAAACCCTCGATCCTGCCTTGCTCAGAGCCGGAAGATTGGACTTACAAATCAAAATCGATCTACCAGATCGAGCCAGCCGATTAGCAATTTTACGAGTTCACAATCTAGATCGTCCCTTGGTTGATGTCGATTTAGAAACCTGGGCGACAGTTACCGAGGGTTGGAATGGCGCAGACTTGGCTTTGTTGAGCAACCAAGCTGCTTTAAGCGCAATTCGTCGATACCGCGCTCAGGGATTGAGCGACTCTAGCCTGATTCAGATTACAAATGATGATTTTCAAGTTACATATCAGATGCTTGCCAATCAGCACCAATCTCAATAATGGTCTGTCGCATTAGTTATGAGGGCTTATAGATCCCCGACTTCTTAAAGAAGTCGGGGATCTGAACACCTGCAAAAAACACAGAAGTTCAGTATTTATACAGACTTAATTACTTAATAAATATCCCTAATTTATGTCAATATACGCCTATGCTCTTCTAGTACCGATCGCATCACCGCTTGTTCTACCTTTAGGGATGGAAAGGAATACTGAACTCGTTTACTCTTCTGGTTTAGCCGCGATCGTAGAGCCGGAAATCTCACTGGAAGCATTACAAGCAACTGATGAGCGTTTACTTCAAGCTGTATTAAACCACGATCGTGTAATTCGAGAACTTTTTCAACAAACTCCCCTTCTTCCCCTACGCTTTGGGAGCGGTTTTAACTCGCAAGAAACACTGCTGAATCATCTAGAAAAACACCAACAGCAGTATCTAGAAACCCTAACTCACCTAGCAGACAAAGTTGAGTACACTTTAAAAGCTACACCCTGTAATTTGCTTGACGAGTCTGACACTATTGATGCTAGGGGGAAAGCCTATTTATTAGCTAAAAAACAACGCTACCAAACCCAGCAAGCATTTCAAGCACAACAATCCGAACAGTGGGAACTCCTGAACCAGTTAATTCTCAAAACATATACAAATGTTATCTGTGAAACTCGACAGTCAGATGTGCGGCAAATCCACTTTTTAGCACAGCGCAACAATTCAACGGTCAGTACGCAGCAATTTTCTCTTTGGCAAGTACAATGCTCGCACTGGCAATTGGCACTGAGCGAACCTCTACCACCCTATCATTCTCTCAAAAATCCTCTTATATAAATTTATAAAAAATAATATTTAAAGTTTGTCAAGAAAAAATAAAGACGAGATGATTTTTTCTGTTATTTTTTTGTCTAAAAAAAAATTGTTAACTTTTTAGTATTTTTTTATTTCCTTTTATTTATCTTATGTTTTTGGGAACAATAAATCTAGGAAGAATAAAACACATTGTGTAAGTTTTACCTACTGCTCGCGCAGAGCAAGATGAAACCAATAATTAGATTTATGTGAGGAAAATAAAATGGCTGTTGAAAAAGTTAACTCATCTTCAAGTCTGGCTGAAGTTATTGACCGCATTTTAGACAAAGGAATTGTAGTTGATGCTTGGGTGCGTGTTTCTTTAGTTGGTATTGAACTGCTAGCAATCGAAGCTCGGATTGTCATTGCTTCAGTTGAAACTTACTTAAGATATGCTGAAGCAGTTGGTTTAACGTCTCAGGCTGCTGTTCCATCTGCTGCTTAAAACACATTAGAAAAAGGGAGTTTTCATGGCTCCCATTTCAATACGGTACGGATAAGCATTTTGCGCTAAGAATTGGTTTGGGGAAAAGGTTAAAGGGTAAGGGTTAAAGGTTTTTTCTTTCCCTTTCCCCCTTCGCCTTTACCCTTTAACCAAACCGTATTGGCTCCCATTTAATGTTTCTAGTTAACAAAATAGGAGATTTCAGCTGATGGCTCTCAAAAATTTATGGGAACAAGAGCGATCGCAGCGATTGCAAGTAACTGCTGAACGCCGCCAACAAGTTAACCAGTGGAAACAGCTAACTCAACAAGAACTTCAGCTGCAAGCAGATCTGCTTCATCAAGAATTGAACAGTTCTGTTAGCAGCCTTCACAACAACAGAAACTTACAACAGCAGCAATTTCAGCAAGAGATTGTAGAGAGGCAATTGGAAATATTGCAAATAAAAACAGATGTCTCGCAACGCCAGCAAGAATACCGCCAACAGCGGGCAGCAAAGGCTCAGGCATTATTCCAAGATTTGCAAAATTTTCGAGCAATTTTACATAACAGTGTTTGGGGCAATCGCACTCACGAACAAGCAGTTTCCCCGCCTCCTGCTAAAACAGAGAAATTAGTTGCAACAGTTCCAAAATGGTCAATCTCCCGTTCTTCAATTAAAGCCACTGGTTTTCGTCCTGCCGTCAATACCATGACTAAGAAAGTGCCTGCATTGAATGCAGATACTAAATCTAAAGTGCAGCAATATATTCAGCAGGCTGAAGGAGCTACTCTGATAGAAATTGAAGAGGTGATAGGCTTAAGCCGAGTGCAAACGATAGATATCCTGCGCTCCTTAATCAAACAAGGAGTACTAGAACAACGCGATCGCCAATACTTTATTCGGTAATAAGCAATTTCTTGACAAACTTGATTCAAGCTCATTTTTTGTAATTGCAGACTAGCGGCTCTTGCGATCGCTTGTGTCTTTTGTCTGAAGTCGACATAGTACGCAATTGATAAGCATTAAAGCTGGTCTATGCTTTGTAATATTCAACATTTCCATCTTTTCAAGGTCTGTATTGACAAGCAATTGTCTCAGTATATGTAACGTTGCAAAAGTAATATAGATAACTTAGTTCTAATTAAAAAAAGAGCTTAAATTTTTGTTCGAGCTTCCGGCTTTGAACTTTAAAAATGTCCGGATTGGAAAGGGATATAACAAGCTGAGATAGCTCAATCGAGGTTTTGACCTGTGCTATTGGCGATCGCACGATGAGGTTAGTAAGCTTGATTGTTTGAGGAATTCTAATGTAAATGCAAAATTCAAGATATATAAGGAGGTGCGATCCTTTGTGAAGCAATTGATCGAGCAACTTCAAACTAAATTATTCACAGGCAAGCTGAATCTTGGAACAAGAGACGGGCCGACTTGGACGCTATATTTTCGTTTAGGACGATTAATTTGGCAGGCCGGCGGTTCTAATGCCGATGAACGATGGCGACGATACTTGTCGCAATACTGTCCTAATCTGGATGTGACAAAGTTGGAGGGGCTTGTCTCTCCCCAGGAAAATTATCGCGAGTATTGCATTCTTGCTAAGTTGCGAGAACAAAAATTAATCGAACAACAACAACTTGTTAGCTTAATTACAAGCTTAATAGCTGAAGTCCTGTTTGATATAATCCAGTTCGTTGAAGCCAAAAAAAATGGCAACAATCCAGCAGGGCAGTTGTCACTTACTACCGTTGTTGGTGAAGTTCCTGGGTTTCTCCTAGCTGTAATACCAACTGAGGAAGTCTTAAAACAGGCTACACAAGCCTGGCAAGAATGGCGAGATGCAGGACTGGCAAGTTACTCGCCTAATTTATATCCTGTCATTCAAAAACTTGAGCTACTCCAAGGACAAGCATCCTCTAAACTGATTATTTCTCTAGTTGATGGCACAAAAACTTTACGAGGTCTAGGGCAAAAAATCGGCCGGGATGCCTTAGCTTTGACTCGGGTATTGATGCCATTGGTAAAAGCAGGGGCGATCGCTTTTTCACCCACCCCAAGCCCCAGAAAGGTTGGGATTAGTCAAGAAACAGGCAACCCCTCCAGTGCAGTTAATAATCCCAATTCTTCACTGAAGACAGAAGAGAAAACTGTTATACAAACTGCCCCCCCAGCGGCTAGCAAAGCAATTATTAATGTCTCAAGACCTTTAGTAGCCTGTGTAGATGATAGTCCGACGATCTGTCGCAGTTTAGAGGAAATTCTCAGCCAACAAGGTTACCGCTTTGTTGGCATTCAAGACTCTTTGACGGCAGTTTTAAAGCTAATTAAAAGCAAGCCCGACTTCATTTTTTTGGATCTGTTAATGCCAAAAGTGAATGGCTATGAAATTTGTTCTCAAATCCGTAAAACTCCAAGTCTTAAAGATGTGCCGGTTGTCATCTTAACGGGGAAAGATGGAATAGTAGATCGGATGCGAGCAAAATTAGTAGGCGCAACTGACTTTTTGGGTAAACCCGTAGAGTCAGAAAAAGTACTCAATGTGCTGCACAAGTATTTAAGCGTTTAGGTTGAAGTGCCAGGTTCCCCTACACCCATTTTCAAAACAGCTATTCATGCACAGTTTTGGCACAACTAAAGTATGAAAATTCTTAAACCTGCCTTCTGGAGACAGCGCGTTGCGGGGGTTCCCCCCGTTTTAGCGACTGTCGTCCCTCTGCCTTATTTTGAAATTCTGAATTAAATACTTAGGAATAAAAATGAAAAAAGTTCTTTTAGTTGAAGATAGCCTCACAGAAGCCGAAAAGATGACACGTTACCTGGAACAAGGAGGATATTCAGTTTATGAAGTTCGCAGTGGTGAAGAGGCTCAACTACGGTTAAAACAACAAAAACCTGACTTGATCTTACTGGATTTGATTTTGCCAGGTCAAAGTGGATTTGAGTTTTGCCGCAAGTTGAAAGGCGATCCGACAACAAAAGCAATCCCGGTAGTGATTTGCTCAACTAAAAACACAGATGTTGATAGAACTTGGGGCAATATGAGTGGTGCTGATGCCTATTTAGTCAAACCTGTAGATGAAAATACCTTGCTCCAGACTGTTAGTAAATTTATTCGCTAAAGGAAGCTGGGGCAATGGTACAGAGCAATGATAGCTTTAGAGCACTACCTATTAATAGCCAATTTCCACTTGAAAACTCTCCCCAAGGAAACAACCAGAGGTTTTTAAGATTTCCGTTAAATGGAAAGGTAAATGGGTTACTCCCACTAGCTAATTTGCGGGGAGTAATTCAAGTTGCACTCACAGAGATTTTACCAGTACCGCAGGTAGCAGAATTCTTGTTAGGCATCATGAATTGGCGGGGAGAAGCTATCTGGATTCTTGATTTAGCAGGTTTACTGGGAGCAACACACTGGTGTCGGCGAGAAAATGTACGCAACTCTGGCATGGCGATGCTTGTTCAAGTCCAGAATCAAACTGTCGGGCTATTGGTGGAGCAAGTCAATACCATTGAAGTTTACGATTCCCAAGAGCGGTTAGCGATTTCGGCATCGATGTTACCCGCCCGATTCAAATCGTTCTTGCAGGGTTACTTTATGGATGCTCAAGGTAGCCCTTTGATGTTAGTTGACACCTATGCTGTGATTCAAGCCCTTCAGTCTATTTAAAACTCTGCATTCTACTTATTAACTCCGACAACCTTAATAGCAAGAAAGATTATGGTAACGCAACCCAATCTTACACCCAACCAACCACACTCAAATTTCAGTAACGGTCATAAGGATACCGGTAACGGGCATACCGTTGACGTACTAGCAAAACAACAAATCACCTCTACTTTAGAAGAATTGCGAGCTGAACTGGATCAAGCTGATTGGGTGGAAACAGGGCCATTGCGAGACAGAATCCGCAAGTTAAAAGAACTGGTAAGTGTGTTGCCATATCAAGACGGAGGAGATGGATTCGAGGTAGAGCAAGTACAGGCGATCGCCAGCAAAATCCGCCAATTTTCCGATCTAGATACCTTGCTTGCCACTGCTGTCATAGAGGTACAAAGCGCCCTGCAAGCCGATCGCGTGGTGCTGTATGAATTTACGAATCCGACGCTGGGGATAGTTGTTGCGGAGGCGATGAGGGATGGCTTTACCCCAATGCTGAAGGAAAAACTGCCTGCCGTCACTTTTGGTTTAGGTTCTGCCAAGCTTTATCAACAAGAAAAATTAGCAGCGATCGCGGATACCTACACTGCTGGCTTGTCTCCTTACCAAAAGCAGCTCGTAGATCGGTTTCAGGTAAGAGCTTGTGTGAGTTTGCCGATCTTAGCGAAAGATGGGGTTTGGGGTTTGTTGGTAGTGCAGCAATGTACTGCACCTCGCCAGTGGCAGAATGCTGAAATTAAGTCACTAAAATTGCTCGCCCAGGAATTAGAAGCGCAACTGCAAGTTGCCGCGATTCAAGCTACATTGCAACAAGAAGTGGAAAAAGACCAAATCCTTACTGGTGTAGCAAATAAAATTCTCCAGTCCAAAGATGTAGATACCATCTTTCGCGTTGCCACCCAAGAAGTGCGACAGTCACTAAAATGCGATCGCGTGGCAATTTATCGTTTCCAGCCAGATTGGACTGGGGAATTTGTTGCTGAATCTGTTGGATCGGAGTGGGTTTCTCTGTTAGAAGAACAGCGAAACAATCCAGCAATTGTCAAGAACGTTAACTATTGCAGTGTTAGGCAACTTGCAGACGAAGGGGGATTGGCTGGAACAACAGGGCGATCGCACAGTGCAGATAGCTACATCCAGCACACCCAAGGCAAAACTTTCCATCGCGGACAGGTCTATCGAGTCACTAATGATATTTACAGTGCTGGTTTTTCTGACTGCTATATCAAAATTTTAGAAGCCTATCAAGCCAAAGCATATATTATTGCTGCCATCTTCCAGGGAGAAAAGTTGTGGGGCTTGCTCGCAGCCTATCAAAATTCTCAGGCTCGTCAGTGGAAAGATAGTGAAGTTCGACTAATGGTGCAGGTTGCATCTCTGTCTAGTATTGCTATTCAACAGTTGCAATATCAGCAACAACTTTATAACCGCTCTGAAGAGTCAGCCAAACTTGTTGAACGAGAACGTACTGTTTTCGGCATTATCGGAAAGATTGGGCAAGCAACGGATCTTCGCACCCTTTTCCGCACTGCAACCCAAGAGTTGCGCCGATTTTTAAAATGCGATCGCGTTGTCGTTTATCAATTTCATCCAGATTGGAGTGGAGAAGTTATCGCTGAATCTGTGGCTGCTGGTTGGTCGTCCCTGTTGGAAATGCAGGAACAAGACGGTATTTTAAAAACAGGTCTGATATCTTCAGAGCGTTGCAGTGTTAAGGAGTATGGCTCTGCTATTAAACCAGATACCGATACTTATCTTAAGGAAACGCAGGGTGGAATGTATACCAAAGGAACGCGCTTCCGCAAAGTCAACGATATTTATGCTGCTGGTTTTTCACCTTGCTATTTAGAAGCATTAGAGAAGTTCCAAGCCAAAGCGTACATCATTGTTCCCATTTTTCGCACTGGTAAGCTTTGGGGTTTGTTAGCAGCCTATCAAAATTCTGATGTCCGGAAATGGACTGAAGAAGAGACTGGCGCTTTGTTGCAGATTGGCGAACCGTTGAGTATTGCCCTCCAGCAAGCTGAATATATCGAACAGCTACGGTTAAAAAATATAGAAATGACCCAAGTAGCTGAAGTAGAAAACGCCATTGCGCGAATGGCGGAGAGAATGCGTCATTCCCAACAGGCAGAAACGATCTACCGCACTACCTTGGCAGAATTGCGGCAGTTGTTCAAATGCGATCGCCTGGCAATATATCGCTTCAACTCTGACTGGGGTGGTGAATTTATTGCTGAATCTGTAGGAAGTGACTGGGTGCCTTTGGTTGGCCCCGATATCAAAACCGTATGGGAAGACGAACACCTACAGCAAACCCAAGGCGGACGCTATCGCCACAATGAAACTTTTGTCGTCAATGACATCTATACTGTTGGTCATGCCCAGTGCCACATTGATATACTTGAGCAGTTCCAAGTTAAAGCCTACACCATCGCTCCTATTTTTGCTGGCAACAAACTTTGGGGTTTGTTAGGAGCTTACCAAAATAGCGGGTCGCGCCAGTGGAATTCCGAAGAGGTGCGATTACTGACCAAATTGGGCATTCAGTTGGGATTAACTGTGCAGCAAGCCGAGTATATCGAACAACTGAAAACGAAGAATGCTGAATTGGCGCAGGCAGCAGAAGAGGAACAAGTGCTGACAGGGATGGTGGAAAAAATCCGTCAAGCCCAGGATACAGATACAATTTTCCGGAATGTACTGCCAAGTTTACGCGAACAACTACAGTGCGATCGCCTAGCAGTATTTCGCTTTAATCCCGACTGGAGTGTGGAGTTTGTTACCGAAGCCGTCAAAAATCAATGGCTGTCTTTGGCTGGTTCCGACATCAAAACGATTTGGATAGACGAACACTTGCAAGAAACTCAGGGAGGACGCTATCGCAATCATGAAACCTTTGTTGTCAATGATATTTACACTATTGGTCACGTTCAGTGCTACCTAGAGATATTAGAAAAAATCCAGGCCAAGGCTTACACGATTGCTCCTATCTTTACTGGCAGTAAACTCTGGGGCTTTTTAGGAGCATACCAAAATACTGGACCTCGGCAGTGGAAATCCAAGGATGTGCAATTGTTGCGAAAACTAGCTCTGCAAATGGGTATAGGCTTGCAGCAGATTGAGTATATCGAACAGCTTAAGAAGAAGAATGCAGAGTTAGCGCGAACCGCAGAAGGGGAACGAGCATTGACACGGTTGGCAGAAAAAATCCGCCAAGTTCAAGAGCTAGATACGATTTTTCGCAATGCCCTACCAGAATTGCGATCGCACTTGGAATGTGATCGTCTCGCAGTGTATCGCTTCAATCCAGATTGGGGTGGGGAGTTTATTGCCGAATCCGTAAGTCGTGAATGGGTGGCTTTGGTTGGCCCCGATATCAAGACTGTATGGGAAGACGAACACCTACAACAAACCCAAGGTGGACGCTATCGCAACAACGAGACCTTTGTGATTAATGACGTTTACACTGCTGGTCATGCCCAGTGCCACTTAAAAATTTTAGAGCAATTCCAGATTAGAGCCTATATCATTACCCCGATTATTGCCGGAAACAAGCTCTGGGGTTTGTTAGGAGCATATCAGAATAGCGGGTCGCGGCAATGGCAAGATAATGAAGTCAACTTGGTAGCGAAAATCGGCACGCAGTTTGGGGTTGCCGTCCAGCAATCGCAATACTTACAACAAACCTTAACCAAGAATGAGGAACTGATCAAACTGGCAGAACGGGAAGTAGCAAACGCCCGATTTTCCTATCGCCTGCCAAGTCGGTTAACAGAGATGGCTCAAAGTCATAGTAATGTTCTGGAATTTGTCCAGTTTGCCACCCTTGAACTTCGTCAGCTACTCAAAGTAGATCGAGTTGGAGTTTACCGTTTTGAGCCTGATTGGTCTGGAGAATTTGTAGTTGAGTCTGTGAGTGGGGATTGGCCTAAGCTGGTGGGAACTAGCCTTGCCAGAGTTAGAGATACCTATCTCCAGTACAACAAAGGAGGGCGTTATGCCCGCAAAGAAAGTTTGCGGGTTGACAATATCTATACTGTCGGTCATGACGAATGTCACATTCAATTATTAGAAATGTGGGGAACTAAAGCCTACATGATTGCTCCGATTTTTCAAGAAGATCGGTTATGGGGGCTGATGGGAGTTTATCAAAATAGCGCACCCCGCCAGTGGGAGCAATCAGAGGAGGATGTTCTCAATCAAGCCAGCGTCCAGATTGGTATTGCCCTCAATCTTGCAGACTACTTAAAACAGGTGCGTACTCAAGAACAGCAACTAGCAGAAGCAGCAGAGCGCGAACGCACTGCTCGAGAAAAACTGCAACAAGGAGCAATCCGCGTTCTCATGGCTTTGGAACCATCCTTCAGGGGCGATCTCACTGTTCGAGCTCCCCTATCTGAAGATGAAATTGGGACGATCGCCGATGGGTACAATACTACAATCCAAAGCTTGCGAGATTTAGTCCGACAAGTACAGATTGCTGCCAGCAAGGTGAGTGAAAATTCCAGTAATAACACTAACTCAGTAGTGAAACTATCTGACCAAGCTCAACAGCAGTTAGAGCGGCTCGAACGCGCTCAGGAACAATTACAAATGATGGTATCTTCCACCCAGGTAGTTGCTGCTGATGCCCAAAAAGTAGGGCAAGCGGTTCAAGAAGCTAATAAAACCGTCCAAGCTGGCGATTCTTTGATGGAAAGAACCGTAGATGGCATTTTGGAGATTCGGGAAACGGTGTCCGAAACAGCGAAGAAGATTAAACGCCTGGGTGAAGCTTCTCAGAAAATCTCGAAAGTAGTGAGTTTGATTGAAAATTTTGCCACTCAAACTAATTTGCTGGCACTTAATGCGGCGATCGAGGCTACCCGTGCCGGAGAGTATGGCAAAGGCTTTGCGGTGGTTGCAGATGAAGTTCGTTCCCTGGCTTATCAGTCGGCTAGTGCCACCACAGAAATTGAGCGACTCGTGCAAGAAATTCAAAGTGGCACCAATGAAGTTACCGAAGCAATGGAAGTAGGGATTACCCAAGTTGTCCAAGGCTCGAACTTGATCGATGAGACTCGTCATTCCCTGAGTGCGATCGTGGCAGCCACCAACCAAATTGGTGGACTGGTGCAAGGAATCACTCAAGCAGTTTCCACTCAAAGTCAGCAATCTCAGATATTGACAGAAGCGATGGTGGATGTTTCTGCGATCGCCCGCAAGACTTCACAAACTACCATCCACATTTCCGAGTCTTTTGAGGAACTACTGATGACTTCACAACAACTGGAAACCAGCGTTAGCCAGTTCAAAGTTGATTAATCTCCCAAAACTGCTATGAACCCCGATCCCAGTAATCAAGAGCAGCTAGAGCAGGCTTTTCTGGCTGAAGCGGCAGAGTTGTTGCAAACCATTGAGCAGACTCTTATCGGTCTACTTGATGAAAAAACAACAGAAAAAGTTCACGCCTTGATGCGAAGTGCCCATACTCTCAAAGGGAGTGCTGCCAGTGTTGGACAGGAAACGATTAAGACAATTGCCCATCATTTGGAAGATGTATTCCAGGCGTTATACCCTCCAGAACTGGAAATCGATCCAGAATTGGGTGCTTTGCTTCTAGATGCTTATGAGTGCCTGCGAACTCCATTGAGTGCAACCTTGATGGGCTTAACCTGCAATGAGGCAGAAATACTCGATAAAACTGCCTCAATCTTCGCACAACTCCAACATAAACTAGGCGACTTTTTTGGTCGTGAGGCTCCGCTTCCCAGTTCGGAAGAACTTGGCTTTGATGTGGTAGAGTCAATCTTTTCGGGGAGTGTAACCCAGGATTTGCAACAGCTGGAAACTGACATTCAAAGCCAAGATCCGCAACAAATTCAGACAACACTCAACTCTCAAGCAGAATTTTTTGCCGAACTAGCAGCATCTTATAGCTTATCTGGATTGGAAGAAATTGCCCAGGCGACCCTAAACGCGCTCAAAGCACATCCAGACAAAGTACTGCAAATCGCTCAGGTGGCTTTAGAAAATTTTAAAGCGGCTCAAGCAGCAGTACTTGCAGGCGATCGCATTCAAGGGGGAGAGATATCTCCACAATTGCGAGAATGGGCAGAAATAACTACTCCTGTCCCAGAACCGCAAGGGCAGCCAGTTTCCATAGCTGCCCAACCAACACAAACGACTACAACTGAGAATCAGCCATCTCCTCTCCTCAATGCGAGCGAAGCGGAATCAATTTGGTCGTTTTTCCCGAAGCGGACTGATAACTCCGTACCGAAAGCACCGGAGGTACTCGAACCAATTTCTCAGGATTCGGTAGTACCCCCCTCTCCCATAGATCGGATTTTACAGTCAATCTGGATAGGAGATCCACAGACATCTTGCCGCTACTCAGATTCAGAGCGGCCGGCTTCTCCACCACCAGCACCAAGCCTCCAGGCTCAGTCATCAGCATCACTTCCCAGTATCCGAGTAGCGATCGAACAACTAGATCGCCTCAGTCACACGATTGGGGAATTGCTCATCAACGAAAACCAACAAAACCTACAATCTAATCACATCCAGAAAGTAGCTCAAGAGACTCTACTACAGTTTTTGCACTGTCAACAACAACTTAGTAAAGTTTCTACTTGGTCAGATCGACAACTGCTTCCCGAACGCGCAAAGCAGCGATACCCACGCTGCTCAATTGTCCCTGCTTCCCCAACTACCCAGGCACAATCTAATTTTGATGCCTTAGAAATGGATAGCTATAGCGAATTGCACATTCTCCTGCAAAATCTGACAGAAGATATGGTGCAATTAGGAGAACGGATTGAGGCTTTTAATGCCTTAGTCCAGCAATCTCGCTTGAGTCTCGGAAAGCGCAAGCAATTGCTCTCAGGAGCGCAGGAAGATTTGCTGCAAGCCAGAATGGTGCCACTGGGAACAGTGTTGAATCGCTTTCCCCGCCTCTTGCAACAGATGGTAGCAACTTATCATAAGCCTGTTGAACTCAAACTTGGCGGCACAAAGGTACTGGTGGATAAAGCCATTTCCGAGCAGCTGTACGATCCCTTGCTGCACATGATTCGCAATGCCTTCGATCACGGTATTGAACCAGTAGAAACCCGTAGACAGCAAGGTAAAGCAGAAACCGGAACAATTACAATTCAAGCCTATCATCAAGGCAACCGCACTACTATTGAGGTAAGGGATGATGGTCGAGGCTTTAACTGGGAATCCATTCGGCAGAAAGGTATAGAAAAACACCTGTTGACTCCCGAACAAGCCGCCTACGCCTCCGAAGACCAACTAGCAGAGTTATTATTTGAACCGGGCTTTTCTACTGCTAACCAGATTGGTGAGTTATCTGGCCGCGGTATCGGCTTAGATGTTGTTCGCACTCAATTGCAAGCTTTACAAGGTTCGATTGTGGTGCGATCGCTTTCAGGTCAAGGAACCACCTTTATTCTGCAATTGCCCCTGAGCTTGACAACAGCACGCTTGCTCGTTTGTCAATCTCAAGGTATTACTTATGCCTTGCTGTCTGAAGGAATTAGCCAGGTTTTATTACCGCAGCCAGAGCAGATTCAAGTCCAGCAATCTTTACACGGGCAAGGCAGCCAAAAATTCTGGCAGTGGGGAGATGGGCAAAGTCAGCAACTAGTTCCCATCCGCCCGCTTGCGAATTTGCTGGATTACAAATATCCTTTATTCACCCAAGACCACAATTTAAACCTAAGTCCTTTTCCAGTCAAACAACGGAACACCGTCGAACCTCTGCTGCTGTTGGAAACAGAGCAGCAATACCTGTGTTTGCAAGTCGATCAGATTTTGGTCGAGCAGGAATTAGTCATTAAATCCCTCGGCAGAGTCCTGACTTTACCTAGTTACATCCAAGGCTACAGCGTGTTGGGAAATGGTAGCCTCACCCTAACCATTGACCCATTGGAGTTAGTTCGTCAAACCTGGGAGACAGATATGATGCCGACTTCCCTGGTATCAAGTCTTAGAACTAAACTATTGCCCGCACCTGAACCTGTTCTTACTCTAGAGGGGCAGCAATCCGAGCTAACGATAACACAACCGCAACAACAGCCAATAGAAGTTAATACAGTCGTTGCTCAACCTAACCGAGTGGCGGTGTTAGTGGTGGAAGATTCGGTTGTACAAAGGCAAAGTTTGGTGCAGACGCTCCAGAAAGCCGATTATCAAGTGTTGCAAGCAGGTGATGGTCGAGAGGCGATCGCGCAAATGCTTCAACACGGTAATGTCGCTCTAGTGATTTGTGACATTGAAATGCCTCGGATGAATGGATTTGAGTTCTTAGAACACCATCGCCAAGACGAGCGTTTGGCGGGGATTCCTGTGGTGATGCTGACTACCCGTAGCGGCCAGAAGCACCGCCAATTAGCTTTAGCTCTAGGGGCGAAAGCTTACTTGAGCAAACCCTATTCCGAACAGAACTTCCTAGCCACCATCGGCGAACTAGTTAATAGGTCTTAGGGGGAAAGGGTAAAGGGTAAAGGGTAAAGGGAAGGAAGAATGGAAAGGAAAAAAATTGAAACTTTTGAGGATTTAAAAGTATGGCAAAAAGGTATTGATTTAGTTAAGCAAATATACTTAAGGACTAAGGAAGGTGAACTGAGTAAAGACTTTGGTTTAAGAGATCAGTTAAGACGTGCATCCGTATCAATACCTGCAAATATTGCAGAAGGATTTGAACGATATTCTCGCAAAGAATACTTAAACTTTCTAAATATTGCTAAAGGGTCTGCCGGTGAAGTTCGCAGTCTTTTAAGAGTAGCGTTAGAAGTGGGCTATCTAGACCAACCAACTTATACACAACTTTCTAATCAAGCTATGGAGTTGAGCCGTATGCTATCTAATCAAATTCAATCTATAAATCAGTCATTAAAATAATAAATCTTTACCCCTTCCCCTTTCCCCTTTACCCTTTCCCCTTTCCCTTTTACCCCTTCCCCTTCTTCATGAGTTACGAATTACGAATTGATATTTATGCTTAACACTCCCTTTCCGTTTAAGCGATTATCTGGCACTGTGAGCGAGAGCGACTCATTACGAGTCGTTGTTTTTGCGATCGCAGACTATTTATTTGCCCTGCCAGTTGGTGCAGTTCTCAAGGTGATTGCTTGTCCCCCTATTAGCAGTACGGTTGAAAGTGGGATCGGGATGGTCGATTTGGGAGCGCAAACTATTACGATTGTGGACTTGCGCCAGAAAGTACAACCCCAACAAAGGCACCAAGTTCTCTCTGGAGTTGACACTTCAGGACGCTTTTTACTTCTGACTCAAACGCGAACTGGAGAAATTTGTGGCATTCCTGTGGACAAGCCCCCTGCTTTAATCGATATTCCTTTGGAAGCTGTGCGTCCGGTGCCGTGGTCTTATCGGCAAGTAGCGGAGTTAAACTTTGTTAGCCACATGGCTGTCTTATCTGTAGCACCAAACGAGGAACCACTCAAAGTCCTGCTTCTAGGCATGAACCAGATATTGGCTGATAAGTTGGGTTTACCTGGAACAACCCCAACCTTGGCTCCTGGGCTGACATCATGCGAACAACGGCAAAGATTTCTGCGTTTTTCCTTGGGCGATCAAGGAAGTGGATTGCTACCATTCCACTCAGTAGTGGACATGATTCATATCGCTAGCCAAGAAATTTCCCCAGCCCCGGCCTTACCAAGTTGGATTTTAGGTTTCTATAATTGGCAAGGACAGATGCTGCGGCTGGTTGACTTAGAACATTTGCTTGGTTATGCACCGCTTTTTAAGCGGCAGTCACGACCAGAAAAGCCAATAGTTCTAGTTGTTGAGCTTCAAAATCAGGTAGTCGGGTTTTTGGTCGCTCATGTCTACGATGTAGAGTGGCAGGATTTACAGCAAGCGCAATCAGCACCAACCGACTTTTCCCCCAACAAACTACTAAATTTTGTTCGAGGTATTCTACCAGGCGATCGCTGGATTTTAGACACCAAAGCCATCGCCCAGACATTGCAATGGCAAACCCACTGATTTAACTTGATGCTGCCAAGGAGTTTTCTGTGACGATCGCAACCTTAGATACTAATTTTGAAAGCCAGCCTGTTGACAATCAAATTCCGATAGAAGAAATTTTGGCTAATGTGGCTGTACTCAAAGCAGTCTTTCAATCTGCTAAGGGGCCAAAGGTCGCTCAATTGCAGCACAAGGTAAGTCAAATCGAAGCTTTTATCCAAGCTTTGGCTAAGGATTCGCCCAGTGGCAATGATGACAATGTGCAAAGGGCTTTTCAGTTCCAGCGAGAACAACTGGCGGCAATTGCTCGGCAAATGCAGCAAGCAAAAGGCCAAACCGCACTTTTGCAGGCTACAGTCACCGCCCTGCGAGATGTTCTCAACGCCGATCGCGTCCTGATTTATCGTTTTGAGGAAGATAATCGCAGCCGGGCGATCGCTGAAGCTATACAAGCGGGTGGGACATCCTTGCTCAACCAATCTCTACCGATAAATTTGTTAGTTAGTACCGATGTTGGTAACGGAACTGAAGTATTAGAATTAACTCCGCGCCAACAGCAATTTTGGCAACGCTTTCAGGTACAAGCTAGCCTGTGCTTGCCCTTGATTGTCAAACAACGGCCTTGGGGTTTGTTAGTTATTCATCATTGCCTTGCACCTCGACAATGGCAGGAAGCAGAGCGCAGTTTGCTGCAACAAGTAGGAATGATGTTGACAATTAACTTGCACTCGGCTGAAATAGTAGCTCCACCTGCTCAACAGCTTTCATCGCCTCCCCAAAAGGCTGAATCTTTCGATCGCTCACAGTTACTAGTGCCATTGCAGCAGGTGAGCCAGTCCGTACAAGAAGGAGCAAGAATTGCCGAGCAAGAGCGCGAGTATTTAATGTCTATTCAAGATACTGTTGCCTTTACAAATAAACAGCTGCAATACCTTTGTGAATTTTGCCAGCAAGCTTCTGGCTTTGTTGGCCTTGTGGAAGGCTTGAGTACCAAAATTCAGATTTTGTCTTTGAATACAGCCATCGAAGCAACAAAAGCTGAGCAAGAGCTAAGTTTGCTAGCTGCTGCCGAACAGGTGGAAATTCTCGCCCGTCAAGCCCGTGAAAGCACCTTAAATATAGAAGAATGGTTTCAAGAACTCCAGGTAGCAACAGGAGATGTAGCTTCTGCTATCGAACCGTGCGATCGCCAAATCAGTGCGGGGTTGGAGTCAATCGCGCAAATACAGGAGCAATTCAGAGCGATCGCCGAGATTGTTGCTTATACCCTCAAATCAATGTCGAAGCCATAAAACCTCTTGCAAAAGTGCTTTTTGCAAGAGATGGGAAAAGGGTAAAGGTTAAGGGGGAAGGGCAAAATACAGAACCTTTCCCTTTCCCCCTTCCCCTTTTCCCGACTTCTGCAAGAAGTCTATAGAATTGTCACAAACCAGGAGTTTCGATGAGTACCGATTTTGTCCCCCAACCGCAGAACGACGATTGCTTTCTAGAAGAAGCGATCGATTTGTTACTGTTCTTGGAGCAGGAGTTGCCTAACTATACAAAAGACAGTAACCCCGGTACAGCTTTGGCTCTCATGGAAGCTGCTGGCTCTCTGCATTCTATTGCTATAGCAGCCGAGCTAGATACCATTGCCATAGTTGCGGCTGCACTAGAAGAGATTTTTCAGCTTTTGTATCAGTATCGGGCAACTATCGACGCTCCAATCGCCTCCCTTTTGTCGGAAGGATTAGATTGCTTACAAATGCTGCTGATGGCATTTTTAACAGCCTCGAAAATTGACGAAGTAGAAATTCTGGAGCGCATGTCTGCTATTGTTGCTCGCCTGCAAGCAGAGTTTGGCGATTCCCAGGAAACAAACCTTGAGACATCGGTAGAGCAACCGCAGGAACATCAATCAGTTATTCAGTTTGGCGATTCCTTGACTGAGGTAGAATCTTCTGCATCTCTACCAGAACAAGTTATGGTTAAAGACAAGGAAAGTCTTGACAGGAAACTAATAGATGAAACTAGCCCCCAGTCTGGCAGCCTTTGTTACGTAGATACCGAGCAGCTTCCCGTCAAGGTAGGGGAACTAGCAAACTTGGAGGATTATGGGGAAGAAGATTTCCAAGCTTGGTTGGGGGATTTTTATCTGCCTGCTGAAAAATCTGAAGCATCCCTAGTTAAATCTTTGAGCGATCGCGATCCACTCTCTTTGCAAGAATTCATTCCCACCGTTGTTGCAACCAGTATTCCAGCCGCCACACCGATCAATATTCAGCATCTCGAACAACTAAACGCGCTGATTGCAACATTACTAATTAACTATAATCAGCAAGCTTATCAGGAAGAACAACAGCAACATACCATCGGGCAGTTGCTTCGACAAGTTAAACGATTACAACGCCTGTTGGACAATCTACAGGAATGGTCAGGACGTTTAGCAGCAATTTCAGATACCCTTTCCCCTCTAGCTGCTTCTCGCTCTCAGCAATTGTACAGTACTCTGCAATCTGTTTTAGCTGAAGCGTCTGTTGTGGCATCAACTGTTCATTCTCTGAATAACGATCGCCACCAACTCAAACAAGAACTCATACAGCAGGAAAAGTTACTTAACCGTTCTGCCGATTTAGTCAAAAAAGTTACAACTATTCCTTTAAAAGTAGCCTTAGAACCGTTGCATCGGCTTTGGTCACAGTTACAAGCTCTACAAGATAAGTCTGCTAGACTACATTTACAAATTAGCGATATCCAAGTCGATCGCGCGTTTAGCGATCGCCTCCGTGTCCTTCTGTTGCATATAAGTTGCTATCTGCTAGAGCAAAGTATAGAGTCTTGCCAAACACGCCAACAGTTAGGTAAAAATAGCAACGGTATTATCGAAATTCAAGTTTACCAGCAGGGAAATCAACTAATTATTGATGGCTGTGATGATGGTGCAGGGCTTAACTTATCTCAAATCTATCAACAGGCTTTAGCCCAAGGACTCGCCCTGACAAAACCAGGGGATATCTTACAAGTGAGCGAGCTGATACTTGAACCAGAGGTTTCATCTGTTTTGTGCGATCGTGCTGCCTTAGAGTTAGGAGCAGAATTAACTGAAGTTTGCAAGCAATTAACAGATGTTCAGGGAAGAATAGTATTGAAGTCTAAAACTGGACACGGTACAGCCTTCTCGCTGCAAATTCCCCTGGAGCAAAAAATTGCTCAACTGATCGTCTGTCAAGCTAACTCTAGACTCTATACATTTGTTGCCGATTCCGTAGAGCAGATTTGTTTATCCCAGTCCGAACAAATTCTCCAAACTCAAGCGGGACGCATGTTATTTTTGCAGTCTTCTGGCACCAGTGGCTTGCTTCGTGGCGATCGCCAGCATCCAACAACAGAAATGCTCGTTCCTATCCACTTATTGACTGATGTGCTGATTTGTCCTAATCACCTTCCCACCCCAGTTACCACTTACAGTACAGATACACTAAATGCTTTCAAGCAGGATAAGCCGTTATTAGTATTTCGTTACTTAGACAAACTATGTGCTTTAGAAGTAGATTGCATCATCGGCAAGCAATCCTCTGCGATCCATCCTCTAGGGGAAGCAATTCCAGTCGCTCCTTATATCCTAGGAACTAGCGTTCTTGCCAATAGGCAACTTAGCCTTGTTTTGGATGGTCGCCTTTTCACAAAATCTCTAACTTAAACTGTATTGATCTTTAACCTCCATGAAAGGACTTGCAAACAATAAAATCAGCAGTTACAAGAATGATAATAATTATTATTCATAGAACTAGAAGATCACGTTGAAAACACAGGTGTATCTCTAATTCGTCAAGCCGCTTCTAAAACTAACGATGCTGCTGGAGACGGGACTACAACTGCAACTGTTTTGGCTCACGCCATTGTCAAAGAAGGATTACGGAATGTAGCTGCTGGTGCGAATGCCATCGAAATCAAGCGTGGTATCGACAAAGCCACAGGTTTTCTCGTGGACAAAATCAAAGAACACGCGCGTCCTGTGGAAGACTCCAAAGCGATCGCCCAAGTTGCTGCCATCTCTGCTGCTCCTGTTGCACCCGGTGGCGGCGGCTTAGGTGGATATTTGTCAAAATTCCGTTCTACCATTTTTTTGACACCAAGTTAATTTTACGGACAGGTCTAATGTGCGATGGGTTGAACGGTACAGCCTGCGAGCGCGCAATTCTGCCAATGCCTTACCTGCTTCAAAAAACGCTTGTTCTACCTTGCGTTCGAGATGCAAGCGATGTCTACGACAAGCCGCTTTGCGTCTACGCTCTGTTCTTCTGGGGTTAATTCTGGAACTTCACCAGCAGGTGCTAACTGTGGGATATATTCTAAACGCGGTTTCCGCGATCGTTTTTCCTAGGCAACGATGAGAGTAGCTACATCTGCGGCTGATGATATAGCATTATCGTCTGGAATGGCATAGTTGAGGAAAGGAATGTCGTTAGAGCGAGAGAAGGTGGCGAGAAATGAACCTATTTGTTCGGTGTCGTGTTGATAGCTGGCTGTAATCCGCAAGTATGACTGAATGCGCGATTCCATAACTCAGAAATACCTTCTTACTTGATTGCAATACTCCAAATATTCCTTGCCGTAATGCTTCTTCAAATAGTCTTCCTCACGTAATACTTGACGATGCAACAGCCATGTAGCTGCACCGATATAGAGCAGAAGTATGAAGTTTGAGAATATCAGGAATTGACCAAGCAAGATAAACGCAAATGCCACATAAATCGGATTGCGGCTAAAAGCGAAAATGCCTGTCGTTATCAGTTTGTCAGGATGGTTTATATCGATGCCAACACGAAAACTCTGCCCAAAAGAAACAAGACTCCACAACAACAGCAATAACCCTACCAGGCAAAAAAACGCTCCGACCCAGGAAACTACCTCAAAATGAAAAAATTCTTGTGTGCTTACAGTAGGAAAATTGAAGGCAGCAGCAAATACGATATAGAAATAGAAAAGGACAAATGGCGGAATCAAGAAATCTGTCCGATCTATTTTGCCGAAATTCATTGCTTCTATCCCTTTTGTTTTCATCAGCAAAGTTCGGGTCAATACCATTGCGAGCATTAGTACAATTGTCAGTACTGCGAAATACCTTGGCATAGAATTCTCCACTCATAATCAGGTTTTTGGTTGCTACATTGAGTCATATCTACTCACCTAATAGAAGCGACTGATGAAGCAGGAACTCGCGAATTGCAGCGTCTTCGGTTAAGGCGATCGCTCGTAAATAAGCTTGCTGAGCTTCCGAATGATAGCCTGAGTGCTTGAGTAAGTGAGCTTTCAGCGCCCAATAAGGTTGGTAGTTTTTCACAGCTTCGATTGACAGTGCATTGAGCTTTACTAAACCCTGGTTTAGTCCTTTGGCTTCGGCGATCGCAGCCGCCTGACTCACTAATGCACCGATCGTCGGTGAAAGCTGAACTAATCCCTCGTACAGCAATGCCAATACCTGCCAATTCACCTGCCCAGTGATGGCACGCTGAGCATGAACCGATTGAATGGCAGCTTCAAGCTGAAATCGTCCCAATTGATTGAATGTCGCTGCCTGCGTTAGTTCTTGTTCTGCTTCGTCGATCGTCGGCTGTAACCAAAGCCTTGTATCCTGCTGCAATAGGGGAATGTAGTCACCGTTAGCGGCGCGTCGAGCATTGTGTCGAGATTCGCAGTAGAGCAGCAGAGCTAGCAAACCGCGTGCTTCTGGTTCTTGAGGCATGAACTCAACGCATAAACGAGCTAGCCAGATTGCTTCTTCTGTTAATCCTGGATGCCGAGAATCACTGCCATCGACAGTTTCCCAAGCAGTGGTGTAAGCGGCATAGATTGATTCGAGGACGGCGGCTAATCGAATTGGTAAGTCTTTTGCGTCTGGTAGCTCGAAGGCGATGCCAGCATCTCGGATTTTTGCCTTTGCCCGCACTAAGCGCTGGCTCATCGTGGTGGGCGCAACTAAAAATATGGAAGCAATCTCAGCCGCATTCAAACCGAGTACTGTTTGCAACATTAGTGGCGTATGAATAGCGGGATTAATCGCGGGATGGGCACAAACAAACAGCAGTTTTAAGCGTTCGTCTGGAAAGTTCACCGCATCGAAAATGGGTTCAGTTTGGGATTCTAGTTCATTCCATTTGAAAGCATTGAGGACTTGATCCTGAACTTTCGTGCGTCGCACAACATCAATGAGCCGATGTCGTGCAGTCACAAGTAGCCATGCTTCAGGATTTTTGGGAACTCCGCTTTCCGACCAAGTTTTCAAGGCGACCAGGAAGGCATCGCCGAGGGCATCTTCGGCAGCCATCACATCCCTGGTTTGGGCTGTCAAATAAGCAACCAACCGTCCATAAGCGCTCCGGGCTGCCAATTCTGCTGCTCGACGTGCATCCATCTTTCGCGCTTGCTTCCTCTAACAATTAGGTTTGGTGAACAATAGAACGAACTTCAACCCCAATAATCGGACGAACTTCGACACCTGCTAAACTCGCGGCAGGATTCCGGGCTGCCCATTCCAGAGCAGTATCCAAATCGGGCACGTCGATGATATAAATACCACCCAATTGCTCTTTGGTATCAGCAAAAGGACCATCTTGCACGCTCCGCTGTCCGTCTTGGACGCGAACGGTTGTAGCAGTCCGGGTGGGCTGAAGTCCTGTGGCAGCAACCATTACTCCAGCTTCAGACAGGGCTTGGGCATAGGCAGCGAATGCCGGAGGATGGATTTTGCCAGTTGCGTAATCGTGCTCGTTGGCGTAGTTGAGAATGGCGTATTTCATAATCTTTACCTGTTTTGGGTTGAAGTAGATGATGCCTTCTATAACAATGACGAACAAGACACCGACATTTCGACAGGATCTAAAATTTTTTGAGAGTGATTTTGAAATAGGTTGATAGTAGGCTGGTGATTTTAGCTAAACAGCGATCGCTCATTCGTCCATTGCTGAAAACTTGAGCCGTATAACGACTAAGATCAGCGGTGGTGAGTAAACTTCTCGACCGTCCGCAAATCGACTTGTTTGATCGCGATCGTCACAATCGACTGACTAGAAACGAACATGGCCTACCTGCACAATCATCCGTTTTAGAGGACGCAAGATTGGATGCCAAGTTTAAGCATCACTAGTTAACTGCAAATATACACTTTTGATTAGTGCAGTACTCAACTTCAAAGCACATTAATTATCAGTTTCAGACAGCTTCAGATTTTCCACAATCGTTTTTAAGTGAGGTTCAAACTGCTCCAGGCTGCCAAGGTCTTTGAATATATGACTTTTTGCCGCTGGATCATAGCTTGTAGTAATAATGTACAAATTCCCATTAAATGCCATATAACTCACATACTTTTCGCGCACCTGCCCTGAACGATCTATGCTCTTAAAGCCATACTTTAATCCTGGCAAAGCTCCAATCTTGACTGCTTGTGGTTGTTCCACCTGAACTTTATAGGCTTTGCCATAAGTCGAAGTACGAGCTTTTGTAATCGCTTGGTAGTAATCTGCAATTACAGCTTTTAATGCAGTCATTACCTTAGCTTTATCATTAGGATTGCTATAGGTGATTAGTCCTGGGACTAGCCCAAGTTTTTCAAATTGTGTTTGCAAAATCGGATAGTCTGTATACATCCTGCGTTGAAGTTCGACGCTTCCCAGATCGAGTTTGTTGCGATAAACGCACAGGAAGGGTTTTTGATAATGGCAAGGGCTGACACTCCATCCCGCAGGAGAAGAGGTTTTACCTAGAACCGATAGCCACGGGTTGCCTAATTCTTTTTGAGTATCATACAGAGGAGTACCGTCGGTCGCTATCACCACATAGCGATACTGATGGAAGGCAGTTTCTAAATATGGCTTGAGTTGGGTAACATCATTAGCATTACGAACTGTGACTTCAAAGTAGCCGCTCTCCGGCACCCAACCAATCCACCAACCTTGGTTGTATTTGTCATAGCCAACTTTTCCCCAAAATTTGAAGCGTGCTTTGCGCTCATCTTCGGGATGTATACTCTGGTTAACTTTGCGCCAAATCGGTTGTCCCGAATTACGTAAAGCATCGCGTAACATGGGCAACGGCATCTCAACCGGAGGGCGATTGAGATACCAACCATAGCGATCTCGCTCAGTCTTCAGATGAGTACGAGTACAGCCATCATACTGAGCCGAAACCAGTCGCTCATCAGCAGTGTAAACTTCGTAGGTTGAACCGTCTAATTGTAAAGTATTGAGAACTTGTTGTTTCTCGATTCCCGTTAAACGATCAAATTCCACAGTCAATGTGATGCGGCGATTTGCGATCGCATCCAACATCTTCTTTCCAAAAAACTGATTGGGATCGTTTTTGAGTTGGTTTGCACGTTGTTGTACCTCAGGATTCACTTGTTCTGGCGGACGAGCAAAACCTGGACAGTTTGCCTGGGCTGGATGTGCCCCCATCCATACATAAGCGGTGAGTAATATAACTGGAAACAAAGAGTGCAGTAAGTGCGATCGCACTTTGAGTTTCAACATAATTCTTTAGTCAACAATTCCATCAATAGATGCCACTGTATATACCTTCATTAGAATTCAATCGATTTACGCTGTTATTGCAATCTTCATCTGCCCCACCGATGGAATTTATATTTTAAAGTAGAAAATAGTTTGATCAACAATTGTTGTTAACAAACCAATGAAAATCTTAAGCTTAGTTGTACCTGCTTTGTTATTACTCAGCACGCCTGCTATGGCAGTTGAATACAAAGGGCATTCCATTGATGGTCAAAAGCTGCCTGCTAGAGCTTACTATTATGCAACTGGTGGAGCCTACAACGTTCAGGCCAGCTTTCACAAACAACGAGCCACCATTTACTTTGAAGACGGCAACCAAACGAATATACAGTTGAACAGCCAGGTAATCGCGGACGCAAAAAATATCGAAGGTTTTGGAAAACTTGGACAGTATCGGGTGAATAATTTCTTCAGTGTTGGCTTGATATATGGCAGTGATTGGCCTAGCGCCACCGATAATCAATTGCAACAGTCCAATCCACTAGAGGGTTTATAGAAAATTAGTTTGGATTGAATACCAATGCTTCCTAACTTTCTGCCATCACAAGTTAATCAAATAACAGATCCAAAAGCGATCGCCTTCATCAATAGTATTGAAAGAATTGCCCTTGTAACTTCCCTCAGTCAACAGCCAATCCTCACAACCTACATTCATAAAGGATTGGGAGGAACACCGATTCTGCTGCTGCACGGCTTCGACAGTTCCATCCTAGAGTTCCGTCTTCTATTGCCATTACTTGCTGCTCACAATCAAACATGGGCAGTAGATTTGTTAGGTTTTGGCTTTACACAAAGGCAAAAAGAAATCAAATACAGTCCACATACAATCAAAATTCACCTTTATGAATTTTGGGCAACTTTAATTAATCAACCTATCGTACTAGTAGGTACATCAATGGGAGGTGCAACTGCAATTGACTTTACTCTTACTTATCCTGAAGTCGTAAAATCGCTAGTATTGATTAATAGTTTGGGTTATACTGGTGCTCCCACTTTTAGCAAATACTTGTTTCCTCCTTTTGACTTTCTTGCTGTAGAATACTTACGTCAACGGCATATTTTTGCATTAAATATAGGCAGTATTGTAGCTAATTTAGCTCCAGAAATACTTTTGGCTATTCAGTGCGCGATGCTACACCAAGAAATGCCCCTTTGGCATGATGCCATGATTTCTTATGTCAAAACTGGTGGTTATAGTGACTTAGCGAATAGAATTGCCCAAGTTTATAAACCCACACTAATTTTATGGGGAGAAGCTGATGATATGCTCCCATCTGAAGATGCTGAAAAATTTCGGCAAGCTCTTGCCAATTCTCAGCTAATCAAGCTGAAAAATTGCGGTCATGCGCCTCAAATTGAACAGCCACAAATTACATCTCAACATATTTTGCATTTTCTGAGTCTTCACGATTTTTAATCATATTGGTCAATCTGAAGCCTTCGTCAAACTCTTTCAGGGAAATGCATTACATATGTTAATAGCCTATACAATAAACCAGAAGCGGCTTTTTTCTAATCAAATGTTCGTAGCTATTAACCAAATTTAAACTCACATATTGCTAATAAATGATATTTAGATTTTCAAATGAAGACAATTGAATCACTTCAGCTGGTTTGTGATTATCCAAGTCGCGTATTGAAGAAGAATACAGTATACAGAATTCAGAATCATTAATGGGGGATTCAACCCACCACTAATTAAAGACCGCTAAATTGAAAATTTAGCGTGGCGTTTCACCATGAATTCATCTATCAGCGATGCATTGAGCTTGTCGAAGTTTCGCGCAGAATTCAAGCCTGTATTATAGCTACTAATTCCTGAATTTTGCTAAAAAATCTAATTTTCAAACCTGTCAGATCAGAATTAGCTAATATACTTAATTTTGCTCATTGAGTTAGGAAATTAGGATTACTAATTGCCTAAAATTTCTGGCTGGTACTATTGAGAAAAATTTACTTGAGCGAATTAAACATTTCTGCGACTTTTGAGCAAGAATTAGGAATAAATTTAATAAAAATTGATACTTTACAAACATACCTTAGTTAAATGCTATGACACAAACGATGGGTTATATTAGCAATATAAGTGTAAAAGTAAAATCATACAGACTGTAATTCCTATAATTTATAAACCAAAGATTGTGATTGGTGTATTTTTAGACAGGCGTTATAAAATTATTAGCTTTTTGTCTGCTGGAGGATTTGGACACACTTATCTAGCGGAAGATACGAAGCGTCCTGGTAATCCTATTTGTGTTGTTAAACATCTCCGTCCCCCGGCTCAAGACCCTAAGACAATCAAAATTGCTCGTGACCTGTTTGCTAAAGAAGCAGAAACTTTAGAAAGCTTGGGTCAATACGCACAAATTCCCAGATTATTTGCCTATTTTGAACAACAACAAGAGTTTTATTTAGTTCAAGAGTTCATTCCTGGTTCTACTTTGGCAGCAGAAATTCAAGTTGGGCATCCTTGGGCTGAAGAAAAAGTCCGCCAACTCTTAATTGCAGTCTTAGAAATTTTAACCTTTGTTCACGAACAAGGAGTGATTCACCGAGATATTAAGCCTGCTAATTTAATCCGCCGCCAGTCTGATAACAAGCTCGTATTGATTGATTTTGGAGCGGTAAAAGAACTTGCTACACAAACCGTCAATTCTCAAGGACAGGTGATTTCAACAGTGGCAATTGGCACTAGAGGGTACATGCCGCTGGAACAATTGAATGGTTATCCCCAATATAGTAGCGATATCTACGCTGTTGGGATGATGGGGATTCAAGCCCTGACAGGTTTAGGAATCAATGACCTATTAAGGCTGAAAGACCCCGATAATCCTAGTGCTGGTGAGATTATTTGGCGCGATCGCGCTCAGGTGAGTTCTGAGTTTGCTGCTATTGTCGATCGAATGGTGCGTGTAGATTACCGCCAGCGATATCAGACCGCCGCAGACGCGCTGACAGTTTTGCGAGATACTGTGAAGATAGCAACCCGTCAACCTTCATCTTTGAGAGCCAAACAGTCGGTGAATGTCGCTCACCGCTTGCGCCAGTTCCCTAAGCGAGTCTGGTTGATGGTTGCTGGAGGGCTGAGTGTTGTCCTACTCAGTGGGTTGGGAATTGCATCCTGGCAGAATCATCAGCAAAACGCTCAAGCTTCAGCCCTTCTAGAACAAGCTAGAGCAAAAATTAACCGAGAAGATTATCAAGCAGCCAGCGCAGATTTAAACCAGCTCCTGCGGATTCAACCCGAAAATGGTGAAGCATACTTTTGGCGGGGATATAGTCATAGTAAATCTTTCGATTTAGATTCCACCAAAAAAGCGATCGCAGACTATACGCAAGCTCTACGTTACCTAAAACCTGTGACACCACAAGTTGGTATCCAATTTAGTATCGATCCCAACACCAAACTGCCAATCATTACCGATGTTCCTTATAAGTTGCCTGCGGCTCAAGCAGGAGTGAGACAAAACGATCGCATTTTGGCGATAGACGGTCAACCAACAGTCAATAAAACCGATACCCAATTACAGAAATTGCTCCAGGGTGAAGCTAATACACCCCTAACTTTACGGCTTGCTCGCAAAGAAGCGAGCGAATTTGAGTTAACATTCAAACGAGTGATGGCTCCTAATCAGCAGTTAGCAATGATTTACGGACAAAGGAGCTTGGCTCGGTGGCGAGATAAAGATTATGAAGGTGCGCTTCAGGATGCTCGCAAAGCCCAAGAGATTGTTCCTAATTCCAAATCCACAGGGTTGTTTCACTACTATGAGGGACTGGCTCTAGCTGGTCAAGGTAAGAAACAGGATGCACTTTCCGCATATGGAAAAGCCATTACTGAAGACCCGAAGCTGGAAAAGCCATACATTAAAAAAGGCGAAATTCTCCGCCAGTTAAATAAACCTTTAGAAGCAGTTGAAGTTTATAATCAAGCGATTCAAGTCAATCCCAACTTCGTAGAGGCTTATTCTGAGCGTGGTGAAACCCGTTTCAATTATTTAGGACAAAAACAAGCTGCTATTCAAGATTTCACCAAGATAATTCAGATCCACCCTGAAGTTCATTCGATTCTTGAGCCAAATTATCTGGCAAATGCTTATTTTCAGAGAGGTAGAGCCTATCTTGACTTAGGAAAGCCGCAAGCCGCGATCGCAGATTTTAATTGGCTATTAAATCAAAAACCTTTACCAACTAAAGACCTTCCCTACATTTTCCGAGGAGTTGCAAAAGACAAGCTCAAAGACTTTCACGGAGCCATTGCGGATTTTACAAAAGTTATTGACGACAATTCCTATTCCAGATACAAGCAAGAAGCTTATCACTTTAGAGGACTAACTTACGTTCATATCAAAAATATTCCCGGTGCGATTCAGGATTTTACTAAAGCAATTGAGGTCACTGAGGATGCAATTGAAAAGGCGAAATTCTCACGTTTTCCTGAGCTTTTGGACGACTACGATCCCAAAGCCTATCTTCCTAGTTACTATATGAGTCGAGGGCGTGCTTATGCCAATTTAGGCTATAAGCAACAGGCTATAGAAGATTTACAAAAGGCAGCACAACTTGCCTTTGAGCAAAAACAACTTGACCGATATACGACAGCTAACACTGAGATTCAAAAGCTACGGTAGAAGTAAATGCAGTTCCTAACTTTTTTTGCGAGTTGAGAAAAAATCATGATTCTAGAATTCACTATTTACCAAAAATATGGCAATAACTTATACCTAACTCATTGGATGTAACTATCGTAGCCGTGGAGCTCTTGCCGCAAAAATTTATCCTCAAATTGAATCCGTATAACCAGGATTATAGTTGAAACAATCGCTATTAGCGCCATTCTAACCACAGGGACATACCAAGCATCGTCAGAACGGCACCTGCATACATGGGATGTCGGACAACGCTCTCCAACTCCCTGATCAATCACTGTTTGTTGCAGATTTGCTTGATGTTTGACCGCAGTTGCTGCAAAGGTATTAACCTTAAAGGATAGGGAGATAATCCCCCAACCAATAATAAACAAGAGTAACCCCAACACCGAAGAAATCGCCTTTGGTGGAGCAAATAAGTGAAATCGGAAGACATCTAGGGGAATGAAGGCGACCAAACTCAGGAATGAGGCAATTAGTAGATTGGCAAGAATTTTGTCACTCAGGGGTTCTTTTTCTTGAATGGGTGGTTTGAGGCGTTCTTGCAATAAAGCATCATCATCTCGGAAAACGCCAATCATCGTCGCCACATGGGATAACAGGCGTTTCTAATTCACATCAGGCGTAAATTTCAAAATAAAGAGGTGGGTTGAAAGGAATGTCACCTTCCCAAATTTATTCTTGTAGTGACTGAATCCAAATTTGCATTGATAAATTCAAGTTCAGCATAGAATAAAAGGAAGTGAGTTGTTTAAGAGGACGTTAATTTGTTAACAGTGACACTAATTCGTTAAAAATGACATGAATCTGTTAACAGTGACAAATAATTTGGCAATCGACATGAATCAAAAGCGGGTGATGGGACTCGAACCCACGACGTTCACCTTGGGAAGGTGACATTCTACCACTGAATTACACCCGCAAAAAGCAGCTAGCCATTAAGCTATAGCTAGCCGCTATCATACCACAATTTGCCAATGCTGAATTTAAGAAGCAGATTTTTCGCGTTCTGATGGCAGGTTGATGACTTCATGTTCACCAGATGAATGGCGGGGTGGTTTTTTACCAAAGCCGTAGCGCAATGTATTGATGATCCAGTGTTGGAAGTTGTCAATATAACTAAATATCACTGGTACAACCACCAATGTCAGCAGAGTGGAAGTTGTGAAGCCACCCATAATGGCAATTCCCATCGGTTGGCGGACTTCTGAACCGACGCCAATTCCCAATGCAAGAGGTAGAGTACCGGCTATTGTTGCCATAGAGGTCATCATAATTGGGCGTAGCCGTGATACACCAGCTTCTATCAGTGCTTGACGTTGGCTTTTGCCTTCTTGCATGTTGATGATTGTATAGTCTACTAAAAGAATTGAGTTTTTGGTAACAATCCCTAACAGCAGAACAATCCCAATCAAGGCATAGAGTCCTAAGGGTTTCTGCACAAGCATCAAGGCTACAAGTGCGCCGCCTAAACAAAAGGGCAAGGCTGCCATAATCGATAGAGGATGGAGGAAGTTGTTATATAGCAGGACGAGAATTGCATAGATGCACAGAATTGCTAATCCCAAAGCGCTGCCAAAACCTCTAAATATGTCTTGCATAATTTTTGCACCGCCAGAAGGTTGCTGTACTACTCCTGGGGGCAAATTTTGCATGATGGGTAGTTTATTAACTGCTTGGACTGCTTCTCCTAGGGCGATGCCTTGTAAGTTGGCTTCTACGGCAACTTGACGGGCGCGATCATAGCGGTTGATGGTTGCAGGACCACTACCAAAACGGATATCTGCGACCGCGATCAGGGGAACTAAGCTGCCATTTTGACTTGGGACTTGGAGATTTTTAATATTGTTGATCTCTGCACGGGCTTGAGGATCGATTTGCACGCGAATCGGGATTTGCCGATCGCTTAAATTATATTTAGCTAAATTCGCGTCGTTATCGCCAATTGTAGCTAGGGAGGCTGTACGCGCGATCGCTTGCACTGTTACACCCAAATCTGCGGCACGTTGCGGATCGGGAATTACTAAAATTTCTGGTTTTACCAAACTGGCGCTAGAAGAGACTTCTACTAATCCGCTTAAGGTTCGCATCTGCTTTTCTAGTGCCTCAGCAGCTTGATTAAGGGCTTGGGGATTTTCACTTCTCAGAACTATTGATAAACCCTTACGGCTATCACCAGGCACTTGACTTTGAAAACTAATTCTAGCGCCTGGTATTTGTTGGAATGAGGGGCGTATTTGCTCTTCAAACTGTTTTTGGGAAATCTTTCGTTCTTCTTTGGGTTTAAGATTGACAGCAAGGTTAGCTGTATTCAAATCTTCAGTGGCTAGCACCTGTTCAACATAAGGGTTTTCTAAGAGGATATTAGTTGTCTGTGTAACTACCTGATTCATGTCTGCCAAGGTGGAACCAGGTGGAATTTCTATAGCTATGCTGGAAAGTCCGTAGTCACCATCATCAACGAAACCCTTGGGAATTAGCGGAACTAGCATCAGACTGGCAATAAAGAAAGCTAGAGCGATCGCTATTGTTGTTAATCTATGGCGTAATGCCCATTGCAATAGCGATTTATAAGGTTGAAACCTACGAGGCTTGACAGTAATGAGTTCTGAGTTGTGAGTTCTGAGTTTTTTAGTTCTTTGCTTGCTCGTTGGCAGTGTAAATTTAAAATGAAAGAATCGAAGGACTCTTGGCTGATTCTGTTCCTGCGTTTCCCTACTCCGATGCGTATGGTCTTTATCCTTGAGTAAATACGCCCCCATCATCGGGGTTACCATTCGGGCTACGAAAGTTGAGAAAATTGTGGAAATAGCAACGGTAAAGCCAAATGGTTGGAAAAATTGTCCCGGAATTCCGCCCATAAAGGCAACGGGCATAAATACGGCAATAATCGTTGCGGAAGAAGCCATCACAGCTAATCCCACTTCATCAGAAGAATCATAAGCCGCTTGCATAGCTGATTTGCCCATTGCCATGTGCCGTTCCATGTTTTCAATTTCGACGACGGCATCATCTACTAAGTTACCTACCGCTAGGGCTAATGCTAGCAATGTCATGTTGTTGAGGGTGTAACCCAATGCTTGCTGTACCGCAAAGGTAGGAATCATTGATAAGGGCAGGGCTACGGCAGTAATCAATGTTGCTCGCCAGTTACGTAAAAATAACATAATCACGATGACTGCCAGCACTGAGGCTTGAATCAACTCATCAATAGTGCTTTCGTAGGATTGGCGAACGACATCAGCCCTAGTAAAAATTAAATCCAGCTTTACATCTGGAGGTAGAGTTTTTTCCAGTTCTTTAACTGCGGCTTTGACTCCTGATTCCACAGTCACCATGACGCTGCCAGTACTGCGGAGAACCTGAAAAGCTACCACAGGTTTATTATTTAAGCTGGCAGTTTGCCGCACGTCGCCAAACTTATCTTCCACAGTGCCCAAGCTGGACAAGGGTACAGAACCGCCCCTTGGCAGGACGATTTCGTAGGTTTTCAAAACACCGACACTGGCAGCGTTACCTAAAGTCCGAATACTTTGTTCGCTACCACCTAATTCTGCACGTCCACCGGGTAAGTTAATGTTTAAAGCGCGGATTTGGTCGTTTACTTGAGTTGCGGTTATACCCAAGGATTGTAAACGATTAGGATCGAGGTTAATTCTGATTTCTCGGTCAACCCCACCCACACGTTTAATTTGGGCGACACCTTTAACTGCCAACAAGGCGCGGCTTATAGTTTGATCTACGAGGTTGCTTAACTCTTCTACAGAACGGCGATCGGATTTGACAACGTAGGTAATGATCGGGCCGCCAGCAAAGTCTAAGCGTTGAACGATTGGATCGTTGATGTCTTGGGGCAAACTTTGACGAATTTGGGCGATCGCATTGCGCACATCATTGGTGGCGCGATCGCTATTTGTCCCCAACAAAAAGTTAATTGTTGTTGTGGAATTGCCATCAGTCACCTTTGAAATCATGTTGTCGATATTGCCCAACCCAGCGACAGCATCTTCAATCTTTTTCGTCACTTGAGATTCAAGTTCCACCGGGCCTGCACCCGGTTGTGTGACTGTCACGGAAACTGCGGGAATATCTACATTGGGATTGGTATCAATTCCTAAGGAAATGAAAGAAAACCAACCGACTATCGTCAAAATTAAAAATAAAACTATCGTGGGAACAGGTTTTTTAATCGACCAAGCAGAGATATTAAAAGACATCAGAGAATTTTAGATTTTAGATTAATTGCAAAAAAGATAAAGGTGCCAATCCTGATTTCACCGCAGTGCATTTATATATGGATTTTTCCGTTCACTCTTCATCCTTTAGTGGACTTGTAACTACTAGTACTTTGTCGCCATCTTTGAGATAGCCTGCACCACTAACTACCACGCGATCGCCTAATTTCAATCCGCTTTTGATTGCCACCCTGTTACCGTTAATAGGTTCTCCTAGTTCTACTTTCTGGGCGCGAACAATGTCTTCACCCGATAGCATGAATATAATTACACTTCCATCTGGTTGGGCTTGTACTGCTTTCTGCGGTACTGTCATTCCCATCGCTGAGTTGGTGGTAATCGCTGCGCGGGCGAACATTCCTGGTTTCAGCAAATTGGTAGGTGGTAAGTCGATTTTTACTGTTGCTTCACGCCTTTGATCGTTGACTAGTGGTTGTATCTCTCTGACTTTTCCCTGCAACTTGACGCGGCGATCCAGATCGGAAGTAACTTCTACATTTACACCAACTTTTACCAGGGGTAGTTGAATTTCAGGAAGTTTTGCTTGCAGTTCTAACTTGCGATCGCGAATAATCGAAAACAGCTTTTGCGTACCACCGACAATATTGCCTACCTGAGTTTGCGGTGGTACACCTGTGACATCTCCAACTCTTGCCAGTTTTTCGGCAATAATTCCCGAAACAGGTGCAATCACCAATGTTTGTCCCAATTGAGTTTGCAACTGTCCTACCTTCGCCGCACTACTACGTACATCAGCCCTGGCTTTGTTGACATTCGCTTCAGCAATGCTGATATTTGCTTGACCACCACCAACGTTTGCTTGGGCGCTACGGATATTTTCTTGGGCAAGGCGCACAGCTTCTATGGCAGTTTTTACAGTGTAGGAACGAGTATCGAGTTCTTGTTGACTAATTGCACCTGACGCGGCAAGTTTTTCATAGCGTTGAAAATTCTTTTCGGCTTCTTCTAGCCTCGCCTGTGCTTGCGCTAAATCTGCTTGCCTTTGCTTGACAATCGCCAGATTTGATGACACAGTTGCCTGCTTAGATGTCACATCTGCTTGCTTAGATTCCACATCTGCTTGCTTGGATTGCACATCTGCTTTAGCTTGGCTAATTTGAGCTTGCAGTATAGAATCATCTAGCACCGCCAGCACTTGACCTTTTTTGACGAAGGCTCCTTCTTTGACATTGTCGGGAATTTGTTTGATTTGCAACCCGTTTGTCTGCGGTAAGACAGGAATTAAATCAGATGCGGCTATAGTACCTGTAGTATTAAGAGTCTGAGCAATACTAGCAGGTGCTACAGATGCGATTGTAACTGTCATAGCTGGTTTAGCTGGCGATGCTGATTTATTCGCTACAGTCTTTTGTTGAGGATCTGCATGATTTTTGAATGCACCTACACCACCAAGGGCGATCGCAAAACCTAAACCAGTCCCTAGCAATAACGGCATCAACCACAGGCGAGTTTGTCTATCATCTAATTTTCTGTTAAAGCCAGCATCCTCAGTCCTTAAAGGTTCTTCCATCTCGACTTCTGATGGACTTTCGTCACCCACAGTCATACCTGTACCTCCTATGCATATAAAATACTCTACTGAGATTTTCTTAAGAAAGGTTGAAATTTATTAATGTATATTAAATATGACACCTTTTTTCAGACTCTGGCTGTCATTGTTCCCAGTATATAAACATGACGGAGGTCATATTTTTATTACCATAGAAGAATATTCGCAATATATTCAGATTATTCTATTATTGTCAATAAGTATTTGCACTAAATTAATAAATGTTTTTAAGTATTAAAATATTATAGGCTGGGATTGCTGATAATATTAAGGAATGCTTGTGCATCTCACCAAAACTTCCAGCAATTGTCATTTTTCCCCTCAGAATTAGGAAATTTTAACTATTATTACTTGAATCTGCAAATATATAGTTTAATATTGCTACGAATTGTCTGAAAAATTGATAATCCTATATCTAAGATTAGTTACTAATCAGTCTGATTCTCTAGCAACATCACTTTGATTTATGTTACAAACCCTTGAGATCTAGATCGCTACTGCTTAAAGAATAGATGTTAACAACTAATGAGGCTAAGGTATATCTGTACAAATGTGAATAATTTGTGGCAATATATAGCAATCCTAAATGGTTTATGAGAAAACACCATATTCATGAAGTTTAGGGAAG
>NZ_MTAV01000201.1:46283-46382 GCF_002154695.1 Nostoc sp. T09
CAAATTCTCAGTCCGTCGAGTGCAGTTAATAATCCCAATTCTTCACTGAAGACAGAAGAGAAAACTGTTATACAAACTGCCCCCCCAGCGGCTAGCAAA
>NZ_MTAV01000202.1 GCF_002154695.1 Nostoc sp. T09
CCTCAAAACGGTCACACTCCCTTCTTTCCTTCGTTTCAGCCCCTTTGTCACCCCTTCAGATGTTGCATTCAAAAAATCCGTCTTATCGGCGTTTATCGGCGGTTTATTTTATCCTCTCTAATGCACAAAATTAGCTGTGTCAATCCACTACAATTTAAGGTTTACTTTATAAATCATCTCTTACCAATAATTTGTTGAAGCAAGCATTTTTACTCCTTAATTTTTGCCTAAAACTTATTGAGGAACTCTATTCCTAAAATTGCGATATTTAAGTTTAATATTGTTAATTTTTTGCTTTATAAAAATCCTAATAAACTTTTGCAACTGCATGAGTGCAGTTAGACGAATAAATCTTTGCGGACGCTGCTCAGGACATTTTAAATAGCGATAATGTAAGAAAACATCGCGGTAAGGAATATCAACATATTCACCAGAACAAAGCCGCGTAAAATATGAAGAAGCTACACTCATATAGTGAATATATGTCAGACGTTCCCCTTGGTCATACAATATATTATCTACGGTATCAAATTGAGAATTCCAATGACAACCAGTAGCAGTGCCATGATAAGCGTAGTTATAGTAAGAAATCCCACTGCGTAACACTAAGTAGTTTATAACTGTTTGATCAGAATCAGCCCAAGCTAGTGCATCAGCTTCGCCTGCTTCTAAATTTTCTAGCAGCTTGGCTAACATACTATCATCAAAAATCTTCTTTTTAGAAGCGAACCAACCAGAGCAAAAAATTAGATGACTGACGTTTTTTTTGTTAAAAATATTATCGAGTTTATCTTCTGTCCAGTTAAAAATATAGTTTAAATCCGATTTATATTGATAGTCATTTGCAATCCAATCATACTCATCCAATTTTTGATAGACATCATCTAGTGGTTTCATCAACAGCGTATCTCCATCAAAGAAAATAAACTTGTCAAATGGGCCATCTAGACAGCAAAGTTTTCGATGTCTTTCTATACGGAAATTCTCTCCTAAACCATATTCTTTCCATAGATTTAATGCTCTTGGGTGAGCTTTCCAGATACGAGAGCCAAAGTCTTCCCAGCGAGCTATGGAAGCATAGTCCTCAAATAAGGTGACATTATCCCTTGCTGCGACCTCTGCCTTTACCTTATCTAACTGCTCATTATATGGAATGACACAAACCGGAATTTTTCTGCCAGCATTAGCTTCTATACTATTGAGTAAAGCAACCAGTTGGTCATAAACTACATCATTAGCTAGAGTGTAAATCCCATCACTCATAAAAATACTCCTGATATCAAGTATGGGCAGTAACAAAGGGGAATAAACGACGAGTTAGTTTTGGGATAAAAGCAAGTTTACCCTCATGAAGGTAGCGATAGTGATTCCACAATTCCCAATAGGGACTATTGCTTTTCATCTTGATTCCAGCCCAATGGAGATATTTAAGCCTTTGTCCTCGGTCATAAAGAGCGTAGTCTTGTTGTTGGAAATTTCGTGAACCAGCCCAACTACCAGGCCCTCCCCCAGGAATTTTGACAAGATTACCGCGTTTAGCAATTAATTTGAGAACGAGATAATTGAGAAGCGGTTGGTCTGTAACTCCTTCAGAAAAATCAAAATATTCGCGATGCGCAGCACATTCGCGCAAAGTCTCATCCATCTGCTGCTCAGTAATAGCGCCTTTTCTCGAAGCCCAAAAACCACTGTTGAAAACATCTTCGAGTTGATTATCTGAAAAAATCTGCTGCTCTTTAATTACTGAAGAAAAAATATTGCGCAGTTTGTCATTGGCATGATGATAATCACAACAGAAAAAATCAACTTCAGCAAGCTTCTCTAAATTTTCGGCAATTTTTTCAAAAACAACAATATCTGTATCAATATAAATAAACTCGTCTAAAGGTCCAAACCATGCTACCAATTTACGCATTTTGTTTGGTAAGGCGAGGAAATCCCGATCAAAGATTTCGCCTATACGTTTAGTAAATTGCTCAATCAATTCTAAATTTGGAAAAATTTGCACATTGTGTAATGTACTCAGTTTATCTGCAACTTTTTGATAACTATCATTAAAAGGTATAAGATAAATTAGTACTTCCTGGTCATAATAACGAATGCTATTGAGTAAGGCAATGGCATTATCTATGACATAATCGTTAGCAACTATATAAATTCCCCGACTCATAAATTATCCTTGGTGAGTTAACTTAAATTTTCTCAAAGCTCTGGTGAATAAATTGGGTGATCGTGCATCATAAGGTTTAGAAATATTTTGGAATGCTGGACGCTTATCAGATTCGTGTAAGTAGCGGTAATAAAGAAATAATTCTCGATAGGGAAACTCAATATTTTCTCCAGCACATACTGCTTGATTGATGTGAGGAGGAACGCCAATATAATGTAAGTATGTTAACCGATTGCCCTTGTCGTATAAAATTTTATCTTTCTCTTCAAAATGCTTGGAAGTAACAGTACAGCCTGTAACTTGGTTATCAGGTAAGTGATTCGCAAAGTTATAAACAGGTATACCAGACCTCATAAACATATAATTGAGAACTGGTTGATCGCCTGTAGGGTAAAGTATTTCTCTTTCTCCTGACTGAAGATAAGATAATAACTCTGCTAATTTTTCTTGATTAAATAATCCTTTTTTTGAAGCATAAAATCCCGAACAAAATATTTCTTCCACCAGGCGATTTTCATCAAAGATTTCATACAATTTATTTGATTTAATATTATAAACTTTGTCTGGATGTTTAAACTGGAAATCATACACTACACAATCATATTCATCTAATTTATCAAACACAAAATCTAGTGAATTCATCACTAGAGTGTCGGCATCCAAATAAACAAATCGCTCAAAGGGTCCATCAAATGCACAAAACCTGCGATGACCACCATAAATTCTATATTTGTTTCTATTCATGCTAGCAGGACTAGCCTTCAACATAAATTCATCCCAGCGTTGAATTGATTGTTGATTATCGTACAAGAATACATTAGGACGCTTAGCTATTGCGTCAGCAATCCGTTGGGTTTGCTCATCAAAAGGATAGATACAGACAGGGATATCCGAACCTAGTATCACATCAATACTATTGAGCAAAGCAATCAGTTGATCATAAACATAGTCATTGCCAAGGGTACAAATACCATTCATATTTTATGAGTGTTGAGCAACAAAATTTGACAACCAATTCCCTAAATTTAGTTTGTGTAAAATGATTTGACGCGCTTCCGCGATCGCATCTTTAGCTGCATACCAAGCATCGGGGGTAGCAGTCACTTCTTGAATATAAGCACTACCTTTTTCGTCTAAGCTAGGTAATCTTAAAAAACTGCCTGGTGGTAATAATTTATCAGCAGCAGATCCACCATAATAAATTGGTAGACACCATGCCAACAAAGAATCCCACATTTTTTCACTTACATACCAACTATTGTCGGCATAATTTTCAATTGCCAAATTATAGTAGTACGGTGCCATCCCATGCCACTTGTGACCTAGTTCTCCCTTGGTCTGCGACCATTCAGATAAGTTACGACCATACAAATCAAACTTAATCCCACTTTCTTGGAGAGAACGCAGAAAATTTAACCGCTGACGATGGTTAGCTGTACGGTTAATTCCAGAGGTAATCCAACTGCATGGTGCAACCTTTTTCGGTATTGGCATTTCATTTAAATCATCAAATGATTTGGCATGATACCAAATAGCAGGCATATAGTCAGGAACAGGCGCAAAATCATCTGGGCCAGTAACATAGCCACAATACTGCTGTGCTGTCTGATAATTATTTTTATTGATTTCTACAATTTCATCTAAGGGTGGTTCGCGGAGAAAATAAATAATTCGCTCTTTAGAGACACCACGCAATAAAGATTCGATATTAACTTCTAGTTTTTGTTGCTGATTACGCAAACGATCTAACCAAGATTGTGGTGGGGATGGTTGGGGAAAATCAAATTGATAGAGTAACAAAAAATCTGGCTTTGGTGCGGTTGTCAATATTTGGATATTGTCCCATAAGCCAAAATGATTAGGGGTTTGTTGCCACATCCAATCAGCACTTGTATTAAGTGATGAATAGCTGCTAATCATACCGATAGTCTTGATAGTCATTTAAGTATTAATAATTTGTAGTTTTTCACTCAGTATTTCACCATCACCAGATAATGGTGGGCGCATAGAATATTCTAAAAAACTTAATATTTTGGTAATTCTATTCTCCCAAGAAAATTGATGGGCAAAATCGATACTAGCGGCATAACCTTCGCTCTTCCTCGGATATGCCTCTAAAGCATGTTGAATAGCTTCAGCAAATTTATATGGATTATCTGGTTCACTCCAAACAGCTACCAAAGGCGATTGCTTGAATTCCATTAAAGGTGGAATTTCCGTAGCGACTATTGGTGTTCCCGAAGCCATATACTGAAAAAACTTAACTGGATTAGTGAAATTCGCTGATTGTCCAGAGCAGTGAGGATGAGCTAAAAGATCAGCTGCTTGAAACAAACTCACTAACCGTTCCCGTGGAAGTATCCAGCCTAAAAATTTCACGTTTTCTATATTTTTATTTTTGGCTATTTGCTGATAATCTTGTACTTGTGATTCTGTCCCACCTGTTATGACAAACTGAATTTGAGGTAGTTCTTTGGCTGCGTCAATTAAAACATCAATTCCTTTAAAAGGATACAAAGCACCGGAATAAACAACTAAATACTTACGTTGTTCTTTAAGTAATTCTTGTCGCCATGCTTGAGCTTCTTCAGGTTGTCTCAGTAAGAATGAATGGTTGAATCCGTTATGTAGCCAAACAACCTTTTCTGGAGGCATACCAGATTCTATGAGGCTTTCTCTGATAGGTTCCGACTGAGTTATAGCAATTTTAAAATATGGGTTGTGGACAATTTCTAGCTCAAATTTCTTATCTTGATAATAATGACGTTCGTAGATAGTAACAATCTGATTTTTGACTGCGGCTTTGGCAAAATTCCAATCTCTAGTATGTACAACTTTAGTATAGGGTAGGATATGGATAGGTAAATAGTATTTAGATACGAGCGTACTAGAGTTAGTGAATTTACTACCTACTTGATCAATAGGCCAAGGCATGGGTAAGGGAGCAACTTTCAGCTTTTCATCAATATCATAAAATTCAATAAACTCTGGATTTGGCCTTCTTGGGCGATAAGGATAAAGTAACAATAAGGGATTAAAAGAATTATTGAATTTATCTGGATAAGCTAAAACAGAGGAGTATCCTAAGTTAGCGGCGGCATTAGCACAAAGAACATCATGAATTTCGTGTGCTGTATCAGGTTTTAGTGAGATTTCCCCACTATAAAAAACATACTGGCTTTTTTTAGATGAATTGCTCATTTTTTTAATTTATAAGTAATATATGTTGTATGTTTTAGTTCTAGATTATAGAGAAAAATTTTTCTCCAATATTTGTAATGTATCCAGTAGAGAAATAGCAGAATCATAATTCTCGCTGATTAATTGATTTTGCTGCTGAGAATCAGCATCAAAATTACCCAATAACAAATGTAAAGATCTAATCAATACATTGATACTGATATGTAATTTTTCGGAAAAATCACTATGTTTTTCCATATATGAATTACATTCTATTTTTTCGGCTGAATCTAAAACGAATTGCTGACTAGCTTTTGTGCTATCAATATCATTTAGCATATTAATCATATCGAGAGTTTTTAACGCTGAATAATAGGATTGCTCGATTAATTCTTGCTTTTCTTGAGAATTGTCTACTATACCATCAATTAATAAGTTCAGAATGCCAATTATTGAGTTAAGCTGGGTCCGCATATCGTGAGAAATTCCCAGTAACATAGAACGGGGCTTAGGAGAATCTTCGGCTTGCTCGGCAAATTGCATTGAGTAAAGGCGTGAGTAATAACCACCTTTTTCTAAAAGTTCTTTGTGGGTTCCTACTTCTACTACATGGCCATGATCTAATACGGCAATTTGATTGGCTTTTTGTACTGTAGAAAGTCGGTGAGCAATGACTAGTGTGGTGCGATCGCGGCTGAGATCATCGAGTGCAACTTGTACTAATCGTTCCGAAACTGTATCTAAAGCACTAGTGGCTTCATCAAGAATCAGTATTTCTGGGTTTTGGAGTAGGGCGCGGGCGATTGCTAATCTTTGTCTTTGTCCACCGGATAACAGAACGCCGCGATCGCCAATTAAAGTATCAAATCCTTGGGGCAATTTGCTAATAAACTCATAGGCATTAGCCCGCTTTGCTGCCATGATAATTTCCTCATCGTTAACATCAGATCGCCCATAGCAAATGTTGTTGCGCACTGAGTCATTAAAGAGAAATGTATCTTGACTGACAATTCCCATAGCCTTGCGTAGTGATTTCATCTCGAATTCCCGCAAGTCGGTACCATCTAAGGTAATACAGCCAGAGGTAGGATCATAAAATCTACTTAAAAGGTCAGCTATTGTTGATTTACCTGCACCAGAACCACCTACTAAAGCTAATGTTGTTCCTTTGGGCAAATATAAATCTACGTTGTTAAGTACTAAGTTTTGATGTTGAGGGTAGGAAAAACAAACTTGATTGAAATATATTCCCTTCTGTAATGATTGATAGAGAATCGTCCCCCGATTCATCAATGGCTTATTATCTGTTCGTAAAAAGTCAGCCACAATATCTACACTTGCAGAAGTGTTAGCAAAGGTACTGCGTAGAACATTTAATTGAGAAATTAAGGGCAAAAGACGTAGCAGGACTAATAAATATGTCAATAGAACAGCGGAAACTGAAGTAATTTGTTGTGCAAATAAGGCACGACCTATTAAAACAATAACTATTAAAGCTATCATCCCAGTTACCTCGCTGGCTGGCATTATAGCTTCAGAATTAACCTGAGATTCAAAATCTGCTTTTTCTCGATATCGAATTAATTTTTTAATTCGTTTATATTCTTTTTCTTCATTTCCAGTCGCCTTAACTAAGCGAATTCCATTTAGGACTTCTAGTACAGTAATAGAATAAGTTTTAGACATTTCCGAAAGTTCTGTACCAAAATATTTGGAACGAGTGATTGCGTACTGATTTACTAAAGTAATGAAAACCAATAAAATTGTAGTAACAATAGTCAATTGCCAAGAAATTGACAATAACAAAACTACAAAAACTAAAATAGTAATTACGAGAATTACTAATTTAATAAAACTACCTATAGCACTAGCAGTACGACTAATTTCTCCACCAAGACTGTTAATTAAGTCACCGACGCGCATCTTAGCGTAATAACTTAAATCTACTTCTAGTAATAATGCCACCCCAGCTTCTCTCATATCTGAGGTTAATGTTCTTGTTAAAGAACTAGAAACAAGGGTACTCAGATAGGTGGCTAAATTTTTTAAAAAAATTATGAATATAATAGAGCTAGCCATCACCGCTAAGCGGTAATTATCTGGAACCTTATCGAAAGGATATATAATTATTTTTAAAATCGGGGGAGCGCCTGTTAAATTAACTTCTTGACCAACAATTTTAAGAATTATTGGTACAATTAATGTTGTACCAATACCATTAAATAAAGCGCCAGAAAATCCCAGAACAATTGTTGCCAATATTCGCCACGGATAAGGTTTAAGAAATTTTGCTAAAAACTGAATGTTAGACATAGAAAATTTAAGTATAAATTTATATGTGGCAATATATAGTTAAGGTATCTAACTTTTTATAATCTGCTCATCACTTCTGCCAAAGTAGATGACATTGTTTCCAAACTATATTTTTCTACACATTTTTTTCTTGCTTTGATCCCTTTTGCATTTGCTGCTTCTAAATCCTCAAATATTAATTTGATTTGTTCAGCAATTTGTTCAGGACAACCAGGATCAACTAGATAACCAGTGTCATCTAAAATTTCGGGAATATCTCCTACCCGCGTTGATAAAACTGGTTTAGCCATAGCCATTCCATCTGTCAATTTGAGAGGAAATTGAGCGTGAGCAGTTAGAGTATCTCGTTGGGGAACAACTACAATGTGAGCAGCGGCGACTACCTCAGGCATTGCCTCTACAGGGCATTTTGGCAACTTGATAATCCAACGACCCCACTTTTGAATGAGTTGGTCGTCATAATCATCGTAAGGACTACCACCAACAATCACTAGTCTTAAATCTTGTTGATTCAATAAATCTAAAGCTATTAAGACATCTTCAACTCCCTTATGAGGGCGTGGCGCTCCCGGAAACATGAGAATTTTATATTGAGACAGACCATAACGCTCTCTACTAACTTCAGGGTTATACTTCTGGGGGTCAAACATTGCCGTATCTTTGCCATTAGGTACATAAACTCCACCAAAGCGTTTTTGTAGAAAGTTAGTATCTATAGTCACTACTTCTGCTTTTGGCACTAAACGTTCTATCCACTGTAAATACAGTGGATGATCGGGAAATTTTAATGCTCCATTTTGTTTGAAAATATCTCGATATAATTGCTTCGGGTTAGGGTTATATTTCCATTCAAACCCACCATACCAACTCAGTTCCCAGTCATCTATATCTAAAAATAAAGGACGACGATGGCTAAGTTTGCGAACTAGAGATAACCCAAAACTTGTCGGTTTGGGCTTAACTGCATATATAATATCCCCATCTATTTTTTCTAACAGTTTTTTAGCTGATATGAAAAAATCAGGATAGTTTTTACCAGCAACATAATTAATAGGTATTCCTGAAGGAGGGATAGCGTAAATTTCTTTACCAAATAAAAAGCCTACTACTTCTACTTCATAATCTATTTTTTTGAGAATTTGCGCTAGTAAAAATGCTCGAACTATTCCGCCACCAGCAAAATCACTAACTACTAAAGAAACTTTAGCTTTGCTCATAACTATATTTATTCACTACTAATAAAATTGCTGGTATTATAGCTTTTGAATATTGTAGTTATTTTCAACCAAATAGCTATGATTTTTTGCGATCGCGGACCTCGATATTTTTCATATAATAAGAAGCTAGGAATAATTAATCTGATTTGGTAAATCAGTTTTAAGACATATTTGGAAGTAATTTTAATTCTCTGATTGAGTAAGTAAAAAGGTGGGTAAAACATTGTTACCAACCTAGTAAAATTATTTGCTTCTTTTTCTCTAATTGCTTCTTTAATTAAAAAACTAATACCTGTTTGGCACAAAGGTAATAAATCCTTATACTTGCTATAAACTGTTTCATAGAACATAATGTAATAATCTTTCATGTAAGACCAATTATTTGTTCTATTAAACTGGTGTTTTGTATAAAATGCCCCGATCATTGGTGTGTAAACAAAATCTACACCAGCAAGTAAAAGGTCTAGTGGAAAATCTCTATCTTGCAGAGCTTTAAGTCGCTCATCAAAGATTTTTTTTTCTAGCACATGTCTATTCATCAGTAGACATTGCTGAAGTACAGGAAATGCAGAATCAGTTAGAAAATCCGGAATTAGCAATCGCTCAATTAATTGCTCTCTTGTCAAAGAACCGACAATATTTTCTTGTCTGTCGATAACTTCTTGGTCTTCATTTATAAATACTCGTTCATAATTTGTATAAAAAACAGTATTATTCTCATTTATTTCCGGAGTTACATGAGTTAATTGAAATCTAATTTTATCCTCATGAATCCAATCATCACCATCTAAAAATTGAATCCATTTACCCTTGGCTTGCCTAAAACCAAAATTGCGAGTTGAAGATACTCCTCCATTTTCTTTGTAGAAGTAACTTACTCGTCGATCAAGGTTCATCAATTGCTTGGCAATTTCTTGAGTGTTATCAGTAGAACCATCATCTACAATAATGCATTCAAGGTCAGTAAATGTTTGTGCTAAAACGCTTTTAACTGAGCATTCTAGGTAGCTAGCTTGATTAAAACAGGTAACAATGATTGAAATAAATGGAGTCATTTAGTAAACACTCTTCTAATGGAAAAGCTTCATATGTTATTTTGTTAAACACACAACTACTAAACTTTTTTGTAGATGTGGTAGCAAGATATAATACTAAATTTATTATTTAAAACTTAGAAATAGCGGGAACTTTGATGGAGATATTAGCACGATGTAAATAATACTTGAGTAGTGCTGTATAGATGCGATCCATTGAGGGCATTTGATAACTTTTTTCCGGTTCAGCGTCATGTGAACCCCAAATTACTGGAAAAGGATTTGGTTCCCATACCATTAAATTTCCTCGCTGATCATAGCTATAATCAAAAGCCATGAAGTCGAAACCTAAAATCTTTCTTGCCTGTTGTAACTTATAATGATTAGGGTCTTCTCCACTGAAGTAAGCAATCTCTTCAGCTATGATTGATTCGTTAGTTACGCGGTTGTCGTTATCACGAACTTCCCAAGATTTTGAAACCATTAACGGGCCGGGAATACCTTCATCTCCCATAGCAAAGTAGCGATATTTACGATACAGTCCGTCCTCTCCCTTCGTATCTAAAAATTCCACGGCTATGGGAGCAATGAATTTGTCAAAAGGAACATTCTCTATTTCTTGAAGATGTTCTATGAAAAAAATGTCGCTACCATGTACCCAGTCTTCCCGGATAAAAAAGGGAGTTGATAACCCTCCTTGTGTCTTTTTAAAATTCTCTATGTCAGTGATAGGGATTGTTTTAGCAGTACGAATCCCTACATTGCTAATTAACTTAGATGCAATTGATTTGATGGAATTTGAGAGATTATCTACAGGATTAACAATAGGAATATTATGTAAGTGGCATTGTGCCTCTATTTCTTTGACATATTGATAAATGTGAGGAAATCTTTCTTTAAGTGGGTCTTGTAACCAAGGTAAAAATAGAGCATATTTGTCCCAGTTAGTTATTTCATAAGGAAGATAATGAACTTCAAATAGGTGTGCGGCTTCTGGAACATTTTGCCTAACCCAATAAAGAAAGTAGTCATTATATGTAGACTGATGATCGCGTTGCCGTACAACAAGGATACGCTTGGGATAACGAATGTTATTGATCGTCTCCCGAATTGCTGAAATTACTTGTTGGCGTAATTGATTGTTCATAAATATATTTATAGTATTTGTATGAATGAATGTTAAATTTTTGAAAAATTGATCCTAGCTTTGATCGTCTGTCAACCTGATTCAATATAATTTAAGTATAGTTACTTTAACTAGGGAGATTTTACTGAAAAAATATATAAATAATTTTGAAATTAAACTTAAAATCAGTAGTTTTATGGTTATAAACATTTTCTAGTGTTTTCTGTTTCATTTATAGTAGTTTATCATTGCTAAAATCCTATTGGGCATACATTTGTAGAAGCTGAGTTCATCTGTTATTTTTAATCTAGTTTAATGACTTCTTGATGGTCGATTTGAAAACATCTTTGCCTCTGGCAAAAGCTTCAGTCTTTTATAGGTGGAGTTATTGATGAAAATCTATCATGAATAAAACTAGCGCGTCTCGCTATGCCCAAGTGTACGCACTAGTTGTTACTAAGTAAGATATAAATACTACCAGTCGAGTAACTTTAGCCTTCCAGTTTGCATATGGTCAACTATGCGGTTAATTTGGCGGCGGTCTTCATCCTTAATATCGCCATTAGCAAAGACAGTGGAGGTAAGTAAAGTATGATCTTGACGGCTCATACTTCCTGAGGTAAGAATTCGATCTACAATTTGCTTAACTCCTATTTCTGCTTCACTATTGACAGTTTTATAAATCAATGTTTGATAATTCATAAATCTCCTACAGATGCAATCAAACATGACAATATTTGCTCAACCTTTAATAATTAAAAAGGAGCCAGAGAAAAATCTAAAATATATTAAATTTTTACTGAATAGAACAAATATTGCAGATTCCTGATGACGAAATTTCTTTATGTGTTAACAAAAAGAATAAAATCAATCTAACTTCGTATTTACACTTCTCCCCAGAGAAATTGTACTGATTAATCAAGCTATTCATTCCTAATTTTTAATACTATTACAGGGTAAATACGGTTGTGCAATTTGTGATTATATGATTTTTGCAGCTAAAATAAACAGAATATGAACACTTCGTATAGCTAGTATAGATAATCCTGTTGTTCACTGTATTTAAGACGCCAATTAATACCAACCAACATTTACTAGAGTGAAGTTATGCAGGTCATCCGTCTCAACGCACTTTTCGATAACTATATATTCTTGCTGTACGATTGCACACAAAATATTGCGGCGGTAGTCGACCCGGCAGAGGCAGAACCAGTATTAAAGCAACTGGCACAACTGAAAGCTGAGTTAGTAGCGATTTTTAACACGCACCATCATCAAGACCATGTGGGTGGCAATCAGCAGCTAATGCAACAATTTCCTGGGGTGACAGTCTATGGTGGAATCGAAGATCGCGGGAGAATCCCGGGACAGCAGGTATTTCTAGAAGACGGCTCCCATGTTCAGTTTGCTGACCAAGTAGCTGAAGTTATCTTCGTTCCCGGACATACTCGTGCTCACATTGCTTATTACTTTTCTCCTAAAATAGCCGACGAACCAGGCGACTTATTCTGTGGCGATACCCTATTTGCTGGGGGTTGCGGTCGTTTATTTGAAGGAACGCCTACACAAATGGTGAACTCTTTAAATAAACTCCGCTGTCTACCCGATAATACGCGTGTCTGGTGCGCTCATGAATACACCTTAAAAAATTTGCAATTTGCCCTCACCGTCGATGGTGAAAACGCCGATTTACAAAAACGCTTTGATGAAGTTAAGGCATACCGTAGCCGCGGGGAAGCTACCATTCCTTCACTGCTGGGAGTGGAGAAACGCACCAATCCTTTTTTACGCTGGGAGCAGCCAACACTACAATCAGCTGCTAAGAGTAACGATCCTGTGCAAACCTTTGCACGTATCCGAGGGATGAAAGATAAATTTTAGTCATAAGTGATTGGTCATTTGTGATGAATTATTGATATGCCCTATAGCACCTTTTGTCCCAACTACACTACAGCACGGAATCGCTTCCGTACCTCAGCATTGGCATTGGGGTGTCGTCTAGAAGCATACTCCATCGAGCAAACTGGGCCAGATGGGGAAGATTTAACTATTGATGTGGCTATTCTGAGAAACCCTAATTCTCAAAAGATTGTGGTTGTCTCCAGTGGATTGCATGGGGTGGAGGGATTCTTCGGTTCTGCTGTGCAGTGTGCTTTGCTTGAGGAGAGTCTTGGAAGTTGGAACCAAAGCCAGGATACTACTTTATTACTATTACATGCCTTGAATCCTTATGGGTTCGCTTGGTGTAGGCGATGGAATGAGGAAAATATCGATCTCAACCGTAATTTCCTGCTACCAGATGAAGAATACAGGGGTAGTCCGGCAAAATATGGTGATTTAAATGTTTTCTTCAACCCAACTTCACCGCCATCGCGGTTTGAGCCGTTTGTTGCCAAAGCGATCGCGACTATTCTCCGCTACGGCATTACTTCTTTAACAGCCACCCTCCCAGTAGGACAACACGATTTTCCGCAAGGGCTATTCTTTGGTGGATCTGGTTCCTCAAAAACTTATCAAATTTTGGATGCCAACCTTTCCCGGTGGATTGGGAATGCTACAGACGTACTGCACATTGACTTCCATACAGGACTAGGTAAAAAGGCAAGCTATAAACTTTTCATTGACGATCCACCTGAGTCCGAGTCTACTCAGTGGCTAAGTGAGAAGTTTGGAGCCGATTTCGTGGAAGCTTATCAGACAAGGAAGGTTACTTATACATTTCGTGGGGGATTGGGAAGTTGGTGTAAAGCAAGATTTCCGCAATGTAATTACAAGTTTCTCACCGCAGAGTTTGGCACTTATCCGATTATTGACGTAGTTGAGGCATTGCGGGCAGAGAATCGTGCCCACTTTTTTTCACCACCAAATCACCCATCAAAAGATTGGACACGCCAGCGATTAATGGAGGTTTTTGCACCTGCGGATGAGGATTGGCGAGATGCGGTTGTCTCTCAAGGACTGGATTTGGTAGAACGAGCGATCGCAGTATTGTGAGCCAACACAATCTTTTTGCAGAATAATAGTTGCGATCGCACCCTGCGATTCGCTAGGATCTTTAAGCTTTGGGGTATAAGCCAAGCCACTTGGGATACAGCTACACATCTGTGAGCTATCCGGCTGCAACCCAAGTTAATGAGATTCTACAGGAAAACGAAAAACAATGGCGAAACGCGTACAGTTAGTTTTAACTCAGGATGTTAGTAAGCTGGGAAAATTAGGCGATTTAGTGGATGTAGCTCCTGGCTATGCTCGTAATTATTTGATTCCCCAAAAATTGGCAACTCATGCTACTCCTGGTATTCTCAAGCAAGTAGAACGCCGTCGCGAACAAGAGCGTCAACGGCAATTAGAACTTAGACAACAAGCTTTGGAACAAAAAGCAGCGCTGGAACAAGTTAGCAGCTTAAAAATTGCCAAGCAAGTTGGTGAAAGCGAAGCTATTTTCGGTACTGTTACTAGCCAAGACGTTGCAGATGCAATTAAAGCAGCTACAGGTCAAGAAATTGATCGTCGCGGTATTGCCCTCCCCGATATTAACCATCTTGGCACTTACAAAGCTGACATTAAACTGCATTCGGAAGTAACAGCGCAAGTCGATATTGAAGTTGTTGCTAGCTAACTAATTTTTGAGTTTTTACCACAGATGCCCACAGGTGTAATGATTCTGTGTTTATCTGTGGTGATCAAACTCTTATTTTAAGAGCACAGAAATTGTTGTTAACAAGTAACAAAAATATCGTTGTTGGGTAAATTTTGGATTATAAGGGTAATAGCTAAACCTCGATCGCCAATTTAAAATCGCTTATGGCTGAAGTACTAAGTTTTCAAGGCAGTGGTAGCGACCGCCTCCCACCCCAAAACATTGAGGCAGAAGAAGCGATTTTGGGGGGAATTTTGCTAGATCCAGAAGCGATTGGTCGAGTTAGCGATCGCTTAATTTCAGAAGCTTTTTACATTAGCGCCCACAAAGATATTTATCAAGCAGCGCTAAGACTCCACGCGCAGGGTAAACCCACAGACTTGCTCTCAGTGACTAGTTGGCTGGCTGATAACGATATACTTACCCGCATTGGCGGGAGAAATAAATTAGCCACCCTTGTAGATCGCACAGTGTCAGCAGTCAATATCGACGCCTTAGCAGGGTTAGTTATGGACAAATTCCTGCGGCGACAGTTAATTAAAGCTGGCAATGAAATTGTGCATCTTGGGTACGAGACTGAGAAAGAGTTACCAATTGTCTTAGATCAGGCAGAACAGAAAGTTTTTGGTATTACTCAAGAACGTCCCCAATCAGGTTTAGTTCACATTTCTGATACGCTGATTAGTAATTTTCAGGATATTGAGGAGCGAAATCAAGGGATTGCCTTACCTGGAATTACGTGCAGTTTCTACGATTTAGATGCCATGACCAGTGGCTTTCAGCGTTCTGATTTGATTATTGTCGCTGGCAGGCCATCAATGGGAAAAACGGCATTTTGCCTGAACCTTGCTTATAATATTGCTGCTTCTCATAGATTTCCCGTGGCTGTTTTCAGTTTAGAAATGTCTAAAGAACAGCTAGTGCAACGTCTATTAGCCAGCGAAGCCGGAATTGAAAGTGGTTATCTGCGAAGTGGACGTCTAAGTCAAGCACAGTGGGAACCTTTAAGCCGTGCTATTGGTATGCTTTCGGAGATGCCAATTTTTATTGATGACACGCCCAATATTACCGTTACTCAAATGCGTAGTCAGGCGCGGCGACTGCAAGCAGAACAAGGTATGGAATTGGGATTAATTGTCATAGATTACTTACAACTAATGGAAGGAGGCGGTGATAACCGAGTACAAGAATTATCTAAAATTACCCGCTCTTTGAAGGGATTAGCGCGGGAATTATCAGTTCCAGTTATTGCTTTATCTCAGTTAAGCCGAGGAGTAGAAGCACGTACTAATAAACGCCCAATGTTGTCAGATTTAAGAGAATCTGGGTCAATTGAACAAGATGCGGATTTAGTAATAATGTTGTACCGGGATGATTACTACAATAATGACAGTCCCGATCGCGGGATCGCGGAAGTAATAGTAGCTAAACACCGTAACGGTCCGACAGGTACGGTAAAACTTTTATTCGATCCGCAGTTTACAAAGTTTAAGAATTTAGCTAGACCAAATAATTATTGATATTAAATTTGTCAGTTATCAGTTAGCAATTACCAGTTAAATACCATAACTAAATTTCGGTGATTTAAACACAGAAAAAATTCTTTTTCTCCACCAATAAATTTATTAGCTTTGAGAATGTTTCTAAACCTGATAACTAATAACTGTTCACTGATAACTGACTAATAGTAATTGCTATTTAATGTCTAGCAATTCTACATCAAAAATTAAGGTGGCGTTGGGTGGAATCACACCACCAGCACCACGAGAGCCATAACCTAATTCTGGTGGGATAATTAACTGACGACGACCGCCTACTTTCATGGTGCTAAGTCCTTCGTCCCAACCTTTAATTACCTGTCCAACGCCAAGTTTAAAGTCGAAAGGACGGTTGCGATCGCGTGAACTATCAAACTTTGTACCATCTTCCAGAGTGCCGGTGTAGTGAACTACAACCTTTTGTCCGGTTTGAGGAGTCGCCCCAGTCCCCTCTTGTAATTCAATATATTTCAATCCAGAGGGGGTAGTTACGGCATTGGCATCAGACATAGTATTGCTCGCAATCAAGGTATTGTTTTCAGTAACAGTAGTGGGCGCTGGTGTAGCTTGAGTGAAATTAGCAGCAATGGCAGAGTCCTGTTTACTACCAACTTGCGCTAATACCAAAACCCCAACACATACCAGCATTAACCCGAAGCTGAGTAAAATTGCTTTCAAAATTAACCCTCCCTACTTAGGTAGTTTGGAACAGTATGACCAACAGGACACAATTAGTTTAAATCACAAATGATATCCTAACGCCAAAGCTTATTTTCTAAATCCCGCACTTGACGCTCTAAACGGTCAATTCTACCCCGCAGTTCATCTACTTCTGACTGACGAGCAACTCCCAAATCCTGCATCATATTACGCATTTGCCGTTGCATTTGAGTTTCCCAAGTGCCCTGCTCCGATCGCAACTGCTGTACAATATCATCCATCACAGCTTTTGCTTGCTCAGGGTTAAGCTTGCCATCCTTAACCAATTCATCGCTGACTTGCCGCAGTTTGTCTGCTACTAAGGATGTTGTGCCAATACCAAGCATCAATAACTGCTGCATCCAATTGTTGTTATCCATACTCCCTTCCTCTTACTTATTTCAAACCAGCCAACCCTTGCTCTTGAGTGTATGCAATCAAGCTATGCTAAAAGCGTAGTTATTCTAGCCTACAACTCTATTTTGGCAAATTGACAAATACAAGGAATGGCAAGGTGTGGTTATAGAACTGCTAAAGTTTAAAATTGCTGCCGAGATGCGGGAAACTTATATCCAAAAGGATGCGGAAATTTGGACAACCGCCCTTGCTAAGTATCCTGGGTTTCTAGGTAAAGAAGTTTGGATCAATCCCAACGACCCTACAGAAATTATATTTGTCATTCGTTGGGCAACAAGAGAGCATTGGCAAGCTATACCTCCAGAAGAATTAGAGGCTGTTGAACAAAAGTTTGCCGCAGCTTTGGGAGATACTTATGACTTGGTGGAGTCAGCAGAGTATCAACTACGAAAGTTCCCCTATGCTTAGGAACTGGATACTGATAAATTTCAGCGCTAGTTTCCAGCTTTACGGTTAGCAATGGATTAAATCTAAAGTGAACGTCTCTGATTAGCAGGCTGAGTTAACCTTGAGTTATGGGTAAATGAGTTGAAATTTGGAATTTGAGGATTGAGGACTGCTTATGTTCAACTACAATCCGTTAGAGTGCCTACCTTCCTCGGCAGAATTGCCAGATTCTAATGAAATACCCGTGGATAACGAGCTGCAAATACTAATTCCTAGTTTATTGTTAGCCATCTTAGGCGCAATTTGGCAAAACCGTGATGACTGGTTTTTTGGTATTAACATGGGAATTTACTATACAACCAGTAAGCCTGCAATTGTACCTGATGGATTTTTAAGTTTGGGCGTAGAACGTTTTGTAGGAGAGAATGGACGTTCTAGCTATGTACTTTGGGAAGAAGACGGGATTGCGCCAATTGTAGCTTTAGAAATTGTTTCTCAAACTTATAATTACGAATATGAACAAAAGAAATTAGATTATGCTGAGTTGGGTGTTTTGTATTATGTCATTTATGCACCAACACGCCTGCGGCGTAAGCGCCAACGTTTAGAAGTTTATCGTTTAGTTGAAGATAAATATATTTTACAAGCAGGAGATAAAGTCTGGATGCCGGAAGTGGGTTTAGGCATTGGACGCGAAAGAGGAACCTATCAAGGCATGACCAGAGAATGGCTGTATTGGTATAACGAGAATGGTAACAGATACTCAACACCAGAAGAAGTCTTAGAGGAGCAAGAGCAACAATTAGCGCAAACCCAACAACAGCTTCAAGAACTTTTAATTAAGTTACAACAGAGGGGAATTGATCCAAATAAACTTTAAATTGCTGTCTTGAAAATAAGGATTAGGGATTGGGGACAAATGAAAAATGCCCCATGCCCATTTTCATGCGTGACTGACTTGTCTATTCCCGCCTCGTTTGCTAGCAGGGCGATCGCATTTTTAGCCTAAGCTTGCAACGCTCTAAACCATCTATTCAAAACTGAGTTGATGGTTTGTTTAATCTGATGTTTGCGATTCCACCTTTGAAAAGCCCTTTCGTACTCTTCACCTTTCATCAAGAAAGTATTCCAAAGATCCCACCCGACAACAGAACCGCAGAATAGCAATATATACAGCGACCAAGAAAGACCGCCACCACTAATCAAATCTACGAGAACAAAAAAAGCATTAGCGATCGCGTAATTACCCAAACGCTTCTTAAATCTACCTCGGCGGTAGATCTGAAAAACTCGGCGCTGTTGCACTTCGCTCTGTTGCATCTGCCAGTCGCGTTCTGCTAGCTTTAAGGAATCTGGAGCAATTTCTAACTCAGCAGCAATTTCTAACAACTCTTCGTAAGAAAATTCTCTATCTATGTTGTCAGCATGACTAGCGATCGCCAATTGGAGAATTTGCTGTACATCTTCTTGGCTATAAGAACGGATGCTTTTTGGTTCAAATGCTGTCATAATTCTTTCTCTGACTATTAATTCTCATAAAGACTTACCGCTCGACAGAAGTTGTCCAGTTACCCCAGCACTATCAGCACTATTTTCATTATCCCTACACTAACAAATCTAGATAGTGCCTTAGGTAGGAATTTCTAGAAAAATATCCCCAAGTACGGTTTTCCTATCTGGAATCAAATCACATGGTTTGCAAGTAACCATTTTATTAAGTGTATTGAATTGATTTATTCGCCATAATTACATAGACAGCTACTTGGCATTAGGGTGCACGAACACTAAAAAGACTGTCCTCTAAAAAGTTATGCATCATCGCTACCAAGTTTACATCCGACGATTTTTGATCGCAGCTTTTTTAACTCTGCTGTTATCTCCCGCAATCTTCTACGGATGGTTGTGTGTTTTACGTCCGTTCCGGGCGAATCGACAGCAAACATTGTTTACAGGCATTGTTTATCAACTTCGTGCTATTTCTAAACCACGTCCTGTCACGATCCATATCGTCACTGTTGACTTGACAGCACCGGGAATAAAACCTCTGGTAACTCCAGGAATGCCAATTAGCAGTGGTAGAAAAACTAACGCCCGAACTACCTCAGAATTTCTTCGGGAATTTAAGCTGCAATTGGCAGTCAATGCTAGCTACTTCCATCATTTTTATGAAAAAACACCTTGGGACTACTATCCCCATAGTGGAGATCCTTCCTATCCTTTAGGAGAGGTCATCTCTAATGGATATCATTATTCCAAACCAGAATCAAATAGGGCAGTCGTTTGCTTTTCTAAAAATAATCTTGCCCATATCTTCGCCAGTGGCAAATGTCCTCTAAATACAGTTCAAGGCGTTGCAGGGCAAGAAATGTTAGTTGCTAATGGTAAGGCTGTTATTTCTCAGATTCGCGAAAATAAACCGTACCCACGTGTAGCAGCCGCTATCAACCGGGAGGGTAATAAACTATGGCTAATTGTTGTAGATGGGAAACAACCCTTCTACAGTGAAGGACTGACTCTGACTGAGTTGGCAAAGGCTGCAATAGATTTAGGCGCTGATGCTGCACTCAACATGGATGGCGGCGGTTCTGCCACATTAGTTATTGGAAAGCCTAATGGCGCAAAGGTTTTAAATGCTCCGATTCATACCAAACTGCCTATGCGAGAACGTCCAGTTGGTAATCACTTAGGTTTTTACGCTTTGCCAGCATCTATCAAAACATCCACATCCAAATAACCGCACCTCAACTGACGGACACCACTACCAGCAGAAAGATTAATAACCATTTACATTTCGTTACACTAGAAACATCAAGAGGAATGAAAGCAAACCTCTAGAAGCAGAAATCAAAGGTGAACGACATGAATGGCACAATACGCGTTGGTAATCTCTTCGGGATTCCCTTCTACATCCATCCGTCGTGGTTTTTAGTGCTTGGTTTGGTAACTTGGACCTATAGCAGCGGACTGATGGGGCAATTTCCTCTATTATCTGGGGGACTAGCTTTGCTACTAGGATTGATGACAGCGCTGTTGTTATTTGCCTCTGTCGTCGCCCACGAATTAGGACATAGCTTCGTAGCTATTCGTCAAGGAATTGATGTCAAATCAATCACACTATTTATATTCGGCGGTTTAGCCAGCTTAGAAAAGGAATCGAAAACCCCAGGCGAAGCTTTCTGGGTAGCGATCGCGGGACCTTTAGTTAGCTTACTAATATGCGCTGGGGTTACAGGCATTGGTTATGCTACTGCGGCAACAGGTCCACTCGCAGCTATTCTTGGTGTTCTGGCGTCTGTTAATCTGGCGTTAGCGCTATTTAACTTAATTCCTGGCTTACCTTTAGATGGCGGGAATATACTGAAAGCTTTAGTTTGGAAGATTACAGGTAACCCCTACAAAGGTGTAAGGTTTGCCAGCCGAGTTGGACAAATATTTGGTTGGGTAGCGATCGCCTCTGGTTTAATTCCAATACTATACTTTGGCAGCTTTGCTAATATTTGGAACTTGTTAATCGGTTTCTTCTTGCTGCAAAATGCAGGTAATGCGGCGCAATTTGCCAGAGTACAAGAAAAACTCACAGGTTTAACAGCTGCGGATGCTGTAACCCCTAACAGCCCAATTGTTTCTGTTAATCAAACCATCAGAGAGTTTGCTGATGAGCGCATCTTGGGTGGAGAAAGCTGGCATCGGTTCTTAGTGACCGACGATGAGGGACAATTAGTAGGTGCGATCGCTGCTAATGATTTGCGAACTATTCCAACAACACAGTGGTCAGAGACTCAAGTCAAAGAAGTAATGCGAACAATTGCAGAATCTACCACAGTTCAATCGGACAAACCTTTAGTGGAAGTAGTTCAGCTACTCGAACAACAACAACTATCTGCACTGACTGTAATTCGTGAAAACGGCGTGCTAGTAGGAATTCTAGAGAAGGCTGCGATTATCCAACTACTGCAACGCAGATCTCAATTCAACCCTGCATAGTTCTCTCATCTAAAATACTCTTTCTCCAACCTCCCTCAGAATTTCTGGGGGAATTTTTTATGACTGGCGAAATTGAATTTTCAGGTCGCGTAACATTTTACTTGTTCCTTGGTCAATCGCTTTTTGCACCATTTGAGGAATTAGTTCAATTAAAGATAAGTCGGGAAAGATTAGACTGACTGATGTTTCCACGTAGCCTTCATCAGAGAGAAGATATATTTTTAACTGTTTGTTGCGGTAAATCCAAACTTCGGGAACACCCATTGCTTCGTAGGCATCAAGGGTGGTTTTAGAGGTAACATCAGATTCTATAGCTAAATCTGGGGGTGGATACTCTTTTAAATTCAAGTTCGTACACCCTTGCACTCGGTCAGCATTTTGGATGTAAAAGCAGGTATCTGGTTCAATGCCAGCAATTTCTGGACGTTTTAGGGTGGTTGAGCCAAAATCTTCCCAATCTCGTCCTTGAATGTCTAACATGGCTTTGACGATATCGGCAATAATCCGGTGAGGACGTTCATGTAATGCTAGCGGGGACATGATTTCTAAAGTTCCTCGGTAGTAAGTGAAGCGACTACTGCGCTTTTCTCCTAAGTCGGTAAGAATTTGCTCAAAGTCCTGCCAGGATAGGTTAGAGATAATAATCTGGCTACCGGGGGTGAGTTCAATGGCTTGAATGGGAATGGTTACGCTCATCTTTTTACCTCCGTTGACTTCAGCGCTTTTTATTTCATACTGACACGCGACTCACTAATAAAAAACGATCGCCCCAAAAAAAGAGCGATCGCTTAATTTTCAACAGATAATAGAGGTCGAAAAGCTTACTTTATTGTTGCCAAAACTGGTGCCACCTCAGCCTCTGCAATCTTAGGCGCTAAGAATCCACTGGCATAAATATGGGGATTTGCTTGCGAGATGACGGTATATGATTGGCGAACCTGAGCATTCACTGCCACAGTCTTCACATCGTACATCTGCATAGCTACTTTGGGGTAGAAGCCGATGCCGATAATCAGCACGATAAAACAGGCAGCAATAAATACTTCCCGCGGACTAGCATCTCTATATACTGCTTCGGTGGGTACGACGCAATCTGTACCAAAACAAACTGCTTCTTCAGCTTCTTGATACTTCCAGCTTGCATCTACAAGGTCACAGTTAGGTGCTTTACCAGTACCGTAAAATACTTGTCGCAGCATGGAAAGTAAATAGATTGGTGTAAGAATGACTCCTACAGCAGCGAGGAAAACTGTGACTATGCAGAAAGTTGAACTGTAAACATCACTAGTTGTCAAACCAACGAAGACTGAAAGTTCGCCAGCAAAGCCACTCATACCAGGGAGAGCCAGCGAAGCCATTGCACCTATTGTAAACAGAGCAAATACTTTGGGCATTGCTTGACCAATACCACCCATATTTTCCATTGCCATTGTATGGGTACGGTCATAAGTCACCCCTGCCAAGAAGAACAGCACCGATGCAATCAGACCGTGGGAAATCATCTGTAACATTGCGCCGTTGATTCCCAAATCGGTGAAGGACGCAATCCCCAGCAGTACAAATCCCATGTGGGAAATTGACGAATACGCCAAGCGACGCTTCATGTTCGTCTGGGCAAAAGAGTTCAATGCACCATAAATAATGTTGACAACACCCAGAATGGCTAAAACAGGTGCGAAATAAACGTGTGCGTCAGGTAAAAGTTCAAGGTTTAGGCGGATTAGCCCGTAACCGCCCATTTTCAGGAGCACACCCGCCAAAATCATCGATACGGGAGCAGATGCTTCACCGTGGGCATCTGGCAACCAAGTGTGTAAGGGGAAAATAGCAAGCTTGACACCAAAGGCAATTAGCAATCCTGCATATAGCAGCAGTTCTAAACCAAGGGGGTACTCTTTCATCCCCAAAGCGACCATATCAAATGTTATGTTGCCACCTCCATAAAGCGCCATTGCCAAGGCTGCCACGAGAATAAATATAGAAGCGGCTGCTGTATATAACAAGAATTTTGTGGCTGCGTAGCGACGCTTTTGTCCGCCCCAAATGCAGACGAGGAGGTAAACAGGAATCAGCTCGACTTCCCACATGATGAAAAACAGCAGCAAGTCTTTGGCCACAAAAACCCCTATCTGTGCTGAATACAGCACGAGCATTAAAAAGTAGAATAGCCGGGGTCTGCGGTCAACTTGCCATGCGGAAAACATCGAGAGTGTCGTTACAAATCCTGCCAGCAGCACAAGTGGGGCTGATAGCCCATCGACCGATAATGCCCAGCTTAAACCTAACTGAGGCACCCAGGCATAATTATCCACGAGTTGAAAACTAGCACTGCTTGCATCGTAATGCTTCCAAAAGGCGTAGCACATCAAAATAAAATCTGCGATACCTACACCTAGGGCATACCACCGCACGCGCTTGCCATCTTTATCAGGCAGCACAGGGATGAGCAGGGAAGCAACCAGTGGCAGTAGAACAATCGCGGTAAGCCAAGGAAATCGATCCGCTATCATGTCAATGAGAATAAATACTTATCTGTGAATAAAGCTATTCTACTAGAGTTTGTAAACAATTGTGAATAAGTATTTACTTCAGTAGACATAGAAAAATCTATATCTTTAGGGCTATGTGAAAGTACATATAAAATGCGTATCTCAGAAAAAAATATTTAAATTGAAACATTTGTTTATATATCTTAAATTTTCTACAATGTTAAGTACCAGAAACTTAATTAACAATCATTTATGTCTTTATCAAATTCACAATCCTATAGTTCCGATAAAGTGCTAACTCCACCTGTATCTACTGCACCTGTATGGAAAATCGAGCTGTTGTATGACAGTGAATGTCCTTTGTGTATGCGCGAGGTCAATTTTCTGCAAAAACGAGATGCAGGTCGAGGGTTGGTAAAATTTGTCGATATTGCAGACGATGACTATAACCCCGAAGCACATGGCGGAGTAGACTTTGAAACAGCAATGGGGCGCATCCATGCAGTTTTACCAAATGGAACAGTGGTACAAAATGTTGAGGTGTTTCGGCGCGTTTACGAAATTCTGGGAATGGGTTGGGTTTATGCCATAACCCAGTTACCTATTATTGGTGCGATCGCAGATTTTCTCTATGGAGTTTGGGCAAAATGGCGACTCGCGATCACAGGACGACCGAAGTTAGAAGATATTGTAGCTCAGCGTCAAGAGCGACTGGCTTGTAATACTGAGGGGCGTTGTCGGATAGATTAATAGAACCACGGATAGACACAGATAAATGTGGAACTTGATAAGTTTGTGGGTTTTGTGATCGCTCTCAGAAACCCACTAGTACTGTTAGGCGGAAGTCAAAATTCTTATTCTGTACTAGTTACCGTGAGACTTACGCCAATTATCAAGACGTTCGAGAAGCTCGAAGATAGTTGCTCTTACATTCTCCGATTGATCAATCGGAACTTTATACTCATCAAATATATACTCGTCAGCCTCATTGAAGTGGCTTAAGTGAAATGTGAACCAGTTCCATTTTGGATATATAGCAATCCTCGGCAGTTTACTGTTGTCACGCCAATTATCAGATAGATTGATCACGAGAGTTCCACATGACAGCACTGGGAAGAATAACTCTGAATACTTAGATTCAATGATTTCGTCAACTAACCAAAGCATTTTGTCAAATGATGGTGGTTGCTTCCTACTAGAATCCTCTTCATAGTAGTATTTAACGCTGTACCAATCTTTTTTTGACATAATATTTTTATCCCATACAAAAATATTTTATAAGGATAATTTTAGTAAATACAAAATTTTATATAGCTTTCCGGTACTGCAATCGGATATTATCTGAATTATCCAAAACCTTATAGGAACTACCTAAAATTTTACTCCGTCACAATAGATTGAATTAGGAGTAAAATATATGTTCTGTTGGTTAAAACCTATTGCTTGGAGTTTAACAGGTTTAAGTTTATTTACTGTCAACATAGAAATACTATCAAAACCCGTTGCTGCTGGTGAACCAATTATTGATAAGAACTGTCAGTTTCATGAGAGAACACAAGAAATTTTTAAGAAAATACCACCACAGAGCCAAGGAACAGTATTTTTGACATCTGGCTTTGAGGTTGATAATCAAAAATACATTTTACAAGTACTAAAATTTCCCAATTCTAGAGGTGTTTTTTGTCTTTGGCGAACTAATTCACGAATACCGCAAAGATTAACACAAGCTCAACTTATTCAAGATAAGCTAATTGAAAAAGTTGAAAAGGACTCTTCTCAAAAAGCTACTTATATAGTGACAATACGAGGAGATAAAAATCAAAATATTTTAAGAACTTATTATCGATTAAGACTGACCAATCCCAATCGGCCAGAAGTGACACCAATGGTCGTAGTATACAAACGTTAGCAACATCTTCAAAATGGCGTCTTTGCCCATATTTGCAGGGTTTCTCCCAAGTGCGGATGCAGGAAGCGAAGTTGCCTCGCGTGCAAATATAAGCGACTGGCAACTGCACTATAACCATAAAGGCGATCGCCCAAAATAGCTACCCCTAGACCTTGCACATCAGCAGCATGAACTCTTAACTGATGAGTGCGTCCTGTTAGCGGTGTAAACTCAACACGAGTATAGTTTCCCTCTATGACTAGGACTTGAAAATGGGTGATGCTGGGTTTACCATAGCGGCAATCAACTTGCTGATAGGGGCGGTTATCGGGATTTCCCCAAAGTGGCAATTCAATTAGACCTTGATCGGCGGTTACAATCCCAGAAAGTAGGGCTTCATAAACTTTGTGAACTTGCTGTTGTTGAAATTGTAGACTCAGTTGGCGATAGGTTTGGCGATCGCGTGCCAACAGCAAAATTCCAGAAGTGTCTTGATCTAGCCGATGCACGGCATTGAGTGACATACCCTCCGGTAATAAATTCCGCAAACGACTAAGAACGCTGTCTTGGGTATCAAAATAACGACCGGGAACGGATAATAATCCTGGGGGTTTGTTAATGGCAATCAACCATTTGTCTTCGTAAATAATCGATAGTGTTTCTGCTTTTTCTTGTTCAAAAAGCAATATGATATTCGTTGAATTGCTCATATTAAAACTTGCGCTTTTGCTCCCCTCCTCGCTTGCGGGGAGGGGTTGGGGGTGGGGTTCTGCGTTGTGATTAATTAAATTAATTTCTGAGAACCCTGACAGCAAAAACCCCATCAATGGCTGACAGCGTTCTGCACAAGCACCGTAAAATCTTCCGGGAATTTTATCGGCGGTGGCAGATCCCCACCAAAACTCTGCCATTGCTAATGGTTTTAAATGATGTGTTGCCGCATATTGCAACAGTTTGGGGGCGCAACAGTCACCTGTGCCTGTGGGTAAGCCTTTTGGCATCAATTGTTGTAGCGATCGCGATTTTCCGAAAAAATTGATCAGGGTGTAAGCCGCGTGCATCTGCGCTTGCAGTTGGCGAGAAAGTTGTTTACGTTGTTGTTTCAGTTCCTGCATCCGCCTATCTGCTGCTGCAATTACTTGCTTAAGCGGCTGCAACACTTCATTTTGTTGGCGTTTAAGTTGGCGTTGTTCGATTCCCTGCTGGCGGCTTGCTTCATCAAGTTGTTCAAGAGCAATAGTAAGTGCTTCACCTGTGAGTATCGTGCAGATTTGCTGACGTTTTTCTTGACGTTGATGTTTGCAATTACGATGGCGATCGCGCGTTGCTTGCAATTGCTGTTCAAATTCACGAGATAGAGTTTCGTATTGTTGTCTTTGGGGAAGTTTGTTCAAGGTAATTAATTCTTGCTTGATAGCTTCCAATTCCGCCAAAGTTCTAGCTTCGTCTAAAGCAACTTCCTCTCGTCCCGGAATGGGCGGAACCCAACCCTCAACTACATTGCAACCATTCAACAAACCGGAGAAAGCTTTGATAACTCGCTGTTCACCAGTAGGTAGTTCAACTAGCAATACTCCATACATCTTGCCTTCTTGAGAATAAAGCTCATCGCTGGCAAGTTTTTGCATTAAACTTTGAGCGATCGCTTCTACTACAGGAGTGCGTGGTAGTCTCAGCAAATTACCGCTTTGAGGACAATACCCTTCATAGTAATAGTTCGGGGCTGTGTTGTTGAGTGTACAATTCCAGTCAAGAAAATCTGAAAGCGGATGAAGAACATCCATAAAATATCTGGTGAAAAATTTAGCTACTTACACATATTCATTACCTTAATCTCAAAACGGAATGTGAGATTTAAGTACTGACAATCAAATTTACTGCAACAGCTATATCTGGAAATGATATTGGATACATAGTTCCGTCTGTGAGTGTAGATTTAGAAGCGTACTCACCATCTTGCGGCTCTCGAAATACTACAAGCTGCCTTTTTTTGAGGTTCACCACCCAGTATTCAGGGATTTCAGCTTCAGCATAGATTTTAGTTTTAATCTCAAAATCTTTGTCTAAGCTGGAATCGGAGTATTCAATCAACCAGAAAATATTTTCAGGATAAGGATGATGATTTAAGTATTCACGCCCCAAGCGTTGCACAATGGCAATATCTGGTTCTGGTTCAGAGTTATTAGAAAGTGTAATCGGTTTTGCTGGACGAATTGTAGCTCGTTCGCCCAATAAGCGAGTAAGATATTCCCCTGCTTCACTACTAAAATAGGCGTGGGGTTCGCCTTCGGGTGACATCTCTACAATCTCTCCCTTCAATAGTTCCACACGCCGATCATCCAAGATCCCGGCTGCAATCATGCGGTGGTAATCATCTATTGTCCACTTAGCTGTAGTTACAACCATCGCGATCGCTTTTTTATCGCTCTCATCATTTCACATCCTAACTCAAACATTAATTGAGTTAGGTTTTACGCCAATTAACAGTGCAAGTTCTAGCCACTTCCAATAACAATCTACATCAATGAAGCCAATATTTCGCAGCCAACTCAGCTGTGTTTCTACGTCTAAAAGTTTATTGGATGGGTCGTCATTTTCTGGTGCAATACCGAGTTTTTGTAAAAAATGCTCGTGCAATGCTGGTGTGGGTGAGGCAACATGCTCTAAATTGCAAAAAATACCACCTGGTTCCAATATTTGAAAAATTTCTGTGTATAGGGAAAGTTTGCGATCGTGGGTGAGGTGGTGAATAGCAAAGCTGGAAACTACTGCGTCAAAAAAACCTAATTCTAGCAGAGGTTGATCTAAGTTGTGAGCAATTACTTGCACTGTCGTATCACCAGCAAACCGCGTTTTTACCGCCTCTAACATAGTTGCAGAAAAATCAATGGCTATGCTTTGCACTTGGGGACGGTCAAGCTTGAGTAGTGCTAGTAAACGACCATCACCAGTACCTAAATCCAGAATGCGCTTTACAGTCTTTGGGACTTGTTCTAGTAAGACTGCTTCACCTTCAGTACGGTGGGGTATAGAGTCTGCCTGAGCTAGATATTTCAAGGCATGGTCAGCAGAAGTCCAGAGGTTAATTTGATTCATCCAAGAACAGTTCTTGCAGCAATTGTACTTTTCTAGCTTGACAGGAAACGTAATTTTAGAACATCACCCAACAAGGCTAAATGACTAATTCATTCCCACCACTAACTTGAGTTTTGCGTTAAGCGTAGGCGCTTCGCGTCTTGTCGCCAGACATCGCTGCCTAGTTTCTTTTTATGTGCAAGTAAACCTCAAGTGTAAAGACTTATAAAATATTTAGTTATTTACTAGATAGTAAATATTCAATTAAATATTAAATTTTGCATATATCAAATTGTTACAAGCATCGAATTCTTCACCTTTTAAACGGTAGGTAATGCTATTATCGCGAACACAATTATTAATTAAATAGGATAAATATGGTTTACTTTTTAGGAGAATATCCCATTATCCAAACGGATAGTACTAATTTCTCTAATGGAATTATTTATGCAGATGAATTTGTTACTGATGAGTCTTCAGGCTCAAAGGATTTAAAAGCATTTAATACTACAGAACAACTTAGTAGAGAGTCTGTAAATCCTACAATTTCTCCTCCCACAATGATAGAGATATCGCCTTTTTCCGTAGCTCAGGATACTGGAATCACAAGCGATCAAACATCAAAGCCAGTTGGACAACAACCTTTACAAATAGAACCAGCCTACCCAGAACAAAAGCCGTTTCAACCACAAAGAATACCCGCAGTCTTTAGGAAAAAGCGGTCGAGTTCGGTTCCATCTCCTGGTATTACTATCCAAACGCCATCTGGTTATGGTAAATCTTGGGGCAGTGCTTCTGTAGGCTTGGGGCTACAATCTCGAACTCGCTTTACTGACACAGCCGATGGAGTGATCGGGTTTGGTATTGGTTTAGGTGATGCTCAAAAGTCAGTTGGTTTAGATGTAAGTTTAGGCATTGTGGATCTAGATAATCTCCAGGATGGTACGCTAAGCTTTAAACTACATCGCAGACTTCCAGATGATTTTGCTGTAGCTTTCGGTGTGAAGAATTTTGTGACTTTTGGTGAGACTGACGGTGGTACAAGTGCTTACGGTGTAGTTACAAAAATGTTTCGCCTACAAGATAGTGATAGCAAATCTTTTAGTCGCCTTTACGTTTCTGCTGGTATCGGTGGCGGTCAGTTTCGTTCAGAATCAGATATTAGAAATAAAGTTGATTCTATCGGTGTTTTTGGTAGTTTAGCTTTACGAGTCGCTCAACCAGTGAATGCGATCGCAGAATGGACTGGACAAGATTTAACTCTAGGATTATCTATCACACCATTTAAGAAAACTCCTTTAGTCATCACGCCAGCTGTTACTGATATTACTGGCAATGCGGGTGATGGTAGCCGCTTTATCTTTGGTATTGGTTATGGCATTTCTTTTTAATTTATATCTATCTCAACATGGGGAATCTATTTTATGAAATTACCTCGTTCATTTTTGGTAATTGTATTATCAGTGGCTTTGGTTTTAATTTTTTTTAAATCTGTTTATGCGCAATCAGCAAATCAATCAGATAATGGTGGTTCTGATCCTCAAGAAATTGTAAATCCTTCGGATGTAACTGGTCCCGATCCGCAAGAGGGTGTAACAAATAATGATAATACTACAGGGGGCACTAACGTTGAAATAGATCGTACTGCATTTGATAAGAGTTTTGAATCAGCACCAGTTGAGCAAGCTGTTGAGCAATTTGAAGAGTTACAAGCAGTAGAAATTGGGGAAAGATTTGGTACATCCTTCTTTGGAGAAATTGCTTCAACTTCAGATATTGCCCAAACTTTAAAAAATCTTTGTCAGCAAACTGGGCAAAATGCTGCTCTTCTTTATGTAGCTTCTTTAAAAGACAAACTGAACCTCATTCTCATCCTTCCTAGTGGAGCGCAACAAAGCCCTTCTAGCAATTCTAAATGTCTCAACAGTGCATCGGATAACATTCAACCTATACGCAAAGATATCCTAGAAGCAAAACACAGCACTGTCCAAAAAGTTGCCCAAGAATTTCGCTCGAAAATTACTAATTACAGAAATGAGAAAAATAATTATCTTGTGGCTTCTCAAAAACTTTATCAATGGATAGTTACTCCTTTTGAACCTGCTTTACAAGCTAACAAAATCAACACTTTAATTTTCTCAATGGATAGCGGTTTGCGATCTATTCCTATTGCTGCTTTACATGATGGCAAACAGTTCATCATTGAAAAATATGGTGTTGCACTTATACCTAGTTTCAGCCTCACAGATACTCGTTATGCCCCGATTGCTAAATCTGAAGTCTTGGCAATGGGAGTCTCAGAAAGTACAGAAGACCAAGTACCGTTACCATTTGCAGGTGTAGAAGTAAATACGTTAACTAGCAAAATTTGGCCAGGTCAGGCTCAGGCATTGTTGAACAAAGCATCTACAATAGAAAATCTCAAATCTGTCAGCAGCAAACAACGTTTTGGAATTATTCATCTAGCAACTCATGGACAATTTAATCCTGGAGAACTGACTAAGTCTTATATTCAGCTATGGAATGAAAAAATTCGTTTAAATCAGCTAAGAACTTTATCTCAGGAATTAAAATGGAGTGCCAATCCTAAAGTAGAAATGTTAGTTTTGAGTGCTTGTACAACTGCTTTAGGTAACAACGAGGCAGAATTAGGATTTGCTGGTTTAGCTGTGCAAGCAGGGGTAAAAACAGCACTTGGTAGCCTCTGGTATGTCAGCGATGAAGGCTCTTTAGCACTAATGACTAAATTTTATAATGACTTAAAGACTACTTCCTTGCGATCGCTGGCACTTAGACAGGCTCAATTAGGAATGCTCAAAGGAGAAGTTCGGATACAAAATGGCAATTTACGCCTTTCGGAAAACAATCTTGTGCCGCTACCTCCAGAATTAGATGTAGCAGAAAATATAAATCTATCTCATCCTTATTTTTGGTCGGCCTTTACTGTAATTGGTAACTGGAACTAGCTGCATAGATTAGACCTGCCTTGAAAATAAAACTCTTGCAAAAATATATTTTTGCAAGAGGGGGGAAAGGGAAAAGGTTAAAGGGAAAGGGTTTTGAGTTCCTTTCCCCTTTTCCCCTTTCCCTTTTACCGACTTCTGCAAGAAGTCTATTGTCTAGGAACTTTGAACTGTAACGATCAGATTCCCGACTCTTTCAAAAAGTCGGGAATCTTGCAGTACCTCATAAAAGAATAAAAGCTTTGGTTGATGAATTCAAAACTTCTTTTGTTATTTAAATCAGTCGTTTTAAATTAAAGCTGTTTTAAAAGTGCTGAGTGGTAAATTATGAAATGGAATTGAAGATAATTAAAAATCTTTGTCTTTCCATGTATCACTAACTACTATCTTCAGTCTTTTATCTTTTTATTTCTAATTTCAGTCCCTGGGTTTTTAGCGTAGATTATTTTATCGACTAATTTACGCACATATTTTAGACTTTTGACTCTACTACTTGCGGCGATCCTGGTAAAGGCTGGGGTAAACTCCAGTCAGGACGCAGGTTGGCAGCATTACGTAAATATGTATGGTAAATTGGTGCGGAGGTTGGCAGGTAGACGTGGATTAAGAAGCGGATACAGCGCTGTAAACTACCCTCTACATGCATTTGCTGCACATCTAACATTGCTACACCATCCCAAGCAGGACGAGTTCTGGCGATCGCAGCTGGAAAAATAGCATCCAAATCCCGTGTTACCGAGAATGTAACACTAATAATATCCTTTGGCTGGAGATGATTCCGTTTTTCCAGTTCATCTAGTAGTTCTGTTACCGCTTCTCGAATCGCCTCAGTTGTGTTTTCTGAAACGGTTGTTGCTCCACGAATAGCCCGCATTTGCCACTCCACGCCCAATCCTCCTTAAATTAGCTCAACTGTGATTTCTCACTTTCTAGTTTTTACCACTGTTGATTTACCTCTGACTATTGATTATTTATGGTCGATATAACCACAGGGGTAATCCACTGGTAGACATTTCAAATTCCAGCCAGTCAATACCAGCCCCAATTCCTGATGAAACCTGACGATTTCCTGGTAAAAATCGACTTAACAAGGGTTTACGTTCTTCTAGGGTGAAGCATGGTGTTTTTTCAGGATCGAGTCCGGCTAGTTCTGCTGTCCAGCGCCGCGCATCTTCTTCTGTTCCCAGACGATCTATCACTCCTAACTCTAAGGCTTGCTGACCAGTAAAAATTCGACCATCTGCAAAACTTTTCACAGTATCTACCGCTAAAGAACGGGCTTCAGCAACTGTTTGCACAAACTGCTGATAACTTATGTCAATCAACTCTTGCAGAATGTTTTGTTCTGGTTCCGTCAGTTCTCGGTCGAATGCCAAAATATCTTTGTAAGGGCCAGATTTAATTACCTTAAAGGAAATTCCGATTTTATCCAGCAAACGTTCTAAGTTATTCCCCCGAAGAATTACACCAATACTGCCCGTAATTGTACCTGGGTTTGCCATGATGTGTTCAGCTCCCATGCCAATGTAGACACCTCCAGAAGCCGAAATATTGCCAAAGCTGGCAACAATTTTCATTTTATCCCGTAGACGTTTCAGGGCGCTGTAAATTTCTTGAGAATCCCCCACTGTACCGCCAGGACTATCGATTCGTAGCAGTAATGCTGGAAACTTTTTTTCCTCTACTGTTTTTAGTGCTTCTAGCACACGTTTGCGAGTACCGGTGGATATTGCACCAGTAATTTCAATCCGAGCAATTTGTTTACTAAACCTGGGCTTAAAGGGCCAAACCATATGCGCTCATAAAACCTCGTAATAAACTCAATATAAGATCTCAAGAGGTCAGACGACCTGCTTTGTCCACACAAAAAGTGTACAGGCCTGGCGCTAGGAAGAATTTTAAGGAAATTTTTATATTGATCTGGATGTTTATTTGCTCTTTTTAACCCAATTTAGGCTGAAGCAAGACTGTAGCTTTTTGAATATCTCAATTCTTACAGGCACTGATGGTGCTTTTGGCTGTAGCAATCTATATTTTACTAGCAGAGTAAATAATACTGCTGTGCAGAACCTAAAATTATAAATACAAGAACCTAACCTCAGCAAGTTTAGGCCTGAGGACTGAGTAAGACGTAATTATTTTTAACCAATCTTAATTGATCTACTCAAATTTAATTGATCAAAATTCAGCAATGCCAATTCCTATATCTTAGTTAGAAATAGCAAGATCCTCTAATTTTGGAAGATAAATTTTTTAAGCTACTCAGGAATCAATTCGCAAAATTTGACACCGATAATAAACGTAAATATCAAACAGCGCCCCAACAAAACTACAAGTCAAACTGATTACAACTAAGCCATGCAGGGGAGTACCACTACCAAAAGTAGCAAGAAAATGTATAATTTGAGTAGCGATCGCTTCAGTTATCCCATCTAAACCGGGAATGTGTCCGACCAGAGATAGGAGGAGCAAGAAGCCACCGACTAAAAACATCGGCACAACAAAGCTGAAAATAATCGTGAGCAGCAGAGAACGGAGAAAGTTGGTGAAAATAGTCATTTAGACGACACTCCGTGGTGAAAGTGGACAATAGCCGAAACGCAATATGTCATTTTCTACAATACGTGCGATCGCTCCAGAGCAGTGAAGATGTCAAAAATCTTAAGTTTTCATTAAAAAAATCTGCTTTTGGTTACATTAGATGCTTGAAACAAAAGTAAGCTTTGTAATCGGCAAAACCTTTGCTAAATAAAGTACTGGCTCAACAGCTTTCCTGATAAATTAATATAAAGCTTGGTGGCATTAGCCTTCATTTTCTGAGAAGAGCTTTAAACTAAGTTAATGTTTCACCCAAACCAGAGGCATAGGAGCAGGGGATGAAAAGAAGAAAGAAACAACTATTGTCTATTGCCTCTTGACTCTTGACTATTGCCCATTGACTTTCGCTATTCTTAAGGCAGTTACCGAGTTAGCTACAAAACATTGAGTGAGACTACATCCAAATCCAGTTTAGGAGCATGGAGTCAGCGTTTGCTGGCGGCGATTTTCCTGGGTGGACAAGTACTAGTTCACCTACTGAGAGTCAAAATTCATTGGCGAAATACTAAAGAGCAAATGGCAGCAGTTGGGCCAGATTCTCTGTTTATTGCTCTATTGACGGCTATTTTTGTGGGCGCAGTGTTTACCATTCAAGTAGCGCGAGAATTTATTAACTTTGGGGCAGGAAATCTCGTCGGCGGCGTGCTGGCGGTAGCCTTAACAAGAGAACTCTCGCCCGTACTGACAGCAGTGATTTTGGCAGGACGAGTTGGTTCTGCTTTTGCAGCTGAAATTGGTACTATGCGGGTAACAGAACAAATTGATGCTCTGTTGATGTTAAAAACTGATCCAATTGATTACCTAGTTATTCCCCGCGTCTTAGCTTGCTGCTTAATGCTGCCAATTTTAACTCTCTTGTCTTTGGTAACAGGGATGCTGGGGGGGTTGGTAATTGCATCGAACTTATACAGCATCTCCGATACTACATTTCTAGACTCAGCCCGTAACCTGCTTGGTATCTGGGATATTTGTAGTGCCATGATTAAAGCATTTTGCTTTGGAATTTTAATTGCTGTAATTGGTTGTAGCTGGGGTCTAACGACAACAGGAGGAGCCAAAGGAGTTGGACAATCAACCACAACTGCTGTTGTCACAGCCTTGCTGATTATATTTGTGAGTAACTTTTTCCTTTCTTGGTTAATGTTTCAAGGTACTGGCAGTGCATTGCTCAAAGGCATGTAGCCCTAAAGCTACTATCAACAATCCTCGCCATAACTCTTAATTGCCCGCCTCCTAACCCCCAAAATCCTAAAATAGGAAATGTGTCTATTAACAAAGCAGGATTTGAGACTGTGACTAGTTCATTTGCACCCCACACCACATCTACGGTGGAACTCAAACCTAACTACAATATCCCTGTAGTTTTGGTAATTGCCTCTATTCCATTGCTGTTAGCTCAACCTGTGGTAGGAGGAGTTATCGGATTGTTTGGTTTATTTCTCATGTTTCAGGCAGGCACATTGCGGTTGCTATTTACTGCCACTGACTTAGATATTTACAGAGGCGAAAAACTAATTCGGCGGTTTCCTTATCAGGAGTGGCAAAATTGGCGGATCTTTTGGGATCGAATTCCTATACTGTTTTACTTTAAAGAAATCAAAAGTATTCACTTTTTGCCGATTTTATTTGACCCCAACACCCTGAAAGCCTGCCTGGAAGAACGTTGCCCACGGATTTAGCATTGATTGCTTTAGATACAGACTCAGAAAACAGTACAAACTACCCAGGACTTTTAGCACAGGTCAATTGTATATTTCTGAAAGCTATTTATTCGCGTCATAGGAATTACACTATTGTTTATGAACCCAGAGGAATCTCAAACCCCAGAATCGATTGATGAGTGGTTGGCGCAAATACAAGAACAAAATCCTAAAGTAGAAGATTCAGAACACTCATCTATTGAGTCAGAGGTAGAAACAGAAGCTCAGAGTTTATTAGATGACACGCCACAAAATGATGCAACTGTTGAATTGCCCATTCCTCATGCAGAGGAAGAAAGTTCTACAGTTGAGTCAAAAGCAGATGCAACTGCTGAGTTATTTACGCCATTAGCAGCCTTAACTGTGTCACCAAGGTCACAAATAAACTCAGAATCACAAGATAATTCCCTATACGCACAAGCAGCACAACAAGTTGCAGATTTACAAAGCGCCAAAGAAGCTCTAGAAGCAGAAATAGCCAATCTGCAAGGAACTTACAAAACTCTTCAGGCGCAAGTTGGAGAAACTCAATTGACGCTGGGACGACTCGTGCAAGAGTCGCTAACACAGTTAGAGCAACGCAAACAAGCGCTGCAAATTTCTGTAGAACAGTTAGAACGTCGCCAAGAACGCATCCGTAATGAAATGCGTACCACTTTTGCCGGCACATCCCAAGACTTGGCAATTCGGGTACAGGGTTTTAAAGATTATCTCACAGGCAGCTTACAGGATTTAGCCGCAGCAGCAGAGCAGTTACAACTAGTGCCGCCTGTCATCGAACGAGAAAAACCAGCAGTGGTGAAAGAGGTGAAGCCAGCTGAATCACAGCCAGGTATCCCACAATTTGCCCAACAGCAGTTTCAAGATACTACAAAGCAAATTCGCCGCCTAATTGACCAATATCGCAGCAAACCAGATTACTATGGTCCCGCATGGCAATTGCGCCGTACCTTTGAACCAGTGCACGCGGAAAGAGTTGCTAACTGGTTTTTCAGCCAAGGTGGAAGAGGTGCTTTGCGGACAATGGGTAGCCGCTTGCAGAATATCTTGATTTCTTCGGCAGTGATTTCTATACTCAACAAGCTGTATGGCGATCGCGTTCGCACTCTAGTATTAGCTAATACACCGGAACGTTTAGGTGAATGGCGGCGCGGCTTGCAAGACTGCCTAGGTATAGGTCGCCCAGATTTCGGTCCTGATAGAGGCGTAGTATTATTTGAGGCACCGGAAGCTTTGGCTCAGAAAGCAGATCGATTAGTAAAAGCAAATCAACTGCCTTTAATTATCATCGACGATTCTGAAGACCAAATTAGCCTAGCACTACTGCAATTTCCTCTGTGGTTAGCCTTTGCTCCTGACCCCAAAATGATGAGAAACTATGATGATGATTTTTAATTAGTTATTCGTCATTAGTCATTAGTCATTTGTCATTGGTTAAAGAATCTTGGACTATAGACTATTGACTACTGACTTTTGGCTGTTTTAACTTTTGACTTTTTTATGGCTATTTGGTTAAGTTTGTGCGGTGTAGTTTTAGTTGTAGCCTACCTACTAGGTTCTTTCCCGACTGGCTACATTGCCGTGAAGCAGTTAAAGGGTATTGATATCAGAGAAGTTGGTTCTGGTTCAACTGGAGCAACCAATGTTCTTAGAACCTTGGGTAAAGGGCCTGGGGCATTTGTGTTATTAATTGATTGCTTGAAGGGAGTATTAGCGATCGCTCTAATTTACCAGTTATTCAACTTTGTCCCAGTTCACGATTTCATCCCCCCTACAGTAGATGCTAAGCTGTGGCAACCTTGGTTAGTAACTTTAGCAGGGTTTGCAGTCGTCCTCGGACACAGCAAATCAATTTTTTTAGGCTTTAGCGGTGGTAAATCTGTCGCTACTGGTTTAGGAACTTTGTTGGCAATTAGTTGGCAGGTAGGTTTAGCAACAGCAGGTGTATTTGCCATTGTCATAGCTCTATCGCGGATTGTCTCTTTAAGCTCCATTGCAGGCGCGATCGCTGTAACAATTTTCATGGTAGTTTTCCATCAACCTTTACCTTGCATTCTGTATGCCTTTCTCGGTGGGTTGTATGTGATTTTCCGCCACCGCAGTAATATTGAACGGCTGCTTGCAGGAACTGAGCCAAGAATCGGACAGCAGGTAACGACAGAGCCAGAACAAACTGCATAATTTATGTAATGCCTACATATAGAACTGTAGTTCTTTACTAGAGTTCAATCAAAAATTATGTTGGCAAATACAATTAAAAAAAGTTTATTAGCAGTAGCTACAGCATTATCAATTTTGCCTGGGTTAGCACAAGTTGCCCAAGCTCAGTCTAAACCAGATTTATTTGGTGCGATCGCTTATTCTCCCTCTACCAGAGTTACCACGGGAGCAACAGGTTTATCACGCCAAGAAGCTGAGCGTAGCGCTATTTATAATTGTCAGCAACAATCTCAAGCCAAAGATTGCTCAGTTCCACTATGGTTTAAAAATTCTTGGGGAGCTTTAGCAGTTGGTTCTAACGGTGCTTATGGTACAGGCTGGGGATATGATACCAATCATCCTGGTCAAGGTAGGTCGATTGCTGCACGTTATGCAATTCAAACCTGCCATAATTTTGGCGGTGTCAATTGTCGAGTAATTTTCACTAGAGAAGCTAGATATCAAGTGATTGATAACGGTCCAGTCTTAATTCCAGCTAATCAGTAAGCTTATTGGTAGCTTAAAATAATAGCATCAGGTAATTGTGTGAATTTTTATGGTTAAGGCAACCACAGGAAACAAACTCACCTTAGAAGAATTTTTAGCGCTGCCAGAGGGAGATATAAACTATGAGTTTGTGGATGGTTTTGCAGTAGCCAAGGTGTCACCAAAATTTTTTCATTCAGCTTTACAAAGAGCTTTACTATTCCTAATTTATGCCTGGTCTAAAGGCAAAGGTCGCACCGTTGCGGAATGGGCAATCCTTTTAAAACGTCAAGGAAAAGATTGGGCACCTGTACCAGATTTGACTTATATTTCCTATGAACGTCTACCCAAAAGTTGGCAGCGTAATGAAGCTTGTCCTGTTCCTCCAGAGTTAGTAATTGAAATTATTTCTCCAGACCAAATGATGAAGGAATTTGAAGAAAAGGCGAAAGATTACTTTGAGGCGGGAGTGTCACGAGTTTGGGTTGTAGATCCCGAAGCAATGAGCATGAGGGTATTTTTATCTGTGGATAAACGTCAAGTTTATACAGATGATATGCCTATTATTGATGAGTTATTTCCTGGTTTGGAATTAACAGTTAGGCAGATTTTTTCAGAAGCAGAATTGATTTGATTGTGTAATATTTTTGTAGCTTACCCGCCTTGAAATAAATTCCAAGGCTAATAGCTAAAGTCCTCTCATGAAGACTAAATTAGAATTCGACTCTCCGCGTCAGTCTTAATTACAAATGTTCATTCGGACATGATATTACTTTCTAAGTGCAACCAAAGTGAATACAGCAATCTCAAGACACGCACCTAATCGCAGATGCAATCCACTCATACTTACTCCGCGATTAGTGTATTGAATCATCTCCCCTACTTGATAGCGCCGTAAATAATACTTTTCACCTAGAGGTGGTAGAATCAAAGCTTTGAAAGAATGTAGGCGCACCTGTCCACCGTGAGAATTTCCTGATAGTGGCAAATTAAAGCGCTTTGTCATAGCGCTGATATAAGCAAACTCTGGCTCATGGGCGGCTATTTCCAAATTTGGCTGACGGTTATCTTGGCGATATATAAATTAAAGAAAGACTTAAAGTAGCTAAAATGTAGAGACATGATCATGATATATTACGTCTCTACGTTACCCTGAGTTTATGGGACTGCCAATTGTTGCTATTATCGGACGCCCAAATGTGGGCAAATCCACCCTGGTTAATCGTCTCGCCGGGGCACAAACGGCGATTGTCCACGATGAACCGGGAGTGACACGCGATCGCACTTATCTGCCATCTTACTGGAGCGATCGCGAGTTTTTGGTGGTGGATACAGGTGGCTTAGTCTTTAATGATGACACCGAATTTTTACCCCTGATTCGTCAACAGGCGATGACAGCACTCACCGAAGCTAGTGCTGCTATTTTTGTTGTCGATGGTCAAACAGGCCCCACACACGCTGATGAAGAAATTGCTGAGTGGTTACGCCAACAACCTGTACCTGTCCTGTTGGCTGTAAATAAATGTGAATCCCCAGAACAAGGCTTAATCCAAGCGGCGGAATTTTGGCAATTAGGATTAGGTGAACCTTACGCCATTTCTGCAATTCATGGCGGCGGTACGGGAGAACTCCTTGATGAGTTAATTACGCACATTCCCCATGTAACCGAAGTACCGGAAACTAACGAGATCAAAGTAGCAATAATCGGACGACCAAATGTGGGTAAGTCTAGTTTATTGAATGCTTTCGTTGGGGAAGAAAGGGCGATCGTCAGTCCTATCTCAGGCACAACACGCGATGCGATTGATACAGTGGTCGAGCGGGATGGGCAAACCTATCGCTTGATTGATACCGCCGGTATTCGTAAAAAGAAAAGCATAGACTACGGCACAGAATTCTTTAGTATTAACCGTGCTTTTAAAGCGATTCGCCGCGCCGATGTGGTGTTAATGGTCATAGACGCCTTAGATGGAGTCACCGAACAAGACCAAAAATTAGCAGGGCGGATTCTTGAAGAAGGTCGCGCTTGTATAGTTGTAGTCAATAAGTGGGATGCAGTCGAAAAAGACTCTTACACAATCTACGACTACGAAAAAAATATGCAAGCACGGCTGCATTTTACCGAATGGGCAGACACTATTTTTGTTAGTGCTTTAACAGGACAGCGGGTAGAGAAAATTTTAGAATTGGTGAATCAAGCAGCTGAGTCACACAAACGCCGTGTAAGTACAGCTGTAATTAACGAAGTTCTAGAAGATGCGGTGAGTTGGCATTCTCCACCAACATCACGTGGCGGACGTCAGGGCAAAATTTATTATGGGACACAAGTTAGTACTCAACCGCCAACGATCGCTCTGTTTGTCAACGATGCCAAACGCTTTAATGAAAACTACCGCCGCTATGTTGAACGGCAATTTCGGCAACAATTAGGATTTAAAGGCACCCCGATTCGATTATTGTGGCGCAGTAAGAAAGTCCGTGATGTCGAAAGTGGTAATCTCAATCGTGCTACCCGCGTGTGATATTGCTGAGTTCTGAGTAAGGAGAAGTAGATTGTGCTAAGTCTCTAATGTCAAGGCACAATAGTCAAGAATCAGTAGGTAGAACAAAATCTTGATTTTGGAGCTGACAAAGCCTTAACTTCTTAGTTGCTCTATCGAAACTTTCTATCACTCAGCACTCAGCACTTAGAAATGGATTTACTGCGATCGCTACCACTAGGACTTTACCTAGAAGAACCTCAAACTTGGCTGCATAAAATTGATCCCAGAGTCAAGTTTGCTTGGTTGATGAGCTTTCTCACAAGTTACACTTTTGCCAGGAACGAATGGCGTTTACTATTAGTAACGCTATTAATTATTGTGACGTTAATTGCGAGAATTCCCAAAAGAGTATGGCAGCAGCAAATGGGCTGGTTGTTGATCTTGGCCTTTTTTGTCTTTGCAATTGCAGCTATCAGTCCGGATGGATTGGGGATCAATTATCAGCCACGCTTACCAGCCAACGAACAAGTTTTTAGCCCCCAAACAACTACAAATACTGCCAATATTGATCAACAAGCAGCATTTGGTAATAAAGAATATAGATACGTACTATTTCACAAAGGGCCTGTTAAAGTCAGTCGTCGTTCCTTAGATTTGGCAGTGCGGCTGAGTACGATTTTGTTTACTGTCATTTACAGCACCAACCTTTATCTGCTGACCACAGCACCAGAAGAAATTACAGCCGGGATGGAAAGCTTGATGCAACCATTGCGGCGGCTCAAGTTACCTGTTACAGAAATTGCTCTAACTTTAACTTTATCTTTGCGGTTTATACCTCTAGTCTTAGAAGAAGTACAGAATTTAATCCGATCGGTAATGACTAGGGCAATTAATTGGAAAAAGCTGGGACTCAAAGGAGCAGTTAAAGTTTGGATGATTGTAGCAGAGCGACTGTTAGAAAATCTGCTACTAAGAGCAGCACAGATGGCGAGTGCAATGATGGTGCGCGGTTTTACCAGTCCAAATGAGCATAGAGTGCCTTGGCATGACTTACGGTTAAAAAGGTGGGACTGGCTGGCTATTGGCACATTAACTCTATTTTGGGGCGTGCGGCTGGCAATTGGTACTGATGTGTGAAGATTTTGGAATAGAGATTTTGGATGAATTATGACCCAAGGTTGGTACTGGCGAGCGCTTCCTTTAGAACATCGTACTGGTTCTGAAATTTTCGCTGCTCTATTTCGCCCCACTACCCCATCTGGAATCGCTACCTTATTAGAAAGCACCTACCCAACGCCAAAAGAACATTCACAACTCAATCGTTATTCTATTTGTGCTGGTGCTCCCCGCATAGTTGATGGTGTTCCTCAAATGTGGACACCGCAGCTAGGAAAGGTTTTTCCGTTTTTGGAGGAGTTGCTGCGAAGTAGAGGAGAGGGGGGACAAGGGGGAATCATTTCTCCCTCATCTCCTCCCCACCTTCCTTTTACTGGTGGTTGGTTGGGATGGTTGGGTTACGACGTAGCGTGGGAAATTGAACAACTACCCCAAAATAAATGCGATCGCTTACCGTTTCCTGTAGCTTTTTGGTACGAACCCGATTGTTTTGCCATTTTAGATCATGCCGAACAAATTCTTTGGCTAGCTGCTAGCAATGTGAGTGGACTTGATGAGTTACAGGAAAAGTCGGAGCCAGGAAAAACAAACAACTCTCTCCCCTTGTCCCCCCCTCTCCTTGTCCCCCCTTCCTCCCGCC
>NZ_MTAV01000203.1 GCF_002154695.1 Nostoc sp. T09
TAATCTACTAGATTACCTCTAAATTCTGACTTCTGACTCCTGGGTGCTGAATTCTTACGTTTTTTCTTTCCCTGTTCACCGTTCCCTAATTTTAAATTCACCTCAGAGTTTTATCCAGATTGCTAAAGTTTATTTCTTAAAATATCTCAGATTATAACGGTCTTGATATTTGGCAATATATTCAACATTTTGCCGTTCTAATTTTGAGAGTAATTTATTAGGAAATTTCTTTGGCGAATATGTAGGTTGATACCAAGGTTGATTATTAAAGTAATCTTGTAAGCCTTGAGTATCAAACTGACGACCATGAATGGCAAACACCCAATTCCGCATAATATCTAGTTCAAAACCGTCTTTACCTTGCAAATCTGCATCTGTAATAGGTCTTTGAGAAAGCCAAGAATAATCGTTGGCTGTGACGTTGTTTGTTGGTGTTGTGTATGTATTTGTAAAAGGTGAATATGTGGGAGTTGCGATCGCTTGAGGTATTGAAGTAGGTTGTTGTATGGGAGATGGTGAACTAGTAGGTGTCTCTGTAATTTGAGATGTAACAGTTGAGGATGTTGCTGTCGGTGTTGGCGTTGTTTGTGCTATAGGTTGCGAAGGTTTTGGTAACACCTGACTAATAATTACAGATGCACCAATTAACCCACCTGCTATTAAACCGCCGATGACAAAACCGTTGCGATTATTACCTTCAGTTTTCGGCGGTTCTGTTTCCAGGCGAGGACTTACAGGAATAGTTGGTGGTACAGATACCATAGGCGGTTGATAGACGACTGGTTGCGTCGGCGGAATCGGATTTGCTATGCTCTGCAAAGCATCTAGCATGGCTCTAGCTGTGGGATAGCGATCGCGTGGATGATAGGCGATCGCACGATCAATTATCTCTGCCATCATCGGGCTAATATGGCTAGCATATTGTCGCCACACAACTTCCGCCGTCAGGGGATCTGTTTCTATTTGCTGAGGCTGTCTCCCAGTCAGCAAATAAATTACCGTCATCCCTATACTATATAAATCACTCGAATAAACTGGTCTACCTGCGGCTTGTTCGCTGGGCATAAATCCCGGTGTCCCAATCACAATCGAACTAGTAGGATTTCCTTGGGAATTTACCACCGTTCCCATAGATTCACGCACCGCACCAAAATCAATCAGTACTGGTTTGCCGTCACGCTGCCGCACAATAATGTTATCCGGTTTGATATCGCGGTGAACGATATACTTACCGTGAACGTATTCCAGCACAGGTAATAAATTTACCAACAATTCTTGCACAGCGCTTTCACTCAATAACCCTTGCTGTTGCACTTTTGCTGTTAAAGTATCGCCTTCAACCCACTCCTGAACTAGATAAAATTGTCCAGCTGCTTCAAAGTAAGCATACAAAGTCGGAATTTGGTCAGTCGCGCCGCCGAGTGTTTCTAAAATCGCCGCTTCCCGTTGAAACCGTTCTTGCACCAGTTGGTAAATTTGGGGATTGTTTTGAATCGGTCTTAGCTGTTTTACCACACAACGGCGCTTTGAAGGCATATAAGTATCCTCTGCCAGAAAGGTTTCACCAAACCCACCAGCACCCAATGTGCGGATAACTTGATAGCGATCGTTCAACAGGTTGATTGTCATATAAATTACAAGCAATACTTGACTTGCGGCTGACTCTAGAAGATACGCTGACTCTTCTTATGGGGACTTTTCCAATTTATATTAGTTTCTCGCAATCAGAAAACTCTATGGTTGTACACGAGTAATAATAGTGGCTTTTATTACTCGTAGGTTGGGCATCGCCCACCGTAAGCCTATTTACTTAAACGAGGCCCAGATGCCCGACTTTTACAAAAGGTCGGGCATCTTATTTGACGCGATCGCACTTTTGACTGTTGTCAGTATGAGTTATACAGCTTCTCAATTGATTGCACTACAATCGGGACTTCTCTTTGCTTGCGGGAGGGGTTATACTATTTCACTTTAATAGTGATACAAATACACGGGCAAGGGTTTAGCATTGCTAAACCCCTACGAAAGATCTATCTGTATCAGGATTTTTGTGAATTAGTATTAGGAACGGGATAATTTTACCCTTAACTCTTCTAAAAAAATACACCCCACAGCTTAGCTGTAGAGTGTATTTTCGATTAATTATCTTTGGCAGATCTAAGTATTTTCCTGAACAATTAACTAGCCAACAGCAGATAGCTGCTTCTGAAAGTAAGCTTCCAAAACTCTTTCTGCTATTTGACGACTAGTTAAACCTAGTGCAGCCTTAGATTCATCCGGTGTAGCATGATCGACTAAGATATCTGGCACACCGATGCGCTTGACTGGGACTACAACATCGGCATCAAGTAAAGCTTCGGCTACCGCAGAACCAAAGCCACCCATGACGCAGCCTTCTTCTAAGGTGACAACGCGACCAATTTTCTTAGCTAAAGGCAAAATCAATTCTGTATCTAGGGGTTTGACGAATCGGGCATTGATCACAGTGGCTTCAATCCCATGTTCGCTGAGAATTTCCGCAGCTTGCATACTTGGGTAAACCATTGTGCCATAGCCAACGATTAACACATCATCGCCAGTACGGAGAATTTCGCCTTTGCCGATTTCTAAAGGTTCCCAGCCTTCTTCCATCAGCGGTACACCATGACCATTACCACGAGGGAAGCGCATGGCGATCGGCCCCTTGGTATGGTCAACACCAGTGACAATCATCCGTTGCAGTTCGGCTTCGTCTTTAGGTGCCATCAACACTATGTTAGGAATGCAACGCAGATAAGCGATATCATACATACCTTGATGGGTAGGGCCGTCAGCACCCACAATTCCCGCCCTGTCTAAGCAGAAAAACACTGGCAAGTTTTGAATGCAGACATCATGAACTATTTGGTCATAACCACGTTGTAGGAAGGTAGAGTAGATAGCAGCCACGGGACGCATACCTTCACTAGCCAATCCAGCTGCTAGGGTAACAGCGTGCTGTTCGGCAATACCTACATCAATATATTGATTGGGTAGTTTTGCTTGGAGTTTATCTAAACCTGTTCCTGTTGCCATCGCCGCAGTAATCCCAACAATTTTGGGGTTTTGTTCAGCGAGTTTGACTAAAGTGTGGGCAAACACTTTAGCATAGGCTGGGGGTTTGGGTTTGCTAGAAGGAATAGCTTTGCCAGTTGTGAGATTGAAGGGATTTTGGGCGTGGTAGCCTACTTGGTCTTGTTCGGCAATTTCATAACCTTTGCCTTTGACTGTTGCCACATGCACCAAAACTGGCCCTGGTATTTGATGTGCTTGTTGAAAAGTAGCAATTAATTCTTCTAAATTATGCCCATCTACTGGCCCTATATAGGTAAAGCCCAGTTCTTCAAAAACTGCACCAACTTTGGGAACTGCTAGACGCTTCATCCCTTCTTTGATGCGCGCGAGTTCGGGCGACAGGGATTCACCGACAAAAGGAATGTGCTTGAATTGTTCCTCCAAATTATCTTTGAAAAACTGCACCGGTGGACTGAGGCGCATTTTGTTGAGATAGCGAGGAATTGCACCCACATTTGGAGAGATGGACATCTCGTTGTCGTTGAGAACAACCAGCAGGTTAGTTTTGGGTAAGTGTCCCGCATGGTTGATGGCTTCTAAAGCCATACCCCCAGTTAATGCCCCATCACCAATGACGGCGACGGCTTTAAATTTTTCTCCCTTCAAATCGCGGGCTAAAGCCATACCCAAAGCTGCGGAAATACTGGTGGAAGCGTGTCCGGCACCAAAGTGATCGAACTTGCTTTCACACCGCTTGAGATATCCAGCAATTCCGTCTTTTTGCCTAAGGGTGTGGAAGTTGCTATAGCGACCTGTAATTAGTTTATGGGGATAAGCTTGGTGTCCTACATCCCAAATAACTTTATCCCGATCTAAGTCCAGTGTCTGGTAAAGCCCTAAAGTTAACTCTACAACACCCAAACCTGGCCCCAGGTGTCCCCCGCTTGCTGCTACCGTTTGTAGGTGCTTATCTCGGATTTGACGGGCAATTTGTTGCAGTTGCCGAATCGATAAACCGTGCAATTGGTTGGGATGGGTGATTTCGCTCAGATGCATATTATAGGGTTTTCCTCTCTAATCTCTACTTCTGAATATTCTCTGATTTTCCCACGGTAATGTTGCTTACAGAACCATACTTGCAATAAGTTGCATTCTTAAAGTCTAATTGGGCATGTTTTACTACTATTTCCTTAAGGAAAATTAAGGTTGGCTTGTCTCTATTTAATTTAACAAAATGTAATAAATTTTGCTTTGAAGAATTGGTAAAATCGTCAAATTTTATGATTGACATTACCATAAAATTACTCGCTTTTACCGCTTTACAAAAGTATCAATTTAAGTAAAAATAAATCACCAGATAGACATAGCTTTTCCTAATAATTATTTTTTATCTATTGAAATCGGGTTTTATTTTTGAAAAAATGACCTACTTTTTAAGGTTAATTGTAGGCATTACCCACCAAAAACCGGATATGGTGGGCACTGCCCACCCTACTGAAAATTACTAAAAATTAGATTAAATTACTCTTCTTCATTCAAGGAAGCTAAAAGAAATTTTTATATTTAACCTTCTTTAGTAAAACACGTAGAAAAGATGCAAGACTTGGTTAAAACTCTAACTCTGACAACTGGGGTAGCTTTAACTATCTCACTAACTGGAACCTTTCCTGCTCAAGCTGTGACATTAAATTTTGGCTGGAATGGAGATGGAGGCTATTCAGCTAGAGGTGCTTTTAATTATGACGAAAGTACAGCCCCAGCAAGTTTTTCCGAAAGTGGGTTTGGAACAACGAAATTTTTGCGATCGCTTAGTATTGCTTTTTTCAATCCTCTAAATAATCTCGTTGCCGCTTATAATAACGTTGTTAATAGTAACTCAACTGCTCAATATTTCAAATTCAACTTCAACACAGTTACACAAGAAATCTTTGGATTAATAGATTTAGGTGGAGAAGTTGCAGGTGACACTTATTTGTCAGGAACAGTTAATACTAACCTTTCACTATATCAAGTGCCTCAATTTGGTTCTGATTTCATTATAGATAAGAATTCAGGAGCTATTGCTGTCACAACTGTACCTGAACCAAGTCCTGTGTTAGGTGTTTTAGCTTTGAGTGCGGTAGGAATCACTTACCGCATCAAGCGGCAACTCAAGCATTAATATCTTTGGTTTTATCATACTTGTTATGCTAAAGCCACCATTAGTTCTATGGTGATTGTGGGCTATCTGGAACCTTGGGAACTTCTGGTGTATCGGGTTGTTTCTGTTGTCGTTGCAAATATTTACTCAATACATCAGCCATATCGCCACGGGTCATAGGACGTAATGGGAAAATATTGCCTTGAGCATCTGTATTGACAAATCCTTCGGAAATTACTGTGGCGATCGCTTGTCTAGCCCAAGATGGAATGGATGCTGCATCTGGATGGGAAGCCAGAATGTCCTTAACAGTTTCATCGGGAAACTGAAATACACCATAAGCTTGAGCAAAAATTGCTAAGGCTTCTGCTTTTGTCACCTTTTGATTAGGGAAAAACAAATTACCTCGATAGCCTTTCATAATCTCAGTCTTTAAGGCTATTTGAATATCATTAAATGCCCAATGAGAAGAGGGTACATCTGGAGTTAGTACATTCTCTTTACTAACAGCCTGACGTTTATCCAGTCGAAATACTTTCACCATAATCGCAGCTAATTCTGCACGATTAATTAACCTTTCTGGATAAAAATTGCCATCAGGAGACTTTGTCATCCATTTGGCATTAACTACTTGTTGAATTGCTTCAGACTCCTGGCTAGAAGCTGCTTCTGCTACTTGTAACATATGAATTGCTGGTAAGTTTTGTAGCAAAAATATTAAGGATAAAGTACCGATAAACTGACGCATGATTATAACCGATTTCAGCCACAAATGTGATTAATAAACAACGTCACCGTTGTTCAATCTACTTTTAGTAGAACTGGATTATCTTATGACGAGTTTACACATAACAATGTTGCGTAGGTAAATATTATATTGTCATTTGTCATTAGTCAGTTGTCATTTGCCAAGAGTTATTTCTTCCCCAAGCCCCCTTCCTTGACCTCCTTGTCTTCGTTATCCCACGTTATCGCGGCAAGTAAAGCGCAAAATGTATGTAACTTTGGGTTATGTTCATTTTAGATAAGTTTTATGGAGCATTTTTGGGAATGACCGTAGCAGCAGACCCCGTGAAGTTGATGAAGCAAGAAGTTGGCAAAGCCGCCGCCGCCTTAGTCAAATCAGGTTCGATTGTCGGTTTGGGTACGGGTTCAACCACGGCGTACACAATTCAGTTTCTCGGAGAACGCCTCCAGTCTGGTGAACTCAAAGATATCGTTGGTGTTCCGACTTCGTTTCAGTCAGAAGTACTAGCAAAGCAATACGGCGTTCCTCTCACCACTTTGGACGCTATTGACCACATTGATATTGCTATTGATGGGGCTGATGAAGTTGATCCTCAAAAGAATTTGATTAAAGGCGGTGGTGCAGCCCATACCCGCGAAAAAGTAGTCGATTACTTGGCAAATCAGTTCATTGTCGTGGTGGATAGTGGGAAGTTAGTAGATCGTTTAGGTTCTACTTTTGCTGTACCAGTGGAGGTAATCCCAATGGCCATTACTCCTGTCACTGATGCCATCAAAAAACTTGGTGGCAAACCTGAACTCCGCATGGGTGTTAAAAAAGCTGGCCCGGTAATCACTGACCAAGGCAACATGGTTTTAGATGTCAGATTTGACTCTATTGACGACCCAGTAAACCTAGAAAAAACACTGAATAACATTCCCGGTGTTCTGGAAAATGGTATTTTCGTCAACTGTGTAAATTTAGTCTTAGTTGGCGAAGTTAAAGACGGTCAACCAGTGGTAAGACAATTTTAGATGCGGGGCTAGAACACCGATTCAGTAATGCCAAAATCCGAACGTTAGGTGGGATGGGGGAGTGTGGG
>NZ_MTAV01000204.1 GCF_002154695.1 Nostoc sp. T09
TGCTTCACCTGTTCCCTCTTAAAGACTATGAATTTAGCATAACAAGTACGGTAGAGCCACAATTTATGACTTTTGCCCTGATATTTATCGCCATTCATATTGACAAAATACATACCATTACGAATGAAACGGCCCTACTGCTCCCCCTGCTTGCCCCTATAGATAAATTTCTTAACCGAACGGTATTGTAACCTTTTCGGCTCACCATACATGGTTGAATTTCTGCCAAGTTTTCTGATCGTTTTCTTTACCCGATTGTAAGTGAGGGTAGAAGTAAAAGACTCCTGCTAAGGCAAATCCAATCGCAAACACTACCCCTAGAATTCGCCAGAAATTGCTAGAAAGTTTCTGAGGTGATTGTTTGTTTGTCCTAGGCTGAAAAATTGTGCTACCATCCCCTGCTACTTGTCCAGGGCGTGGTTGAAAGATTGTGCCACCATCGGGTGTTGGTTGACCAAGTTGGCCAGATGCAGAACGTGGTTGAAAAATTGTGCCGCCATCCGGTTTTGGTTGACCAGCTTGTTGGGGCGTAGGGCGTGGTTGAAAAATTGTACCACCATCCGGTTTTGGCTGGGGTTGGGGTACAGGACGTGGTTGAAACAATGTCCCTTCTGATGCTGGTTGTTCACCTTGGCGAGATGCAGGGCGTGGCTGAAAAATTGTCCCTTCTTTGCTGAATTCAGGATTACTCTCAGGGGAAACAGTTGAATTTTGATTAATGTCTGGATGTGGTGTTGGTCGTGGTTGAAAAATTGTCCCTTCTGGTTGGTTTTGGGCGAACGGTTGCAGAGGTCGCGGAACGGTTTCCCCATCTGAACCTTGATTTGGCATAGGTTGGGGACGAGGAATTGTGTCGTTTTGGCTTTGGGCGAACGGTTGTAAAGGTCGGGGAACGGTTTCCGAATCTAAACCTTGATTTTGCCCAGGACGCGGCTGAAAAATCGTGCCTTCTGGTTGGCTTTGCTCAATTGGTGTCAGCGATCGCGGTATGGTTTCTTGATCTGAAGCTTGAGGATACAAAGGTTGGGGACGAGGTATGGTTTCATTTTGCCCTTGGCTTTGCTCAATTGCTGTCAGCGATCGCGGTATGGTTTCTCCATCTGAACCTTGATGAGTCAAAGATTGCAAGTAAATAACTGTATCGTCTTCGTCTTGGATTTGTTCACCTGGTGTCAGTGGCCGCAGTATGGTTTCCCCATCTACTCCTTGATGATACACAGGTTGAGAGGGAGGCATGGTCTCTTCTAGTTGGCTCTGCTCAATCGGTGTCAGCGGTCTGGGTACAGTTGGATGAAGAGCGATCGCTTCTTGATAATCGACGTTAACATTAAGAGCGATCGGTTTAGCCACAGCCTGCAAAGCTCGATCCAGTTCTTCTACACTGGCAAAGCGATTATTTGGATTCTTTTGCAAGCATTTGAGCACCACAGCCTCTAGTTGCACAGATAAATGCTCGCATCCACGTTGCGATCGCAGTGGTTTGGGCGGCTCATAGGCATGGGCTAATACCCAAGAGGCTTCGCTGATATTATTAGCTTTGATGCTTAAACCAAATGGATCAGATCCACCTAGCATTTCGTAGAGGATCAATCCCAAGCTATAAATATCTGCCCTTGCGTCCAAGTTTTTATCGCTTTGGAGCTGCTCAGGTGCTGCGTAGCGAAACGTACCAATAAATGTATTAGTTATATTAGTTTGTTCCGAAGATTCATTGCGGATTTTAGCAACACCAAAATCCAAAATCTTCACCCACTCTCCTAAATCTGTTGGTACTAAAAATATATTGTCTGGTTTCAGGTCGCGATGAATTACCTGAATATGCTCTGTGCTTTTGCCGCCATCCCGCTGTAAAGTCACGCCTTCATGAGCTAGCTGCAAACCTTTGCAAACTTGAGCAATAATACCTACAGTCCGCTCTACAGATAACCGCTTTTCACGCAGCAGTAATTGTCGCAGTGTCTGTCCACGCAGATACTCCATTACGTAGAATGGATGACCTTCAATTGTTACGCCACAGTCACTAATCTTAACAATGTGGTCACTTTGCAGCGCTGCACAGACTGCTATCTCCCGCTCAAAACGCTTTCGCATCTCTTTTGAGGGCACTAGCGTATCTTTCAATAGCTTCAATGCTACCTGCTGACCTACACGGGTATCCATTGCCAGGAAGACTTCACCCATGCCACCACCAGCCAACCGTTTGTCTAAACGGTATCGCTGGTTATCACCTATAAAGCGCCCATTCCACGAATTTGAAGATGGTGGCGATGTCATCTGAGAGAACCCATCCTAATTACATTAAAGTTTTACTTGGAAACAAAAATACATATTACTTACATAGCAACTTTTTTCTGCCGAATAATATTTAGGTAATAGTAATTTTTATTACTCATGTTTATTAATTTATCTACGTTCAGCTTAGCATATTAATAACTTTAACCAAAGCTGGGCATTTGATACAAATGCTTAATAAAAGCTTAAAAGCACGACTTATGGTAGTGTCAATTTGTTCCTAATGTTAAATTTAACGTGAATTCATTGAGAGCTTTGTTAGCTCAATTATGACGTATTAATCTAAAGGCTACATACCTTATTCATTGACAGACTCTACGCATCAAAGTTTCATACTTTGATACACAAACTATGAAAAATTCGTAGTTCTCAAGGTGGGCAATGTCCACCAAAACCTGGATATGGTGGGCAATGCCTACCCTAATATGTGGATTTCAAAAAATCATCTGTAAATTTTATAACAAAGGTAGAGTTTACTCAAAGTTTTATTGAATATATCAATAGATAGTTGACAAAATAAAATTGTATATTTTTATAAGCTTGATCAGGAATCACCACTGAGCAGAATGTTGAATATTTTGCAAAAAATCTTTCGTGAATTTTGTCTGACTCAAACGCTCAATAAGTGCTAGTACCGTGAGGAATTAGGATGAGTAACGCACTCTCGATAGCCGCTGTGACAGCAGTACTCAAAGACTTGCTGGAAAATGGTCTAGTCAGTGACTCGATTACTGCTAGTGTTGGTGACGTGATTGTGACTGCTCTACCGCCGGATCTGATTACAGTCGGAACTGATGAGCGTGCTCAACTCAATTTATTTCTCTATCAAGTCACACAAAATCGCAATGTTGATTGGGTATCTCAGGAATTTCGTAGCAAGAACTCCCGGATAAATAAAAGCACACGCTCTACAAATCCTCCACTAGCTTTAGACCTGCATTACTTACTTACAGCCTACGGCGCAAAAGACTTTCAAGCAGAGCTTTTACTGGGGTACGCAATGCAACTATTGCATCGAACACCTGCGATCGCAACTAGTGCGATCGCTAATGCTTTGAAAAATGCATCTACACGAAGTACGTCCAATGTTTTTTCTCAGGCTTTAGTTGGTGTGTCTGTCTCGGATTTAGCTGAACAAATTGGACAGATTAAACTTTCTCCCGAGTTTTTTAACATGGAAGACACTTCTAAACTATGGTCGGCGTTACAAACTCACTATCGTCCCTCAGCTAGTTATCAAGCATCAATGGTTTTAATTGAGAGCGAAGACTCTGTTAAAGCTGAGGGTTTATGTATGATGTCTTTATTGCAACCAAGTATTGAGCAAGTTATCGCCCCAGCCGAAACAGAGCAATTAATTGTTGTAGACAGTATATTAGTAATTCGCGGTAAGCGGTTACGTGGTGAAATTACCAGAATCCGATTAGGCAATACAGAGAAATTGCTAGTACCAGAAGATGTGAAAGAAACGCAAATTAGCCTGCTAGTACCGCCAGATTTATCCGCAGGCGTACAGGGAGTTCAAGTGGTACACCTGAAAATGAGTAATCTAGGGCAAAAGCAGCAGATTGAATCAAATGTTGCAGCTTTTGTACTGCATCCCAAAATCACCGCCACAATTGCTCAAGTAGAAAAAAGCGCTGAAAATTTACGCTCAGGAGAAATTACCGTGAAATTTCAGCCCAAAATTGGCAAGACGCAAAGGGTAATTTTACTACTTAATGAAATGTCAAATAACAGTCCTGTTGTCTACTCTTTTCCTGTGGCGGTACACAATGAAGAAACCGATGCTATAAAGATTCCTGTAAACGATATCAAGCCAGGAACTTATCTTGTCAGGGTGCGAGTAGACGGCGCGGAAAGTCTATTGCACATGAATCAGGCTGGAGAATACGATGCACCACAGGTGATAATTGCATGAATACTCAAACAATAATTAATAATTGGCACGATGCCAACCAGCGCTACCTATCAGCAGCCTTAGCAGTGGTACGTGGTGCTTTAGAACGTTATACAACGAATTCGCAGCAGCCTACCGAGCTACAAAACCAAGAGAACGCCCAACACCAATCTTTACAAGCAGCAGCCGCGGCTATGCCTACACCATCGGCATTAGATAATCTCTGCCGGATGTTTGGGCTGTCAGCCTTTGAACGCGACTTGCTGCTATTGTGTGCAGGTATGGAATTGAGTGGAGATTTTGCACGGTTGTGTGCGATCGCTCAAGGAGATGCACAACGAGCTTATCCTACCCTAAGTTTAGCTTTAGCTGCGTTACCTAACGTCCATTGGGATGCGATCGCTCCTAATGCACCTTTACGTCGTTGGCGATTAATTCAAGTTGGAGAAGCCCACGCCTTAACCCTCAGTCCGCTAAGAATTGACGAACGGATTTTACATTATTTAGTTGGTATTCAATATCTCGATGAACGACTGGCTGGTATTATCGAGCCATTACCGGGTACGGGGGAATTAGTCCCATCACACCAAGCTTTGGCAGAGCGAGTCACAGCGGTATGGAACCAAACTTATAAGGCAAATAACTTACCTATCGTCCAGTTATGTGGTGTCCAAACTAGTAGCAAACGTGCCATTGCAACCACAATTTGTCAACTCCAGAATTTGCATCTGTGGGTAATGCCTGCACAAGTCATCCCTCTATTACCAGGGGAATTAGATAACCTCATCCGCCTGTGGACGCGGGAGACAATTTTAAGTAAAAGCGCCTTACTGATAGACTGCGATGAACTAGATACTAATGATGGGGCGCGGATAAATGCGATCGCACATTTCATCGAACACACAAATGGCTTTTTATTCATCAGCAGTCGAGAAAGAATGCGTTTGCCACAACGCTTGGTAGTGAGTTTTGACGTGCAGCAACCCACAGCTAAAGAACAAGGAGCCGTTTGGCAAGAAGCGTTATCTGAAATTGCACCTCAACTCAACGGGCAGGTGAAAATTTTAGTCGATCAGTTTAACTTGAGTCCGGCAACCATTTATGCAGCCTGTGCAGAAGCCGCAGGGCAATTAGTACAGCCACAGTCAAACAACCTCACCGATATTTTATGGGATGCTTGCCGCTTACAAGCACGACCGCGCTTGGATGAGCTAGCACAGTGGATTGAACCATCTGCCGATTGGGACGACTTGGTATTACCAGAGAACCAGCAACAAATTCTCCGTGATATTGCGGCTCATGTGCGACAAAGAAGTACTGTATATAACACATGGGGATTTGGTGCGAAGAGTGCGCGGGGTTTGGGAATCAGTGCTTTATTTGCAGGTGCTAGTGGTACAGGTAAAACTCTAGCAGCGGAAGTACTAGCTAATAAATTACGCCTCGACCTTTATCGCATTGATCTATCATCGGTAGTTAGTAAATATATTGGCGAAACAGAGAAGAATCTGCGTCGCGTATTTGATGCCGCTGAACAAGGCGGAGTAATTTTATTATTTGATGAAGCTGATGCCTTATTTGGTAAACGCAGCGAAGTTAAAGATGCTCGCGATCGCTATGCCAACATTGAGGTAAGCTACTTACTACAAAGAATGGAATCTTACCCAGGTTTGGCGCTGTTAACAACCAACCTCAAGAGTGCCATTGATACCGCCTTCCTGCGCCGCATTCGCTTTGTTGTGCAGTTTCCCTTCCCCGATGCAGCCCAACGAGCCGAGATTTGGCGGCGGATTTTTCCACCCAATACACCTACAGCAAACTTGGACGTGGTACAACTGGCACGACTCAACGTAGCTGGAGGTAATATTCGGAATATTGCGTTAAATGCAGCATTTTTAGCTGCTGACGCGGGAGAAGCTGTGCAGATGAAGCATATACTGCGAGCAGCGCAGACAGAATATAGCAAGTTAGAGAAGCCGTTAACAGAGGCGGAAATTGGGGGTTGGAGTTGAGTACACGGGTAAGTAAGGGCACGGCACCGATAAAATGTCGGTTTTCCTGAAAGTCTGTAGATGCCGTGCCCCTACAGGGAACATAATTTGCTGCACGAAATAATTATAGATGTTCCCATAATGTGGGTTTAAAAATATAAACCTAAATCTAATGGTTCATGTGGGTGACGCGAAGGCTTTTCTTCGTCCTCTGCCCACTTAACAGGATTATTGATAATATATTGGCGAACATTATCCAACCCATCTTCGCGGATAATACTTTCGTAATAATCGCGTTGCCAAACGGGGGGATATGGCGTTTTTCGCATCAGGTTAATCCGTTTGGTGACAGCGGATTTAAAAGAACGAATAACTGTAGGAATAGAACCAGGAACAGGTTTACCAAATTGTTCTGTTGTTGGAATATTTGTATTCTGTAGGGGCACGGCATCAGTAAAGTTATCAGCTGATGGAAATGATTGCGGTTGCCGTGCCCTGGCATCGGTGATGATGAGAATACCATGGTTAGAGTCGAACGGATAGTCACCTACCCGAACTCTCCTTCAAAACCGGACGTGAGACTTTCACCTCATCCGGCTCCTCGTTTGTTTGGCACTTGTCATGTGTACCGCTTTCCGATGTTTCAGGATTAGGGGATGGATTGATAAGAATCATCACTTCTCATTTCCCATACTTGTGGTTCCCATTCGGCGTGAATAATGTCGTGGCAATGTCTATGTACAGCCTTCAAATTAGTTCTTTTGTTATTTTTGTGGTTTCCATCCACATGATGAATTTCAATCAAACTTTCTGAAGTAAAGTACATATTGCAGTGAGAGCATTTCCCTGTTTGTGATTTCAGGAGGTCTGCTAATAAGGGCATTGTACCAGGGTACTCCCCTCTTCTCTTGCTCCAATAAACCCAGTCTCCGTCATAGGGGCTTTTATCTCCCCGCACTTTTACGTGCCTAGTAATTGGTGTGGCATCATGCTGCTTGAGTTCTTGTCCATCATTGGACGCAAACACCCAATTCCTAGTACCGCTTTTTTTCCATTCGGCGGCAGCTTTTTTGCTGCGGTGACGTTTGTCTGCCCATCCAAAAAGCTGATGAAAAGTGACGAAATCAGCCATTTCAAATGTGTCTTGGCTGCACACAGTTTTGTAGTAATTACACCATCCTGTAATGACTGGATTAAGTCTAGCAATTAACGCCTCTTTCGGAGCGTTTTTATGCTGTTCGATGATGTTCCCCACTTTGTTAGTGTGTTCTTTCAAAGCTTTCTTTGAAGGGGTGATGATAGTCTTAAACCCTTGTTTAGAGGAGAATTTTCCAACTTTATATTGTTGAATATGGAACCCCAAGAAGTCAAACCCGACATTACCACTCTCTTCAATGAGCGTGTGCGAAAGTCTGGTTTTTTCGGGCTTAAGTTCTAAACCCATGTCTTTTAACCAATCAATTATTATCTGCTGACATCTTTGGACGACGGCTTTGTCTTCGTGTAAAATTACGAAGTCATCAGCATACCGAATGAGGCTAAGGCTGCCCCTGTTAGCCTTTTTGCCATATCCAGCCCTAGTGGGCAGAGTTTCGGCATATTGTTTAATCCGGTTTTCCATACCGTGGAGAGCTATATTGGCTAGTAGTGGTGATAAAACACCACCCTGTGGCGTGCCCTCAGATGTTGGAGTATACGATGATTTTGATTCGGTACTCCAGTCAATCACTCCCGCTTTTAACCAAGCACGAATTTGTCGGCGAATGGTGGGGAATGTATTCAATTTTCTCAGCAGTGCATCATGGTTAATGCGGTCGAAGCATTTTGCAATATCGGCATCTAGTACGTATTTGGGCTTAAGCCGGATTGCAATAAATATTGCCCCAATTGCATCGTGACATGAGCGTCCGGGTCGAAATCCATAGCTATCAGGCTCGAATTTAGCTTCCCATTCTGGCTCCAAGGCAGCTTTTACTAGAGCTTGGGTTGCTCTATCGTTCATTGTGGGTATACCTAATGGGCGTTTTTCCGTTTTTGAGGGCTTATCTATCCAGACACGCCGAACGGGTTTTGCTTTGTCGGTTAATCTCAGTTGGTCTACAAGTTCCAGCCTTTTTTGAGGAGTTAAACTTTTAACTCCATCTATTCCGGCGGTTTTCTTGCCCTGATTATCCTGAGTTACCCTGCGAACGGCTAATACCTTTGCCGACCAGGACTTCATCAAGGTTTTTTGAAGCCTGCGAACTGCACGATGGTCTCCACGCTGTGCGGCTTTGAATATGCGCTTTTGCAACTTAAAGACAACCCGTTCGATGTTACGCCACGGGATATTCTTCCATTCCACAGTAGTTTTTAATAACTCTGTATTAGACTTATTCATTGCTACTTAAACCTATTCTTTCCAAACAATCGTGAATCCGTCAGCATATCCTCACCATTACGTGAGGCATTGGCTTCTGATTCAATCCTGCCCCCATATATCTTGTAGCTAGCAACCTACTAGAAAATCGACCGTTTCTAGAGATATATAGGGGTTAATTCGTTCCTAATGACCATTGATTGAACTGTTAGGGCAATGCTCTCTGCCGGGTTTTATTTGAGGTGCAGTCTAATCGCCACGTTAACGTTAGACCTGAAGGGGTGACATAGAAGCTACAAAGCAGACTGGATAAAGGACATAGCACGTAAACC
>NZ_MTAV01000021.1 GCF_002154695.1 Nostoc sp. T09
TGAAGAATTGTGCTTGTGCTGGTGCGGCGAAGTAATCTAGCCAGAATATGCTCAACAGTGTCACTGCTGCTAAGATTTGCACTAGGATTAACTTTCGCTTTGGTATTTCTATTTGCTGCCCTATCTTTTGCGTAATTATTGCGATTAAACTTCCCATTAATAGGCAAAATAGTAAGACCGGGCTTTTCAGGCTGATGACGCTCACTAATACTGCACACGCTACCATCATTGGTCCTGTTTCAATGAGTATAAAATGCCACAGCTTAGTTTTTTCTGTTAATTTATAAATTGTTTTCACTTTAGTAAAAGGTTGTTTTGAAAAAAATCTATTATTAATGCTTCGGTTAGACATTTGTTAACGTTCTATTAATTTTTAGATTCGTCTTTCAGTATTATATTAAAGTAGCGACCAAATTTATCGTAACTATTAATGAAACTACCGAATTTCTCTTTAAAGACAAATTAAAGTTTTTATTATGTAAGGGATGAAATGAGTAGTTCTCCAGGAAGTTACGCGCTTGGATTTGATGAGCTGGCTTCAATATCCAGTTCACTTAGAAGAAAAAAGTACTAATTGAAGCTTCTAAAATTTAGAAGCCTCAAACTGCGGTGTTTTATCAAATTGACCTACCAAATAACCTAAACGTTATTGATAACGTCGAGCTTGGTATTGAAAAGTTTATTTGGCACAGAAATTATTGATAGACATAATGCTTGTTTGGCCAAGCTTTTAGCCTTAGGTAACTTTCTATTAACAGTCTTGATAATTTCAACAAGTATATGCCAAGGGTAAGGCAACTGACCTGGTTCTATTTTTTGCAGCAACCGAAAACAAAAAACTTGATGTTAAGACGATGGAAAATATGCCTCAAGCCCTTGACAAATCTTGCTTGACGTTAACTTATTACAAATACCTTATGCTCGTTTTCTAGTCCAAGGGCCCCAAATCGCACAGGTAATTCCAGGAGTTTGGATATTGACAAACATTGTGTGACCATCGGGTGAGAAGCAAGCGCCGGCAAATTCACTGCCATTAATAGCATTTGTTGCAAATCGGTACAATTCACCATCCTTGTTCACGCCGTGAACGTATTCAACACCTTCACCGTCTTCACACAGGAAGAGATCCCCGAACGGAGCCACAGTAATGTTATCAGGGAAATTAAGTTTCTCAATATTGGTAGACTCCACAACTAGGGTGAGAGTGTTTTGTTTGGGGTCATAAGCAAAAACCTGCCCTTGTCCTATATTGCCACCATTAGTACAGGTAAAGTAGATCAAGCCATTGCCAAACCAACAACCTTCACCGCGAGAGAAGATGGCTGCACCCTTACTTTGCCCCTGAGCACGTACGGAAGTTTGACCCGCACCAGGATCAACATTATCTATTTGCACCCATTTAACTGGCAGTGGTTGGTTTTTATATTGAATAAAATTCATCCGAGTATTAACTGGAGACGGCCTTCCTGGAATGTCTAGAACCAGCGCCTCAAGCACTCCACCACCACGCTCTTGAAGGTCTCCATATTTAGTAGGACGGACATTAGGACGGAAACGATAGAAACAGCTACTTCCATCGTCTTCAGTTTGATAGATATATCCAGTTTCCGGATCAACTGCGACGGCTTCATGGTTAAAGCGGCCCATTGCCACGAGTGGAACTGGATCAGCAACCTGAATTTCTGTTGTTGCAGGAACCTCAAAGTTATAGCCATGCCTTTTGGTAGCTCTACCAGGTGAAGGAAGGGTCAAATCCTCTTCACAGCTAATCCAGGAACCCCAAGGAGTTGGTCCACCAGCGCAGTTACGAATAGTCCCTGCTAGAGAAACAGAATGCTGTTTCACTCGACGGTTAGGACCAACAATAATCGTCGTTGTTCCCCCTCCAATTTGGTCATACCTTGGTAAACCAACTATTGGATTAGAACCATTAGCACTTACCTCGTGATTTCGCACCAGAATTGTGGTGTTCTTAGGGCCAGGAAAGGCAGCCATACCATCATGTGAGCCTGCCACTAATGCCCCATCATCCATAGGTTGGCCTGTATAGGATATTGCGGTGTAGTTAAAACCGGGAGGAAGTTCTAACAAGGGTTGGGTGCCTAAGTTAATTCCACCAAGAACAACACCAACAAGTTCATCTGCATTTTCCGGTAGCTTTGGCGCTAAGGGACCATAACCAATTCCGCCTGCCACTTGACCACGAGCTGCTCTTGCATACAAAGCTTCTAGAGGAGAAAGCATTGACACACCAACAGCACTCGCACCAGCGAGTTTGAAGAAGTGACGTCTTGATAAGCTCATTAGAATATATTTTGAACAACACCAGTAATTTAAAAAATAAAAATTGTTTTTTAATAAATAGATAAGGCATGGTTAAGACTTAGTATTACAAGATTGGAATGCGATCGCCGCTCTAGTAGCTGCGTGGATACAGCCCATTTTGCACTCTTAACGTGGGAGCAACCTAAAGAATGGCGCGGGATTCGATAGTGTGTTTGCGCTCAATGCTGCAAATATCCTTGATGACTACGCGCCGTAAATTCTTTAACCATTAACACTCTCAATGGCTTACAGGGTAAAGATTGGTTCCTCGTTTCTAGGAATGATCAGACTGACGAGAAAGGAAATGAAACGACCAATTAGCCTCAGGCTGTTTCAAAAGTGAACGACGCTCAACTAAGGTTGGTGAGATTGCTTTGAAACTGTTATCCATAGAAGCAGAGAACAGCGATCGCCCACAGCAGGCGGTTACATACTTGCAGGTGATGTGGTGCTGATTTACAAGCCCGCTGAACAAACGAAGTGCGATAAACAAACCATCGCACCCCCAAGATTATCGAGAGCATAGCTGATGTGGGCTAGTGGAGGGATACAGCCACATAGTGAGCTTGGCTCTGACCACCGCTTGTTTGTGAGAGACGCGGTTGCTAGGGGAATATTGAAAAAAGAAGTCAGGAGCGGAGCGTATCCAGCTCCGCCTCCGGTCAGAATGCAGGATTCAGAAGCAATAGCAGATTTAGACTCGTGGCTAATAGTTTTACGTGCAAGAGTGAAAGTTTGGGGAGGGATTTAAACTTGTTTATTCATCTGCTAGTCAGACTCCAATTATGAATGTTGAGTTCTTTGTTATTTAAACAAGCCCCTGTGTTGAAAACGTTGACTATACAGGCAGTTCAAACAACTTAAGTTGTATTTCGCCACGTTGATCTTTGTAGTGGATATGTAATACATTTTGGATGAATGCCATGCTCAGGACTTTCATCCCTTGGTTAGTTAGCTGGCGTCGAGCTTGAAGTTTGAGGGCTTCTAGCTGTTGATTTGATGTCATAATAATTATTATTGAACTTGTAGAAGTTGTACTGGGTTGTACAACAACAAATAAACCCAAAGGCTACCATATCACCATCTGTAGTAAAAACCCAGAGTTTCGCTTGGTGAATTAGTGCGCCAAAAAATATATCCAAATTAATCCATTTTGTCAGGAAATCAGTTAGATATAGCCGTAAACTTAATTCCTATTATTGGTTTCTCAATCTGTCATAGGGAGGTACAAGACAAGTTATAGATTTTGGCAATTTGGCAACCTCTGTTTTTGTGTTGCAGTTTCAATGCATATAGCAACACAACGGAACTGCAAAGAAGTTGTACGAGAAACGGGGTCAAAGGCTGTGCTTCAAGTGTTCCGCCTGATGCCAATCAATATCCAAGATTTGACAGATATATACTCGTGGGCGATCGCGCCAGGGGAAATACCTCTCTCAAAGATGTGCGACGCAATGAGCGAGCCTTCAGTTGAATCAGGAAAATTTATTGAGTTATATGATTTATACTTTTAAGTCGCCCTGGTTATCAAAAAACGTTAAAGTTGTATGTCCAGCCCCAGCCCTGACATGGTTCGAGTTTACTTGCAAGAAATTGGTCAGTTTCCCTTGTTAACACCAGACCAAGAAATTGCTTATGGTAGGCTTGTACAGCAAATGATGACCATCGAGCAACACAAAGATACGCTCAGTCAACATTTGAATCGCGAACCAACTTTGAGTGAATTAGCTGTTGATGTTGACAAAAGTGAAACTGAAGTAACTCAAATACTTCAGCAAGGGAAACGAGCAAAGCAAAAGATGGTAACAGCAAACCTGCGGCTGGTGGTTTCGATTGCCAAAAAGTATCAGCGCCGCAATCTGGAGTTCTTGGATTTAATTCAAGAAGGAGCAATAGGTTTACAACGAGGTGTGGAGAAGTTTGACCCCAATCGCGGCTATAAGTTATCAACTTACGCTTACTGGTGGATAAGTCAGGCAATTACACGAGCAATTGCCGAAAAATCCCGCACGGTTCGCTTACCTGTACATATCACTGAAAAACTCAATCAAATTAAGAAAGTACAGCGAGAACTGTTTCAAACACTTGGCCGACTGCCAACGATTACTGAAATTGCTGAAGCTTTGAATCTACAACCCAACCAAATACGGGAATATCTCAGCATTTCAAAACAGCCATTTTCTCTAGATTTAAAGGTGGGAGACAACCAGGACACAGAACTCAACGAACTTTTAGCAGATGAAGGTGTTTCGCCGAATGAACAGCTAACTCAACAACTGTTGCGTCAAGATATGGACAATTTGTTAGCTTTACTCAAACCCGTGCAGCGTGAAGTATTAATTTTGCGTTTTGGACTAGAGAACGATCAACAACTAAGTTTGGCTCAGATTGGGCAGAAGTTAAATGTCAGTCGAGAGCGAGTCCGTCAGATCCAGCAGCAAGCAATCAATGTTTTGCGTCGTCAACGACCAGACATTGGACAGTATTTGTCTCCTTGAAACAGGCGATCGCTTGACTCAGATCTTGGCAGTTGATCCTGCTCAACGATTAGTTGAGTCGCCAACAAAAATTGTCGATGTTTCTGGGCTGAGCGTACAGGATTTCTGCCGTGTTTCAGGCAGAATCACACGAATTACTTATACAATTAGTGGATTGTAGGCTTGTAGAGTAATTATCTGAAATTCTCTAACAACTTCTCTGTGTTTTGCAACTTTACTAAAGTATGAGCTAACGGGTTTATCCCCGAATTTGCAAGGGTTTTGAAGTGAAAATCGCTAAGTAATTTAGTAGCCGCTACTAAAAATCGTAGTAGCCATTTAGTAGCGAGTTAGAAGTCAGAACAAAATAAATCAACATATATAAAAAAAGAGAGCTATTACCCGTCACACCCGTCACTTTCCTTGCAGGGTAAGGATTATGACTCGTCACTTGACCCGTCACCGACCCGTCACCGACCCGTCACCAAGTGACGAGTGACTCATAAAAAATGCGATCGCTACAAGTGAAGGAAAAGCGATCGCAATTTAATAGTCTTGGAATATAGATTAGAAAACTATTTTTTTACTAGAAAGTTGAGATAACCCGTAATACCTGTTACCTTCCCTCACCCTCTGTCACCCGTTGCGTAAGCAAGCGCTCATGAGTCGGAATTTGGTCATCCAGCCCAGGGATGCGAAGTCGCAATCCGCGGATAAATTTGCCATTATTGGTAATCTTGCGCTCTACCTGCCAACCCAAAACCGACTTGCACAATTCCAATAAGTCAGGGGAGAAGTTTTTATTTGACTTAGCCGATGAACCTGTTTGATGACAGTACAGAGCGTAGGAACCAAACAGAGTTATTGCTTGACTGCGAATTTCTGCTTCGTTTCGGTTGTTGCCAACAGCAGTAGTTGTCAGCGGGTCATAAATTACCCAATCATTGAGCCAAGCTGCAATAGAGTCAACTCGGGTTCTGTTATCCCAAAATTCCAAGGTGCATTCGGGAATTTCCTCCAGCCCTAACATCACGCTGGTAACGTGGTCATCTGGGATGGAGAGAACGTAATTTGTAAATGCCGAGAGTTCCGGCTCAAACTCAGCTTCCAAGTTGCGGCGCTTGGAAGCTGGCACCGCATTGTTACAGGGAACTGTGATAACACGGCGCTTAACTCGGCTTGCTGAATCGCCGCCAAAGATTGGTTCATTGCTTGAAACCATAACCATGCCATCAAAGCGATAGTTGAAGGCCTTTTTCCCCTTATATTCAGCACGAATCCAATCTTCCCCAATTAGTGAGAGGAATTTACCAAGCTTGCCGTTTTGCTTATCTGCATCGGCAAATACCACCAATCTCTTGCGGTAAGCGTTCGATGGTTCAAAGCGATTTCCGCACCAATCTTCTAAGTTACTGGTGTGAACGTTGTCTTCACCAATTAGCGATGTAACCAATCGGCTAAAACTTGATTTCCCCGTTCCCCCTAAGCCAATTAGGTGAATAAACTTTTGCAGGTCGCTACGCCCTCTTAAAACTGCGGCACAGTAGCAAACAAGTAAATCTTTAATTCTCTCGTTACCATTAGCAAGATGTTCCAGGAATGCAGCAATCTTTGACCAATCACCAGCTTGGTTTTTGTACTCCCTTGGCAGCTGCCAAGTAATGCGGTAAAGGGGAGAGTGGGGCAGAAGTTCCCCTGTAGCAACTTCCAAAACTCCATTTTTAAATGGCAGCATTTGTTTGGGCGATCGCTCCTGCCACTTGCGAGCGATGAGCAGGCAGCGCAACGTTTTAACGATATTGGTGATGTAGTTGTGGCTACGATAATCAACAATGCCTTTACCGTGGATGATGTTGACAATTTCGGATTCGATATATTCATCTGTCTCAACTGACCACACGCCGCCGCAATCACCTCCATACCTCATCCACTGCCCAATCTCATTATTAAATGCCAGCTTGTTGAGATATTCTTCTGCTATTTCTCGCGCTATTCTATCGGCGGGGGGAATTTTCTCTGTTACCACATCAGCATTATCGAGTTCCCCACTCTTACGGCGGTCTACTGCCTGGTGAATTTCTCGTTCCAGCCGCTCGATAAAATCTTGCTTGCTAAACCCTTTACCCATTCCCCACTTTACCCAATCGGCAATATCACCTTTATCCGGGCATTCCGTCCATAAAGCTGTAGGTGATAAGCAGATGAGTGGAAATTCTGCCTCATTCGCCGCCTTTTCAACTGCCTCCGCCTTTTTTAACCCTGGCGCATCATTGTCCGGCAAATAAGCCATACCACTGACGCCGTGGTCTTTGCAGAAAAGCATCCACTCTGTCAGTTCTTTATGAGTCCAGCTAGCACCTTGCCAAGTCACAGCCACTATATTTAGCAAGTAGCGTGCTGCCTCTACGCACGGCTCTCCCTCTACACCTAAAATCCATTTACCTTTGGCATAGGAATAAACCTCAGACCACCTATAAAGATACATTCCATATTCAGTTTTGCCAGGACGGTCCACTCCTTCGCTGTCAAGATAGCGAGGGTAGTGTGCTTTGGTATAGCCTTTGGGTTTACTGGGGTCTTTTTTCTCAACCCGCAATACCCAATAGTGGCTAGAGTATGGGTAAATAATTTCTGTGCGGTCGCCTTTTTCCTTGCGTTCTACCGGGGTCACTGGTTGTGGCAATTCTGCAAACTGGATATTTTGATCTATTGGGATAGTCGTTTTTGGTTTCGGTCGGGTAACTCTTCCCCGCTGTGGGCGATTTTGTACGTAATCGCTTGAGGAATTGATCAGAGCGTAAATTGGATAGTCATCTTTGCTAGTTTTAATTTGCTTCCATCCAGATGGAGAGCTATCAGTGCGACGGCACAATACCGCCTCACTGTTAGCAGAAACACTACACCAATCTGGTTTACCGCATAGTGGGCAAGGGTTTTGCTTGGTTACTTCTGCCCATTCGTGGGCGTTTTCTCTTTGCATGATAATGTGTAATAGGTTTTGTTTGTTCGACTTTCTCGAACAATTGGGTGGGTTCTCTCGTATCAAAGACAAAAATCATCAACTGTACCTAAAACGTCATTGGTAGAACTCAGTCAATCAGACGGTTAACAAAAAAACCGACTTAAGTCAGAATAAGGGTAATAGTCTTAACCCCCTTGGATCAACTACCGATGCTTTAGGTGCAGAAAGTGGTTTTGCTAAGGGAATCGCCTCGGAAGATGCTGTCAACATCGACCGAGGCATTTTAATGTCACTATTTATTCAATCACCTTTAAGTAAAAAGAGCGATCGCACTGAGTCATGGCAGCTTGAGTTCTTTCGCAAGTGCCCATTCCACAGCCTGATCAAACTTTTTAAACCACGGGTGACAATCGGGCAACTGAATCTCGTACTGCCAGGCTTGACCAGTCCAGGAAAGACCAATAACATCCACCAAAAATTCACCCTTGCGGGGAACCTCAACCATGTGGATAACGGTTTGACCGAGGTAGTATTCGGGTTTTTTGAAATCTTTTGCTACTCGCAATCGCCAATAACGCGGCACATTGCAAGGCAAGCCCCAAAAGGGCGTGGTAGGCGATAACATTTTAAATTGTCTCCTTGGTGGATTAACGACGTTAAGGGGGAAGTCGTGCTGGTGGGAGAAGGCGGGAATCTTCACCTGCCAGGGCGCAATTAAACGCCTGACTTCATTTGTGCATCAGGTCTTTGAAATTATTGAAGCAGATTTACGCTAAAAAAGCGATCGCGTTCAAGGGAGCGATACGACGCTACGAACTTACTCGCTGCAACCTTGTCTACATCTGTATACAAATAGTAGACGATTATCCTGACATCTGTCAACAAGCTGTCTACAAAAGTAGACAGATAAGTCATTACCAAGTTATTCTGTAGACAAGGTTGTATACAGATAGTCTAAATATGAGTAGTAAGGTAATCTCATTTCGTTTGAGTGACGCTGAGGTTGAGGCATTGCAAGCGTTGCAAACACCAGAAGACGATGCTTCTCTCAACCAGACGGCCGCTAGATTGGTGAGGAATGTTTTAGGAGCGTCTACAAAACCGTCTACAAATGTAGACATACAAGAGTTAGTTAAGCGGGAAGTAGAAAACGCAATCACACACTCTGAATACTTCAAGAATATGATCGCAGTCCATGAAGCTTACATAACAACAGGCATCAACGAAATTAAGCGCGAAGTTGATGAACGCTTGGGAAAATTGAAAGCCCGGTAGCAGAGGAGAATAGCACTACCGGGCCTCAGCGTTTAACTGAAGATGAATTAATCGTAGTTCGCGATCGCACACTCAACAAGCTAAAAACAGGCAGGCAGTCGAGCGCGGGGAAAGCAATTGAGGCATTCATCAAGGAACTTAAGCGCTCCTATTAATCGGTCACAAGCCGGTTGCAATGCGTCTACACCCGAATAACTGAGCGTCTACACCCGAACAATAAGCGGTTACAAGGGCGGTTATTATGCGCTTATACCTCAACCATTGGCGGACACAAGTGCGGTTACAAGTCGATTGCAGTGCAACAATGATGCAACAACACCGTCTACAGTTAAAAAATCGGCTGTAGACGGCTGAAACCGCCACTAGGCGAGGGTTTTGGCGACTGTAGACAAAATTTTTGGGGTGCTATTTAACAGTAATATCCAAAACATAGCGGTCTTTTTCTAACATATTGCTCAAAAACATAGACGCGCTTGCCTAATAGAATGCAACGAAAAATGCAACGGCTCGTGTTGCAAAAATCGATGCAGCCAAGGAGAGTGCAGCGCGAGCCAACTTCCAACTTCCACTTCCACTTACTTCAACTAGTTGGCGGAAGTGGAAGTGGAAGTTGTAACTTAATCGCAAGTTATGCAACGTGCAGAGTAAACAAAAGCGTGGAACGACAAGTATATACTTGTCTTCAAGAAACGCGATCACAGTTTTTCGGGTGCAACGGCGTGAGATACTTTCGGTAAAAAGAAAACGTTGGTGAAGAAAACCAAGGAGACCTATAGGTTTCCAGGAAAATGTCTAAGGATTTTGGTTGGTGAAGAAATACGCCTAAAACCTCTAGAGGTCTCCCCACAAACGTCTAAGGATTTTGGTGATTAATTACGAACGTTTTCCGGCTGGTGCTATGGTCACACATTGCGTAATTTAGTACAACCTCTAGAGGTTCGCCGTTGCAATTATTGCAGCGAATGCCTTAAGGTATCTTTCTATAATTTTCAACGGACAACTTAACTTGTCTTTCTATAATTCTTTCTCCGACAGGTTTAAGTTGTCGCCCTATAATTCTTTGTCCGACAACTTAAGTAGGGTAACCCTGACTGGTTCGGACTATCTTCTACGAGAGTTTTTTAGTCCAGCGGTGACGGGTGGAGTGACGGGTCAGAATCCTTATCCTGCAAGGAAAGTGACGGGTGTGACGGATTATCTCAACTTCTTACGTGAAAAAAATAGTTATTTACTAAAACGCTACTAAAACACGATTTTTAGTAGCGTTTTAGTAGCAATTCTTGGCTACTAAAGATTAATTAGCCCGAAAGCCTTGATTTACAAAGGAAGTGCTAACCTGCTCCTTAAAGCTTACTAAAGTATTCGCACACAAAATACCAGACGCCGCTACCGCAGGTACACCAATTCCTGGCATGGTGCTATCACCAACGCGATATAAACCTTGTATGGGTGTGTGAGTACTGGGAAACATCCCCTTACCTACAGCAATTGCTGGGCCATAAGTTCCTTGATACCTGCAAAGATAATGAGCATGAGTCAAGGGTGTACCAATAAGTTCCACTACTACACGTTCTCGGATATCGGGGATAATCCGTTCTAAGGCACGATATAAAGATTGGGCTTTCTGCTGTTTCTTTTCTTCATACCCCTGATTTCTTTCCCATCCTGTGTAAGATTCGAGGGTGTAAGCATGAACTACATGATGTCCTTCTGGGGCAAGTGTTGCATCCCATACAGTGGGAATCGAGATCATGCAGGTATTTCCTGGTAAGGTGATATCCTGAGAAGAATCGTGGACTACGACATGATGTCCGGTTAAACTCTCCAAACCATCTGCGCGGATACCTAAATGTAAATGCATGAAACTTTCAACTGCTGGTGTCTCTAAAGCTGCTTGGCGGTAAGTTGCAGGCAAATCTTCAGGACGTAACAAATGATTATAGGTGTCCCAGATACTCGCATTGGAAATGACAATTGGCGCTTGGAGAATTTCACCTTGTTGTAACTTAACACCCACAACTTTGCCTGATTCCACCAAAATCTGCTCGACGTGAGATCCTAAACGCAACTTTCCACCCCAGCGTTCTAAACCATTGACTAAAGCTTGAACAATTGCCCCACTTCCTCCTACAGGATACTCAACTCCAGCACGAGAACGTTCACCCAGCATAAAGGCTACCTCTGGGGCAATTGTCCCGTGTGCTTTTAAACCTGAGAGTAAAAAGCATTCTAAATCGATCAGCCGCCGCACCCAAAGGTCTTTTATGGTTGCATCCATCACATGACCAGCCGAACTTTGCAAAAGCGGCAAGTAGGGCAACATTTTCATTAAAGAAGGTAGATAACTTTTAAGTAATATTAAAATTACCTGCCAATCTGCCCGCAGCGCTAGGGTAGGAATAGCCCGCATCGCCTCATACAAACCTAACAAGCGTTCTTCAAAGACTTGGAGTTCTCTAGCACCTTGAGGCGTAATTCTCTGGACTTCATGCCGATATCGCTCGGCATCGCTGTACACTGCAATAGTTCCTTCAGGAAAATGGTAGTGTCCTAAAGGATCATAGGGTATAACTTGAATGGATTCACCAAGAACATCCAGAACTTGTTTTACCGGATTCAAGCTTTGGGTATCAGTCAGACCACAATAGAAAGAAGGGCCAGAATCAAATTTAAATCCCCGTCGTTTAAAACTATGCGCCGCACCCCCAGGAATTACATGACTTTCACACACAATCACTCGGTTGCCGTAATAAGCAAGTAATCCCGCAGCACACAACCCGCCGATACCGCTACCAATTACTATGACATCACTATTTTGCATTTTTGTCCTTTGTCCTTTGTCAGTTGTCCTTTGTCAGTTGTCCTTTGTCTAAAATCAATGACTTTTGTCCTTTGTCTAAAACCAATGACCCTTCGGGTTCACCAATGACCAATGCCCAATGACCAATGACCAATGACTAATGAACCATTAATTGAATTAAAAGGCGTGTCTAAGTCCTTTGGTAGCAATAAGGTTTTAGATAAGATAGATTTGACCCTTTATCGAGGAGAAGCACTAGGAATTATTGGTCCTTCCGGGACGGGTAAATCTACAATTTTACGGGTGATTGCTGGATTGTTGCTTCCCGACGAAGGAGAAATTTATATACAAGGGGTGCGGCGAAACGGTTTGATTGAGGATGCGGCTGAGACTGTTGGGATTGGAATGGTGTTTCAGCAAGCGGCGTTATTTGATTCGTTAACAGTAGAAGAGAATGTGGGGTTTTTACTGTATCAGAATTCCAAAATAGCGCGATCGCGCATTCGAGACATGGTGAATGAAAAATTGGAGATGGTAGGTTTGTCTGGAATCGGAGAGATGTACCCATCTGAACTTTCTGGAGGTATGCGCAAACGAGTCAGTTTTGCCCGTGCAATCATGTCTAACCCCGAAAGCGCCAATGAGGGGCCAGAACTTTTACTATACGATGAACCCACAGCAGGACTCGATCCCATTGCCTCAACAGTCATAGAAGATTTAATTCGCCATTTGCAACGGGCACAAGGAGTTTGCAGTACTTACGCTATTGTGACTCATCAAGACAGCACTATTCGTCGTACTGCCGACAGAGTTATATTCCTGTATCAAGGTAGAGTGCAGTGGGAGGGTACAGTAAGTGAAATAGATAGCACAGACCATCCATTGATTAGACAATTCATGAGTGGCAGTGTGCAAGGACCGATTCAGGTCGTCGGCTAGATGGATGGAGGAAAATTATGCGATCGCGAACAGTAAGAGAAGGTTCTGTAGGGCTAATAATCCTCATGGGATTAGGAGTCTTTGGGCTAATAGTCGTGTGGTTGAATCGAGTAACTGCTAGTCGCAGTTCATACAAGGCTGTTGTGGAATTTGCTAACGCTGGCGGGATGCAAAAAGGTGCAACAGTCCGCTACCGTGGCGTGAAAGTGGGCAATATTTCCGCGATTCGACCAATGCCCAATAACATCGAAGTAGAAATTGAAATTTTTCAACCTGATTTAATTATTCCTAGTAATGTAGTAGTCGAAGCCAATCAGAGTGGACTAATTAGCGAAAGTATTATTGAAATCACACCTAAAGCTTCTTTACCTCCTGGGGTTGCCGTCGCTAAACCTCTAGAAAAAAATTGCGATCGCAACTTAATTATTTGTAATGGCTCTCGGTTACAAGGTCAGATTGGGATCAGTCTCGATCAACTGATTCGCAGCACAACTGAGTTAGCTACTGTATACAATGACCCAAAATTCTATCGTAATGTTAACAGGTTACTAGAATCCTCCACAGCAGCGGCGACTAGTTTTGCTGCGCTGAGTCGGGATCTTCAAGGTTTATCCAAAAGCGCCAAAGGTCAACTGGGCACATTCTCTGCTACCGCAACTTCCGTACAACGAGCGACAACTCAACTTACTGTAACTTCTACTCGCACAGCAAATGAACTTGGCTCGGCAGCAAGACAATTTAGTCTGACAGCAACTCAAGCAAGTCAGCTGCTAACTAACCTCAATAACCTAGTCACAACAAATCGTTCGTCATTAGTTGGGGCTTTGAACAATCTCACTGAAACCAGCAATCAATTACGTACTACATTTACTAGCTTATCGCCCGCTGTCAATCGCTTAACCCAAGGACAAATCATCAACAATTTAGAAGCGCTTTCAGCGAATGCAGCACAAGCATCAGCCAATTTACGCAATGCTACTAACTCGTTAAACGATCCCAAAAATGCAGTGTTACTGCAACAAACCTTAGATTCTGCAAGGCTCACATTTGAAAACACACAAAAAATTACCTCTGATTTAGATGAATTGACAGGCGATCCCAAATTCCGTAGCAATCTTCGGCAATTGGTGAATGGTTTGAGTAATTTAGTGTCTTCTACCCAAGAAATGGAGCAGCAAGCAAAGGTTGCAGTTACCCTAGACGCTCTCAAAGCATCTATTAATAAACCAGATGCGGTGCTTCCCACTCCAGCCATTAAGCAACAGGCGGTAACTATTAATCCCTTACCCACTGCTTTAAAAAGTTTGGATAAAGACCCCCAGCCAACTTTCAATTTATCCACCTCCAACCCATCCACAGAACAGTTATTACAGCAACTGCGGCAGTATAGCAAGCAACAGCGTGACCAAGAGAAGATCGAGATAGAACAGGTGACAGTAGAAAAAGTTGATGCTCAGAAAACTCAGGATTAAGAACTATTTCTCATCTATTTAAACCAAACTCTTGCGTTCTTCTGTGCGTAACGGAATTCTCTTGAGTTTAAATTTGCTTACTAGATTGCGTAGACGCAAAGCGGCTTGTCGTTAGACATCGCCTGCAATTCTAGATAATGATAGTATTTTTACTCATAACACTATTTCTGGAAACTCACTAAATTAGTGCCTCTAAATTTCTTTAACCTGATTTTTTATTCGATTGCTAAAAGCATCCGGAACATCTATCACCCTAATCAATACTTTAGTTATCAAGACGTTTTTGCAATCTAACAACAAACTGTCCAGTTATCTATGAAGGATAATCACAACTTTTTCTTGCGTAATGTTTGGTATTATGCTTTGCCGAGCGATCGCCTCAAACCTGGTAAGATGGTCGCCCGTACTTTTTTGGGAGAACCAGTACTGTTGTGTCGCAGCCAAGAAGGCAAAGTATTTGCCTTAAAGGACATTTGTCCTCATCGTGCTGTGCCGTTAAGTTGTGGTCGATTTGATGGGCAGGAAGTAGAATGCTGCTACCACGGTTGGCGCTTTAACCATGCTGGAAGTTGCACAGCGATTCCGTCTTTAGTAGAAGGGCAATATCAGGATTTAAATCGCTACAATATAGAGTCTTACGAGATTCGCGAAAAACAAGGTAATATCTGGATATTCATGCCAGAAACGGGTAAATCTAAGTCTCCTGCCTCAGCAAGAGAAATTCCCGAAATTCCAGAGATTCCTGGCTTTGGCGATCGCCCACCGCAGTTAGTAGAAGTGATGCGGTTTCCCTGTTTTATCGATCATGCAGTCCTAGGTTTAATGGACCCCGCCCATTCACCTTACGTTCATCGGGTATGGTGGTGGCGTTCTGGACAACTCCACGACGAAATCAAGCAATTTGACCCTTCACCTTATGGGTTTACCATGCGTAAACACCAATTACCAGCCAATACAGGTAAAGCTTATCGCTTCATCGGCGGCGGAATTCCTGAAACAGAGATTACTTTTCAAATACCAGGAGTGAGGGTAGAAACCACAACAACCGCCAAGCATCAAGTGACCAACCTGACAGCAATTACACCAATTTCAGAAACAGAAAGCGAAGTTAATTTTGCCTTTTATTGGACAGTACCTTGGGCAGGATTCGCCAAGCCATTAATCCGTCTATTAACACAGGCTTTTCTAGGACAAGACCGCACAGTAGTTGAAAAGCAGCAGATTGGTTTAAAGCACGATCCAGTGCTGCGGCTGATTAAGGATTCAGATGTGCAGGCGCAATGGTATTACCAGTTAAAGCGAGAATATGCTCGTTCACTAGCTGAAGACCGTCCGTTTGTAAATCCTGTCAAGAGTGAGCTACTCCATTGGCGGGCTTGATCTCGTGTTCGGTTAAAAATTTATCATTAAGACCATAGGGTAGCAGGGAGCAGAGAGCAGGGGAACAAAGGATTAGCCTTGATTTTATCGAGTGACAATGCGATCGCATCGGTCTGTTATGCCAATGCATCGGCTTGTTATGCCAATACATCGGTCTGTTATGCCAATGCATCGGCTCGTTATGTTATTGCATCGGCTTGTTATGCCAATACATCGGTCTGTTATGCCAATGCATCGGCTTGTTATGCCAATACATCGGCTTGTTATGTTATTGCATCGACCTGCAATTTGATTGCATCAGCCTGCAAAAATTAACCTGATGGCTGCATTCGGCGGTGCGTTAGGCGTTCCGCCATAACGCACCCTACTATACCTATACCTGGAGACTATGCCCTGACATTTGTTGAAGAGGAGGAGCGATCGCCTAAGATTTTGTTATGGGTAAATTTTATAGTAGTCGTAAATCATTTGTGAGAAACTACAAATGTCAAATCACAAATGACAGCATCCTAAAAATTAATCTAAATATATATGACTATATCTAATTATCAACGTGCTAATACTCTCAAAACAGCCTTTCAAGTATGTACTCTGGAACCCTTGGAAGGTGAAGACATTGAAAAATATTATGTTGATTTATCGGCAGTACGTAAAACTTCAGCCGTTGATAGCGTTAGTACTATTTTAGACTTTCAAGAACCAGCAGATTTTAGCACTATTTTATTTACTGGTCATCGGGGTTGCGGCAAAAGCACAGAGTTAAAACGCATTCAAAAGCTCTGGGAAGAAAATTATCATGTGATTTATTTAGAAGTAAATGAAGAAACAGATATTAACGATGCCAGTTATACAGATTTATATTTAATTGTCATCAAGCAAGTAGAGTTTGAACTGAGAAAATTAGATTTAAAATTTGACGATAAACTCTTACATAACTTTGAAGAATGGTTTAAAGATATTACTAAAGAAACCGAAGAAAGTGTAGAGAAATCAGTCAGCATTGAGGGAGAAGCAACACTGAAACCAGAAGCACCATTTATTGCAAAATTAATGGTCAAGTTGTTGGCACAAATTAAAGGCTCTGATAAACAAAAAACTACGATTCGCCAAACTTTAGAAAAAGACCTGTCTCGCCTGAAGGCAGATATTAATTTATTACTAGGTGATGCTTACATTAAACTGAGAAAAAAATACCCTGATTATAAAGGCTTACTAATTATATTTGACAACCTAGATCGGGTTCCGCCTGCGGTTGCTAACCATTTATTTTTTGATTATGCGGCTCAGTTGCAAGAATTGCACTGTACTATTATTTATACAGTCCCTATTTCTATTCTGTGTTCGCCTAAAAACCCCTTGGCTTTGTTTGATGGTAATCCTCATATTGTGCCAATGGTGAATATATATGAATTGGAAAAGGATACTTGCCATTTAAATTGCAATCAAGTCGGGCTAGACGCAACAGCGAGTTTAATTGAAAAGCGCGTAGACACCGATGCTGTTTTTGAATCTCGCCAAGAATTGCTAGAATTAGCCAAAGCTAGTGGTGGTCATGTTCGTCAACTAATGCAAATGATGCGAACTGCTTGTCAAACTGCGAGTACACGCAAGCATCCCAAAATTACAAATGAAGATGTTACTTATGCTATCAAGCAGCAGCAATTTAGTTTTGAAAGGTTTATACCCGAAGAACATTATCAATATTTAGCACAGATATGTATTACTAAAGATGTAAGTAAAGATGATATTGGTCAGTTGATGTTATTTAATACTTCAGTTTTAGAATACAACGGCAATAAACGGTGGAACTACCCCAATCCAGTGGTGAAGCAAAATGAATTCTTCCAAAAAGCACTTGAATCAGCACTCGCAGGAAAATCATAACGCCGAACTTGGTCAGTTTATTACACTGAACCAAGATATATTTGCTGAATTACTGACTTTTATCGACTTTGCAGAAAAATTCACGCTGGGTTTTGTAGAACTTAATTTCCCTCCAGATGCAGACTTATTAATTGAAGCTTTGCAAACTCACCCAGAATGTGGACAGATTCAGCTTTGTATTCTCAACTTTCCTGATGAAAACTTGCGGTTTCTTCGGGATGAGATTGTAAAAGAATTAGCGAATATTCAAGTAGACGCAAACAAAAAATTAGTTTTGCTTATACGGGGTCTAGAAAAATCTATTGGTGTTTATGGTGACTATCCCCCAGTTTTACAAGATTTGAATTTTGTCCGTGATGCTTACAAAAGAACTGTTCCTCATCCAATCTTATTTATTCTGCCAGACTATGCCATTACCCGCCTAGCTAAATTCGCCCCAGATTTTTGGGCTTGGAGTTCTGGAGTATTTCGGTTTAAAACGCCAGAAAAAACTAAAGAAAATGCATTAAACCAAGCTCAAAATACAGAGAGTATTGTAGATAGATTACCACCACCAGAAAAGCAAGAACGCATTGATGTATTAAACCGTCTATTGATGGAATATAAACCCACTGGATATCATTTACCCGAGGGAAATCTCCGCAGATATAGTAATGTTTTATATCAGTTAGGAGTGGCTTATATCAGTCATAGAAAGCCAGAGAAAGCCAGGGAATATTTAGCAGAAGCCGAAAAAAACGCTGAGAATCTTAAAGATAGTAGCTTGCAAATAAAAGTCCTCAATTCGTTAGGAAATACTTATTCTCAGCAAAGACAATTTGAGATAGCAATTACTTATTACCAACAATCATTAAATATTGCCCAAGAGCTAGAAAATAGGCGCGAGGAAGCTAGGGCATTGTTTTACTTGGGTAATGCTTACTTACAATTGAGACAATTTGCACAGGCTAATGAATTTTATCAGCTTTGTTTAGACATATATCAAGAGCTAGGCGAGCGCTATTCCCAAGCTAGCATTTACCACCAGTTGGGAAGAGTTGCCCAAGAATTGCGCAAATTTGAGAAAGCACGGCGCAATTATCAACAAGCTTTGGCTATCAAAATCGAACATGGCGATCGCCATTCCTGTGCCCGCACTTACCACCAGTTGGGAATAGTTGCCGAAGAATTACGCGAATATGAGGAGGCGCAGCACAATCATCAACAAGCTTTGGCTATCTATATCGAATATGGCGATCGCTATTCCCAAGCCGGCATCTACGGAGAGTTGGGAATAGTTGCCCAAGAATTGCGCAAATATGAGGAGGCGCGGCGCAATTATCAACAAGCTTTGGCTATCTATATCGAATATAGCGATCGCTATTCTCAAGCACTTATACACCACAACTTGGCAAGAATGGCCCAAGATTTGCAGGAATATGAGGAGGCGCAGCGCAATTATCAACAAGCTTTGGCTATTTTTACCGAATATAGCGATCGCTATTCCCAAGCACTCACTTACCACCAGTTGGGAGTAGTTGCCCAAGATTTGCAGGAATATGAGGAGGCGCGGTGCAATTATCAACAAGCTTTGGCTCTTAAAATCGAATATGGCGATCGCTATTCCCAAGCACTCACCTACCACGCTTTAGGAACACTTGCAAAAGCGGAGGAAAACTACCCAGAGGCAAAGGCGAATTTGCAGACAGCATTAGCGATATATGTTGAGTATAAAGATGAGTATTGGGCGGCGGTGGTGCGGGATATTTTAGAGAGATTACCGGAGTGATGGGGAAGGGAGAAAGAGAGACAAGGGGGACAAGGAGGACAAGGGAGAGTAGAATTTTAGTATTTATTAAGGCACTATAGCTGTTGGATGAACTGCTGTAATTTCAGAGTAACGGGCAAAGTCCTTAGTGTTAAAAGTCAAAATATCAGTTAGTCCATGAACAAGCATTGCAGCTACAAGTCGGGCATCATGCACATTAACGCCCATCACAGAATAAGTAATAACAAGTCTTTCCCATTCCGAGTAAACTGCTGCGGTATCTAAAGAGAGATGAAAAAATGGCAGCTGCGTATGATGATATAGCTCTCCAGTTTCAAAAACTTAACAAATTGCCTTATCGCTTGTATGGTGAGGCATATACATACTTAAATCTCATCGGAGATGTTGCCGGGAAATCAATTCTCGATCTAGCTTGTGGAGAAGGATTTTTCACACGATTGCTCAAGCTAAATGGCGCTGCACGTTTGGTTGGTGTGGATATTTCCGCAAAAATGATAGAACTGGCAAGACTTGAAGAAACCTCTGGTCCCAAGAAAATTGAATATATCATCGGTGATGTCACCGAAGTTGGTTTTCTTGGCAGCTTCGATCTTGTACTATCCTCCTACTTGCTCAATTACGCTTCAACTAAAGAGCAACTACTCAAAATGTGTCAGGCCATAGCAATTCATCTCAAACCTGGTGGTCGATTTGTCGGTTTAAACAATAATTTAGAACTGCCAAGAGAGTTTTATCATAAACATGAGAAATATGGCATTTCTAGAAAATGTGCCCAGTCGCTGAAGGAAGGTACTCCCATAACTTTAACATTAACAATTACTGATGACGGTGAGTCTATCAGTATCAGTTTTGACAACTACTACCTCAGCAAAGCGACTTATGAATGGGCCTTGATGAGTGCTGGTTTTAAAGAAATCTGCTGGCATCAACCAACAATCAGTCCTGAAGGCATACAGAAATTTGGCTTTGAGTTCTGGCAGGACTACATTGACTATCCCGATATGGTAGGCATTACCTGTATAAAATAGCTTTCGATGCGGTTGGTTAGGTAAGTCTTGAGTCCGTAGGAGCGATCGCACATCCCCAGGGCAAAGTTTCACCCAACCATCTGTTGAAGCTCACTCATAGTTAATGCTCTTTCTAACTCAAGCAAATACATTGACACTGCTGCATTATCGATAAATTCCTTTGGTGTTAATCAGCGACTCATTGAAAAAATCTGTTCAGCCGTTAGAGGAATGTTCCCAAACAATCTAGAATCAATTCGATCCTCTCCTCGAAACACCTTTGGGGGTAAATACTCTCCATCTTCAAGTTGGTAAATTGTAATGGTCGGTTGCTTGGGTGAGCCAATGAAGCGAATGCCACCAAAAGCAGCATAGTCCACAATGATGTACTCGAAAACCCCCAAGTCCTCATACTCAGCCAGTTTTGTCAGATAGTCGTCCTTCCAGTTGTTGCTAACAACCTCAATGATTCCGGGTGGTGGAATATATGCAGCAGCAGAACTAGAAATAGTTTTCATTCGCTGCCATTCTTCCCTAGCAAATATGACGATATCGGCTTTTCGGCTTTTTTCCTTTTCTTGTGGTGCTGTCTTGAGCCGCACCTGCTTGGACTGTCGCGACACATAAGGTAAGTTATTTTCTTGGCAGTGATTTTCGAGGTAAGCACACAGCCTCTGGATCAAATCCTCATGATTTGCATTTGGTTCTGATAATGGCACAGGAATCCCATCCAATAGCTCAAACTCTCTGCCTGAACCATCATCCCAGGCAAGAAATTCTTCAAAAGTCAGTGGTTGTGTAACGGTTGCGTACATCGCCCTCGCTCCATTGCTGACAAGTACTTCACTCAATGCTATCAAGATGTACAGGTTTGTCTATGAGTCCTGGCAGATTTTCCTAACTTGAAAATGGGGAACAGAGAACAAGGGAAGAATTTATAGTTTTTGGATTTTCTTGACTGGCCGGATAATAGATGTTTTGGTCTTTAAACTGTTCTAAATTATGAACAAAGCAGGTAAAACGCCTGTCTCATTAGGGCTGTTGGGTGCAGCTGCCTTTATGGTAATTGCTGATGTGCGGGTCATTGACCCACTTTTGCACATCATCGCTGACGAGTTTAAAGTTGGTGTTGGTAGTGCGGCGATTATTGTCAGCGCTTACACAATTCCTTATGGGCTATTTCAATTAGTCTACGGCCCATTGGGCGATCGCATTGGCAAACTCAAGGTGATTACGGCAGCACTAGCAGCATTTGCTGTGGGTACTGCGGCTTGTGCTTTTGTGTCAAATATTATTTTCCTTACCTTACTGCGGTTTCTCACAGGAATGGCGGCGGCTGGGATCATCCCCGTTACCCTAGCTTATATGGGTGATAACTTCCCTTACGAACAACGCCAAGCTGCGATCGGCAGATATTTGAGTGCGCTGGTATTAGGGCAAATTCTCGGTGGTAGTTTGGGCGGTATCTTTGGAGAATATATTAGCTGGCGAGGTATCTTTCTAGTATTTGGGGTTGTGTCCCTGGCTATATCCCTAGAATTGTGGCGGGAAATGAGCAAACTCAATAATGAACAGCATTCTCCAGGGCCAGTCGGTTGGGCAACATTTCGTCCTTATTTCCAACTTATGACGCAACCAGTCGCCCAGACTGTAATTATTGGCGTATTTATTGAAGGCTTTTGTGTATTTGGGGGATTTGCTTATATCGGTGCATTCCTGAGAGACAGATATAACTTACCTTATCCCTCTTCTGTCACTTTCCGGGTATTCTGAATAAAAGAATAAAAAAAGAAAACCCTG
>NZ_MTAV01000205.1 GCF_002154695.1 Nostoc sp. T09
ATGCAATACATATGTACTGAAATTTAGCGATCGCCTGTGCCAGTTGCGTAAGTCCTGATAAAATAAACTCTGCATAGGGAACCGTCCAAACCATAGGATGGCTAAGTCGATGTCCAGTGTAACCATCTTCACCATAAGTTGTCCCGTGGTCGGAACACAGAATACAAAAAGTAGAATTTCTTTGTCGTACAGCATCCCAGAGATTAGCTAATTGACTATCAACGTATTCCAAAGCTGCGGCGTGAGATTCAATGGTATCGATTTTATCTTTTGCATCACGAAGATAGAAATAATTTGGTTGATGCAAAGCCGAAATATTGATAAATAAAAATATCCGTTGATTATGTGGGGTTTTTTCTAAAATATGTCGTGCAAGATTTACCTGATTTTCTGTGGATTTGGGATTAGTAACGCCTAATTCTGGACTCCAATAACTTTCGGCAAACATCCCAGGAATTACATTACCTAAAGGATTGCGTTTGTTAAAAAAACCAACTCCTCCAATGCAAACTGTATGATATCCATTAGCAGCTAATCCACTAACAATATTTGAGCTATCTAACACACAAGTTTCATCAGTTGTGGTAGTACTTCCTTCAAATCCTAAAGCAAAAATCCGGGGGTGAATTCCTGGCGTTATAGGTGTGGGTAAAAACCCGGCAAAAAACGCATGATGCGCGGCGTAAGTGAAATTTCCGGGTGAATGGCGTTCTTCCCAGCCTGTGTTTGGTAGAACTTTTTCTAAATTAGGAGTGCGTCCTTGTGCGAGTAAATTTTTGGCTACGTCATAGCGTAGAGTGTCTAGGGTGATAAATAAGATATCATGAGTTCCAACAATTTTATTCATATTAAGCATATTAAAGATTTCTCTCTATTCTCTGTGTTCTCTGCGCCTCTGCGGTTCGTTCCAAAATTGCCTTAACTTCACTCGTATAAGTATCCATCCCATCCCACAAAATACCCGGTAATAAATCACCAAAAGCATTAATCTCTAAAATCGCATGAGTTTTCCAATCCGGTAAAATCAGTAAATCAACTCCGCAATACAAACTATTAGGAAATAAGCTAGCTGCTTGTTCACAAGTTCGCTTCATCATCTCCCAATTTTCTGCACCAATTTTTGCTAAAAACTCCTCTGTATCTCCCCGTTCATTTCCCAAATGCAAATTTGTCATGGGACTTTTACCAAGGCGAACAACGATATGTTGTGCTTCACCATTGATAACCACCACGCGCACATCAAAACCGCATCCTTGTAAATGTGCTTTGGGTAGCCATTCTTCAACTTGTACCCCTTCTGCTGTCAAGATGTTGATGATATCGGCGATTTCTTCGCGGTGGGTATAGTGTCTAATTTTACGAGAGTTGTAAAGTAGAGTTTCCCCATTTTCTCGCACTCGTTCAACGGTGGTAATGGCTGATTCAAAACGGGAATTTGCGCGATAAGCAACCACTCCAGAAGCAGCGGAACCGTGGGAGAGTTTGACAAATACTCGTTCAATTCCCTGCATTTGCATTTGTTCGCGCAAATGTTCGTAATTGTGAATTTTACCAAGCGATCGCGGAACGGGGATATTGTGACGGCTGAATATTTCGTGACAAGCTGGTTTGTCAAACATCACAGCAATGTCTTGCGGATGGTTCATGAAGTAACCCTGGAGTGGAGTAAGTTGAGATTCCCATTTTTGTAGGAGATATCGCCAGCCTAAATACCACTGTCGCGGGTAGAGGATGCGTCCTTTGTCGAATTCTAATTCCATAGCTTCGCCAGGACTGATGCGTTGATGTTGTCCGTTATCCGATACATTGAAACCTGCGGCGATGATGGCTTGATCGATATCAAAGTTCTTTTCTGGAGAATCGAAGCGGATAATGGTGTTGGGTGCGTTGAATTGTTCGAGAGTTTGTTTACGGGAAATTAAGTCTGCGTAATCTACTACTGTGGCTGGTGGTAAGTTGAAATGAGTTAGTGCTTGTTGGAGGAAACCGACACGACGATTTTCGGGGTTGGCGATGAGGATAAAGTTAAACATTTTCTGATATATTTTTATTCGTATTGGCTAATCCTAATTTATAAGTAAAAATTTGTAGATGTAAAATTTTTCATTCGTATAACACCGAATAACGAGAAGGGCTATATCCGTAACTTCTTCTTTCTTGAGAATGAGCAATTAATAAACAATCAATCAGGGATGATTGTTTAATCTCCTGAATAAATTCTTCTGAGACATAGTTGAGAGCAATATTGAGAGTATGTAGATTAATAATCGCCTCTGATTCAATCAAAGTGTTCAAACCTGCGTCTGTCAAATTTCCCATTGATAAATCTAGTACTTCCAGGGTTGCGAGAAGGGGAGATTCAGCCATGAAAGTAGATTGTGCGATCGCATCTGCTATTGCATCAGCATAATCACTATGCAAACCTAAATAGCTTAAATTCGGAAATGATTCACTAAAAAGAACTGGTCTGAGACTATCAATAGTATGAGCGGAACTATGTTCAGAAGTTCTGCCCATCCATAAATCAAAATACTCTAATGCTGGTAAATCGAGCGAACAAAGGCGATAAATTGCTACATCGCTAAGATTTGCTGTCTCAACAATTAAAGTTTTTAAATTATTATGTTGTAATTTTTCACATTCCAGTTCGTTGCAACAAGCACGAATATGTAGTACTTCTAGGTTTGGATAAGCTTGCAATATTAAACTTATATCCCCCACCCCTATATAAGATTTTTTGTAGCGATCATCTCGACAATCACCGATAAATAAAGCTTTCAGACTGCTTAACTGCTGACGTGCTTCATAAAGAGTATCAATGTAACTATAAAAATCGTGGCTGACTTCGTAATAACAGTCGTACCCAGATAAATGACAAATTAATGCTTCAATTTGATTAACTTGTGGGTTTTGCAATAGTAACTTCAATTGTTCAATATTTACTATATAGGCTGTCTCCGATGGATTAGTAATACCAGTCTCTGGATTAAACTTTTCTGCTGTCCAATCTTCTAAAGTTGTAAAAAACAACTCAGGCTGACATCCTAAAAGTGCTTGTTTTCCTTCTTCTTCTGTTTCTTGCAATAGTTCAACCGCAATTTTATGAATTTTATGTGAGGAATCCTGCAATGCATCAATCGCCAAATCTAACCCTGCATTTCCATAATTTAATGCATCAGCAAGTGCAGCAGTCTGTAACTCAAAAACCCCGCTTTTGAACCGACTCTTGACTCCTGCAATCCCTCCTAAAACAGCACTATTATCTGGTGCATATCCCCCAATTACTGCGTCAAATTCTTTCGGTTGTTTTGGATTATTATTCATGTTGACTATTGCTAATTTTTAGTACTCAAAAAATAAAATTAGATTTCTATATTACTCATGTAAAGCAGAGTATCGTGATGCACCACATCCTCTATCAACCTCACTTTCCTGTTCATCTGCAATTACCTGACAGTTAAGTTGTAACAATCGTTGAACCATGCTTTCTGATACGCAGTTGTTACCAATGTTGAGGGTATGAAGCTGATTTATAGCTGGACAGTTTAACAAAGCCTCTGCGCCGCGATCGCTTAAATTACCCATTGATAAATCAAGCACTAAGAGGCGTTCAATAATTGGTGACTGCACTATATTCTCTGCAAGCAGATCAGAAAATTCGCTACTACGCAATCCCAAGTAAGCCAAGTTTGGGAATGTTTCACCAAACAAAATTGGTATCAACCGATCCATGATAAATGTTGAATTATGTAAATGATATAGCCCTCTACCAAGCCATAGTTCTATACATTCTATATTTGGTAATTTCAAAGCGCAAATTTGAGCAAAATTTCTCTCATCAATATCTGCTGTTTCGATGATTAGTGTTTTTAGATTTTCATGTTTTAAAAATTCGCACTCTAAGGGATATTCATAAAATTGACCGCGTACTTTTAGCAATTGCAAATTGGGAAATGCTTCTAGAATTGGGCGAATATCAAAAACTGCTAGCTTAGATTTGCGATATTCATGTTGCTCTGCATCTCCGATAAATAATGCTTTAAGATTAGGCAGTTTTTCACAAGCATCACACAGGGCTTCTAAAACAATTCCAAAGCAGACATTATCGTTATAGTAATTTTCATATTCTATTTGACAAATCAAAGCTTGAATTTGGCTGACGCGAGGGTCTTGTAAGAGAGTATGAAAAGTCTCTAAATTCATACTTTTACTACGATTTTCTGGGAAAAATTCAATCGCATAAGCATGAGTTTCTGGGTTGATAATACCAACTTGAGGATTAAATTGCTGGAATTTCCAGTTTTCCAGTTTGATAAAAAATTGACTAATACTTTCTGACATTAAAACCTCCATACTTTAACTTTGTGATCTACACTACCACTCACTAATGTTTGCCCATCGGCACTAAGCGCTAATGAACGAATTGCTCCTGTATGTGCTTGAAATGAAAATATCTTTTTACCTGAAGCTACATCCCAAGCTTTAATATTTTGGTCGCCAGCAGTCAGAAAAGTTTGACTATTGAGGCTGAATACAATAGAACGAACCCAATCAGCATGTCCATAAAAAGAAAATAATTGTTCTCCAGTTTGCATATCCCAAATTTTGATTCTTTGGTCACTACCACTGACCAAATAACGCCCATCAGGACTAACTGCTAGAGAGCGAATTGAGTGTGAATGTCCTTGAAGCTTCCATATTTCTCGTCTAGAATTTATTTCCCAAATTCTAATAATTCTATCTTCGCCTCCACTGATTAACAGCTTGCCATCAGGAGATATACAGAGAGCATAAATTGAGCGAGAATGCCCTTCTAAAGTAGCAATTTCTCCACCCCAATTCCAGCGCCAAACTTTGATACATCCATTCCCATCTGTACTAAAAAAGCTTTCTCCATTAGGATGTATAGCTAAAGCATAAATTACAGTTGAATGCTTGCTTAATTTCCCAAGATATTTGCCTGCACTTATATCCCAAAGCATGATGATTTTATCTGCTCCAGCACTAATCATCTTCTGTCCATCAGGACTAATAGCTACCCAATTAATATCACTAGTGTGATGATAATTAAAGCGCAGATCGAATTTTTGCTCTCCTGTTTCTAAATTCCAAACTCTTGGCGAATTTATACTGTTATGACGGTTATCACCTGCACCACATACCAAGGTTTTGCCGTCTGGGCTAATAGCTACAGAATGAACTTGTTGGTAATATGCTTGTAATGTAAGATCGCACCGAAAAAATTCATAAATATTAAAGTCTTGCAGTGCTTGTTTTACAGATGGTTCAGGGCGCGATCGCAAAATATTATAAGCTGATAATCTCACCTGTCCTGACTGATTATATAGGGCTTGAATCACTATCTCTAAACCCGCATCCCCGTAATTCAAAGCTTCAGAAAGCGCCCCAACCTGCGCCTCAACCACGGAACTTTGCAATCGATTTCTTACCCCCTCAATTCCGCCTAAAACCACACCGCTAACCGGAGGTGGTATTTCTCCACCAAGCACCGCATCATATTCTCTGGGTTGATTTGGATTGTTGTTCATATTAGGTTGTCTTGAGTCTTAGACACTATATCTGCGAAGCATCACGCCTATGTATATCGTCTATATTGTTATATTCGCTACTTTGATTGATTGACAAATGCTGATTTTGGCTTTAGTTTATTCCCAGACCGAGTAATAGCGATCGCTAAACTGAGAATCTGCAATTACTCGACATTTCAACTCAGAAAGTTGCTCAATTGTATCTTTATGTAAACGATTACCAGAAATATTGAGAGTATGCAGGTGATTAATTGCTGGAGACTTTAATAAAACATCCCCATTGCTTATATTTCCATCTGTTAATTCCAATATCTTTAAGTTTTGTATGATGGGAAAATTAACAATAGCCTTAGCAACGTCGCTCATATTACCGCATTTTCTTATTGCTAAGTACGCTAAGTTAGGGAAAGAATCACCTAAAAGCATAGGGGTTAAAGTATCCATTTTAATGTTGCTTAAATCGCTTCTATTTAGCCATAGCTCAAAGTACTCTAGCGATGGTAAATCTAATTGACAAATTTTTCTAAGATTATTATCCGATATACCATCAGCATCAATAATTAGAGTCTTTAAGCTTTCATGCTTTAACGGCTTGATAGGAATATTAGAATTATTGTGGCTATTGCGAACTTGGACTATCTTTAATTCAGGTTTGAGAATATCTTCCTCAAGCATACGCCCACGTATGTGAAGTAATTCTAATTTAGGATAGGTTTTTAGCAGAGGATGAATACTACATACTTGAGTATTAGAGTGTTTATATTTAATGTTGATTAAATCGCAGTAGTCACCAATTAATAATGCTTTCAAATTTGTTAGAGATTTACTAACATTAACAAGTGTATTAGCAAAATCTTTAAAGGCTGTTTTGCAATTGGGATCTCTATAATAAAATTGGCATTTGAGTGCTTCTATGAACTTTGCCTTTGGATCTTGAAGCAATCGCATTAATTTATTTTTACTATTTATATAGTTTTGACTATTTAGACAATATGCCTGACCTATTGGATCGTTAATCCGATCGTAATAATAATCTTCCCACTTATTAAATGTAGTCAAAACTAACCAAGGATCGTAATCTAGTAATGCCTGTTTTCCTTTAATACCAGCTTTACGTAGTAAATTAATAGCAAGCTCATGTATTTCTTCGGAAGGATCGCATAACGCTTCTATTAACAAATCTATTCCTACGTCACCATATTTAAGAGTATCTTCAAGCGCCGCAATTCTGACTTCATAATCTTTGCTACTGAGGCGATTTTTAATTCCCTCAATTCCTCCCAAAACTACAGCATAATTTTGATGCTGTGCATTTCCACCAAGTACTGCATCAAACTCGCCGGGTTGATTTAGATTGCTATTCATTTAAAATGCCTAATATTTTTATTTAATACTGAACATGATTAACATATAAATTACTCAGCAACAGAACAATAGCGTCCATGTATGTAGCTATCCTCATCTTCTTCTTTCTGATTATTTGCCAAGACACGCACATCTAAATTAGACAACTTCTGAATCATTTCCTGAGATAAGAAGCTTTCGGAAACGTTGAGAATGTCAAGATAATTGATAGCCTCACAATTTAGAAATGCTTCAGCACCCGCATCACTCAAAGTTCCCATCGAAAGGTCAAGTACGCTAATAGAATTAATAATTGGAGAAGCCACAATAGCATTGACTATTTCATCGGTAAATTGACTATTGCGTAACCCTAAATAAGTTAAGTTAGGAAACTTCTCTTCAAAAAGAATCGGATATATATCTTCTACCCAACAATCTCCGCCGTAATGTTCGCTACCAAACCATAATTCCAAATGTTCTAATGCTGGCAGATTCATATTACAAATTTGGGCGACAGCATCTCGACTTAATCCACCAGTTTCTACAATTAATGCTTTGAGGCGATCGTGTCGCAGTGGTGGACTAAATTGCAAACCATCCCCACCACGAACTTGTAAAATCTCTAGTTGAGGATAAGCTTGCAAAATGGGACTTATATCACTTTGTTTAATCCAAGAAATTTCGCATTCATTGTAAGTAATATCGCCCATCAAAATGGCTTTGAGATTAATTAAATATTCTTTAGCATCAACTAAAGCTGCGATAATTCGACTTGAATCCCTTTCGTATGCTTCTCCCCAAAAGCCAAATACTAAAGCTTCTAATTTGTCGGCGTTGGGTTCTTGAAGAAATCTATTAAATTTAGTTGTAAAACCCTCCTCTTCTTCATCATCATGCTCGCATCTGAGGGCGTAAGCATTGTTAACAGGTTCAACAATACCTATATTTGAATCAAAATCTACAACTTCTCGATTGGCAAATTGACTAACATTTATCCCATTATAACCTGGATACTTATTTAATCTCTCTTGTAAGTTCCAAGGTTTATATGTTTGCAACGCTTGTTTAACTTGTGGTTCCACTCTTTGTTTTAATAGTCGATAAGCAAAACGCTGTACTAACCTCGATTTATCTTGCAACGCTTGAATCAAAATATCCAATCCTGCATCACCATATTTCAAGGCTTCGCTAAGTGCAGCAATTCGCACATTGGCTACAGGATTTGATAAACAACGCTTAATTCCCTCAATTCCTCCAAGAACAACTCCATCTACAGGAGGCGGCGATTGTCCACCAAGTACAGCATCATAATCCTTAGGTTGATTTTGATTATCAGTCATGTTGCTTTACCTTTTAATTCTTAATTAGGGTTCCCAAAAACTTTATTACAAGCTTGCTAAAGTTGCGATCGCCTACTTATTGCCTAAATCTGCTAAAATCATGGTACATTTGTATTATTATATTGGCAACAGATCTTACTCGTTCATTTATTTGTGCTAGTGTCAGCTGATAATTGCTGTTTGCTTGCAGAAGTGATACAACGAAGTAATTGTGTATTGCTTGACAACTTTGAAAATATAAATATTTTACTTATGGCAGAGTATCAAAAAATAGAGTACCGCATTGGTAAAGACGGGAAAATTACGGAAACTGTGATTGGTGCTTCTGGTGCAAGTTGTACTAGCACAACATCTGGAATTGAAGGTGCTTTAGGAGAGGTAGAAACTCAAGAACTGCTTCCTGAATATTATGAGGGAGAAGAAAACGCGACAGGAACAGAACAACAGTCTCTCAAACAAAAATAGGAGGGACGTAAATGATTGCAGACATCCTATCAGATATCCAAGGTATAGGAATGTTTCCTCTGCCAAGCCTTCTAGTAATTGCGATCGCAACTTTGGTGTTACTGTTGATTATTCCAATAATTAGCGCTGGAACAACCTTAAAACTCGACAAGGGATTGCAAATTAAACTACTAAAAGATGAACTTCAAGCATCTCAACAAAAATACTTAGAATCACAACAAAAAATACACCAACTTGTTTCAGAAAAAGCAGCACTGCATCAAGAAGGTTTACGACTGCATGAAGAATTACAACACCAGCGTCTTGAACTGACAGCAGAATTTCGCACTTCTACATTTGAACAATTGCAGACATTGCTGACAAACTATCCCAGCATTCACCAAATGGTGAGTGTGAAACCAGAATTACCTGCGAAAAATTTGCTTTCGCTGTTTACGCCTGTAGATAATTTGCTTAGTAAATGGGGTTATGAACAGATAGGTAAACCTTGGGAACAAGTGGCTTATAATTCCCAATTTCATCAACCAGACACCGCTGATATTACAGAAGGTGAACTAGTTTACATTCGATTTGTCGGTTATCAGCATCAAGGACAAATTCTTTGCCCAGCCAAAGTCAGCCGCACTTTACCAGGGAAGGGAAAGTAGGGGAATGAGGGGATAAGGGAACAAGGAGAATAATTTAGTAATCAATGCCCAATGATAAATGACTACAGTAATAATTGATTTTGGTACAAGCAACACTGTTGTTTGTACTACAGATTTGATCACGCAAAAACCACGAACATTGCGATTTGATTCGATGTCGCGTCGGTTTGAGATTGGGGCGGAACAGGTAAGCGTCGTACCGAGTTTGGTGTTTGTGGAAGGGCAAAATAGCATTTTGTTTGGTGAATCTGTACGCGCCAAACGCTTAGGATTTGCCCAACCGGAACGCTGTTTTCGGGCATTCAAACGCGATTTAGCCGCAGATTTTGTGCCACCGCCGCGACAGTTGGATGGTAATAGTTATAGTGCTGAGGTAGTTTCAGAACTGTTTCTGAGGGAAATTTGGCAACAAATTGAACAGCAATTACAACCAAGTCACGCTATCTTCACAGTTCCCGTAGGTGCATTTGAACGATATCTTGAGTGGTTCCGCAACTTGGGAGATAAACTAAATATTCCCGCAGTGCAAATTGTCGATGAATCGACAGCAGCAGCCCTTGGTTATGCAGTCAAGCGTCCTGGTACTCTGGTTTTGGTAGTCGATTTTGGTGGTGGAACTCTAGATTTAAGTTTAGTGCGGACTGTCAGTGTTGCTTCCGAACAGCAAGCAGTGCGTGCTGAAGTTCTTGGCAAGTCGGATGCTTTTATTGGTGGTGTCGATATCGATACTTGGATTGTTGAATATTATCTGCAAAAAATCGGTTCCTCGCGTGCGGAAGTTGGAGAAATCGGGTTTATGAATTTATTGGAACTAGCAGAACGGGTGAAAATTCAACTTTCGACAGCAGATGAAGCGAAAGAAGCTTGGTTTGATGATGAAAATTTTATGTCCCATGAATTGCAGTTACATCAAGACGATTTAAGCGAAATTTTAGAAAATCAACAATTATTAGAACAGTTAAGACAAGCATTAGATGAAGTATTAGCGATCGCACTTTCCAAAGGTATCGCTAAATCTACCATCGAACAGGTTTTATTAGTCGGTGGTACTTGTCAAATTCCGGCGATTCAACAACTAGTAATTTCTTATTTTGGCAGACAAAAAGTTAAATTAGATAAACCATTTGAAGCTGTTGCACATGGCGCATTAGCATTAAGCGAAATGGCAGCAGTTGATGACTACCTGCGCCACAGTTATGCTATCCGGCTTTGGGAACCCCACAGCAAAACTTATTCTTATTTTACTTTGATTGAAAAAGGTGCAAAATATCCAGGGGCGCGTTCTGAACCTTTAACTTTGCAAGTAGCCACCGAAGGACAGCGAGAAATTCGTCTTGATATTGGCGAAGTAGCAGAAGTTTCTCAAGCAGAAGTTGCTTACGATGCTCAAGGAAGAATGACTAGTAGCCAGTTAGTAAAACAAGATAGCTATCGTTCTTTAGAAACTCATCATCAACAAGTATGTGTCGCTCATATTGAACCGCCTGGACAAACGGGAATAGACCGAATACAGGCACAATTTGAAGTGAATCAACAACGGGTATTAGTAGTGACGGTGAAGGATTTATTGACGGGGAAAATGTTAGTTGAGAGGGGTGCGATCGCCAAACTCAAATAATCTTCTCTTTGCGTCCTCTGCGTCTTGGCGATTCGTTAAAAAGAATCGTAAAAAAGATGGGAATACTACTAATAGTCGAGTGGTAAAAATGCAATGGCAGATAATCAGAATCAACCTAGAGAATATGATGCTGTACTTGGCGGACAAGTACCACCACCTGTTGATGGTTTAGTTTTAGGTGGAATAGAAGGTGTTAACAGAAGGTTGACAAGTGCAACTATTGAGCAAAAAGTTATTGCACTCCAAGACGCACTTAAATACGGGGACGCAGGCTTAAACTTAATGATTCAAGCTTTGCAGGATAAATCAGAGCAGGTAAAGAAGACAGCATATGAGCTACTACTAGAAAGACCAGAACCAAAAATAAAACAAACATTACAAAATTATAATCCTTATCTATTTTTTGACTGTCTTTTTACCTTTAAGGAGCATTCAATACTTGTTAGGGCTATTGCTATTAGCTCAGATGGAAAGACAATTGTTAGTGGAGAGAATAATATAATTAACGTTTGGAATTTAGATACAGGGGAGATAAAGTTTAAAGTCCAAAGGACTGGCTTATGGATGGAATCTATATGTATTAGCCCAGATTGTCAGACAATTATAGTTACTTTTCGCGGTTTAATTGAAGTTTGGTATTTGAATAATGGAGATGTTAAATACACTATAAATGCTCATGTGGGGCAAGTGAAATCTGTAGCTATTAGTTCCGATGGACAAACTCTTGTTAGTGCAGGTGGTCAGGATAAAACGGCGAAAGTTTGGGAATTTAATACAAGAGAAATTAAGCATTCTTTAGAGGGACATACAGATTTTGTTGGTTCAGTTGCTATTAGTCCTGACCAACAGACAATTGCTAGCAGTAGTCATGATGGAACTATTAAACTGTGGGATTTAGCTACAGGAGAGCTTAAACTTACTATAGAAGCACACCCATGTAATGTTTTTTGTATAGCTATTAGTCCAGATAGCCAGAGAATAGTTAGTTGTAGTTGGGAACAGGTTATCAAAATTTGGGATTTAAATACAGGGGAACTTCAACGTAGCCTCACAGATTCATCTGGTGCTTACTCAGTTGTATTTAGCCCTGATGGGCAAACAATTATCAGTGGTTGCTATGACAGCACTATCAAAGTATGGGATTTAAATACAGGATTTAAAAAAACTCTTAAAGGGCATACATCTTGTGTTTTCGGTGTAGTCATTAGCCCAGATGGTCAAAAAATTATTAGTTGTAGTCAAGACGCGACTGTTAAAGTTTGGGGATTACCTGATTCAGAGTAAAATCAGTCTTAAAAAGAGTGTTTCTTAAGTTAGATGATTACAGCGATCACACTACGACTCATAGATCAAATAAAGTAAGCGATTGGGAACACTAAGTAGTAGGCTCAACAGTAAAAACCTGATGAAAGAAAATACCAATCGCCCAAGAGTTTATGATGCTGTGCTTGGCGGTCAAGAAAAAGCGCCTCCTGGTGCTGTAGTCTTAGGAGGGCTGGAAGGTGTTAAAAGACGCTTGGCAAATTCGGTAGTTGAACAAAAAATCGCTGCACTAGAAGAAGCACTCAAGTATGGCGAAGCAGGTTTGGAATTAGTAATCTGGGCGTTAGAAGATAAATTATGGAAAGTACGCCAAGTAGCTTATTCACTACTAGCTTCTCGACCAGAACCTTTAGTACAAGAAATACTTCAGGAATATAGCAATAAAATTGACAGATATGATGCTTTTGTTGCGATGGCCCGTGCTGGCGGAGTGTCCGATGTTGATACACTGATGGATAATCTAGAAAATGACCGCACTAGCGCCACTTGCAAGTTAGTTGACTATACGCTGGGTTTAGTTAATACCCATGAAGGTAAAGACCGAATTCGACATTACCTGTTCAATGGTACGCAGATACAACGTAATTATGCAGCACTTTACTTTAAACGACGGGGTGCAAAAGATATTTTAATTGAGGCAGTGAAGCAAGGCTGTATTGATAGATTACAAGCATTTTCCAAATAAAAACAGCAATGTCAGAAAATCTCAATCAACCAAGAGAATATGATGCTGTGCTTGGTGGACAAGTAACACCGCCTAAAGATGGTGTGGTTTTAGGTGGTATTGAAGGTGTTAAACGACGGTTGATCAATGCCACATCCGTAGAACAACAAATTATCGCCGTTACAGAAGCCCTAAAGTATGGTGAAACTGGTACAAAATTGGTGTTTCAGATTATAAATACTGAATCTGAAAAGCTGCAATTTACAGTATCGTCGCTGCTTGGACAACAAGCATTAGCAAAAGTAAAATCCCATCTACACACTGATGTACAATTAATCTCTGCGGTTGGTATAAACTACAGTCATTTGCAGAATTTGCTCGCTTCCGGAAAGTGGAAAGATGCAGACCAAGAAACTGCTAGTATTATGCTGGGCGTATGCGATCGCAATTCACAAGGGTTTTTAGACCCATCAGACATTGAAAAATTCCCTTGTGAAGACTTAAACACGATTGAAACTCTCTGGCAAAAATATAGTAACGGACGCTTTGGCTTTGGTGTACAGACGCATATCTGGCAAATCGTTGGCGGTACATCAAATCCTGACTGGGAAGCGTGGTGTCGCTTTGGTAAAGGTGTGGGATGGTTTTCTCAAGGTGCTTGGCGATATTGGAATGATTTGCAATTCGATTTGAGTGCTAACGTCGGACACCTACCCCGTGGCGGTGCATTTATGGGTTGGGGATTAGGTGACTTTTGGACAGGTTGCAGAACCCTGTCTGCGATCGCAGAAAAATTAGCAAGCTGCAAAATAGCCTAAATTTGGGAACACTGGTATTAGCCACAGGTCAAAAGCGATGCCAGATAATACTAAGCAACCCAGAGAATATGATGCTGTACTTGGTGGACAAGCACCACCTCCTATAGATGGGTTAGTGCTAGGCGGAATTGAAGGCGTTAAGCATCGTCTTGATAGCAATTCGCAGGAAAGTAGAATTGCAGCTTTATCAGATGCTCTCAAATATGGTAAAGAAGGTCAAGAGCTTTTGAACCAGATTTTTTTAACAGAAACGGGATTATTACAGTGGGTAGCTTACGATTTACTGTTTCAGTCTGCTACAGAAGATGAAAAACAAAATTTACTACAACATATTCCTTTACAGTCAGAAGTAGGGGCAGATTATAGCAGTTTACGTAACTTATTAGCATCTGGAGAATGGCTGCAAGCTAACTTAGAAACTCGTGAAAAAATTCAGGAAGCTGTAGGGAGTAAAAATCAATATTATTACCACATGTATGACCTTCATAATTTATCACAAACTGATCTGCGGACAATTGATCAACTGTGGGTAAAATTTAGCAATAATCATTTTGGCTTTAGTATACAAAAACGTATATTACTGGAAGAAGGTTGTCAATTTTATAAAAATAAATTCCATCTTAGGAGCTTTTATAATCCTAACTATAGACATAATATAAATAATATTTATGATACTTATAAGAAATTGGGATGGCCTTTAGCTATATTGAAAGCATCTCAATTTAGTTTTAACTCATCGGCTATAGGTTCTCTACCTAGCATGATTACTGAAAAACAAGTAAGACATGCATTAGACTATCAAATTGTGCTAATTTATCGTTCTGATTTGTAAGACTGCAAATAGGTGCAGATCCCCGACTTCTTCAAGGATACAGCTGGCGAATGGTGGGTCTGGCTCCTTATATCCTAATGCAAATAGTTTTCTGGCTTACCCGACATACCGCCCGCAGGCTGGAAGCCTTGGGGCTATCGTTACAAAGCCCACCTTCGTGGGCTGAATGTCTTTAGTCCACGAAGGTGGGCTTTGTTCGATTAGCCGCACCATTCTATGGTGAGTCCAGTCGGCGGTGTCAGTTTCTGTCCCGTCGAACTGGCGTTCCCCGTAGGGGTTCTCGCAGAGTACCCGGAGGGTGACGGCGGTATTGCGGGATAAGCGAGGGGTATTACCCCTTATTCACCAGCTGCATCC